>DASYEU010000018.1:0-120844 GCA_036498865.1 Acidobacteriaceae bacterium | reverse complement strand
GAGATCATCAGGATCTGCTTGAAGATCTGCGGCGACTGCGGCAGCGCGTAGAAGTGGCCGGCGTGCACGCGGCTCGGAACCAGGTAATCGCGCGCGCCTTCCGGAGTGGAGCGGGTCATAAACGGCGTCTCGATCTCGAGGAAGCCCTCGCCGACGAGGTAGTTACGAATCGCCATGGCGACGCGGCTGCGCAGGGCGAAGTTCTTCTGCATCTCGGTGCGGCGCAGGTCGAGGTAGCGCCACTTCAGGCGAACCTCCTCGTTGCCGATGGCGTCCTCGGCGGGCGAGAACGGTGGCGTCTTCGCTTCGTTCAGCAGGAAGAGCTCGTCGGCGACGACTTCGATTTCGCCGGTCGGCATGTTGGGGTTTTCGAGGCCCGCGCCGCGGCGGCGAACGTGGCCTTTTACGGCGACCACGTACTCGGACCGGGCTGCGTCGGCCTTGTCGTGCGCGGTGCCGACCTTCTCGTCGACCACCACCTGGGTGAGGCCGCTGCGGTCGCGCAGATCGAGGAAGATCAGGCCGCCATGGTCGCGCCGCCGGTTCACCCAACCCATCAGAACGACGTTCTGCCCCGCGTGTTCGGCGCGAAGCTCTCCACACATTTGCGTACGCTGCAGGTTGCCCAAAAAGTCTAAAGTCACGATCTTCCTATTGTACGAAAGCAGCCCGGGCTGTGCCGCCGGGAGCGGCACCTCGGCCCATTTCCGCAGCTCAGGCTCTCAATCTGCGTGCGCGGCGGCGGCTTCCAGGGCGGGCAGGTCCAGCTTGATCATCCCCATCATGGCTTCCATCGCTTTGGGATGACTGATCAATTCGCTGATATTCCGCGGCACAATCTGCCAGCACAGGCCGAAGCGGTCCGTGAGCCAGCCGCAGGCCATGGAGTTGCCGCCTGCCATCAACTTGTCCCAGTAGCCGTCGATCTCTTCCTGGGAATCGCAGCGGACGAAGAACGAGAAGCCAGGGGTGAGCTGATACGCGGGGCCGCCGTTGAGAAACACCATCTCCTGACCCTCAAGCTCGATGGTAATGGTGGCAATCGCGCCCACGGGCCAGGGACCGACCCCTTTGGAACGCACCTCATCGAGCTTGCGCGCGTGGGGAAAGACGCTCAGGTAGAACTCGGCGGCTGCTTCGGCGTTGTCGTTGAACCAGAGGAAGGGCGCAAGTTTGTTCATGGCTCTCATGTTGCCGTCGGGGATTCTGCTTTCGTCCTCCCGACCTAATCTACCGCAAGTCCGGCGTTGCCCACGCTCGCTAGGCCGCCTTGCTCGTCGGAAATGGCTTGACCTTGGCGCGCTTCTTGCGCGAGGCGACCCATAGGTCGCGCTGCATTTGAAGCCGCATCCAGAAATCCGGCTCGGTCCCGAACGCTTCGCTGATGCGCAGCGCCATATCGGCGGACATCGCTGCCTTGCCATTCAGTACGCGCGAAAGCGCTGGCCGCGTGACACCCAGCCGCTTGGCGACTTCCGTCACCGTGCGCCCTTCCATGTAGTAGGCAAGCAGTCTGCCAGGATGTGCCGGGTTATTCATGCGCATCGTCAGTTCTCCCATCAGTGATAGTCCTGATAATCGACGAGGATCGCGTCTTCACCATCGAACGCAAAGATGATTCTCCAGTTCCCATTCACACTCACGGCCCAATGCCCAGCCAGTTCCCCTCTCAACTCGTGCAACTGCCATCCCGGTAAATCCATGTTGGTGGGCTTTCTCGCGATGTTGAGTGCGGTCAACTGATCATTGAGCTTCGCAGCATGTTTCGGCTGAATTCCGGCCTTCGAACCTGTCGTAAAAAACCTCTCGATGCCCTTATGCCGGAAACTGCGAATCATCTCTCTAAGATTGTACAGCGTAACGTTACGCTGCACACCTTGGAATCGGCATAGCTTCCCAGAACTTGACATACGATAGGTGTCGTACTAGTGTGGGCCTGCATATGTCCGAGCAACGAATTGGGGCGGAGAAAGCGGAGCGTGCTGTGACGAAGAGTTCCTTGCGGGGTATCGGCAGATGCGTCTCCCTGCTCGCGCTGTCGGCGGCCGTTGTGGGCGTAGCGCAGGGGCCGTCTGCGCTGACGGTGTTTCACCCCAGCGGGGCTCCGCTCGCTTACGACGTGACCACAGTGAAGCCGGTTGGGCCCGATCGGCCGTATGGGGGTTCAACGCTGCGAGGGTACATCTCCGGAGCGTTCGGGGTGTCGGTGCCGTGGGGAATGCAGGGGGTGATGTACTCGGGAGCGCGGGTGCTGGGCGGCCCGGCGTGGATTGACGACGACAGGTACGAGATCGTCGGCAAGGCGGCGGACGACCTGCGCGTGGCCATGGAGAAGATGCCCGCTAGCGAGCGCACCGCCGACCGGCGAACCATGCAGCAGGCGCTGCTCGCGGACCGCTTCCATCTGAAGGTTCACTTCGAGACACGCGAGATGCAGATCTTCGAGCTCGTCCCCGCCAAGGGCGGCCTCAAAATCAAGCCAACAGCGCCCCCGCCGGCGCAATCGGACAAGCCGCTCAAGCCGGGCGAGATGCCATCTGGCTCGGCGAATATGTCGGTGAACTCAACCGGGGCCACCATCCTCACAGCGCATACCATTTCCATCGACCTGTTCCTCAACGCTCTCCGCGGCCAGTCGCCCGACGTGGGCGGACGGCCGATCGTGGACAAAACCGGCTTCGAGGGGAACTTCGACCTCACCGACTTCCGCTTCCCAGGCCTGTCTCCGCCGCTGCATGGCCCCGGGGCCGGCACCGCGGGCGAGCCGGACACGCCATCGCTGGCACAGGCGCTCGAAGAGAAGCTGGGGATGAAACTGGTGCCCGCCAAAGCGCAGGTCGAGTTGGTCATAATCGACAGCATCGACCGCCCCACAGAGAACTAGCTCCTC
Organism: Acidobacteriaceae bacterium; assembly: GCA_036498865.1. GTDB lineage: Bacteria > Acidobacteriota > Terriglobia > Terriglobales > Acidobacteriaceae > Edaphobacter. Next base: position 117,954 of record DASYEU010000018.1, on the reverse strand, counting down.
AAGTCGGCGCACACGCGTTCTTCAGCGTTGCATCCGCAACTGCGGCCGAGATGATTTTGTCGCAGAGTGAGAAGCATTCTTCTCACGTGCCGCAGGAACGAAGTTATTTCTTCGACATCTGCGCAGCAGTATTGTCGTCAGCGGTATGCCTGCGCCAGCAAGACCAGGCCGATGGCGAGCAGCCCTGCGTAGACATATTTCAGGTAGGATCCCTCGCGGAGCCGGTGGTTGAGCCAGCGGCCCAGGAAGACGGCCGGAATTGTGGCTGGCAGGGAGAGCAGGTAGTCGTGCGTCACCGTCCGCGTCCACAGCCCGCTGAACCAGAAGCCAACAACCGTAACGATGCTGGCAGGCAGAAAGTATCCCTGCAGCGTGGCGCGAAAGTGCTGCGGCGACCAGCGCCGCATCGCTCCATAGATCACCAGCGGCGGGCCATTCATGCCATACGCTCCGCCCAGGATGCCGGCCAGGAATCCGCAGCCAAGCAGCCACGCGCGATGATCGTCGCGAAGGTGGAGAGGACTGCGGCCGATGAGAAAGTAGCTTGAGAACGCGATGAGGATCAGAGCCAGCAGGGCCTTCACTGCCTGAGGATGCGAGCTGGCCAGCAGCGCGATGCCGAGCGGAATGCCGGCGAAGGTTGGCACCAGCAGCCAGCCAACGCTGCGCAGGTGAATCTTGCTCCAATCCTGCACCACCACGATGGCAGCAATGGTGATGGAGATCAGCACGGCAAGCGGCGTTGCAACTTCAATCGGGACGAACAGCGCCAGCAGCGGAACCGCGATCAGCGCTTCACCGAATCCAAAGGTCGAGCGGATGAGGGTCGCCAGGAAAACGATCGACAGGATGTACAGAGTTGCGTGGTCCATCAGCTCCGATCAGGCCTTCAAGGCTGCAGCCAGATCAGGTCGCGGCACCTTGATCTGCTGTCCGGTGGCAAACGTCTTCACGGTAGCCACACCATCGCGCAGCTCATCTTCTCCGAGGATGACGATGTGCCGCGCAGCTTTGTCCGCCGCCTCAAACGATTTCTTCAGGCGGAAGGCGCCGTCACCTACTTCAACCGAAAGACCTGCCCGGCGGAGTTCGCGGGCCAGGGCGAGCGCGGCCGCGTTGCGCTCCACGCCCATCGGCGCAATGTACGCGTCGAGCTTCGGGACCCACATAGCCTCGGGATGCGGGGCATCCGCCGCGGTCGCCGCCTGCTCCTGCAGCACCATCACCAGCCGGTCCTCGCCGATAGCGAAGCCGATGCCCGGAGCTTTCGGCCCGCCGAGCATCTCGCTCAGCCCGTCGTACCTTCCGCCGCCCAGCAGAGCATTCTGCGTCCCCAGCCCCGAGCCGTCGGGCACCGTGAACTCGAACGTCGTCCGCGTGTAGTAGTCCAGCCCGCGCACTAAACGCGGATTGACGGTATAGGCAACGCCGCATGCATCGAGCGCCGCCGTCACGGCCGCGAAGTGTGCACGCGAAGCCTCATCCAGAAAATCCGCAATCTTCGGCAGCCCATCAATAATGGCCTGATCCGCCGGCTCCTTCGAGTCCAGCACCCGCAGCGGATTCGTCTCCGCCCGCCGCTGATTGTCCTCGCACATGCGGTGCTTCACCGGCGCCAGAGCCTCGCGCAGCGCCGTGTTGTAGCGCTTGCGATCTTCGGCGGAGCCCACGGAGTTCAGTTGCAGTTGCCAGCCGCGAACGCCAAGTTCGTCGAGCAGGGTGGCCAGCATCTCCAGCACCTCGGCGTCGCGCACTGGCGACTCCGACCCCGACGAAACCGGCCCCAACACTTCCACGCCAATCTGCCAGAACTGGCGGTAACGGCCGCGCTGGGGACGCTCGCGGCGGAACTGCGGGCCGATGTAGTAGAGCTTCTGCAGATCGCCGCGTTCGCCCAGCTTGTGCTCGATATATGCGCGTACGACGCCAGCGGTGTTCTCGGGCCGCAGAGTCAAGGATTGCGCTTTCTCGCTCTGAGCGCGGGCGCGGTCCTCCCACGTGTACATCTCTTTCGAAACGATGTCGGTTTCTTCGCCTACGCCGCGGGCGAATAGCTCGGTGGTCTCGAAGATGGGCGTGCGGATCTCGCCGAAGCTGTAGCGGGCGAACACCTCCCGCGCAACGGCCTCCACGCGGTTCCAAAGCGCCGTTTCCGGGGGGAGCAGATCGCGCGTTCCGCGCACAGCTTTCAAGAGAGAGGACTGGGTCGACATGAACCTTCAGTGTAGCGAAAGTGGGTTCGCGTCCGCTCGCTACACTGCGACCCGGCAGGGCTGAGTTCCCGGGAAAGATCGTTGCCGGGTTGACCCCGCCCCCCATCATTATTCTTCTTTGCCGTTGCCGTTGCCGTTGCCGTTGCCGGCGAGGCCTGGGCTCTTACGGTTCCAGCGGGTCCGCAGCCATTCGCTCGCACTCGGAATCTTGTTGCCGTCCGTGATCCGGTGGGCCAATAGGAATGGCGTGTCGAACAGATAGAATCCGTCCGTAAACCGCATCAACAACCCCTGCTCAACCGTTCGACAGCCTAGCAGTTCAATCGCGCTTCCCTTTTTCATTTCTTCTCAGATGCCAGCCGAATCGGTCGATTTGAAAGATTCCGCAAAACTTTTTCTGCCCACCCGGGTTGCCTCAATCGACCCTAAAATTCATAGGTTCGCTCGGCTCAAGCAATTGTCTTCCTGCATCCAACCCCGTGGAGGTACTACCGTGAACCGAATCGGAAAGCTCATCGCGTTTTCCACGCTCTCCGCAGTTTTTTCCAGCGGCATGCTCATCGCACAGGATGACCACCGCGACGACCATCATGATTCCGACCATCATGATTCTGACCACCATGACTCCGACCACCACGACAACCACGCCTACGTCCGCCATAACGAGTGGAAGAAGGGCTACCACATGCGCGACCAGGACTGGCGCCGAGGCGAGGTCGTTGACTACCGCACCTACCACCTGCGCAAGCCGCCGCGCGGGTATGAGTGGCGCGAGGTCGACGGGAACTATGTCATGGCAGCGGTCGCCACGGGCATCATTGCGTCGGCGATCATCGCTGCTGCGCACTAAGCGGCATCGAAACGTCCCCACAGGACAGCAGAGCGGGCTGGCGATAAAACGCCAGTCCGCTTCTTCCTTTGGGGAGGGGGCGGTTTCCGGCGCTGTCGCGGCCGCCAAGGCCGTATTCCGCGGGTGAAAATTACCGGCAGGCCGGGAAGTTCTTTCCTCGCAGCCCGGGCGGTCGAGTTGCATCATGCGGCAATGGCGGAACTTCCGCCGCCGGCGAAACTGGCACCGGACGTGCTTTCCAGACAGAGGGCATCACTCTATCGCCTTGTCCGGAGGGCCATCATGTTGGAATCCCAAGAGGGGCTGGCACCCAAGCATATTGCTGGGGTCGCCATCGTCGTTATCTTTGCCGTGGTCGCGGGTGGTTATGCGATTCGCGAACACGGCACCGCTCAGAATCTTGCGGTCAACAATGCGCAGACAACCGCCGCGCTCAGTGCGACGCAGCATCAGCTCAGCGACCTGGCCTCCAAAGTGAACACGCTGGCCGCGCGAGCAGAGGCTCCGCCTGCGCCGGTGGTTTCGTCGACGCGCTCTGCGGGCCCAGTGCGCGCGGGAGCGGTTCGCCGGGCAGATGATCCGCGCTACAAGAAGTTGCAGTCGCAGCTTGACGCGCAGGGCAAGGCGATCGACCAGGCGCGCACCGACCTCGCGAGCACGCAGGGCGACCTTGTCAGCGCGCGCACGGAGCTGACCGGATCCATCGCGCATACGCACGACGAGCTGGTGCTGCTGCAGAAGAAAGGCGAGCGCAGCTACGCCGAGTTCGATGTGCAGAAGTCCAAGCAATTCAAGCGCGAAGGCCCGGTTGAAGTTCGTCTGAAGAAGGCCGACACCAAGCATCAGTTCGCCGACATGGAGTTGATGGTGGACGATCGCAACCTGTCGCAGAAGCATGTCAACCTGTATCAGCCGGTCATGTTCTACACGCCGGATAGCCCGCAGCCGATTGAGGTCGTGATCAACGACATCAGCAAGGACCACATCCACGGCTATGTCAGCGCCTCGAAGTATCGGCAGTCGGATCTGGCTTCTATGTCGACTTCGAACGACGCAACCGCGCAAAACGCAGGCCAGACGAACGCGAACACCAGCCAGCCGCCGGCTTCGCCCAGGCAGCGCCTGCCTATGCCGCAATAGGTGTTTTTTTTCGAACCAGCAGCGGCTCTGAAACTCGAATGGCCCGGGTAAAATCCCTGTTTTCAGCCACCTGCGAAATGTTGGGGCGGCTAAAATATGGGAAACAAAGGATTTGTGCGTAAATCCCCGGGGATCAGCGAGTTACGGAGCCGCTTTTGGGTCGGCTGACACGCTGGCGACGGGTGGATGCTGCTACTGGACTGGCAGCGTCTTCTTCTGGGCCCACGTTTCCCAGCGTTGGTGCGCGGCTCGTTTCGCCATCTCGCGGCGAGGATCCGGCATGAGGCTGGCGGGGCGGCGCAACTTCAAGTTGCTGGCTGCGTCGCCGTCGGTGTCCTCGTCTGGCTGCAAAAGAGACGTTTGCACGAACACCGTGTCGGCGGTCGGCTCCCAGGTGGGATTCACCGCTTTGTAGATGCGGACGTTTTCTTCCATGGCCGCTTCAGTGATCGCGGCGGGAGAGGGAAACTGGCGAAAATCGTGGGGAAAGTAGATGTGGCTGTGGCCCTGGCCACAGCGGATGGTTCCGGGCCGGGAGTCTCCCGCGCCAACGCCGGCACTTGTCTGGAACGAGGCGCCGAAGGCGATGAGTTCTTTGCAGGTGCGGCAGCCTACGCCCCAGTACGTCGGGTCGGGTTTTTCGCCCGGCAGCGTGACTTTGCAGGAGTGAACTGCTTCGTCGGCCCTGAGTTCGGACTCGCGGTCCCGGGTCGCGACGACCCGGAAGCATTTCAGGCAGATGGATGTATGGGAGAAAGAGCTGTCTTGGCGGTGCGTGAATCTGGCCATTGGGATTCTGCTCGGCGTTCGGGATAGTTGAGAGACACTCAGGGCGGGCATCCGGTCAAGGATGCTCCGCCCCATCTGGAGGGTTAAAGCCCGTAACCCTCTGATGAGGAAGATAGTGCAGATCGCGCAATTCGAATGTGACGTACGTCACATTCCTCCAAGTAGATGAAAACAAGCAGGATGTGGTTGGGAGGCGTCTCGGAGAGTCCGAAATTATGTGCCAGAGCTGTCAACAGGGGGAATGTGACGTTAATCACAGCCAAACGGTGAGGATGGGCGCACACTACCGGAACTCCACTCTGAATCGGAGGTGTTCCATGCGTACGCCCCGAAAACTCTCCCCTTCCGCAGAACGAGCTGTCCATGCCACCCTCCGCCTTGCGGACGAACAGGAGCAGCGCCTGCGTTCCGTTGTGGAGTCGGGGCTGGCCTCGCCGGACGAGAAGTTTCGGGCGCTGGCCGATCTCGCTTTGCTGACCGAGGCGCTGTTTCGCCTGGCAGCGGAAGCCAATGCGGAGAAGCTTTCCCAGGGTTATGACGGGCCAGAAGCCGAATCTCGATCCGACGACCGAGGGCCTTTGTGCCGTCTCCGATCCACCCAATGGCCTGTGCCTGAAGTACGGCGGAAGGGGACAACCCGCCTGTCATCAACGCCGCCACGCCCAGCCTATACCAAGGTATAGGTCCAATCCGGCGTGACCCGGCGTATGATTCTCGCACCCCGTGAATCACAGATATTCTGACGGTCTGCGACGGGTTGGATATTAATGTCATTCGCCGATACCCTCTTTGGCAGACCCCTGGCCACAAGTGAAGAACGTGCCGAGCATATCGGAGTTGCCGCCGGCATCCCCATCTTTGGCCTCGATGCTCTGACCTCGGCTGCCTACGGGCCCGAGACCGCCCTCGCCCTGCTGATCCCGCTTGGCATCCTTGGGATCGCGCACCTGATTCCGATCATCACGGCGATTCTGATTCTGCTGATCATTGTCTTTCTCAGCTATCGCCAGACCATCTCCGCGTACCCAACCGGCGGCGGTTCGTACACCGTGGCCAAGGAGAATCTCGGCATCGGGCCGGGGCTGGTGGCGGCCGCGGCGCTAATGATCGACTACATTCTGACGGCCGCGGTCGGCATTTCGGCCGGAGTCGAAGCGATCGTCTCCGATCAGCCCTGGCTGCATCCGCATACGGTGCAGCTCTGCCTCATCATCCTTGGCGTGCTGGCGCTGGTCAATATGCGCGGCACCAAGGAAAGCGGTGCGGCGTTCATTGTTCCGACGTTCATGTTCGTCGGATCGCTGCTGGTCACGGTCGTGGTTGGAACCATCCATGCGCTGGCCGCGGGAGGCCACCCTACTGCCGTAGCCGTTATGCCCGAGCCGCTGCCGGCCACGGTCAGCACGCTCGGCTTGTGGCTGCTGCTCAAGGCTTTCTCCAACGGATGCGCTGCGATGACCGGCGTCGAAGCTGTTTCCAACGGCGTCATGGCATTCCGTGAGCCCCGCGCCAGGAATGCCCAACTCACCCTCACCGTCATCATCGCCATCCTGATCGTGTTGCTGTACGGCACGGCGTGGCTGGCCAAGGCGTACGGCATCATGGCGATGGATCCTGGCCGCCACGGGTACCAGAGCCTGTTGAGCCTGATCGTGATGGCGGTTTTCGGGCGCGGCTTGTTCTATCACTTCACCATGTGGTCGGTGTTTCTGGCGCTGGCGCTGAGCGCGAACACCGCCTTTGCAGGATTCCCGCGGCTCGCGCGCACTATCGCCATGAACGATTACCTGCCACACGTCTTCACCCTGCGTGGCCGCCGATTGCTGTTTTCGCACGGCATTTACGCACTCACGGCGATGACGTTCTTCATCCTGGTCACCTTTCGCGGTGAGACAGACCGCCTGATCTCGCTGTACGCCATCGGCGCGTTCCTGGCATTCACCTTGTCGCAGGCGGGCATGGTGGTGCACTGGCATCACCTGAAGGGCCAGAAGGGCCGGCTGTGGCTGATGCTGGTGAACGGCACCGGTGCGGTTGCCACCGGCATCACCACCGTCATCGTGCTGATCGCGAAGTTCACCTCCGGCGCCTGGGTAACCGCGTTGCTGATTCCCACGCTGATCTGGCTGATGGTCGCGGTGAAGCAGCACTACAGCCGGGTAAAGAACGTGGTGAAGATGGGGCCGCTGAACCTGAGCAACCTGCAGGAGCCGATGGTCGTCATCCCCATGGCGCGCTGGGATCGCATGAGTGAGAAGGCGATGCGGTTCGGGGTGCTCTTCTCCACCGACATCAAGGTTGTGACGGTGGAATGCGGCGAGCGCGATGAGCCGCTGGGTTCCACGTGGAACAGCAATGTCCTCATGCCTCTGCGGGAAAAGGGTATGACGGAACCACAGCTGATTACACTGCATGCGAAGTTCAACGCGGTGATTACGCCGCTGATGACGTACATCCTGGAACTGGAGCGGCAGAATCCCGACCGCAAGATCACGGTGCTGCTGCCGGAACTGGTGGTCAATCACTGGTGGGAGAACCTGCTGCACAATCAGCGCGTCCAGTTGTTGAAGCTGCTGCTTCTGCTGCGCGGCAAGCAGCGGATCATCGTTGTGAATATTCCCTGGTATCTGTAGGCCGCGCGCCCGGGCGGCGGCATCCTTCCCAAGCACCGCATGAGTCATACCGTTCCCTGCGTTCGCGATACGGGGCGTCGCGGCGTCGAATCGCTCGATGGGACTTCCATGCTGGTGCCGGTCGAAACGATCATGGGACAATTGATCGCTCGTGAGTATGGCTGTTGGGAGGTTGTGGAATGGGTTGGTCCGCTCGGTGTGCTGCTCTGTTGCTTCTGCTCGTGGCTTCAACCGCAAGGGCTGCGGAGACTGAGACGCAGTATTTGTCCGGCCTGGGCAAGGACGATCCCGTGCAATGGCAGTTCATGTGCGACCAGGGCCAGAACGCCAACAAGTGGTCCACGATTGGCGTGCCGTCGAACTGGCAGCTGCAGGGCTTCGGCATCTACGAGTATGGTCAGCCTGCGCCGGCGGGCGGATGGCCTCGCGTGCATGGAATCTACAAGCGGACCTTTACCACTCCTGCGGCGTGGCGAGAGAAGACTGTCTTCGTGAAGTTCGAAGGCGTGATGACGGATACGAAGGTGACCGTCAACGGTCAATCCGCCGGTCCGGTCCACCAGGGCGGGTATTACGCGTTCAAGTACGACATCACGAGCCTGCTGAAACCGGCGGGCGAGAAAAACGAGATCCAGGTCGACGTTGACGACGACTCGATGAATGACTCGGTGAATCGTGCCGAGCGGCGTGCCGATTACTGGAACTACGCAGGCATCTTCCGGCCGGTGTATCTGGAGGCGGTGCCGAAGGAGTTCATCGATCACGTGGCCATCAATGCGGCGGCAGACGGAGCGCTTGGGGTCGATGTCAGCCCGTCCGACACGCGCAAGCAGACTGCGGGCGGCGCGGCGGCTTCAGTGGAGGCGCGCGTGCTGGATGCGAGCGGCAAGCCTGTGGGCGCTCCGATGACGGCGAAGGATGTTGCGCTGAGTGCGACCACGCATCTCTCGGGAACGTTCGCGAATCCGCGGCTGTGGACGGCTGAGACGCCGAATCTGTATCAGCTGGAGGTGCAGCTGAAGGTTGGCGGCGCGGTGGTGCATACCGTGCGTCAGAAGTTCGGGTTCCGCACGATTGAGGTTCGGCCGGGGCAAGGGTTGTTCGTCAACGGCAAGCGCATTTTCCTGAAAGGCGTGGCGCGCCACTCGTTCTGGCCGGATTCTGGCAGGACGCTTTCGGAGCAGATTTCGCGGGACGACATCAACGTGATCAAGGAGCTGAACGGCAATGCGGTTCGCTCCAGCCACTATCCGCCGGACCGCCATTTCCTGGATGCATGCGACGAGCTCGGCTTGTACGTGCTGGATGAGCTGGGCGGCTGGCATGGGCACTACGACACGGAAGTCGGCCAGAAGCTGGTGAAGGAGATGGTGGAGCACGACGTGAATCATCCGTCGATTCTGTTCTGGGATAACGGGAATGAAGGCGGGTTCAATCCTGCGCTGGACGGCGAATTTGCGAAGTACGATCCTGAGAAGCGCGTGGTGCTGCATCCGTGGGCGGCGTATCCTCCGGGCATTGCGGACACCAAGCACTACCCGACGTACGATCTGCTGCTGCAGAAGCTCGCCGAGGATCCGGTCTATTTCCCTACCGAGATGCTGCATGGCCTGTACGACGGCGGACAGGGCGCGGGGCTCAACGAGTACTGGAACGCCATTATGAAGAGCAAGGCCGGCGCGGGCGGATTCCTGTGGTCGTTTGTCGATGAAGATGTGAAGCGCGTGGACAAAGGCGGCATCCTCGATTCGTCGGGTAACCAGGCTCCCGACGGCATCGTCGGTCCGTATCGCGAGAAGGAAGGAAGCTTCTACACGGTCAAGCAGCTTTGGTCGCCGATCCTTGTGACGCCGCCGGACGGCACTTCGCATTCGTATACCGTGAGCAACCGGTATGGCTTCACCGACGCGGACAAGTGCACGTACGAGTGGGACGCGATTGACTTCCATCAGCCGGGCGATGCGGCGTCTGGGTCGGTCGTGCTGGCTTCTCGCACCGATCACGGCCGTTCGCTTGCGCCGGGCGCTTCGGCTGCGTGGGACAACTGGGGACCTCCGGCCGCCACGGCGAAGAAGCAGCCCGACGCAACGCGGCTTCGCATCAAGGACGCGACGGGCCGGCTGATTCAGACGTACGTCTGGCCGACCGGCGATCACGCGAATCGGATGATTCAAGCGGGGGGAGGCGCGAAGGCGGTTGCCGCCGAATCCGGAGACGTGCTGACTGCGACGGCAGGTGACCTGTCGCTGAAGATCAGCAAGACCACGGGGCTGCTCGCTTCTGTGTCGCGGCAGGGCAAGGCATTTTCTCTGGGCAATGGGCCGCGGGTTGTGGCGATGACGCCACGGCTTCCGCCGACTCCGCGCCGGCAGTCGGGCCAGCCGGAACCGCCTGCGCCGACTCCGCCCAGCGTTGCGCCGGAGTCCAGGCTGACGTCGTTGACGCAGAAGAGCGACGGCGAAGACCTGGTGGTTTCGGCTGCGTTCGACGGGCCAATGAAGTCGATCACCTATCGGCTAAAGCCCAACGGCTGGCTGATCATGGACTACGCGTACGCTCAGAGCGGCGAGCGGGAGTACTTCGGCGTCGGATTCGACTACCCCGAGGCGGATGTGAAAGGCATGCGGTTTCTGGGCGAAGGGCCGGCGACTGTCTATCAGAATCGACTCGCCGGGGGCACGCTCGATGTGTGGAACCGGCCGTACAACAACACCATGGCCGGCGATCCCGAAGATCTGAAGCCCGGGGAGCACTTCGACTACCCGGTGTTCAAGGGGTTCTATGCGGGCATCCGCTGGATGCAGTTCAACACTGCGGAGGGGCCCATCACCGCGGTGATCGACCAGCGTCACGACTCGCCGGTCTATGTGCAGGTGTTCACGCCGAAGACGCCGGCGGCGCCGTTGCCGGGACAAGCCTGGGTTCCGTATCCGAATGCAGGGGTGTCTTTCCTGAACGCGATTCCAGCGATCGGCAGCAAGTTTGTCGGGCCGAAATCCAGCGGCCCCATGGGCCAACCGGCGGTTGCCAAAGGGGAGTACCAGGGGCAGATCAGCCTGTACTTTGGAAAGTTGCCGACGCCGTGAGACCGGCTACCTGGCTTCCATCTCTTTCAGGTAGATAGCGGTGTAGTCGAGGTAGTTCTTCGCGTACTTCAGGATCAGTTCGCGGTCTTCGGGGCCGAGGGTGCGGCGCACCTTGCCCGGGACGCCGGCCACCAGCGAGTTCGGCGGAATCACCGTGTGCTCGGGCAGGACGGCTCCGGCGGCGACGATGGAGCCCTCGCCAATGCGGCAATCGTTCAGGATGGTGCAGCCCATTCCGATGAGCACCGCGTCTTCCACGACACAGCCGTGAACGGTGGCATTGTGGCCGATGGTCACCCAGTCGCCGACGATGACGGGGTAAACGTAGCGCATGCCGTGGAGGACGGCGCAGTCCTGGACGTTGGAGTTGGCGCCGATGCGGATCGAGTTGACGTCGCCGCGCACGACGGCGTTCATCCACACGCTGGCGTGTTCTCCCAGCACGACATCGCCGATAAGCTGGGCGGACACATCGACATAGCAGGAGGCGGGGACGGTAGGCAGAATTCCCTGGTAAGGCCGGATCATTACCTTCCATTCTACCGCTCGCGGCGGTGGCGTTTGCCGGGGACGGGGGCGAGCGGTCCGGCTGGGGTGGGCAAGCGGGTATGTAGAACGAGCCACATAGGCCCCAAAACCCCCTAAATCTGGAGAGAAAACCGTTGCGCGGCCGCAATTGTGCGCTATTCTGAAATCTGCCCAGTTGGGACGATTTGGAGGTGTATTTAGCCTTGGCAGAGATTCGAGTGCAGGAAGGCGAACCTCTCGAAAACGCGTTGCGCCGCTTCAAGCGGAAGGTTCAGACGGAAGACATCATCAAGGAGGTCAAGCGTCACTCCTTTTATTTGAAGCCCGGCGAGAAGAAGCGTGTAAAGGAAGCGCTGGCTCGTAAGCGCAATCGCAAGAAGATCCGCAAGGAACAGGACTAGCCTGTTTCTTGAAACCCTGGATGGCCGCCGCTTCCTGATGGAAGCAGGCGGCCTTCCTCCAACCCGCCTGGTTGACCCCCCTCCTCCCCAAGGTCGACAGGCACCGGCTATCGCACTCCCCCTGAGCCTGTCGCCGGCCAACCAAGAATGTCGTCTCCCCACGACATGGGCCCCGAATTACCCGATTCAAATCTAAGGCTGATCGACATACGCGTGTCTACGGCGACGCGAGCGATTGGTTTGTTCCGCACCAATGGGAGAAGCGGTATGGAATTCGTTGACCGGCTCTTGATCTGCGCAGACTGCGGTGGTGAGTTTGTATTCACCGCCGGGGAACAACTTTTCTTCCTGGACAAGCAATTCAAAAATGATCCGAAGCGCTGCAAGCCTTGCAAGTCGAGGCGAAGCTCGCAGGCCGCGGGCGCCAACCCTGGCGGGCCGGCGGCGGCAGGAATCTCCCGCACCGAGACACGCACCCAGTGCTCAGAATGCGGCATCTCCACTACGGTCCCCTTCAAGCCAACGCAGGGCCGCCCCGTACTCTGCCGACAGTGCTTCAAGAATAAGAAAACGCCTGTTACCGCTCCGGAAACAATTGCCGCAACCGCCCCGACGGATTCAGCGTCGTCCGCGGAGATGGTTGCGGATGCCGTGACTTCACCGGCTCCGGTGCCAGCGTCGGCAACCGCCAGTTCAGTAGAGATGGCTGCCATTACACACGCTGTACAGGCATAATTTGAAGTGTGACGCCCGAAACCACTCCAAGCGGAGCCACCGGCCTGGTGCGCGCCCGCACCGCTGTCGGCGACTTCGAACTGATTGTCTGCACGGACGGCACTTACCTGCTCGACGGCGGCGCCATGTTCGGCGTGGTGCCAAAGACGCTGTGGCAGAAGCGCATTGCCGCGAATGCCGACAACCAGATTGTGCTGGGCCTTAACTCGGCCGTCGTTCGCACCGGCAAACAGACGATCGTCATCGAAACCGGAATCGGCAATAAGCAGACGCCGAAGATGCGGCAGATCTTCCAGAACCAGGAGCTGCTGCTGGAGTCCTACGCCGCGGCGGGCGTCGATCCTGCCGAAGTCGACATCGTCATTAATACGCATCTGCACTTCGACCACTGCGGCTGGAACACGACGCTGCACGCCGATGGCAGTGTGACGCCGACGTTTCCCAAGGCGCGGTACTTTGCACACGCCGGCGAGGTCGCGCACGGACACCTGCAACTGGACCGTGACCGCGTCAGTTACCTCTCACCGAACTACGATCCGCTGGTCGAGTCGGGGCAGATGACTCTGCTCGATCTCGCCGGGCCGGGCGCGACGGCGGCGATCTGTCCTGGGATTTCGGTGGAGCTGTTTCCGGGCCACACGGCGCAGATGATCGGTGTGCACATTGAGTCGGCTGAGGAACACGCTTGTTACATCGGCGATCTGTTGCCGACGGCGCATCATCTCGATCCGACTTGGGTGATGGGTTACGATCTCGATCCGCTGCGCTGCATCGAGGAGCGGAAGCGGTTCTATGCGCGTGCGATTCCGGAGCAATGGCTGGTGCTGTTTCCGCACGATCACGACACGCCGATGGCGCGCGTGGTGCTGAACGACAAAGGCAAGCCAGTCGTTAAATGAAGCGGGGCTCGCCGTGGGGCGAACCCGGATGGTGCAGAAGCTGAGGGGTGGAAGCTTACGCCGGGACGGCGGTGACTTCGGCTGGGTCGATGTTGACGAAGCGGCCATGCTGGCCACGGTCCTGGAAGCGGACCACGCCGGAGACCTTGGCGAAGAGGGTGTCGTCCTTGCCGCGGCCGACGTTGGCGCCGGGCTTCAGCTTGGTGCCGCGCTGGCGCACGATGATGGAACCGCCGAGGACGCACTCGCCGCCGAAACGCTTTACGCCGAGCCGCTGTGCATTCGAGTCGCGGCCGTTTTTAGAAGAACCTAGACCTTTTTTATGTGCCATTTGCTTTTCTCAATCCCCGGGGCTAAAGCCCCGACTTTAATCTCTGCCGTGCTCCGCGGGCTGAAGCCCGCTGCTACTCCGGCTGCATCTTTCGCTCACGCTGCGACGCGCGGCTACTTGGCTGCTTCTTCCTTGAAGGACTTGCCGTTGACCACGATCTCGTTGATCTTGACCTCGACGAAGTTCTGGCGGTGACCCTGCATCTTCTTGTACTGCTTTTTGCGCTTCAGCTTGAAGACGAGGATCTTGTCGAAGCGGCCCTCGTTGAGGACGGTGCCGTTGACCTTGACGCCGGAGAGGTCCGACTCAAACTTGCCTGCCTCGGCGCTCACTGCGAGCACGTCGGAGAACTCGATGGCGCCTTCGGACTGTCCGGTGCGCTCAATCTTCAGCTTCTCACCCGGAGAAACCAGATACTGCTTGCCGCCTGTGCGAATCACTGCATACATAACGAAACCTCAAGATATGCGGACGGACGAAACCGTATTCCGCTTGTTGCTGCCTGGATTGTGCTGCCGGGGCGCATACAGAAGAACTGCATCGGGCCCGCTGCCCTGAAACGCGTTCGATCGTGCCAAACGCCTGGAGCCAGCCGGCCGTGCAGCCGAAAAGATAGCTGCATCGCCAAACTTAAAGAGTGTATCAGTGGCGCTGGATGCGGTCAACGTGGAATGCCTCGCGGATGAAATGGGACCGATCTCTCTGCGGTTGTGGGGGTTTGGCCGCTCTTTTTGGTGGGCGAAAATATTCGCCGAGGTTTGACTCGATGAGTTGTGTGCCGATTCGCCTGACCTGTTTTGGCGTGGGTGTGTGAATGCCTCGCGGAAGGGCACCCCCCCCGGGGGGTGGTGGTCTTAAGTCGCGTGTTTCCAGTGGTATGCAAAAATTGATGTCTGCAAATATTTGATTCGGGAGTGGTTACAGTCAAATATTTCATTTTATTGGCTTTATCCCCGTGCGGACGGTTTTTGGCTGGATTGTTGGATCGTCAGGTCCTGCCTGGAGCCCCCTCCGGCACGACGCTGGGCGATGTTTGCCCCTTTTCTTAATTATAGTCCCCTGTGTCAAGCGGGCGACGGCCCGGATGAGGGCAGTCTCGGCCCCTTCGATGGTTCATGTGCGCCTGAAAAGAAGGCATTTACCCTAGGGGGCGGCTAAAGCCCCGTCTCATTCCGTGATTGGTAATGGCTGGGCTTGCCTGGAAGCCGACTTGTCTCGAAGGAGACTTCCCTGGAAGCGCAGCCTTGTCTGGAAGCGGACTGACCCTAGAGGCTGCCGCATCGGCCTTGGCTGTCTTCTGTTCTAGAAAATCCAAGCGCGGTTGTCCTGTACATGACACGGTTGTTTTCGGACTCGCGCCTGGAGGGTGGCCGAGCTAATGCAGGCGAAGGATGTTGGGCACGGAGTCGGTCAGCTGCACCTGCTTCTGGGTGTGGTCCGGAAGGGTAATGATGACGCTGTCGAAGTACGACTTACCCGGACTCGAACCGAAATCGTAGGCGTAGATGTCGCCCTTGGCGAACTGTTGGCGGGCCAATATGCCGCCGATATACCAGTTGCGGACGAGGAATTGCGAGTGCTCGTCGAGGACTGCGGTCATCAGGTGGCCATCATATTGGTAGTAGCGCTGCCTGCCAGAGGAATCGATCGCGTACTCGAGCGTCCCGTCGCTGTAGTAGCCGTAGCGAACGGAGTTTCCGCTGTCGTTCTCCGCTTGAACGATGCGCGCCTGGTCGTCGTAGTGGAGATGAATCCAATGACCGTGAGGCGTGCGAATCTCCTGCAGGTTGCGCTGGTCGTCACGCTGCAGCAGCAATTTGTTTCCCGCGCCGTCGCGAATTTCGTTGGCGGCACCCTGCGCCAGATTCTTCGCGTTGTAGGCCTCGGGAAAGCGGATCTCCGATCCGTCGGCGAGCCGCAGCGTCCATCCGTCTCCGTTCCAGGCGATGGTTGCCTTGTAGAAGCGGGTGGAGGTTTCAGTGTGCATGTACACGGCATTTGCAAAGCCTGTGCCCTCGGAGATCCGCGGGAAGTACAGAACGTCTCCATCCTCGAGGACGAGTATCAGGTAGGTGTATGGCGTTCGGGTGCCCACGGGGCCGATGTCATACGGATGATTGGTATTGAAGCCGAACGCGTGGGGCACGGGCTGCACTGCCCAGTCAACCGACGTGTAGGAGCGCGTGAGCGGCGCGTCGAAGACGTCGTTCAGCAGCAGATCGGTCTGGCGGAGGACGAAGGCGCCATAGCGGAGGTCCACCTCGACGCGGTCGGTGCTGCCGGCGTGGGCGGTGGGCGTTGCACAGGTGCCGAGTGCCGGGGCGGTACTGCCGCCGGAGAGCGAGGCAAATACGCAGGGGTGCGTTCCGTCGAGGCGCGGAGGCACGGTCGCCCGTTGGATGTCTTGCTGCTTGATCTGCGCTCCGGAATGGTGCAGCAACAGAATCGTGGCAAGAACGGCGGCGCCCACTAAGAACAGCAAGAGAGGATTCGTGTGGCGGGTCGTTTGGATTTCGGTCAGTGACAGGGGAGGCTCTCCTCGGTCAGAGTAGGTAAGTCCGAAGGGCTCGGCTATCCCACGGAATAGGGACTGTGCGAGGTGCAGCTATGGTTCGTCTTCGACTACTGGATGGCGAGCCGGCAGCATGCTCTGGTGCAGGATGCGCGAGACGAGGATTCCCCTGCGATCCTGGCGGTAGAAGATCACGTGCTTGCCCTGCTCGATCCGATGCAGGCCGGGATGAATCTCGTCGCACGCACGGCCCAAGGAAGGGCTCGTTCCAAGCCGCTCACAGCAATCTTCGATCTCAGTGAGATACCGGTCGGCCTGAGTTGGACCCCAGTTGCGCAGCGTGAATTCACCGATGCCTAAAAGATCCGCTTCGGCGAGAGAGGAGTAGAGCACTTCCGCCAATGTCTATCGCCTCTTTGCGGGAAGATTCAGGGACTTCCGGACTCGGGCGACAACGTTGCCCCTGGCGATGCCGCTCGCATCTCCTTCGGCGATCGCCTGCCGCAAGAGGGCGAGCTTTGCTTCGTATTCCTGTTCTTCGCGCTCGAGGGTTCGCAATGCAGCGCGGACTACCTCGCTGGCGTTGTCGTACCGTCCAGTTTCAATTCTGTTCGCCACAAAGCGGTCCAGTTCTTTCGTGAGATTGACATTGCGCGTTGGCACGAAATCGGTCCCCCGAAACGAAATACGTACCAGCTCAGAATAGGTGAGTTGGCAAAGATTGCCAAGTCGTTATGTCAGCAGTGTAGCCGGGCCGGCTTCAGGTGGTGGTGAGTACGATTTTGCCGTGGGATTTGGCTGCGGCGAGGAATTCGAGGGCGTGGCGGGCTTCGAGGAGGGGGAAGGTGCGGGTGATGGTGGGGTCGATTTGTTTGCCGGCGAGCAGGGCGAAGATTCTGGGCAGGTCTTCCCGCAGCGGCTGCGGGTTTTTGCGGTAGAGCATGGTGATGCCGTAGAACTTGCCGACGCGGCCGCGCAGGCGCGATCCGATGAAGAGGTTGGCGAACATGGCGATCTGGGCCGGGAGGCTGGGAGCGCCCATGAATCCGAAGCCGACCAGCGTGCCTCCGCGGCGCAATGCGCGGATGCATGCACCGATGCTGGCGCCTCCGATTGCGTCGAAGACGTAGTCAACGCCGTTGGGCTCGAGCGCGCGGAGTTGGCGATCGACGCTGAGCTGGCTGCGCGAGTCGATGGGGATTGCTCCGAGTGCTTGCAGGGCGGCGTGTTTTGGTGCGGACGCGGCGCCGTAGGTTTTGACGCCGGCGAGGCGTAGCAGTTGCAGGGCCGCGGTGCCGACTCCTCCGGCGGCTCCGGTGACGAGAGCGGTGGTGCCGTGCTGCACCTGGACGGTGCGATGGATCATTTGCCAGGCGGTGACGTAGTTCAGGATGACAGCGGCGGCGTCGCGGTCGGAGACTGTGTCAGGGATGCGGAGAAAATGTTCGGCTTCGCGGGTGAGGGATTCGGCGAACGCTCCGTACACGGTGAGTGCGGCGACGCGCTGCCCGAGGGCGAAGCCGGTGACTCCGTCGCCGATGGCGTCGATGGCGCCTGCGACTTCGTAGCCGGGGACGAGCGGCAGCCTGGGCGCGAAGGAATACTTGCCGGCGAGGACAAAGAAGTCGGTCGAGCCGACTCCGGCGGCGGCAACGCGGATGCGGAGTTGGCCGGGGCCGGGTGGTTGAAGGGGCAACTCGACAACTTCAAGGCCTTCGGGGCCGCCAGGGTGTTTCTGCATCACAGCGCGGTACGTCGCGGGCATCGACTTCCTCGGAAGTATTGGATGTTGGGGGAATGCAGGCGTCTTCTTTAATGGCCGCGGATCGGGACCACGATGGGGAGGGAGATTGAAGCTCGCGATCGACGAGGGAGTGGGGTTCCACTCGTCGATCGCGCGGGGTTAGTCGAGGCGGACGATCTCGTTATTGCGGTCCGGGGTGAAGGCGAACAGCAGATCTCCCTTGCGGTGCTTGAAGCCTTTGCTTGCGGCGAAGGCTTCGGTTCCTTCGGGAGCTTTGAGCGTCAGGCGGTTGTACGGCAGCAGCGTATAGACGCGGCCCGCGACGCGCACTTGCTGAATGAGGCCGCCGCGGTTGTAGATCTGCACGGTAATGCGGGGGTCCTTGTCGGCCGAGGCTCCGGGGTGCAGGGGGAGCATGTGTCCCAGCGGCCACGAGGCGGCACGCGCCGGAACAACGGCTCCGAGCAGAAAGAGGAGGACGAGGGACGAGGCGAGCGAGCGAGTCTGGTGCTGCATGACGATTACCCTCCAAAACGATCAGTTTGATGTATGCTTCATGTTCGGATGAGATTGTTTGAAATGGGCCATTGATACAAGAAAAAATGTGTCATATATGCTTTCACCGAAGTTCCTTCGGTGAGGGGTCTGTAGAGGGGGTCAAATGGAGCTCGACAGAAAGGATTTCGCCCTGATCGAGGCGTTGCAGCAAAATGCCTCTCAACGGCTGGAGGATCTGGCCAAAGTGGTGACGCTGGCGCCGTCTTCGGTACACGACCGGCTGCGGCGTTTGCAGCGGGACGGCATTCTGCAGCGGTGGACGGTGAAGGTGGATGCGCCGCGGCTGGGAATGGGCGTGCTGGCGTATGTGGGTATCACGTCGAGCAAGACATGCAAGGCGCTGCTGCCGGAGTTAGAGGCGATTCCGTGCATCGAGGAGTGCCACTCGGTGGCGGGCGAGCTGTGCATTTTTCTGAAGGTGCGGGTGCCGGATACGGCGGCGTTGCTGGCGCTGATTGAGCGGCTGCGCGGGATCGAAGGGATCGAGCGAACGCAGACGACGATTGTGCTGGAGACGCAGTTCGATCGTCCGATTGCGTTTCGGCCTCCGGCGGGGGCGAAGTAGGGCTGCGCGAGCGTTGTGGGGCTGCTTATAGGTCGCGCCTTCAGCGCTTTTGGTTCTTGCTTGTTCGATACGTAGGCCTGCGGCCTACGCTGGTATAGGAGCGGACCCTCCGGCCCTTGGCGATTTACTTCTTGCGCCGGAGTTGGTCAGGCGCCGAACTGGCGGAGGTGGTGGTCGAGGTGCTTGTACATCAGGATGGCCCATTCGTCTGGGGTGAGCTTGCCGAAGAAGCTGTGCGGATGGGTGGTGCAGCCTGCGGGGCCGGTGGCGGCGAACTGGTCGATCAGCTCGCGGAGGTGGTGGCGCTCGGCTTCGAAGTTGCGCTGGTTGGCGACGGCGATCATGGTGGGGGAGTTGCGGCGCAGGGGCTCGTCGTCGCCGAGAACCCTGGGCTTGATGATCGGGCCGAGGATGCGTCCGATTAATTTGCGCGGGGGACGCAGAGTGCCTGAGGAGATTTCCAGGCCCATTGCACAGTGCGCTACGGCCTGGGCGACGTTCATGGAGCCCCATTGCGGCGGGCTGTTGGGCTGCAAGTGTGCGAGGCGGGTCTGCACTTCGGTTCGCGTGGCGGGTTCGAAGAGATTCTTCATCGGGAAGCTGCTCCTTGGGATTCGGGGTCTCTGAGGGGAAGGTTAATCGGCGAGCGAGGGATTCGTTCGATCGAGGTTGGTGTGTTTGGTTTCGCCGATGGCGAGGAGGCCGAGGAGCGTGATCAGTGCGGCGGCGGAGAGGTAGTAGCCGACGTAGTTGATGCCGTAGGTTTTCGCGAGCCAGGTGGCGATGGAGGGCGCGAGCGATGCTCCGAGGATGCCGGCCATGCTGAAGGCGAGCGAGCTGCCGGTGTAGCGGACGGACGTGGGGAAGAGCTCGGAGGTGAGCGTGCCGATGGGCGCGTAGGTGATGCCCATGAGGGAGAGGCCGACCGCCATCATGGCGATTGCGCCGGGGGTTCCGGCGGTGAACATGGGGCCGAGGAAGATGCCGAAGACGGCGATGGCCGCGGTGACGGTGAGCATCACGCGGCGGCGGCCGTGTTCGGCGAGCAGAGCGGACAGCGGAATGGTGACGGCGAAGAGGGAGACGCAGCCAAGCTGCATCAGCAGGAATTTGGCGCGCGGGTAGCCGAGCGTGCTGGTGCCCCAGGAGAGGGCGAACACGGTCATCAGGTAGAAGAGGACGAAGGTCGCGAGGCAGGATGCGATGCCGGCGACGAGTGCGCGCGAGTGGTGGCGCAGCACGGCAAAGATGGGGACGGCGTGCTGCTCGTTGCGGTTGCGGGCCTGCTGGAAGACGGGCGTTTCGGTGATGGTGAGGCGGACGTAGAGGCCGAGGAAGACGAGGATCGCGCTGGCGAGGAAGGGTAGCCGCCATCCGAAGGCGAAGAACTGCTTGTCGGTGAGCAGGCGCGAGAGCAGGAGAAACACTCCGCCGGAGAGGAAGAATCCGATGGGAGCGCCGAGTTGCGGGAACATGCCGTACCAGGCGCGCTTGTTGGCGGGGGCGTTTTCGATTGCGAGCAGAATGGCTCCGCCCCACTCGCCGCCGAGGCCGATGCCCTGGCCGAAGCGGCAGAGCGCGAGCAGCAGCGGTGCGGCGATGCCGAGCGTGTGATAGGTGGGCAGCACTCCGATGGTGACGGTGGAGAGGCCCATGGTGGAGAGTGCGAGGACGAGGGTGGTCTTGCGGCCGATGCGGTCGCCGAAGTGTCCGAAGAGCGCCGAACCGATGGGCCGCGCGAGGAAGGCGATGCCAAAGGTGGCGAGCGAGGCGAGGCGGGCGGAGGCGGGATCGGATGCAGGAAAGAAGAGTGCCGGGAAGACGAGGACCGCGGCGGTCGCGTAGATGTAGAAGTCGAAGAACTCGATGGTGGTGCCGATGAGGCTGGCGAAGAGCACCTGCCGCGGCGTGTTGATGGGCCGCGCCGGCAGGGTCGGCGCTGCACCGGGTGCGTGCGCGGTGGGGGTGGTGCTCATGGAGCCTCCAGGTTCGGCAGGTTGCGGATGCGGATCTCGGTGGGGAATAGATGAATTCTATACAGTCGGGGACTCGCGAGCGGAGTCAGTTTGGGTGTGCTGGAGCTGAATGCGGGATCTCTCCACTTCCCCTTCGACTCGCTCCGCTGGTTCGGGGGGCGGTCGAAATGACACGCGTTCGGGGGAGAAAGCGCGAGTTCGCGATAGCTGGGGCGTTAGGTGCTCGTCATGCTTACGCCTGGCGGGCCATGGCAAGGTCTACGATTTCGCCGATCATCTGGGTATAGGAGAGGCCGGATTTTTTTGCGGCCATGGCAAACTCCTGTCCGCTGGAGAGCCACGGGTTGGGGTTGGCCTCGATGACGTAGACCTCGCCCTTGCTGCTGAGGCGCATGTCGATGCGGCCGTAGTCGCGGAGCTTGACGGCGCGGTAGGCCTTGATCGCGGTGTCGGTGAGCTTGGCTACCGTTTCTTCGTCGAGGTCTTCGGCGATGGCCGATTTGGTGAGCTTGTAGGCGTCGGTGTCCTGCAGGAATTTCACATCCATGCTGGCGATTTTCGGCACGTCCTTCGGGAGTTTGGAGAGGTCGAGCTCCACGAGGGGCAGTGCATGCGCGCCCTCGTAGCTGCCGAGGATGGCGGCGTAGATTTCGCGGCCTTCGATGTACTCCTCGATCAGCGCGGGCGAATCGAATTCGTCCTGGATGTAGTGGATGCGCTCCATCAGCTCCTTGACGCTGTTCACGACGGCGGCGGCGTCGATGCCGATGGATCCATCTTCGGAGGTGGGTTTGACGATCAGCGGGAAGGCGATGTCGTGGGCGTGGTCGATGGTGCCGCGGTAGGCCGTGGCGAAGTAAGGCGACTGAATTCCGTAGAACGCGAACATCTTCTTGGCGATGGATTTGTCCTGCGCAAGGATGGTCGCGTGGGGGCCCGCGCCGGTGTAGGGGATCTCCAGCAGATCGAGGAAGGCGGCGACCTGCATCTCCTTGGTGTCGTCGCCGGCGTAGGACTCGGTGAGGTTAAAGATGAGGTCGGCGTTGCATTTGGCGAGTCCGACGAGCGATTGCGGGCGGCCGTCGAGAACGTGGTAGGACGGTTGATGGCCGAGTTTCTCAAGCGCCTCGAAGATTTCTTCGCGGTCCTGCTTGACCGGCTTCTTCTTCTTGCGCGTTGTTTTCCCTTTACGCTTGCGCGGCGGGGGAACTTCTTCCGGCTCTTCGACGGCTTGTTCTTCCCACAAGTCGTACAGCACGGTGACCTTCAACTTCGATGCAGTCATACGGCCTCCAATCGGAGTGGCGGCAGGGCCGGCACGCCTCAGGGATGAATGAACTTCCCACGGACGAGGTAATTCATGGAGAGTGCGGTTGTGTAGACGGTGAATTCGGTGAGGTAGTCGGACTCGCGTCGAACATCCACGCGCAGGCCGAGGTCCTCAACCCGTTTGCAAATAGCTTCCACTAATCGTTTGACGATGGGGCGTTGCACACCGCTCCAATAGGCGACTTTGTCGATGATGCCCTTGCGATGCTGGCGCAGCATCTCGTGCGCGGGACGGACGCCCTTCTGCCGCTTGGGGGAGATGTTGAAGATGTCGGCCAGGTCGGTGTCGAGCGCGAGGTCCTGCACGGGAATCTCTTCCGGCAGGCTGAGGCGATAGAACTCGCCGACGGTCGACTCCATCTCATCGACGGTGATGTCGGTGCGGCCGCGACGGCGAACGGGCTCGACGTTGCCGATCCTGCGTGCGAGGTGATCGACGTACTGGAGCTTGGCCAGCGCACCCCAGCCGGCGTAGCGCTTTCGCCATTGCGACCGAGGCGTGAGCCAGACCGCGAATGTTTCCGCGAAGTCTTCGTCGGGATGCTTCTGCGCGTACCATCCGGCCATGTGGCGGACGTACTTCCGCGAGAAGGGGATGGGGCGATAGTTGTCGCGATAGGCGCGGCGAAACGGGCCGAAGAGATTGCGCCACTCCGCCGTTTTGTAGAGCTGGTAGGCGTAGTTGAAGGCGTGCCCAGCCTCATGGCGCATGTACATCATAATCTCGCGCGCGTCTTCGAGGTCGTTCATATCGCGCTCGAGCTGGGCGAGGGCGGGGTTGGCGAGATAAAAGGGAATGCCGATGACGGGCTCGCCGGAGGGGCATCCCCATTCATCGGTCAAATAGCACTGCGGACGGAACTTATGGATGCCCTTGGCTTCCAGCTCGCGGTAGAGCTGCTGCACGAAGCGTTCGAGGGGGGAGCCCTCGAGCTTGAGCCCGAGGTCGCGAATGGGCTTGGCGAGAATCTCCTGGAACTCGGTCCGGGTTTGCTCGAAAGTGCGCACTGGGCTACTCAGTTCTATACCCCGGAAGCAAGGTTTGGCACGGGCACGTATCGCTTAAAGCAATGAGCCCGCTGAGGATGGGATGCCTGTGGCGGGGAGAATTGTGCCCGGGGGGCGGAGGAATCGCTGCACAGCGAGGGTTGGGAGGCGATGCGGGTTACGAAAAAATGGTTGCCAGAATCACAGCACGTAATAGAATCGGGCGGTATACGCATCCACTTTGCAGCATATTTCTCCTGCCCTGACCAGATTTGGAGGGCGGGGGACGGGGCCCGATGAGCATTCCTGCACGAGTTACGACGCGCCACGCTGAGGCGAATCAGGAGAGTCGCTCGACGGCGTGTCGGCTGGGCGGAGTTGGCTTGCTCGCGGGGCGAGGCCTGGGTGCTTGTTCGATTGCGCTGCTGCTGGGATCGGCGCTGCCTGCCGCGGCGAAGACGGACTTGGCTCCTGACTGGGTGCATACCGCTGCTGCGCAGACGCTGCCACACTTCGCGGCGGAGACCAACGCGGTGGTCCTGCTGGATGACACGACGTACACGGTTGGTTCGGACGGTCGCGCCGTCGAACATCGCCGCCATGTGGTCAAGATTCTGAGGCCGCAGGGTCGCGACGAGGCGATCATCCATATTGGTTTCGATAAGGACACGAAGATCCTTTCGATGAATGTGTGGACGATCGGCGCGGACGGGCACGAGTACGCGATGAAGGACAAGGACTTCTCCGACGTGGGCCTGGATGGCGACAGCGAGATGTTCCAGGACGACCGCTTCCGCGTGGCGCATGCGCCGGCTGCCGATCCGGGCGCGGTGGTCGCGTACGAGTATGAGCAGCGGGAGCGTCCGTACACCACGGAGAAGACGTGGTCGTTCCAGAGCGAGATTCCGCGGCTGAACCAGAGCTTCACGCTGGAGCTTCCGCCGGGCTATGCGTACCGCACGGTCTGGGCGCACCATCCTGTGATGGTTGCAGCCGATCTTGAAAACCACCACTGGCGGTGGGAGATGAAGGACACTCCCGCGGTTGATCTGAACCGCGTGCCACTGGCTCCTGCGCCGGACTCGCTGGCTGGGCGCATGACGATCCATTACGCGGCCCCGGGGACGGCGATCGATTCGCAGAGCACCTGGCAGAGTATTGGCGAGTGGTACAGCGGGCTGACGAAGGATCGGCTGGTGGCGACGCCGGACGTTGCTGCGAAGGCCCAGGAGTTGACTGCGGGCAAGACCGACTTCTACGACAAGGCCGAAGCGATTGGCGAGTTTGTGCAGAAGCAGGTGCGTTACTTTGCCGTGGAAGTTGGCATTGGCGGCTTTCAGCCTCATGCGGCGAGCGACATCTTCCACCATCGCTACGGAGACTGCAAGGACAAGGCGACGCTCTCGTCGGCGATGCTGTCTGTCGTAGGCATTCACGCGGCGCTGATGATGGTTGACTCGGAACGCGGTGTCGTCGATCCTGCTGCGCCGTCGCTCTATGGCAACCACATGATCGCGGCGATCGAGGTGCCCGCAGGATATAACTCGCCACGGCTGCACAGCGTTGTGAATGCCGGCAACGGCAAACGCTATCTGATCTTCGATCCCACTTCGGAGAAGACTCCGTTCGGCCAGCTTGAGTCCGACCTGCAAGGCGGGTACGGCATCCTGATGGAAGGCCCGGATACGCAGGCGATCCAACTGCCGGTGCTCGATCCCACGCTGAATACGATTCACCGCACGGCCAGCTTCCGGCTGGATGCGGAGGGCGCGCTGAAGGGCACGGTTACAGAGAAGCGCTTTGGCGATCTGGCCGAGGTTCGCCGCCAGGTGTACGCCAAGGGCGATGCCAAGGAGCAGGTCGAGTTTCTAGACCATACGCTGGAGCGCGACTTTACGGCGTTCTCCGCGAGCGGCGTCAAGGTGGAGAACATTGACGCGCTGAATAAGGACTTCACGCTCTCCTATACTCTCTCGGCCGAGCGCTACGCGAAGGCGATGGGGCCGCTGCTAATGGTGCGGCCGCGGGTGCTGGGCGATCTGAACCTCGCGTTCGATCGCAAGCCACGCACCGTGCCGATCAACCTGGGCGAGACGATGCAGGCTGTCGACGACTACTCCATCGAGCTGCCCGATGGCTACTCGGTGGACGAAGTGCCTGACCCGATCAAGATCGATGTCGGGTTCGCCACGTACCAGAGCGCGGTGCAGGTAGAGGGCAAGACGCTGCATTACCTGCGCACCTTCACCCTGCGCGAGATTACGCTGCCACCGGACCGCTACGCCGACGTGCAGAAGCTCGCCGGCGTGATTGCGGCCGATGAAGGAAGCAGTGCCGTACTGAAGAAGAAATAGCTGCGCCGCACCAACGGTATATCCAGAGTGGTACGAAGGAACGGAACCATGAACCGCACAATCTGCCGTATTTTTGTTTCCTGCCTGTCTCTCCTCAGCCTTGTCGTTCTCGCCCCCACAGCCCGCGCGGAGCAGTGGGCTCAGCCCACACCCGAAGAGTTGAGTATGACCTCGCAGCCTGAGGTTCCGGGCGCCGCGGCCGTCTACCTCTTCAAGGAAGAGATCACCGAGGACAAGCTCCACATGTGGAGCAAGTACGTGCGTCTGAAGGTGCTGACGGAAGCGGGCAAGCAGTACGCCAACGTCGAGCTGCGCCAGTACAGCGGTGCTGAGAGCCGCGGCTACAGCATTGGCGGCATCGCCGGGCGCACCATCCATCCCGATGGGACGATTATTCCGTTTACGGGCAAGCCCTTCGATAAGCTCCTGGAAAAAGGCCAGGGGTTCAAGGAGACGGCGAAGGTCTTCACCATGCCCGACGTCCAGGTGGGCAGCATTATCGAGTACCGCTACCAACTGCGGTACGACGACAACTACTTCATCTCTCCGAGCTGGTTTGTGCAGTCCGATCTGTACACGCGGAAGGCGCACTACCTGTGGAAGCCGACCAGCGAGACGCTCATCTCCAAGAGCGATAGCGGCGAGCAGTTGACCAGCGGTATCGCGTGGACTCCCATCCTGCCCAAGGACGCCGACTTCAAGCCGGGCCATCTTGCCGACGGCTCCATGGTTGCCGAGCTGAGCATGAAGGACATTCCTCCGGCGCCGGACGAGGAGTACATGCCTCCTATCGAGAGCCTCAGCTACCGGGTGCTCTTCTACTACACGCCTTACAGGTCGATTGACGACTTCTGGAAGCATGAAGGCAAGGGGTGGTCGAAGAACAAGGACAAGTTCATCGGGCCGGGCAAAGAGGTTCGTGCTGCCGTGGCGGGGCTGGTAGCGGCGAGCGACACTCCGGAGCAGAAGCTGCGCAAGATCTACGCCGAGGTGATGAAGCTCGACAATGCCTCGTTCGCGCGCGCGCACTCGGCGGCGGAAGAGAAGGCGCGGGGCCTGGGCGAGGTGAAGACCACCGACGACGTCTGGGAACGCAAGCGAGGCTACGACGACCAGATGGCCGAGCTGTTTGTGGCGATGGCGCGCGCCGCCGGATTGAAGGCGTACATCATGGCGGTCACCGATCGCGACCGCAATCTATTTATGCCCAGCTACTTCAGCCTGGGGCAGCTGGATGACGATATTGCCATCGTCAACATCGACGGCAAGGACCAGTTTTTCGATCCGGGCCAGCGTGATTGCCCGTACGGTCAGCTGGCGTGGAAGCACACCATGGTGCAGGGCTTGCGCCAGGTGGATGGAGGCACTGCCACGTTCGCGGAGGCGCCCGGCCAGTCCTACAAGGACCAGCGCATTGACCGCATTGCCGACCTCACCGTGGACGAACACGGCGACGCGTCCGGAACGGTCACCATCTCCTACCGCGGGGCGCCGGCGCTGGGTTGGCGGCAGAGCTACCTGCGCGGCGACGAGACCAGCTTGAAGCACGACCTTCAGACCTCCATGGAGCGGCTGCTGCCGGGAGGAATGGACGTGAAGGTCACCGCCATTGAGCAGCTGGACGACTATGAGCAGCCGCTGATCGCGAAGTTCGACGTGAAGGGACAGATTGCGTCGTCGACCGGCAAGCGGCTGCTGATCACCGGCGATATCTTCCAGGCGAACGCCAAGCCGACCTTCCCGCACGAGAAGCGGACGCTGCCGGTTTACTTTGAGTACTCGAGCGCCCGGCTGGATGCGGTGCGCATTCATTTCCCGCCGACGATGGTGCTCGAATCTGCGCCGGCTACTATGGAGCTGCCGTACCAGAAGACGGCTGTGTACTCGCTGAAGTCGGAGACGACGGCAAACTCGGTGACGGTGCGCCGGAATTTTCTGGTGGGCGAAATCGTGTTCACCAAGGAAGAGTTCCCGGACCTGCGTTCCTTCTATACGAAGCTGGAAACGAAGGACCAGGAACCGGTGGTTCTGAAAGCTGCGCCCCAGACTGCGGCGGCACAGTAGGCGGAGGAGACGAGGAGGCCTGGTGGGCGTTTTGCGTCGCCGTTGTCGAGGCTATTCTTGGGCGGGTGATGAAAGAGTCCTTGGCGACGCAAGAAGCTGACCTCAGCGGCTAAAGCCGCGACGGAAACAGAGCCTCTACGGCACGGATAAATCCGTGCCCTTAAGCAAAACGGGCTCTTTCAGCATCTACTGAAGTCCGCTGCTGCTGGCCAAACGCGGAGGCTCCAGTTGTTCCGCGTCCTCTGAAAGCCCGTTGCTGCTCCTGGTCCGGAGCTAATTTGGCTACGGGTTCGCTGCTGCTCCTATACTTGAAGGATGGCTGCTCTGCTGGAAGCAATTAACGTGAAGCGCAAGATGGTGTTCGAGTTTGAGAACACGCCTTACGCGTGTCTGGATGCGGAAGTGAATACGCCGACGGCGCGCGGTGGTCAGACGCTGGTGCGGCTGAAGATGCGCAACCTGCTGACTTCGGCCGTCTTCGAGAAGACCTTCAAGGCGCAGGACAAGTTCAAGGAACCCGACCTGGTGTACGTGGACGCGTCCTACCTGTACTCGGATGGTGAGGGCTCGCACTTCCTCGACCAGGAGAGCTTTGAGACGCTGACGCTCTCCGAGGACATGGTGGGGAACGGGTTGGATTTTCTCATTGAGGGCACGCTGCTGCAGTTGCGCAAATTCAACGGCAACCCCATCGGGCTGCAGTTGCCCATCTTCGTCGAGCTGGATGTGGCGGAGACGGAGCCGGGCGTAAAGGGCGACTCCTCCAGCGGCAGCGTCACCAAGGTGGCGAAGCTGGAAACGGGCCTTGAGGTTCGCGTGCCGCTCTTCATCAAGCAGGGCGAGAAGGTGAAGATCACGACAGAGACCGGAGAGTTTGCCGGAAGGGCGTAATCTACCCGGACTGCGGGGGACCTTTCTGGCGCTTCAGGCAGGCAGCACGCACAGCTTCATACTTCTGCTGGAGTGCGGCGAGTTCGTCGTCGCTCAGGTTCTCGATGTCGATCATGTGATTGCCGGCCGCATCGACGGCGCGGATCAGTTCGTCAAGTTTGAGGTTAATGGCGCGGGCATCCCGGTTCTGGGTGTTCTGAATGAGAAAGACCATCAGAAATGTGCCGACCGAGGTGCTGGTGTTGATGATTAGCTGCCAGGTGTCGGAGTAGTGGAAGAAGGGGCCAGTGGCGGCCCATACAAGAATCAGGATGCCGGCGCCGACGAAGGCCCAGGGTGATCCGAGCCAAGTGGATGAAGACGCGGCGAACCGACCAAACCAGGCACCTATGCTGTGGACTTCCGCGGTGTGGTTGACGTTGGCTTTCCTGCGCTTCATCTTCTCTCCGAAAACGTTGGCCTGACGGAATTTGGATGCAGACACTCAGTGTGACGATCACCCGCAACTGACTTTTTGCCTCGCTGATCCGTCGAATGGCTGACGGATCTTGTGGAGCACGACATGGTCAGGGCTAGAGCCGTACGTCGATGGGCAGCGATTCTGGTTTCGCTGCTTGCGCTTGCCGGATGCAGCAACCTCCGGGTAAAGATGGGGTCCAGGGTGCTGATTGCACCGCTTCCCATCGCCTCCATGCAGGCAAGTATGTACAACCATCCGGGCGTGGGGCCTGGCGAGCATAAGTCGCTGGTCGTCACCTTCACACAGCCAGACGGCACGGTGCTGACCACCGAAGGCAAAGGCAAGGGGAAAATTCTGTGGCGGGACATCCTGGTGACGCCGGCCGTTGTCACGGTCAACCACAAGGGCGTGGTGTCGCTGCCGAGCGATCCGCGGGTGAGCGATGGCAAGACAGGCCATGTCATCATCACGGTGCCCAGCCATCCTGACCTGAAGGCCGAGGTGGATATTCCGCTGCGGTACAACTACGCGTTCGTCGCTTCCTACTCCGGCTTCGACGGCACCAAGGGCACCGATGGGACGGACGGGAGCGACGGCATGAGCGGCAGCATTGGCTCGTTCGATCCGCAGAACCCGTCGGCCGGCGGCAATGGAAGCAACGGAAGCAATGGGAGCGATGGCGGCAACGGCGGCGATGGCAGCGACGGGCCCGCAGTGCAGGTGAGGGCGACGTTGCGAGCCGGCAGTAGTCCACTGCTTGAGATCGGCGTCGCGACAGGGGGGCAGCAGCGCTACTTCCTGGTCGATCCGAACGGAGGCTCGCTCACGGTCTTGTCGCATGGCGGCTCGGGCGGACGCAAGGGGACGGGCGGCCGAGGAGGTCATGGCGGCTCAGGCGGAGCGGGCATTCCACCCGGCTCGAGCGGCAGCGATGGTTCGAGCGGCTCCGATGGCCGCGCTGGCTCGGATGGACGCGGTGGCAGCATCAGCGTCACCTACGATCCGGCGGTGAAGCCGTACCTTGCGGCGATCAAGACCTCGAACCCTGGCGGCCCTGTGCCGTCGTTCAAGGAAGCTTCGGTGCCGGCGCTGTGGTGAGGTGCCGCCTCACCACAGCGAGCAGCGGTCTGCTTCCGCACGCACCATCGCGTCGCCGGCCTTGCAGCTGAACGCTTTTTCGAACTCGGGCATATTGCTCAGCGGACCGAGCACGCGGAAGTGTCCGGGCGGATGCGGGTCGGTGGAGACGGCGGTGCGCGCGGCTTCCGGCCGCACAATTGCGCCGCGCCACTGCGCCTCCGCGAGGAAGAACTGCTGGTCCGGCGTGAAGCCGTCGACAGCAGGCTCCGGCCCTTTGCCCTCGCGCGAGCGCTTGTACGCACGGTAGGCGAGATTGACGCCGCCCAGGTCGCCCAACGCTTCGCCGGTGACGAGCTTGCCCTGGAGATGCAGGCCCGGCTCGACGAAGTAGCCATCGTACTGCGCGGTGGTGCAGGCGGTGCGTGCGGTGAAGCTCTTGTAGTCGGCCTCGCTCCACCAATTGTCGAGGCGGCCGTCGGCGGCAAACTGCGCGCCTTCATCGTCCACGCCGTGCGAGATCTCGTGCCCGATGCTGACGCCAACCGCGCCGTAGTTGATCGCGTCGAGCCCCTTGGGGTCGAAGCCGGGCGGTTGCAGATAGCCCGCCGGCACGACAACTTCGTTCATCAGCGGGTTGTAGTACGCATTCATCGTCGGCGGAGTCATGTCCCAGCGCCCACGATCGACCGGCTTGCCGATCTGCCCGACGTCGTCGCGCACGGCAAATCGCCGCGCACTGAGCACGTTGTCCAGGTAGGTTCCGCGCTCGATGCGAACGCTCGCGTAGTCCTTCCACTTGTCCGGATAGCCAACCTTGATGTTCAGCGCGTTGATTTTCTCGAGCGCCTTGGCCTTGGTGGGCGCAGACATCCAGTCACGCGACTCGATGGACAGCTTCAGCTCGTTCACGATATTCACCGCCATGGTGCGGGCGCGAGCCTTTGCCTCAGGCGGCAGGTAGCGGTCGACGTACTCGTGTCCGAGGGCCTCGCCCAACATGCTGTCGGTCGCAATTATGCAACGCTGCCAGCGCGGCCGCTGCTCCTTGGCGCCGTTTAGCGTGGTGGCGAAGAATCCGAAACTCAGCTTGTCGAACTGGGTGGAAAGATACGGCGCTTCGGTGTTGATGAGGTGCCAGCGCAGATAGGTGCGCCAGTCCTCGATCGACACCGACGCCAGCATTCCGTCGAACGCCTGCACCAGCTTTGGCTGCGGCACGTTGATACGGCCGGCGACAGGGACGCCCAGCGCGCGGAAGTCCGCGTCCCAGTTGAAGTGTGGGGCCAGGGTCTTCAACTCGGCGAGGCTCATCGCGTGGTCGGTGGCCTTCGGGTCGCGCAGTTCTACGCGGCTCAAGCGCGCCTGCGCCAGCGGCGTTTCAATCGCGAGCACGGTCGTCGCGGCTCTGGCCGCATCCGCGTCGCTTGCTCCAGCCAGCACGAACATCGCCTGCACGAATACGCGATACTTGTTCCGAACATCTTTGAAGCGCGGCTCGTCGCGCAGGTAGTAGTCGCGGTCGGGCAGGCCCAGGCCGCCGATGCCGATCTCCGCAATCATGTGCGTGGTGTCGTGCAGATCCTGCGTCGCGCCGAGCATCACCGGAGCGGCAACCCCGATCTGCTGCAGCCGGACCATCTCTGCGCTGAGTGCGGGCACCTCGCGCACGGCGGCGATTTCCTTGAGCATCGCGTCCAGCGGCTTCAGCTCCAGGGTGTTCACCTTCGCCTCGTCCATGCACGCGGCGTAGAAGTCGCCGGTCAACTGCGCGGGCGAACCCTTCGTCAGTGTGGCGGACTTCGCGGCGTCCTCTTCCGCAATCGCACGCAGGCGCGCGCGCGTTTCGTCCTGCGTCACCACGCGGATGGCCCAGGTGGTCTGAATGTCGGGCATGGGATGCGTCGCGCGCCACTGGCCGTTGGCGTAGGCGTCGAAGTCGGTGCAGGGGCTGGCCGCGCGATCGATGTTGGCGGCTTCGACGCCGCGTGGGAGCACGATGGATTGTGCTGAGACTGTAGCGGGGAAGATCAGCGTGGGCAGAAGAATTAGGGAAGCGAGGCGCATGGCTTTCTCCTCAAGTTCGACGGATGACAGCCAGTATGGCACGCCACGCCGGGCCTCGTCAGGAGATCCGCTTGGGTGAAAGCGGTGTGGAGATTTCGCTGCCGGTAGAATCGTGAGATGGTTCCGATCAAGGTGAAGAAGTTGAGTGCGGCGGCGCAGATGCCGCGGTATGCGCATGTGGGCGAGTTCGGGGATCTGGCGGCGGACCTGTATGCGTCGGAAGGCTCAACGCTGGCCGCTGGAGAGACGCGGCCCGTGGCGACAGGAATTGCACTCGAGTTTCCTTCGACGCATGGCGCGCTGGTTGAGGACCGTTCCGGCCTGGCGGTACGTGGTGTGACGACTCTCGCCGGCGTGATCGATCCGGGCTATCGCGGCGAGATCAAGGTGGTGATGACGAATCTCAACGCTGCGCCCGTGGAACTGCAGGCGGGCGATCGCATTGCGCAGTTGCGTATCGTGCAGCGCATCGAAGCGGCGTTCGAAGAAGTCGAGGAGTTGGGCGAGGCTGCACGCGGCGCAGGCGGGTTTGGTTCGACCGGTAAGTGAGCCGCGCCGCTCAGGATGGAGCGGCATTCAGAAGCTGCCGAGCAGGAAATCCCGCGCGTTCGTGAGGACCTTCGCCCGGGTTGCCTTGTCCGGGAGCATGCGCGCGATGGCCACCGCGCCGATCATGGTGGAGAAGATCGCGAAGAAGGCGCGCTCCTTGTCGGCTGCGCGCCGGCCCGGCATCCAGGGCAGCATGCGCTCCTTGTAGTGCTCCAGCTCGTGGAGGATGGGGGCCTTCATCGCCTGATCGGCGCGCGCCAGTTCGGAGCCCAGCGCAGCCAGTGGGCAGCCGAACTCGGGATGGTCGCAGTGCTCGGGGCTCAGGTAGATCTTCACGATTGCCTTCCACGCTGTTCCGGGCTGGGCGTGTTCCGCGGCGTTGGCCATGCGGTCGACGATCTCGCGGAACGCCTCGGTCATGGACTCCATCAGCAGGGCGTCTTTGCTTTCGAAGTGCTTATAAAAGCCGCCGTGGGTCAGGCCGGCATCCTTCATTACGGAGGAAACGGCGGCTCCGGTGATCCCTTCGGCGCGAAACCGCCGCGCGGCGTCCTTCACGATCTTGTGGTGCGTTTCGACTTTGTGACCCGCTGGATAGCGCATAGCTGATTATAGGATTCCGCGGATCATCTTATGGGTGCGATACGCCCAGGAAATTAGTTGGCAGAATTCTGAGTCCATAGGATTATAAACATAATCCTATATGGAAAGGAGGCGCCCATGTCGCCGGAAACCATCTTCCAAATTCATCTCATCCTCGGGTACGTCGCTTGGCTGCTCTGTTTCAGCGTGTACCTGCTGCCCCGGCTCCGGTCCATGGAGCGGTTCCAGGCGCATCGCGCCATTGCAACGCTGCACAGCTTCCGTTTCTTTGGGCTGGTCTTCATCCTGCCGGGTGTTACCGGACCTCATCTGCCGTCGAGCTTTACCGCGTTCGCGGCCTACGGCGACTTTGCGGCGGGAGTGCTCGCGCTGCTGGCTCTGCTTACGACGAGGGTGCGTCCCCTCTTCTGGACGTTTGTTGTGGCGTTCAATGTGGTCGGGGTCGTCGACCTGATCGGCGACTACTACCACGCAACGCTGGCGAATCTTCCTGCGATGGCCGGAGAACTGGGTTCGACCTATGCCATACCGATCGTCTATGTGCCCTTGCTGATGATCACGCATGTCGTTGCGTTGTATTGGCTGGTGCGTCCGCAACCCGCGCCGGCGCGGACTCTGGCCATTGACGCAGCGGCAGCCTAGACCGAAGCGGCTAGAATGGTGCGCATGTGGACGAGACGAATTGCAGCGTCAGCGCTGTTGTGTTTTGGTGTAACCGGTTTGCAGGCACAGACGGCTGCCGAACAGCCGCCGGTGCAGGTGCTTTCGGATCACTGGGTGGCGCTGCATTTCGAACCGCAGTATCCGCATGGGCGGCACACCCAGAATCCGTTGCCGGGCGCGAGCCTGAAGCTGCCCATTCCCGAGTCGCAGATGATCAAGGGGCAGGCGGGGCAGAGTTCGGACAACACGCAGGACACGGCGGAGTTCCGCATTCCTGTGCCGGACTTCGCTGCGGATGCTGTGGTGGACCGCGCCGTGCTGCTGGCCAACATGACGGGCGGGAGCGAAGGCGTGGTTTCGCTCGACGGACAGTCGGCGAAGGTGTCGGGCTGCCTGGACCCAAGCGGGCCTCCGTTCCATATTCTGGGCGGATTGCAGTTGGCGTGCGCTCCTGTAACGGCGCCGCTGAATCCGGCGGAGTTCACGATCGAGCTGCACGCTAGCGCGAAGAGTCCGGTGGAAGTGTTCGACGATTCCGGCCCGTTGCACACGGGGCCGATCCTCTTTCTGCATACGCGCGACGCGATGGCGAAGCGCGCGGGTTGGAGCACGACGGAGCAGTCCGGGCTGGACATGCCGAAGATGGAGCCGCTGTTCGATCAATTTTTGCGCGACACATCCATCTGCCTGGCGGGCGACGGCAACTACTATATGACGGGCACGACGGGCGGGCCGGAGATGATGATTGTGACGTCGGACCTCTCGGTGTGGAAGTCGCCGGACCTGCAGCACTGGTCGCCGGTGCGCGATCTGCCGCGGCAGTCGACGGTGGTGTGGAACATCGACCGCGACGGTACCTGGATGAAGCCGATTACGATGCGCGACGGAGAGCCGTTCCGTCCGCTGTGGGCGCCGGAGATTCACTACATCAATCACACCTTCTGGATTCCGTTCTCGGTGCCGCGGCAAGGCATCACGATTTTGAAGTCGACGACGGGCAAGGCGGAAGGGCCGTACGAGATTGCGATCAAGCCGGACAAGCCGCTGTCGACGGGCATTGATGCATCGCTGTTTCAGGATGACGAAGGCACGGTCTATTCGCTGTACGGTGGCGGCTGGATTGCGAAGATGAAGCCGGACATGAGCGGGCTCGCGGAACCGTATCGGCACATCGTCAGCAAGAGCGGCCGCGAGGTCGGGTTCGAAGGCGTGTACCTGTTCAAGGACAAGGGCAGGTACTATCTCACCGCCGCGGACTTTGTTCTCGGCGAGTACAACACCTACGTTGCCACGGCGGACTCGCTCGCAGGTCCGTGGAGCGAGCGCTATCTGGCGGTGCCACACGCGGGCCACGCAAACTTCTTCCGCGACAAGCAGGGCCGGATGTGGTCGACGTTCTTCGGCAACGATCGCCACTCGGCGTTCCATGCCAAGCCGGGCATTGTTCCGATGGTTGAGGACAGCAAGGGACGCTGGCGTCCGGATGCGTCGTACGTGGCGCCGAAGATTGCGGAGTCGACGGCTGTGCAGTTGCCGGGAGCGATTGGCCCTTCGAATGGGGAGCCACAGCAGGTGGGCGTGATGCCGGC
Source organism: Acidobacteriaceae bacterium (assembly GCA_036498865.1). Classification (GTDB taxonomy): domain Bacteria; phylum Acidobacteriota; class Terriglobia; order Terriglobales; family Acidobacteriaceae; genus Edaphobacter. Next base: position 82,361 of record DASYEU010000018.1, on the reverse strand, counting down.
GGTGGCGAAGTAGGCAGAGTCAGGGGCAGCGCGGCAGGCGGTCGGGGTAGTCGGAGATCAGGCCATCCACTCCGAATGCGATGGCGCGTTCGATCTGCTCGCGCTCGTTGAGGGTATAGACGTATACGGAGTGTCCGGCCTTGCGGAGGGTTGCGACCAGCTCCGGCGTCGCGCATTCGATTGAGAGGCCTGCGTGGGTCGCTTCGGCGTCGCGCGCGAAGATGGCGCCGGAGGGCGGTGCATCGTCGATGAGCGCCATGGTTTGCGCCTGCGGGTTCAGGCCGCGGATCGCGAGCAGCTCGGCGTGCAGGAACGACGCGTAGAGCACCGGTCCGGAAAAACCCGAGGCCTGCACCGCGCGGACGAGGTCCGCCGCCAGGCCCGGCATCTTGGCTTCGAGCATCACGCCGGCGTGTGCGTCGGCTTCTGCCAGTACGGCTTCGAGCGCGGGGATGCGTTCGCCCTCGCCGGCGTCGAGCAATTGCAGTTGCTGCCAGGTGAGGTCTGCAAGCAGGCCTGAGCCATCGGTGGTCCGGTCGACTAACAGATCGTGCATCACCACCAGGCGTCCATCGCGCGTTCGCTGGATGTCGACTTCCACATAATCGACGCCGAGCGCGATGCCCTTGCGGATGGCAGCGAGCGTGTTTTCCGGGGCGTGCCCTGCGGCTCCGCGGTGGCCGACGTGGAGGCTTCGGCGGGGTCCGGAGGGGGACGGGGTGTGTTTCATGGCGATCGCTTCGGAGGTGCAGGTTACCAAGGGTTGATTGACAATGCTGGTTTTGGCGGCCTATTGCTCTTGCAGGATCGGCCTGAACCTTCCGCAAAATTTCGTCGGAGATTCAGCTTACGCTTTTGGCTGCTGCAACATCCAATGGGCAGCGACGCTGAGTTTGCGGATACCGGAAGCCCGCAGTATCCGCCGAATGCAGTCTTTTCGCACGAAGCCGGGTTTAAGGAATTGCGAGAAAGGATTTTCTGCCATGAAGCAGGAGACCCCGCAACCTGAGTTCGAAGAACGGTACGTCGATGCCGGCGGCTTGCGCGTGCATTACCTGCATGCGGGCAGCGGCCGGCCGATTCTATTGCTGCATGGCCTGGTGGGGTCCAGTGACAACTGGCGCGGGAACATCGCCGCACTTACCGGCCTGGGCAGCGTTTATGCCATCGACCTGGTGAACATGGGCAAGTCGCAGCGTGTGCTGGGACTGGATGCGGGATTGCGTGCGACGGCGCGGCGCATTGTGGCGATCATGGACGCGCTGGGCATTGCGCAGGCGGATGTGGTCGCGCACTCGTATGGCGGGGCGGTGGCGTTGATGCTGGCTGCGACAAATTCCCGGCGGGTGCGGAGGCTGGTGCTGTTTGCGCCGGCGAATCCGTACAGCCGCTCGAGCGACCTGATGGTGCGCGTGTACAGCACACGGTCCGGCGCGCTGCTGCTTGGGGCGCTCCCGTATCTGCCGCAGCGTCTTCAGCGGATGGCGCTGGGCGATATGTACGGTGGCGCGGACCGCGTTGGCGAGCGCAGTTTGCGCGAGATCGTGGAAGGACTGCGAAGTCCGGGCACGCGGCGCCACGTGCTGTGCGTGATTCGCTGCTGGTTCGCGGAGATGGGGAAACTGCGCACGGCGCTGCGCCGGGTGCGGCGCATTCCAATGCTCCTGGTGTGGGGCGACCGCGATTTCACGGTGGGGTTCAACTCCGCGGCAAAGCTGCAGCGGCGGCTGCGCAATGCGGAGCTGGTGGTGGTGCCGGGCGGTACGCACTCGGTCTTTGAGGACATGCCCGAGGAAGCGAACCGCATTCTGCTCACATGGCTGGGGCGGCCCATGCCGGTGCGCGGCCACGCGATGCGGCAGGCCTCGAGGCAGAAGGCGGCGGCAGAGGCGGCTGTCCTTCCGGAGATGGCGCGGGCGGCCGAACTTCCTGCCTCTGGAGGTTAGGGCTCGCGGGCGAAGGCCAGCGTGCCTCGAGCCACGTCCACCGCGACGCGGGTAATGCCGAGGGCGGCCGGGCTCATCAGGCCGTCGAAGCCGTGCCCTGCATCTCCCGGGTTGTGCACCACGAATGCCGATTCGCGCCCGAACTCTGTGTCGCCCAGGCGAACCCGGATGGTTTGCACATGCTTGCGGTCGAATTCTCCGATCGGTTTCGGCGGAGGCAGCGGCCCGCTGATCTTGGAACCTGCGACCGGCACGGCCGTCTGCTCAAAGAGGATGAGCGAGGGAGCCCCGGTATCGAATAGCAGGTGTACCGGCGCATGGTCGACGGTTGCCTCCACGAACGCCAGGCCGCCCTTCATCTCCAGCGGGATGGAGTCCCGCATCGCCGGAAGGTCTCCGAACCGGATCTCCCGAGTCGCATAGTCGATGACAAATGCGTCCGTCCCCAGAACGTCCAAGCCGACGATGCCGTCGATCTGGAGCGGGAACTGCTTCTGGAGGAAGCCGAGGTCCTCGATCAGCACCGGCAGGTTCTGCTTGCGGACGGGGCCTACCTGGAGTTCAGGCACCGTAGCGCGGCCTCCCCGGACCGTCTCGTTCAGCACGGCGATGTCCTCCCCAACCACCTCCAGGTGGAGTTTGGCGGCTAGCCTGGGGGTGAGCACGCTGGGAGTCGCTCCGGTGTCCAGCAGGAAGTTGAGCCCCTTTGCCGGACCTGCCGCTCCGCGGAGTACGATCATGTAGTCGTGGTAGAGCTCAAATCCGACTGCTTCTTTGGCCGTTCCCTTCGCTGCACGATCGGGTGCGGAGCCGAGATTCCCTGCCGCGGCAGATCCCCAGGCTGGCGGCTGACCGGCAACCGTCCCCAGCGTCCAAAGAAGCAGCACCTGGAAGCAAAGTTCCCGCATGGCATTCACCCCTGAAATGCCATGCTGCGGTCCTACCGCTGGTACCTCAATGCACTGCAGCTAGCCCCTGCATAAAGAGTTGGTTAGGTTGCAGGAGAGATGCCGGAGAGATGTTGACGAGAAACCTCTCCTGTCAAATTAGTTGAAGCAACAGGGTTTTTGTGGCATCAAGAAGGTTGGAGCCAAGACATGCTGGAGCATTCCAACAACGGGGGGACAGCTGGCTCCAACGGAGCCAGCAAGGTTCGCTTTGGTGCGTTTGAGGCCGATCTCCACGCAGGAGAGGTACGTAAATCGGGTAGCCGGGTCAAACTTCAGGACCAGCCCTTTAAGGTGCTGCAGCTCTTGTTAGAGAGGCCAGGTACCCTGGTCACCCGGGAGGAGCTCCGTTCCCGGATCTGGCCGGAGGAGAGCTTCGGCGACTTCGACCACGCGGTCAACGTCGCGGTCGGGAAGCTGCGCACCGCTCTGGGCGACTGCGCCGACAACCCCTCCTTTATTGAGACAGTGCCTCGCCGGGGCTACCGCTTTGTTGCGACCCTGCACGCTCCCGTAGTGGAGAACCCGCCGACCCGGACCCCTCCAGCCGATCCCGGAGCTCCGCCGCCTCCCGGGTCGCCCGCGCCGACTGGCCGCAGCCGAGCGCTTTGGATCGTGCTCGCTTTATTCGCCGCCGGAGTCCTGGTGGTTGGAGGCATTGCGCTGGGGCGGCACACTGCGCGGACGCCGGCGCCGGAGTTTCAGCGCCTCACCGTCCGCCACGGCACTGTCTTCACCGCCCGGTTTGCGCCGGACGGCAACAATATTGTTTACAGCGCAGCCTGGGACGGGGGGCCGCTGGAGATCTATGCCACCGACTCCAAGTTCTCCGGCACCCGCAGCCTGGGACTTCCCGGCGATGCGTTGCTGGCAGTCTCCTCCAGGGGCGAGATGGCGGTCGTGGAGAAGGCCGATCCGCGGTTCATGCTGACCCTGCGTGGGAGACTCGGCCAGGTGATGCTGACCGGCTCGCAGCGCCCGCGTCCGATCGCCGAAAATATCGATTGGGCCGACTGGGCTCCCGATGGCAAAGACCTCGCGGTCGTCCGCGACATGGCCGGTCATCAGCGGCTCGAATTCCCGCTCGGGCACGTGCTCTACGAGACCACCGGCTGGATCAGTCATCCGCGCATCTCGCCTGCGGGCGACTTGATTGCCTTCCTCGACCATCCGACGGACGATGACGACCGCGGGGTCGTCGCGGTGGTGGACATGAGCGGCCACAAGCGCGTGCTGTCGACCGGCTGGGAGAGCGAAGAAGGACTGGCCTGGGCTCCGAGCGGCAAGGAGGTCTTCTTCTCCGCCACCGATGTGGGCCTGCAACGGCGGATCTACGCGGTCGACCTGCAGGGTACGCAGCGCCTCGCCTACCGCGCGCCTGGCGGTGTGACGCTGGAGGACATTTCGCCCGACGGCCATGTCCTGTTCACTCGCGACGAGCAGCGTGCCGGCATTATGAGCATGGCCGATGGGGCGGCACGCGAGCGTGACATCTCGTGGCTCGACTGGTCGCTGCCGACGGATTTCTCCGGGGACGGGAGCACCGTGCTGTTCGACGAGCAAGGCGAGCAGGGCGGACCAACGTACACGGTCGCGGTTCGCGACCTCAATGGATCTTCGCCCGTGCCACTTGGCGAAGGCATGGCTGGCGGCTTCTCGCCCGATGGCAAGTGGGCCGCCGCGACGGTGAACTACACGCAGATCGTGCTGCTGCCGACCGGAACGGGCACCGCGCGCCATCTCGATCCCGGCGGGATTCAGCAGTACGGGCATCCGGTGCGCTGGATGCCGGACGGCAAGCAGGTTGTCTTCCCCGGGCACTTGGCTGGCCGCGAGTCGCGCTGCTTTGTGCAGAGCGTCGATGGCGGCAAACCGCGGCCAGTGACGCCGGAAGGCGTCGTCAACTGTACGGCCTCGCCCGACGGCAAGTGGATCGCCGGCAAGACCCTGAACAACGAACCCGCGCAGTTGTACCCGGTCGCCGGTGGCGATCCTCGTCCGATTCCCGGACTGGAGGTGAATGAGAACTTCGCCTGGACCTCCGACCCGAATTTCATGTTCGTCAACCACTGGCGCGAGGTGCCGGTGAAGATCTACCGGCTGAACCTGACGACGGGGCAGAAGCAGCTGTTCAAAGAGGTGAATCCGCTGGACGTCACCGGGCTGTGCGACATGTCGCACATTATGTTCAGCAATGACGGCCGCTCCTACGTATACGGGTATACCCGGCTGCTCTCCGACCTGTACCTGGTGAAGGGGTTGCAGTAGCGTCCAAACCGGCCGCTCGCCCAAACAGCCTGACTGTCGCGCCTGGCATCTAAGCCCTCAAGGGAGGGAAGGCCGATGGTGCGACGACTCGATGTTCTGGTTTACGCGCTGCTGGCGTTTGTCCTCCTGGTGCTGCTCACTTTCGGGACGAGCGCATACGGCTGGCCATAGCCAACTATCCCTATCGTTTACAGTAATTTACCAAGATTCCACCTTTCCCGTGGGCCGACCCCTTTGAGGGCGGCAGAGGTGCGAAATGCGGGCTCTCTCGACTCCGCGCTGCGCGCTCCGGTCGAGATGACGCATCTGGAGGGGAAAGCGGTGGCCGGTTGAGATGACGCTTCTTTAGGCGACTTGGGTGTTATGGGGTGGAACGGAGGTTACAGGCCGGTCCCACTTTATGGGAATACTCGTATGGTTTTGCGGATGAAAGTATAGGACCTGTAGGAAACAGCAGCACCGACACGTATCCCAAGGGGCCCTAAATGTCACGCAAACCACTTTCCTTTACTCTCCGTCTGATTGCACCGATTCTGCTGGCAGCGCCGGCCATGCATGCGCAGACGACGCCCGCGCCCGTGTGGGCAACGATCTCTCCCGAGAGCTCGACGACTGCGGTGAACCTGCCCGCGGGAACGACCTACCGCCTCGGCGATTACACGAACAACCGCTGGAGTGCGCCGATCACGGTTTACTCGGATACCACGATCAACCCCATCTCGATGGGCGTCTCCAACGCGTTTCCCTTCCCTGACCCCGATTCGGGTGTGGTGAAGGAGTTTGACATTCTGGAGACGGCCGCTCCGCAGACGATCTCGGTGACCAACCTGACGACGTCGACGACGGTCGCGCAGATTGTGCCCTCGCTGGCGCCGCCTTCGTCGGTTCCGGTGACTCCGGGGACGTCGTACACGCTGACGTTCTCGAACTTCGCGATCGCTCCGGGCACTCCGCAGAACGCGCTGATGATGGCGCTGGTGAATGCTCCGCCGAATTCCGGCAACCAGACATGGGAAGGCACGCAGATGAATATGACCATCGATGGCGTCACCCTGGTGTGCACGTATGGCCAGACCTACACGAACGGTGTGTTCAGCATGACCTGCACCGTTCCGAAGACGCCCTAGTTTTCCGACGGAGGCAAAACCGATCGAAAGCGCCCCGCACGTTGGGGCGCTTCTTTTTTGCTGACCTCAGGGGCTAAAGCCGCGGTGGAAACAGAGCCTTTACGGCACGGATAAATCCTTGCCCTTAAGCAAAGCGGGCTTTTTCAGCATCTACTGAAGCCCGCTGCTACTGCCAAAGCGGCAGCTACGGTGTTTCGCAGTGGGACTCGGGGTTTTCGTGCTGCACGGAGAGGAATCGGTTGACCATGGTGCTGGCGCACTGGGCTCCGCAGAGATGGCGGACGTTGGGCGAGTGGGCCTGTTTCAGCTGCCAGCGCGTGAGCTGAATCAGCGGCTGATCCTCGCCGGGCTTGTCGCCGTGAAAGCAGTCGACCCAGGCAAGCCACCAATCGCCATCGGCACCTTTTTTGTCGCCGCACACGTCGCAGGTGTAACTCTCGGTATGAGCCATTGATCGCCCCCTGCAGCGAAAATATCACAGACGTTTCGTGCTTCGCCGGATGGCGTGACCATAGTCACCGCCTGTTCGCATAGAAGCTCCTAGACTGCGAATACTTGGACTTGGCCCCAGGTTCTCCCGATTGAGGGGGAGAACTCCATGAAACGCACGTTCGCACGAGTTACGATCACGCTGGCCGCGGTTGTTCTGCTTCTCACCGCCGGCCGCACAACGGCCCACGCAGAGTCTGAGATACGGCTGCAACTGGTTCGCGGCGGACTGATCCTGGTGCCGGTGACAGCGAACGACGACGTTTCCTTAACTTTTTTGTTGGACACGGGCGCCGATCGGACGATCGTCGATACGGCGGTGGCGAAGCGGTTGTCGTTGACGGCGCTGGAGCCGGTGGAGCAATTGACGGTGACGGGCAACGACAGAGTGAATGTTGGCACGCTGGCGAAGTTGGCGGTCGGCGGCGTGCAGGTGGACGGGCTTCCGGTGCTGGAAGAAGACCTCTCCGGGATGCGGCGGATGGATCGGCGAATTGTGGGGATTCTGGGGCAGGATTTTCTTTCGCGCTTCAACTACTTGTTGGACTACCGCGCGAAGCGGCTGCGGATCGAGGAGAGCGGCGATCTGCGGGAGGCGCTGGAAGGCGAAGCGGTGCCGCTGGACAGGGCGGATCGCCGCATGATGGTTGCGGCCGAGGCTGAGGCCCGAGGGCAGGCGAAGCTGCGGCTGCTGCTGGATTCCGGTGCGACGTCGGTGGTGCTGATGGGGCAGCGGGTCTCGACGGCACTGCATTGCCCGATGCTGCAGCCGCGGACGGTGATGTCGACGGCCGGTGCAGCTGCGACGCGGATGGGGCGGGTCGATCTGACGGTGGCGGCGCAGGCGTTTCGCGATGTTGCGGTGGCGCTGGTGGAGACGCCGGTGGAGGGGATTGGCGATGGGCTGCTGCCGATGGCTCTGTTCGACGCGGTGTACGTGAACAACGCGCAAGGGTACGTGGTGGTGAATCCGCGAGAAAGAAAGATGGCGCGGGCCGCGACGATGGGCAGGGGGCAGTAGAGATTATCCGCCGGGGTGCAGGGCTTTCTGACGGCTGACGTCGTCGCCGTCTTCGGCCTTGAGGCTGCGGAAGACGACGGTGGAGGCCATGGTCATGAGTCCGAGGGCGACGAGGCCCTCGTGGATGCCGTGAATCATCTGGTTGGGGTTGGAGTAGCGGGCGGGGATGAAGAACGCGGTGGCCATGCCGGCGATCGCAACGCCGAAGCTTTGCGCCATCTGCTGCATGGTGCTGGCGATGGAACTGGCGCTGCTGGCGTCGTGATCGGCGATGTCGGCGTAGACCAGCGTGTTCATGCTGGTGTACTGCATGGAGGCAAAGCCCCCGTAGAGGAAGGCCTGGAGGACGATGATCCAGACGGGAGTCTCGAGGCCGATGGTGGCAAAGACCATGAGCAGGGCTCCGAGGATCAATGTGTTCGAGACGAGGACGGCGCGGTAGCCAATGCGGCGGAGGAGCGCAGGCATGAACGCCTTCACGGTCATGGCCGCGAGGGCCTGCGGCATCAGCAGCAGTCCGGATTGAATGGGCGTGAAGCCGAGTCCTACCTGGTAGAGGAGAGGCAGCAGAAACGGGACTCCGCTGATGCCGAGCCGGGTGAAGAAGCCTCCGCCGGCGGCGGCGCGGAAGGTGCGGATGCGGAATAGGCGCAGGAGCAGCAGGGGGTGTTCCAACGCGGTGGAGTGGATGCGATAGCCGGCGAGCAGCACAAGCGACATCGCCATGAGTCCGAACTTCTCGGTGTAGTTGAGCGTGGGTTCGCCGAAGACTTCGAGCACGTAGGAGAGCAGGCCGATGCCAGAGCCGAAGAGGATGAGGCCGACGACATCGAGGGGAGGCGTCTGCTCTTCGCGGTAGTCCTGCAGATGCAGGTAGACGAGGATGAGTCCGGCGATGCCGATGGGGATGTTGACGAAGAAGATGATGCGCCAATGCAGGTAGCCGACGATGAGGCCGCCTGCGATGGGGCCGAGCATGGGAGCGACCAGGGCGGGGATGGTGACGAAGCTCATGGCGCGGATGAGTTCGGAGCGGGCGAAGGTGCGCACCAGGGTGAGCCGGCCTACGGGCACCATCATGGCTCCGCCACAGCCCTGCAGAATACGGCAGGCGATGAGCAGCTCGATGCTGCTGGAGATTCCGCACAGGAAAGAGCCGAGGGTGAAGATGCCGATGGCGGAGGAGAAGACGAGGCGGGTACCAAAACGGTCCGCCATCCAGCCGCTGATGGGGATGAACACGGCGAGCGAAAGGGTGTAACTGGCCAGCACCGCTTTCATGCTGAGAGGGGCGACGTGGAGCGCTGCCGAGATGGCGGGGACAGCGGTGTTGAGGATGGTCGTGTCCAGCGACTCCATGAAGAAGGCGACGGCGACCAGCCATGGCAGGAGACGGCGCGCGGTATCCGATGGTGCGGACCGCGTGGATGGAGGCGCAACCGCCGTGCCGGGTGGATTCATAGCGAAGCTCTGCCCTACATGGTAGGCGAAGCGGGGCAATGGTGCGGTGGCGACACGCTGGAATTTGACCGGCGTTCGGAGCGTGTGCTATCCCATGAGCTTTAGCCACTTACTGCAACACACAGGAGCGTCCCATGGCACAGAACGCGTATCTGACGGTAGCGGGCCAGAAGCAGGGGCAGATCACTGGAGGGGTCACCATAAAGGGGCGGGAGGGCAACATTGAGGTGCATGCATTCAGCGAGACAGTGCTGAGCCCTCGCGATGCGTCCACCGGCCTGCCGACCGGCAAGCGGCAGCATACCCCGGTGATGATTGTGAAGGCCATCGACAGGAGCTCGCCACTGCTGCTGAATGCGCTGGTCAATAATGAGAATCTGACCACGTGGGTGCTGAAGTTCTTCGGCAACGATGCGTCGGGGAAGGTGCTGCAGATTTACAGCATCACGTTGACCAACGCGAGCATTGCTTCCATTACCCAGTCGCTGCCGGATACTTCGATTGCTGCGAATGCGAGTCTTCCGCTGCGCGAAGAGATTACGTTCACGTATCAAAAGATTCAGTGGACCTGGATGGACGGCGCCATCACAGCGCAGGACGACTGGCAGGCTCCTGTCACATAGCGCGAGCGGGCGATGCAGGAGAGCCGGATTGATGCGGCTCTCCTGCGTTCGCGCACGATTGAGTTCTGTTCAGGCTGCGGCGGCCATGCTGTTGACGGTGCCGGCGATGTCGCTGAGCGTCTTGTCGGCCTTACCCTCTTCCGCTTCGATGGATTTGAGGACGGTGACATCGTCGCTGAGGCCAAGGATCTCGGCCCAGCGGCGAAGCGTTCCGTAGATGGCGATCTCGTAGTGTTCGATCTGCTGGGCCGCTCCGATGAGAGCGATGTCGCGAACGGCCGGGTTGGTGACATCTTCGGCAGTGTCGGAGGCTTCGCTGGTCAGGCTGCCGATGATCTTGCAGGACTTGCTGCTGTCTTCGGTCGCATCGCGCCGGAGCAGCGCCTGCACCTTGGTGACGTGACCCCGCGTTTCCTGGAAGTGGTTGCTGAGGGCGGTGCGAAGTTCCGGATTTGTGACTCTGTCGATCATCCCGTGCAGAGCCTTGGTGATCTTCTCCTCCATGTCGAGGGCTTTTTTCAGGTCGTTGATGTAGAGGGTGCGTAAATCTTCAATGTGTGCGGAGATGAGTTTCATGGAACGCCTTCCGGGTTTGAAATTGAGCCTCCTCCGAACAAAGCCCGTGCCCCTAGGATGGCGGGCTGGTGAACGAAGATGCCCGGCGCGGCGGCGACAAGTCCGCAGCAAAGATGTGGCAAAAGGATGAGAGAGGACGCGATAACTCCGGCGGGACACTGCTCATCGTAGAGAGTATGAGTCGTTCACGGTGGGCGCGTTTTCGCGGCTGGATAGTTGGTTCGGTGTTGGCGTTCGGATTGGTGCCGGCGCTGGCGGCGGAATCGGTGGCGGTGCGCCATGTGGAGGGAACGCTGCATGGATTCCTTGCGCTCCGCGCGGAGGATGGCCACCTGCTGGCGGTCGGGGACCTGATCGAGGTGGTGCAGGGCAGCCGGGTTACGTCGCACCTGGTCTTCCGGTTCAAAGACGGATCAGTGGATGACGAGACGACGGTGTACTCCCAACGGGGCACGTTTCGGCTGATCAGCGACCACCATATTCAGAAGGGGCCCTCGTATTCGCATCCGCTGGATATGCAGATCGATGTGCGGCGTGGCGTGGTGACTACACGCACTACGGGGAAGGATGGCAAGGAGGAGGTGAAGACCGACTCGCTGAAGCTGCCGCCCGACCTGGCCAACGGCATGGTGCTGACGATTGCGAAGAATCTTGCGCCGGATAAGCCGGAGACGAAAGTGTCGATGATTGTGGCGACGCCCAAGCCGCGAGTGGTGACGCTGGTGATCACTCCGCGGACGGAGGAGCCGTTTTCCGTGTTGGGCTCGGCGCGTAAGGCGCGGCGGTTCGAGATCAAGATTGAACTTGGCGGAGTGGCGGGCGTGGTGGCGCCGCTGGTCGGCAAACAGCCGCCGAATATCCAGATCTGGATTGCGGAAGGGCCGGCTCCCGGATTTGTGAAGGAGCAAGGGCCGTTCTACGAGGGCGGGCCGATCTGGGCCATTGAGTTGGCCAGCCCCGTGTGGGCCAACGAGCACAATTGAATGCGCGAACGCGTTGCGACGTTCCTGCCGCCGGGGGTGCGGGCGAGGATTCATGGGCGGGGGGAGGCGAACCGGTCCGAATCGGTGTTAAGCTTGTGGCTCTTTCCCGGTGGAGGTGTGGGTATGGCAGAGCCGACGAGTGCATGGCCGGAACTGAAGTGGGACGCGTGGAAGGACACGGCGGACACGCTGCACATGTGGACGCAGATTGTGGGCAAGACGAGGCTGGCGCTGACGCCGCTGCAGAACCATTGGTGGAATGTGCCGCTGTACGTGAGCGCGCGAGGGTTGACGACTTCGGCGATGCCGTGGCGCGGCGATGTGCTGGAAGTGGAGTTCGACTTCTGCGAGCACGTGCTGGAGCTGCGGATGGGCTCGGGCGAGCGTGCGGAACTGGAGCTGAAGCCGCGATCCGTGGCGGACTTCTATGCGGAGTATCGCGCGGAGCTGGCAGGGCTGGGGGTGGAGGTGAAGATCTGGCCCATGCCGGTGGAGGTGGCGGCTCCGGTACGCTTCGACCTGGACACAGCGCATGCCTCCTATGACCGCGCGGCGGTGGAGCGGTTTCACGAGGTGTTGATGCGGGTGGATGCGCTGCTGAAGCGGTTTGAGACCGGGTTCCAGGGAAAGGTGAGCCCTGTGCATTTCTTCTGGGGGAGCTTCGATCTGTGTTGCACGCGGTTCAACGGGCGGGCGGCAAGCGGACCTCCGCGGCCGGACTGGATTCAGCAGGAGGCGTACTCGCATGAGGTGATCTCGGCGGGATGGTGGCCGGGCAACGGCGGGTTTGGAGCGGCGGCGTTCTACTGCTACGCGGCTCCGGTTCCGGCGGGGTTGGCGGAGAAGCCGGTTCGGCCGGGTGCGTGGGATCCGGCGCTGGGCGAGTTTCTGCTGAAGTATGACGAGGTGCAGAAGGCTGCGTCGCCGGAGGATGCGGTGATGAGTTTTCTGGAGACGACGTATGCGGCGGGCGCGGATGCGGCGGGGTGGGATCGCAAGGCGCTGGAGCGGCCGATTGCGGTGGCTCCTTGCGTGTAGGAGCGGCTCGCAGAGGGCGCGGAGCTGACTCGTGGTGAGTGGGACGTATGGTGAAGGGTGAATTTGGGTTTGGGATTCGGGTGGCGCGGATGGAGGATGCCGACGCTCTGCGCCGGCTGATTGAGGAGTCGGTGCGCGGACTGCAGGCCGCGGACTACACGCAGGCGCAGATGGACGGCGCGCTGGGACATGCGCTGGGTCTGGACACGCAGCTGATTGAAGATGGGACGTACTTTGTTGCGGAGGCTCGGGCGGGGTCGCTCGAGGGTGCTCCGGTGCTTGCGGGCTGCGGTGGCTGGAGCCGGCGGCGGACGTTGTTTGGCAGCGACCATGGTCCAGGGCGAGAGTCGGAGCTGCTGGATCCTGCGACGGAAGCGGCGAAGATTCGGGCAATCTTTGTCCACCCGGCATGGGCGCGGCTCAGGCTGGGGAGCTTGATTCTGCGCCACTGCGAGGAGGCGGCGCGAGGGGCGGGTTTCTCCGATCTGGAGATGGGGTCGACGCTTACCGGCGTGCCGCTCTATACCTTGCGCGGGTATCGCGAGACGGGGCGCGTGGATGTTGCGCTGCCAAATGGCGAGGTGCTGCAGGTGGTGCGGATGCGCAAGGGGCGAGAGGCGCGATGAGGTGGCTTGAGCTCGTCCGAGCGGAGCGCGGCCGGTAGCGACGCGACAAGTGTCAGCGCGAACAGGACTCTTGCCGGAATGCTCGCCTATCCACGAACGATGTTGCGCTAGCGGCCACGACAGGTTCCGCGCTGGAAGATGACCTGGTTGGACGGGTCAGGCTTGTAGTCGCGGAGTTGCTTCTGGAACTTCTTGGTGCCGACAGGGCCGGCGTAGTCGTAGACGTTGCCCGAGCACTCGAGATCGCCGTCCAGGTTGAAGAGCGCGTAGGTGCCGACCGAGCCGCCACTGTAGCTCATCTTGCTGCCGAAGATGCTGGCAGACCGGTTGACCGAGCCGCCGGACTCCAGCGCTTTGACGAGCAACAGGTGATGCGGCGCGTTATCGGGAACCTTGCCCGTCGCGGGATCGGCGCCGAGACGCTGCGCGAGGCCATCGGCGTTGAGCACGGCGGAGAGGTGCGACGAGCTGGGCGGAGCCGGAGCTGCCGCTGTCGCGGAAGAACCGCCGGATGAAGCGCTGGAGGCGGACGTGGGCGCAGTGGACTTGGCCGGTGTGGTGGTGCCGGCGAGAACGTTGAGGAACTCCTCGATGTTCTTCACGTCGGGATCGGACTGGCCCTTGGAGGCGACGAGGCAGTCGCGAGTGTGGAGCAGCTTGTCGAGCGCGGTGACGAAGGGGGATCGCGCGGGGTCGATGGAACTGAGGCCGAAGGGGCTGTAGACCGTAGGCATGAGCACGGAGACGTTGACGGAGCGAAGCTCGCGGCTGACGTTGTCCATGAAGGCCTGGTCCTCGATGGTGCCGCCGACGGGCGAGGAGTCCTGGTTTTTGGCGAAGAGGCCGAGGATGCCTGCGCCGGTGGTGAGCATTGCGCCTGCGGGCGTCATGGCTCCCATTACGCCGCCAACTGCGGCGGCAGTGGAAGCGGCGGAGGTTGTGGACGTGGTGCCGGTGAGGCCGCGGCCTTGCGGACGGCCAGGCTGCGCGCCTTCCTGCGCGTTGGCGTGTGCGGCGCAGGCGTTGGCGCCGCGGACCTCGAACTCGGCCATGGTCTGCATGTCGGAGCGCCAGATCTGGAAGTCGGCGAAGGCGCTGCGATCGAAGGGCAGCACCACCACGCCGACGCTGGACGAGCTGTTGCTGCCGACGTTGCACACGGCTCCGCCAGGCATTTTGCGGAAGTCGGTTTTGGCGCCGTAGAGGTAGGCTGCAACGTCGCAGGCGATGGCCTCGCCGTTGGACTCCAGCGCGCGGTAGGTGAGCATTTCGGTTTCGATGGAGAAGCCGCTGGATGAGCCTGCCGGCTTGGCGGCGGACTGGGCGTTGAGACTGGCTGACCCGAGAGAAGCTCCGACGGCAGAGAGAAGAACAAGGCTGCAGGAAAACGAGCGGGCCCGGAGAAGCAGGAGCGTGCTCATGTCGATCACCTCAAAAAAGTTGTGCAGTCGCGTGGCGCATTCCAGGCCCGAAATACGCGCGGCGGGTGCGGACTAGGATACCGCACTCGAACAGACTGGGCATATAGACGCAGATTCCGGCAGAAAGACGCGGTGCGCGTGTGCAGATACAATTCTCCGCATGTTACAGACTGTCGCACTCGTTGAATTGATTGTCTGTTGGGTCGGCTGGATTCTGGCGTTTGTCAGCGTGCGCAAGAAAGCTGCCGGACAGAAGAAGGTGGTGCGCGCGCCGGCTTCGCGATGGGGCATCCTGTTGGCGGGCATCGGGTTCTGGTGCACGCTGTTCCCGGTTCATCCTGTGGGATTCCATAAGTCGGCGATCTCGCTGATTGCGTCGATGCTGCTGGCTCCGCCGTCCGCGATCCTGGCGTGGGCCGCGACGCGACATCTCGGGAAGCAGTGGCGTTACGAGGCTGCGCTGAGCGAGGACCACGATCTGATCCAGACAGGTCCGTACGCGCTGGTTCGGCACCCGATCTACGCGTCCATGCTGGGGATGCTTCTGGCAGCGGGATGCTGCACGGCGTGGTGGCCGATGTTCCTGCTGGGGCTGGCTTTCTTCCTCACCGGGACGGAGGTGCGTATCCACGCCGAGGAACGGCTGCTGGCCGATCGCTTCAAGTCGACGTACGAGGCATACCGGGCACGGGTGCCTGCGTACATTCCGTACCTTCGCTGACTCGCTGGCGGTGTGGTGCTTGACGCTGCAATCCGGCAAGCCGCTGAAAATGGCTCTGTTGTTACCTGAGATGGAGAGGCGGGCGGGTTGCAGGAGAGCTAGAGGCTAAGAGTGGCTTGACAAGCCATAACCGCGTGGTTATGGTTCATGGAGTGAAGCAAGCGAATGCGAATCCGATTTTCCGGGCTCTTGCCGATCCGACGCGCAGAGCTATTTTCGAGGAGTTGACGCGGCAGGGGGAGCAGACGGTTCATGCGTTGACCCGGTATGCAGGGGTTTCGCAACCGGCCGTGTCCAAGCACTTGACGGTGCTGAAGCGGGCAAAGCTGGTGCGGCATCGGCGCCAGGGGCGCGAGACGCACTATCGGGCACAGCCCGAGGCACTGGCGCCTATGGTGGGCTGGCTGCAAGCGTACGGCGCGTTCTGGCGCGACCGGTTCGACGGGTTGGAAAAACTTCTGGACAGGATGGACCGATGAGCGACGCGGCGGGGAGTACGCGCCGCTGCAGATCGGCTTTACGGAACAGCGCTTACCATAGGCCGTCCGGAACGTAGGGGCGGGTCCAGAGAGCCAGGTGCAGGAGCATCGATTTGATCCAGGCATCGTGCATCTTCTGCACGTCGGCGGGACTGCGGCCGCTTTGCTCGAGGAACGGGCGAATGGTTGTGGCGGTAATTGCAGAGAATGCGATCAGGTATCGAAGAGGAACCGCGGGCGGTGTGTGCGCGTGGTCTGTCTGGTTCTTCTTCGCGGGTGTGTGGCGTCGTCCGATCTCCTCCTGATAGTCGAGCCACGCTTGATCATGCGGCCGCTCGCAGGCGTCGATGACCCACTGCACGAAGCGCTTTTTGACGGCGGCTTTGTAGGCCTCGTCGGGTTTGCCGTCGGGGTCGAAGAAGACGCGAGCGAGTTCCGGCTGGGACGCGATGACCGCGCGCCAGCTATCGACGACGCGCTCGGCGTTGGGTACGAGGCTCTCGCCTGCGCGGCGGAGCCACTCCTTGTCTTCGGAGGTGAGTCCGGCGGCCTGTTCGAGGGAACGCAACTCGTCGAGGGAGACGGGCGAACGCGGCAAGGACTGCGTGCCGTAATCATAGCCGGGGATATCGGCTTGAGTTGGGAAGGATGGTGCGCTCATGAGTTTCTCCTGGTGGGCGTCGCAGCGTGTGATGTGGTTGCCGCGGTGCACGGTTCGGGAATCATACTTCGGCCCTAGGATGAATGCGAGGGCGCGGGTGGATGCTTTGGCCAGTGCCCATTCTGCTCGCGGTTCGGTTGTGGTTCGGCGTGTGGCGCATCTACATTAGGTGCGGGAGTTGGAGTTGTGGCCGGGGAGGGTGATTGGATGGGATCTGCGTCGGAGACGATTGACCGGAGGATCGAGGAGCTTGGCGACTGGCGCGGCACGACGCTCGCGAAGGTGCGCGAGGTGATGCACAAGGCCGATCCGGAGATTGTGGAAGAGTGGAAGTGGGCCAAGGCGACGAGCCCCGGCGTACCGGTGTGGTCGCATGGCGGGATCGTCTGCACGGGCGAGACGTACAAGAGCGTGGTGAAGATGACGTTTGCCAAGGGAGCTTCGTTGCCGGACCCTGCGGGGCTGTTCAACTCCAGCCTGGAAGGGAATGTGCGGCGGGCGATCGACATCCACGAAGGCGAGGCGATTAACGTGGCGGCGTTGAAGGAGCTGATCCGCGCTGCGGTGGCGCTGAATCTTGAAGGCAAGAGCAAGGCGAAGGCGCGGCCGGCGAGCAAGAGCGCCAAGTAGATCCTTTATCGGGAGAATGAATCGCAGGCCGAGTGGGGTTCGGCCCGCGATTGTTTCCCTGCATGCGTCAGGACAGGCCCGCTTTGATTCGCGCGAGGTGATGCCAGCTATGGCGCAGCGCGTGATCTTCGATCATGAACTGGGCTGTTACTGGTGCGTCCCCGTAGAGCGACACGGCTGTGGCACTGTCGAGTTGCTCGTCGGTGAGGCAGCGAACGGCGTCGGCGGCTGCGCGACTGTTGGTTCGCAGAAGCTCGACGGTTTCCTGCTTGCCGGTTCCGGCCTGTGCGGTGGCGTGATTCGCATTCAGATGCGCGATGACTTCCCAGGTCAGTCCGGTGATGGCTTTGCCTTGCGCGATCTGCGTGGCCAGTTCAATCTCAATCGGATAGACGCTCGCCACGTGGTGGACCATGACGCCGGCCTTGCGGCCGTCCGGCCTTACCTCGGTTTGCCATTGCGCGTCGGTGAGTTGCAGCGCGTAGTCGGCGAGCGTCTCGGCGCCTTGCTGAATTCGTAGTGCCAGTGCTTCTGCTCGTGTGTTCATCGTTTCCTCTTTCTTTCAGGTTGTGCGCGGCGCGCGATTCGATGTGTTTTCGTCGCCACCCGGGGTGGTTCCCCCGGAAGGCGATGAGGCTACCATATTGCGTCGTCGAACTCGTGCAGGGAGTACGTCGTGCGTGTTTTGCCGACGATCTCCAGGTACTCCGCGTCGACGATGGTGCGGGCGCTGTCGCTCGACTGGTTGTGCGCGGTCCACAGCGCTACCAGTTCCGCTCGCAGCTGTGTTGCCTGCTCCGTTTCGCCGAGCGCGTTGAACGCGCGGACGGTGGGGCCGTAGTTCTGGCGAAAGAACTCGACCACTTCGGCGGGTGAAAACGGATAGTCGAAGCGGTAGTTCACGCGCGTGAGCCGCAGGTCGGAGACGTCGAACCCGAGGCGCTCGCGCACGGTGGTTTCGTCTCCCCAGAGCACGGGCGAGGGCATGCCCGGAGGCGCGATGAAGCGAGCGAAGGTCTTGAACATCTGTCCGATGAAGCCTTCCTTCGTCCAGTTGGCCATGGCGATGGTTCCGCCGGGGCGGCAGACGCGCACCAGTTCGCGCGCGACGCACTCCGGACGAGGCGCGAACATGGCACCGAAGATGGTCGCCACAACATCGAAACGAGCCTCTCTGTATGGCAGTTCCTCCGCATCTCCCTCGTCGAAGCGGGCGTCCAGTCCTTCGGATGCGGCGCGGCCGCGAGCGGCCTGGATGAGGTTGGCGGCGATGTCGACGCCGGTGGCGTGAATGCCGCGGCGCGCTGCCACCAGGGCAAGTTGTCCGGATCCGCAGGCGACGTCCAGCAGCGAATCTCCGTCCTTGATCTCCAGCCGGTTGAGGAAGTCGACGGCGGACGACTCCATGAACCGGGAAAAATAGTCGTAGTTTCCGTCCATCCAGGTGGCTTTCAGACGGGTTTTGAGTGCTTCCATGTCGCTCGTCATCGGGGTAGCAGCAGTGATTGCAGTGGCCGGCATTGGGTGTTCTCCTTTTCAACTTTGTTGGTCGTTGGCCCTCGACACCCATATCGTGCGACAAACGGGGCAGCTATGTATTCCCCGCGCGTACGCATTAATTGACCAAGCGGGAGGCGGATGCAGATGAGTTTGCCGACCGTACCGAAAGCTTTGCCGATCCTTGGTCCAGCAGGCTAGACTCAGGGGTTTATGGATCCGATTTCGCAAATCCTGCGGGTGATCCGGCTGGACTCTGCCATTTACCTGAATGGCGAGTTCTCCGAACCCTGGTGCATGGCGAGTCCTGAGTCGCATGCGCTGGCGCCTGTTCTCGCGCCCGGGGCTGAGAAGGTGATCATCTATCACCTGCTCTCGGAAGGCAGTGCGTACGTTCACCTGCACGACGGAACCAGGATCGCTCTCTCGGCCGGCGATCTCATCGCTTTTCCTCACGGCCACCGTCACATGGTCGGTAGCGGTTCGCAGGTTGTACCGGTTGATGCTGCTGAAGCTCTGCCGGCGGTGCTGGAGCGCGGCCTGGAGACGATCCACATGGGCGGCGGCGGGCCGCGGTCACGGTTTATCTGCGGATACCTGGTGTGCGATCCGCAGATCAGCCAGGCGTTTCTGGGAGGACTGCCGCCGTTTCTGCAGGTCAATATCCGCGAGGATGAGCAGGGCCAGTGGCTGGAGAACACGCTGAAGTTTTCTGTCGCGCATGCGTCCACGAGCGAGGCAGGCGGCGGCGCAATGTTGACGAAGCTGTCGGAGGTGCTGTTCGCCGAAGTGCTCCGGCGTTACTTGCGGCAACTGCCGGAAGGCCAGACGGGTTGGCTGGCAGGGGCGCGGGACCCGGATGTGGGCAAGGCGATGTCGATACTCCATCAGCGGTACACGCAGCCGTGGACTGTAGCGACGCTGGCGCAGGAGATCGGGCTATCGCGCACGGTGCTGTCGGAACGCTTCCGGCACTTTATCGGGGTGCCGCCGATGACGTACCTGACTCGCTGGCGGCTTCGCCTGGGTGCGCGCGCGTTGACGGCGACCAGCCAGGGAGTCGCGCAGATCGCGCTCGAGACGGGCTATGAATCCGAAGCGGCTTTTAACCGCGCGTTCAAACGCGAGTATGGGCTGCCTCCGGCGCGCTACCGCAAAGGCAAGGCCACGCAGGCGGGCGGGTAGCGAGACTTTGGGGTTGGTAGCCGCGCGCGGTCCCCGCAGATAGAATCGGACGTGCTCCAGAGGACGAACCCCGGTTCGGGCCGATGCGGATGCGAGCGATTCCGGGCGTTGGGTGGACATCGTATGAATCGAATGGCTCTGATCTTTTCCTTCGCGCTGGTGGGTGTGGTTCCCGGCGCAGTCTCGCAAGCGCAGCAGCCGGCGGCGAGCGCGGCTTCCACGCCGGCTGTTGTCGCGGCTCCAGCCAAAGCGACGTTTCACATCTACCTGCTGATGGGGCAGTCCAACATGGTGGGGCGCGACACGCGCAGCCTGGCATTGCAGGTGGATAATCCGCGGCTGCTGTCGTTGAACCCGGATAATCATTGGGTGGTGGCGCGAGATCCGATCCACGCGTACGACGGACGCATTCCCGGAGGCCAGGGGCCGGGTATTCCCTTTGGTCTGGAGATGCTGAAGGCGGACCCGAAGGTGACGATTGGCCTGGTTCCATGTGCCGTGGGGGGCACGCCCTTGAGCCGTTGGGTAAAGGGCGCCGATCTCTATGAGCAGTGCATGGTTCGCGCGAAGGCGGTAGCGGGGGCGGGCAGCATCGATGGTGTGCTGTGGCATCAGGGCGAAGCCGATACTACGACCAAGGAAAATGCGGATACGTATGAAGCTCGGCTGGTGCAGATGTTCAAGGATCTGCGCGCGGACCTGGGCCTTCCTAATCTGCCGATCGTTGTCGGGCAGCTGGGGCCGTTCCTGGATGTGGCGAAGTATCCGTTCGTGGAAACGGTGCGTGCGACGATCCGGGGCATGCCTGCGGATTTACCGCATGTGGGGTACGCGGATTCGGCCGGGTTGGAGGACAAGGGCGACCAACTGCACTTCAGTGCAGACTCGCAAACAGTGTTTGGCGGTCGATACGCGAAAGCGATGCAGCAGGTCAGCGGGAAATAACCGGCCTGCACTTTGAAACTCGGCTCACGGAGGAACGATGGGCAAGACGATTCGCGCGACTGCGCCGCCTGAGGCGATTGCGCTCTACGAGAAGCTAGTTGCGACTAACCCCAAGGTGGAACGCAAGGGCGATACAGTTCCCTACACTTCTCTGAATGGGCACATGTTCAGTTATCTGAGCAAGACGGGCCGACTCGCGCTCCGCCTGCCCACTGACGACCGCGAGGCCTTCCTGAAGAAGTACAAGGCCAAGTTGTGCGAGGCCTACGGAGTGGTGCAGCCCGAGTATGTTGAGGTGCCTGAAACGCTGCTGGCGGCCACGCGCGAACTGAAGCCGTACTTCGACCGCAGCTATGAGTATGTGGCTACTCTGAAGCCCAAGCCCAGTGCGAAGAAGAAGGCTGCGACGAAGACGGCGAAGGCGAAATAGCGCTAGTTCGCCGACGGCTTCTGCGCCTTATCGATCACCATGACATCGGCGGGCGCTCTTACGGCTTCCAGCTTCAAGCCCAGCTGCTCCTGGATGGCGGTGAACAGGTTGGCCGGAGGATTGTCGGTCGGAGCCATTGGCGGAATCGCTCCGCCAAACTCGGTTCCAACCGGCGCCCAGGTCAGCGTGAAATCGTAGCGGCCTGTGATGCCGGTATGATCCAGGACGGGGCGGTCCAGCACGGCTCCCTGCAGTGCGAACGACGTTAGATCCGACATCGCGGCGTTTTCGATGGGCATCGTGAATCCGCCGGGAATATTCCGGATGGGCACCCGGAAACCGTCGCCGACGGCGTCGCTCTTCTTCAGGTTCTTCGGGCCGCCTTTGGCCACTGACAATACATACACCGGCATCTCTCGCTTCTCGTTGTGAAACGTCAGCTGAAAGCGCTCGGCCAGGAGCTTCTGCACCATCATCTTCCATTGGCGGTTGCTGGGTGCGCCTTCGGTATCGGGAACGCCAGTGATGTCGTACTTCTCTTTGTCGACCCAGTCCGGCCCGTCGAGAATCTGTTTGCTGTGCACGTCGTAGGCGAACACGATCAGGTCTGCGAGCGAGGTGTTGAAGGTGCTGAAGGTTCGTCCCCGGATGCCGAACCCCTTGCCGCTTCCTCCGTTTTCATTGGGCTTGATGGTGGCGACGTCGAACGCAGGTTTTGCGTCAGGCGCCATCGCCTTTGGCGGCGGAGGCGGCTTGGGAACTTCCCAGGCTGTTTCGGTGGTGGCGCGCGCAAGGTTCAGCGTCATACTCGGGCCAGCCTGCGACCACGAACCGAGAATCGTTTTGCCGTCGGAGCTCAACTGGCCCTGATAGTGGCCGCCATTTCCCGGCACAGCGATCTGCACATTCCATCCCTGCACGGTCAGGTCGGCGCTTCGGGGAATGCCCTGGCCTTTCGCGATGAGGTCGATGAAGTTGAAGACGACCTTCCATCCGCCGCCCTCGGCCTTCGAGATCTGAAAGACGATGCGCTGCGGAGGCTCCGGAGCTGGAGCCTGCGTGGTCCCCTGCCACTGCCCGGTTAGGTCCTTCGGATCCAGTTGGGCGGTGCCCGCAGCGGGCGGTGTTTGCGAGAACATCGGAAGGGCCGCGCCAAGCATGAGCGATACAGCCAGGATTGCCGCGAAAGAATGCCTGGTCCAGCCGTTGATCCTCATGCGATCTGTCCTTTGCCTTCAGGAGTAGCCCCATCGGTCTGCTTCGCGGCCGCTCCAAGGAAGAGAGGCTGCGAAGCAGGAGACGATTGTATAGAGACGTTCGCGATCGCGAAATGGGCCCACGTTCATAACGCTGGAAGACACCAAGAGAGAGGTGGACCAGCGTCTCCTTTACCTTACCGCGGAGAAGACGCTGGTTCGCTCGGACTCGCGGAAGACGGCGCGACGGCGGCCAACCAGCAGTTCGTCTGCGCCGATGGTTCCGATGATCTGGTTGGTGGCGCGATCGATGACCGGCATGCGCAACACGCCGGTGGTGGCCATCTCCTCGGCGACCGAGCGGCAGGTCTCATCGGCGTAGGCGAAGATGGCGGGCTGTGGTTGCGATGTGGCGGGCTGCGCGGAGTCGGCCGCGGACATGACCTCGGAGACGCTGACCATTTCGAGCGGATCGACACCGTACTCGCGCGAGAGGTGGTAGCCGCGGCGGCTCAGCTTTTCCGTGAGGATGGAACGCGGCATGGCCAGCGACGTGACCAGGTAGCTCGCCGTGCAGGCAAGCGCGAGCGGCAGCAGCGCCGGCAGGGCGTGGGTGAGCTCGAGGGAGAACAGAATCGCCGTCAGCGGAACGCCAAGCGACCCGGCGAGCATTGCGCCCATGCCCATCAGCGCCCAGACTGCCTGCATCTCGCCCGGCATGTGGGCTATGCGGGCGGCGGTTTCGCCAATGGCTGCGCCGATCATGAGCAGCGGAGCGAGGACGCCTCCGGAGGTGCCGGAACTGAGCGAGAAGGCCCACATGAGGGACTTGGCGATCAGGAGCCCGAGCAGCAGTCCCAGCGGAGCGTTGCCGCGGAGCAGTTCGGCGATGTTGTCGTAGCCAACGCCCAGGCCGCGCGGAAAGAAGAATCCGCCGATGCCGATGGCGATGCCTCCGATGGCGGGCCACCACATCCAGTGGATACGGAGGCGCCCGCAGAAGTGCTCGAACGCATCCTCGAAGCCGTACATCATGCGGCTGAGCCCGGCGGCGGCGCCGCCGACGAGGATGCCGAGCGGAGCGGCTACCAGCATCATGGGCGCAAGGTGCATGCCGGCATGCATTTCCACGGGAAAGAGAGGACCGGCGCCCAGCCAGCTGATTCGGAGGGCTCCAGCAGCAACACTGGCAACAGCGACGGGGACGAGCGAGCGCGGTCGCCACTCGAACAGGAGCAGCTCCACGGCGAGAAGGATGGCAGCAAGCGGCGCGGCAAAGGTGGCCGACATGCCTGCGGCGGCTCCGGCGACGAGCAGCGTGGTGCGCTCGGCGTCGGTGAGCTTGAGCCACTGGGCGATGAGCGACCCGAACGCGCCGCCGGTCATGATGATGGGGCCTTCCGCTCCGAACGGTCCGCCGGAGCCGATGGCGATGGCCGCCGACAAGGGCTTGAGCACGGCGACTTTGGCATCGACGCGCGCGCCGTTCAGCAGGATCGCCTCAATCGCCTCGGGGATGCCGTGACCGCGAATCTTGTCGGAACCGTAGTGCGCGATGAGACCGACGATCAAACCGCCGACGACTGGCACGAGCGGCATGATCCAGGGCGAGAGGGGGGACCCCGCGGGCCCGACCATGGCCAGGCTGAGCCGGTGGTAGTAGAACAGGTTTGTCATCAGCGCGATGCCGCGCAGCAGAATCACCGCCAGGCCCGCAGCACCCACGCCAATGACGAGTGCAACTCCTGTGAGCAGCCAGACGCGGCTGTTTACCGTAAAGTCCCTTAGTACGGAAGGTCTTGCTCTCATGCTTTGATTTCCTTATTCCAGCCGACGGTTGTGGTCGCCGCTGCGTGCGTATTGACTCGTTTGAGGGCGCGGGCGAGACGGGGTGCCATCTCGTCGAGTTCGCGGGCATGATCGACGGCGAGGTGCTCGAGCAGCCGCTGGCCTTTGGCTGTCACCTGCAGGATGGCTCGGCGGCCGTCGGTTGGGTCGGCAGCGCGGACCAGCAGGTCCTCGCGTTCGGAGCGGTCGACCAGCTCGACGACGCTGTTGTGGCGCAGACGCAGGCGCGAGGCCGCGTAGGCGATGGTTACGATCTCGGTCTCCGGGGCGCCGGCGACCTGAAGAAGGAGCTGATGTTGCTGGGGTTGCAGGCCAGCTTCGGTGGCGGCGCACTCGCTGAAGTAGAGGAACTGGCGGAGTTCGTAGCGGAAGTCGGCCAGGGTCCTCAGGAGTCCAGCCGGTTCGTTGGTGGTTCCAGACTCGTCCATATTTATATCGTAATACGATATAAATATCAAGACAAGGTCGGGTGGAAAGTGACTGAATACTGGGGACTTGGGGTCGTGACACACAGACCCGGCCGCCTGGATTCGGTTCGCAGCAACTAGAATTGGCTTATGTCTTTTGCTGCTGCGGTTGACCATCTGCATGCGCTGACGCAGGAGCTTGCGCCCGGGGCGCCGGCTGCGCGCCGGAAGTTCGACCTGGACCACATGCGCGTGCTGGCGCGGGCGCTGGGCGACCCGCAGCGCCGGTTTCCGGCGATCCTGATTGCTGGAACAAATGGCAAGGGGTCGACTGCCGCCACGCTCGCCTCCATCCTGACGGCTGCGGGGTATCGGACGGGCTTGTACACGTCGCCGCACCTGACGCGGGTGACCGAGCGGATCCGCATTGGGGCGAGCGCCGACAGACACGTGAGCCTGGAGGAGATCCCCGAGGATACGTTTGCGCGGCTGTATTTCCGGGTGGATGACGCGGCACGCGCTCTTGTCTCCTCCGGAGAGCTGCCGCATCCTCCGAGTTTTTTTGAGACGCTGACGGCGCTTGCGTTCCTGCACTTCGCCGAGGCGGGCGTTGAGATCGCTGTGCTGGAGGTTGGGCTGGGGGGGCGGCTGGATGCGACGAATATTGTGGAGCCGCTGCTCTCGGTGATTACCGACATTGCGCTCGATCACCAGGAGTATCTCGGGAACACGATCGCGGAGATTGCGCGGGAGAAGGCTGGGATTCTGCGGGAGGATGGCACGCTGATCACGCTGCCGCAGCATCCGGAAGCGAACCAGGCGATTGGTGAAGTCGCGGTGGCGATGGGCGTGATGGGCATCAACGCCGCGGACTATCTGCCGGGCCGAACCATGGCGGAAGGAGCTGCTGCGGCGGGACCCCTGGCACCGAATCACTACGACCTGAGCGTGCATAACGAGCGATTGCAGGTTCGCTCTCCGCTGGCGGGGCGGCACCAGCAGCGAAATCTTGCCCTGGCGATTGCCGCCGCGGTGGAGTTGCGGAATCGTTCGACGGGAATGGCGGGCACGATGTTTGCGGTGACGGGCGAGGCGATTGAACGCGGGATTGCCGCCACCCGCTGGCCGGGGCGGCTGGAGTTTGTGCCGCCGAACCTGGTGCTGGACGTGGCGCATAACCCGGCGGGCGCGTGGACGCTGCGGGCTGCGATTGCGACGATGCCGGAGGAGAGACCCCGGACGCTCATCTTCTCGTGCCTGCGGGATAAGGACCTGACGGAGATTTCGCGCATTCTGTTTCCGCTGTTCGACTCGACGGCAGGCCGCCCGCGCGACCACATTGTGCTGGCGCCGATCGCCAATCCGCGCGCGGCGTCTCTGGAGGAGTTGCTGGCAGCGGCGCGTGCGCTCGAAGTGCCCGCCGAGTCTGCTCCGACGGCGGCGGAGGCGCTGGAGCTGGCGCGCCAATTGACTCCGGCCGATGGTGTGATTCTGGCGACGGGTTCCATCTATCTGGTCGGGGCGTTACGGGATGCTGCGCTTGCGGGGGAGCGCTCCGTTTGAACGTGCGCTGAAGTGCAGGCCGATGCGATGCAGGATGTTCTGCCGGACGATTTGCGTGGTGGCCTACAATATTCCCAGCCTCCTGGCCCTTCATGTCGACGACTCCTCAAGCCGCGCCCCCGACGAACAGCGCAGAACCGGCATTGGACAATGGGCCGCAGCACCACATTCCAGCACATCTCCGCTACCTGACGCTGCTGCTGATCATTCCGTTGATGGCGCTGGCGACGGCGTTCTTCGGGTGCATCTCGCTGGTGTGCGGGCTGTGGGACAAGTCCGGCCGCCAGCAGCACGCGGTGGCGCGAGCGTGGGCGGCCACGATGCTGCGGCTGGCGCTGTCGCCGGTGAAGATTGTGGGGGCGGAGAAGCTGCGTCCGGTGCCGGTGGGTGTGTATGCCTCCAACCACCTGAGTTATATGGATACGCCGGTGCTGTTCGCGAAGCTGCCGTTTCAGTTCCGCATTCTGGCGAAGCAGGGGTTGTGGAAGATTCCGTTTGTCGGGTGGTATCTGAACCACTCGGGACAGGTGCCGATTGATTCGTCGAGCTCGCGCTCCGCGGTCGCGGGTCTGCTGCGAGGGGTTGCGACGCTGAAGGCGGGGCTGCCGCTGGTGGTCTTCCCGGAGGGCAAGCGCACGCCGGACGGCCGACTGCAGGAGATCGCCCCCGGTTGCGCGTTCATGGCGATTCGTGCGGGGGTGCCGCTGATCCCGGTGGCGCTGATCGGCACGTACGAGCTGCTACCGATCCACGTGTACAGCTTGCGGCCGCGGGTTCTGAGGATCGTGATCGGCGATCCCATGCCCACTGCGGGACTTACGACCAAGGACGCGGACGCGCTGACGGCACGGCTGTATGACGAGATCAGCAAGCTGTATTACGAGTACAGCGAGCCAGCGTAGTTGGACTTCGCCCGCGAGGCTGGGATAACACGAAAGTGGGATGGGACGCGCGGCCGGTGGGATTGGTGTGTGAGGTTGGGACAGCGATAGTGGAGAGTATCCGGTGAAAGCCGGAATGGCCCACAAGCCTTAGCGACCTCGCTGTTCGGCTCGGTAACCCCCGAGCTGCCGAAGGTCGCATTCAAAGGAGAAATCGATATGCAATACGCGATGATCTATGCATTTATTGTCGTTGCGGGCGCTCCGCTGGTGGGCATCTGGCGGGGACATGTGTGGGCGAAAGCCAATGGAATGGCGCTGCGGACACCAGCAGCCCCGGCCCAGAATCTGACCGCATAGATCGGATCTGGATCGACCGGTTCGGAAACAACGAAGAGAAGCGGCATGCAGCCAAACGGGCGCGGCAGTTTCTCTTCGTCTCCTTTTAAGGCTGCGGGTCTGCGGGGTCGAGGCTGGAAATGGCTGGCCGAGGCGGTATCCTGTAAAGCGTGAGCATAGAACAGATCCAAGTCCAGCTTCCTGACGGCTCGGTGCGCGAGGTTGCGCGCGGGACGACTCCGTTTGACATTGCGAATGCGATTTCGCCGCGACTGGCGGCTGCGGTCGTCGTAGCCCGAATCAAGCCCCTGAAGACGGCCAGCTCCACGGACCAGGCTACGGAGTCCGACGCGACGTCGGAAGACGCGATGTATGGCAGTGGTGCGGCGAGCGGCGAGCGGCTGGTGGACCTGACGGCTCCGCTGAACGAGGATGTGGAGCTGACGCTGCTGAAGGAGCAGGATGAAGCGTCGTTGAAGGTGCTGCGTCACTCGGCTGCGCACGTGATGGCGACGGCGATTCTGGAGCTGTTTCCGGAGACCAAGCTGGGGCATGGGCCGGCGACCGAGAATGGATTCTTCTACGACGTGTATCGCGAGACGCCGTTTACGGAGGCCGACCTGGCGGCGATTGAGGCGCGCATGGCTGAGGTCGTCGCGCGCGACGAGAAGTTTGAGCGCGTGGAGGAGCCTCGCGAGGTGGGGCTGAAGGAGTACGCGGAACACGGCGACTTCATGAAGGTCCACTTCATCGAGAAGTTTACGAAGCCCGGCGAAGAGATTTCGCTGTACAAGAATGGCGGGTTCACCGACTTCTGCCGCGGGCCTCATATTCCATCAACCGGCCGGGTGAAGGCGTACAAGATTACTTCGATTGCAGGCGCGTACTGGTTGGGCGACGAGAAGAATCAGCAGCTGCAGCGCATTTACGGGACTGCATTCTTCAACGCAAAGGACCTGGACGCGTACTTCAAGCGGCTGGAGGAGATCAAGGCGCGCGACCATCGCGTGCTGGGCAAGCAGCTCGATCTTTTCTCCATCCAGGAAGTGGCGGGTGCGGGGCTGATCTTCTGGCACCCGAAGGGCGGGCTGGTGCGCAAGGCCATGGAAGACTGGATGCGGGAAGAATGTATCCGCCGTGGTTACGATATGGTGTTCACTCCGCACATTATGCGGCGCGAGCTGTGGAAGATCAGCGGACACGACGGCTATTACGCGGAGAATATGTATCCGCCGATGGAACTGGATGACGCCGAGTACCGGCTGAAGCCGATGAACTGTCCCGGCCACATCCTGATCTACAAGTCGAATCCGCGCAGCTATCGCGATTTGCCGCAGCGCTACGCGGAGCTGGGGAACGTGTACCGGTTCGAGCGGTCGGGCACCATGCATGGGCTGCTGCGCGTGCGCGGGTTTACGCAGGATGACGCGCACATCTTCTGCCGGCCGGAGCAGGTAGAGGACGAGGTGGATGCATGCATCGACTTTGCCAAGGCAGTGCTGGACACGTTCGGGTTCAAGGAGTTCAAGATTGAGCTGTCGACCTGGGACCCGGCGAAGCCGAAGGACTATACGGGCTCGGTGAAGCACTGGAACCAGGCGATCGCGTCGCTGAAGGACGTGCTGGAGCGGAAGGGGATTCCGTACAAGACGATTCCAGGCGAGGCGGCGTTCTATGGGCCGAAGATCGACATCAAGCTCGTCGACGTGCTGGGCCGGATGTGGCAGCTGTCGACGGTGCAGTTCGACTTCAACCTGCCGGAGCGGTTTGAGCTGGAGTACAAGGGCGAGGACGGCGAGATGCATCGGCCCGTGATGGTGCATCGGGCACTCTTTGGTTCGGTTGAGCGGTTCTTCGGCGTGCTGATTGAGCACTACGCGGGAGCGTTTCCGATGTGGCTGGCTCCGTTGCAGGTAGGGCTGGTGCCGATTTCGAGCGACAAGCACTTGGCATACGCCGAGCAGGTGAAGAAGGCGCTGGAGGCCGCGGGGTTGCGGGTGGAGGTGGACGGACGCAACGAGAAGATGAACGCGAAGATTCGCGACTTCGGGTTGCAGAAGGTGCCGTTCATTTTGATTCTGGGCGATAAGGAAGCGCAGACCAACAGCGTGAGCGTGCGGACGCGCGGCAAGGGCGACCAGGGCAGCACGACGCTGGAGGAGTTTGTGGCGCGCGCGAAGCGGCTGGTCGAGACGCACGCGATGGAACTGTGACCCATGATTGATCTTCACCGTTTCGACAGAGACGGATTTGCGATCGCAAAGAGTCTTCTGTCGCCCGATGAGGTTGATCGGCTTCTTGTGCTTTTGAGCCCCGTTGGGTCTGATTCCGACACAAATCGTGGGGGCGTGCGCGACGTGCTGGATCGCGTTCCGAAGCTCCGGGGTGTCGCGGAGCACCACGCAGTCCGCCGACTTGTCGATACAATCCTTGGCTCTGAAGCGCTCTTGGTCCGAGCAACGATGTTCGACAAGACGGCAGATTCAAACTGGAAAGTGCCCTGGCATCAGGACCTGACCATTGCGGTCGACAAGCGCTTGGATACACCAAGCTATGGGCCGTGGTCAGTGAAGAGCGGGCTGATTCATGTCCAGGCGCCGACATCAATTCTGATGAGAATGCTCACGGTGCGAATTCATCTGGACCCTTGTCCGGCAGAGAATGGCGCGCTTCGTGTCATGCCCGGGTCACACAAGCTCGGTCGCATCGATCAGAATTACGCCGTGCAGTACGTGGATGAGCGAGCGGCCGTCTACTGTGAGGCGATGGTTGGGGATGCTTTGTTGATGCGACCGCTGCTGCTTCATGCTTCCTCGGTTTGTCAGCACCCGTTTCATCGCCGCGTACTGCATCTGGACTTTGCCGCCGGCAAGCTGGATGGAGAGCTTCAATGGCGAATGCGTTCGTGACCCGCATCAGCTCGCCGCAGCCGGGTGGATATCCATGGCCGGTCGCGGGAGCGGTATGATGTTGTCCTGAAACGCTAACAAGGGTGATCCCGATGATGCGACGGTTCCGCAGAGGCAAGATTCTCAGGTCCGTGCTGTTCGGGGTTCTGGTGGCTCGCGGGTGGGCGCAGGGAGTGACGAATCCCGCGCAGGACGGAAAAGCCATCGCGAATGTAGAACCCGGTGCGATGGGGCACGGGTTTGAGGTGGCTACAGTAAAGCTGGCGAACCGCAACGATGGGCGGCGCATGTTTGGCATGATGCTGGCGCCTTCCGGCAGGTTGACTGTGTCCGCGATGTCGCTGGAGGGACTGGTGCAGGCTGCGTATGTCGGAGCGCGGGTGAGAGGTCGCGTCGAGGGCGGGTCGAAGTGGGTTGACGAGGACCAGTGGGATATCGAAGCCAAACTGGACGAAACGGACATGGCGGAATGGGAGAAGCTGGGCGATCGCGAGCGCATGGATCGAGTTCGGCCTGAACTGCGGGCACTGTTGGTGGAGCGCTTCGGACTGAAGGTGCATACCGAGACGAAGGTGACCCCGGTGTACGCGCTGGTGCAGGCGAAGGGCGGCGTGAAGATGAAAGAGGTGGAGGGACCACCGGCCAACATCAAGCCCGAGGACAGAGAGAAGTGGATGCGCGGCGGCAAGGAAGAGGGCGGGCCGATGCCGGGAAGTTTCCGGATGTCCGACAAAGGCTGGGAGGGACACGCCGTGGAAGCGGGCATGCTGACCGGACAGATTGGCTACGAGATTGGCGCCACGGACAAGATGATGGTGGACGAGACGGGACTGGCGGGACACTACTACGATTTTTCGATCAAGCTGATGAAGGACAAGGATGGCCCGACGCTTGAGCAGCAGATCGAAGATGGGCTGGGGTTGCGGGTGGAAGAGCGGAAAGTCCCGGTGCCGACGGTTGTGATTGATACAGCCGTGAAGCCGGGGGAGAACTAAGGGATGAGTTCGCGCGGCGGCGGCGAAACCTGCGCGCGGTAAACGCCATCCATAACTGCATATTCGTCCTGAAAGACAGTACCCACATCTGCGCTCCGCCGGAGCGAGTGTTCCTGCTATCTACCCCGCTGGCAGCGTCCGGGGAGTAGAAGGCATACCTTCCGGAGACGCACTAGCAGGCGGCGAGCGCTTGCAGGATGCCGGCGAGGATGGCAGTTGGTGCAGGCGGGCAGCCTGCGACGGTGTGGTCGACGGGGATGACGCTGGAGATGGGGCCGTGCGTGGCGTAGGTGTGTCCGAAGATGCCGCCGCATTTACCGCAGTCTCCGATGGCGACGACAAGTTTGGGGTCTGGGATGGCGTCGTAGGTGCGCAGCAGCGCTTCGCGCATGTTGACGGACACAGGGCCGGTGACGAGCAGCAGGTCGGCATGGCGCGGGCTGGCGACGAACTTGATGCCGGCGCCTTCGAGGTTGTAGTAGGGGTTGTTGAGGGCGTGGATCTCAAGCTCGCAGCCGTTACATGAGCCGGCGTCGACGTGGCGGATAGTGAGGGCACGGCCGAGAATCTTCCAGAGTTCGTGCTGCAGGGTTTCGACCGTGTGCGGCGTGACGGCGACAGTGGGGCGCGGCTCGGTGAGGATGCCGGTGCGGGTCATGCGGGAGAGGGTGTTGAACATCAGGGGACCTCTGGAGTAAGTACAAAAGCTAATGCAAATGCGGGGGTTCTCTCCACAACGCGCTGCGCGCTTCGGTTGAGGACGACGCCCCTTCTGGGACGGTGCGCGAAGGCTTAGCCATCGGCGCCGGAGTACGACAGGTTGAAGGACTTGTTGATGAGCGGGAAGTCGGGAACGATGTTGCCGAGGATGGCGTATTCGAGCAGCGGCCAGTTCTGCCAGGAGGGATCGTGTGCATGGCAGCGGCGGATGGAGCCAGCGGGGCCGGCTTCGAGCGCGATTACGACCGGGCCGCGCCATGCCTCGATGACACCGAGGCCGAGGCGATTGGGCTGGGCCACGGCGACTGGGACGGCGATCGGTTTGGCCTCGATGGAGGTGTGGGAGAGGTCGGCGAGGAGGGCGCGGCAGAGACGCAGCGACTCGTTGATCTCTCCGAAGCGGACCTGGACGCGGGCGGCGACATCGCCGGTGGTCTCTGTAACGGTTTGGGTTGCAAGAGCGTTGTAGGGTGCCCAGGGGTGGTCGGCACGGAGGTCGAGGGGGATTCCCGAAGCTCGGGCGGCGAGGCCAATGGCGCCAAGCTGTTCGGCCTGCGCTGGGGTGAGGCGGCCGGC
Source organism: Acidobacteriaceae bacterium (assembly GCA_036498865.1). Lineage (GTDB taxonomy): Bacteria > Acidobacteriota > Terriglobia > Terriglobales > Acidobacteriaceae > Edaphobacter. Next base: position 49,853 of record DASYEU010000018.1, on the reverse strand, counting down.
TTCGCGGAAGCGGTCCTGCAGGCCGCCGTGCTCGTCGTAGATGAGGCGCAGGCCGGCGACTTCGTGTTCGAGGTCGCGGTAGAAGTGGACCAGGTGGGCGTACGAAGTGCGGGGGAGATCGGCAGCGACGCCACCGGGCAATATGTAATTGAGAAGGTAGCGTGAGCCGAAGCACTCAAGATTGAAGCGGAGAAGATCTTCCTTCAATCGTGAGAACTGGGTGAGTCCGAAGGCGAAGCCGGCGTCGTTGCCGAGAGCGCCGAGGTCGCCGAGGTGGTTGGCGAGGCGTTCGTGTTCGAGCGCGACCGCGCGGAGGTGGGCAACGCGGGCGGGAACGACGGTGGCGGTGAGCGCTTCAAGCGCGGCACAGTAGGCCCAGGAAAAGGCGACGGCGGTGTCTCCCGAAATGCGCGCGGCGAGGCGGTGGCCCTCGCTTTGCGAGAGAGATTCGAAGCGCTTCGCGACGCCTTTGTGGGTGTATCCGAGGCGCTGTTCGAGGCGGATGACTTTCTCGCCGACGACGGAGAAGCGGAAGTGACCGGGCTCGATGGTGCCCGCATGGACAGGGCCGACAGCGATCTCGTGGACGCCGTCGCCTTCGACAGTGACGAACGGATATGCGGTGCAGGACGCCGGGTGCAACGTGGATGCATCTGGATTGAAGTCGCGGCGTAGAGGGTAGACGCCGGCGGGCCAAGCGTCGTGGCGGAGCCAGGGGCGCTGGTCGGTTGGCTGATCGGGCGCGGTGCTGGCGAGGCCGAGGAGATCGCGAGTCGCGCGCTCCATGCGGGCAGCGGCGGGAAAGAGCGGTGCAAGGCTGGGGTAGGTGGGATGGAGGACGTTCTCGGTCGGGTGGCTTAGCACTTCCACACCAGCTGATGTGAGGAACGCAGCGTGAATGGAGTAGCAGCCATCGCGGTCGCGGTCGTCCGCGCCCCAGAGAGTGAGGAAGGTTGCGCCGGTTGCCTTCAACTCCGTGATTGCGCGCTGCCAGTGCACAACGCTGAGACGCGCGCGGGTGCACGCAATGTTTGCGGGGAGCGCGGCGGATTGCGATTTGAGGAACTCAGGCATGCGGTTATCCGATCAGCTTGGCGGCGGCGCGGTACCAGTCGGCCAGCGCTGGCGGCATGTAGACGCCGAGCGCGAGCACCAGGCCGAGGTGGACGAAGACGGGGACGAGTGCGGGTGAGTGCGGCAGCGGGTCGGCTTCGGCGTCGCCGAAGACCATGGGCTGCACGCGGCTGAAGATAGCGGCGAATGCAACGCCGAGCGCGAGCAGCAGCAGCGGAGTAGTCCAGGGATGCTCTCGCATGGCGGTGGTGAGGATGAGGAATTCGCTGGAGAAGACGCCGAACGGCGGCATGCCAAGAATGGCGAGCGAGCCGAGCATTAGACCCCAGCCGATGGCGGGGTTGGTGCCGAGCAGGCCGCGGATCGATTCCATCTGCTGTGTGCCCGCCTTCTGCGAGGCGTGGCCGGCGGTGAAGAAGATGGAGGACTTGGTGAGCGAGTGGACGGTCATGTGCAGCAGTGCGGCGAAGTTGGCGACAGGGCCGCCGAGTCCGAACGCGAAGGTGATGATGCCCATGTGCTCGATGGAGGAGTAGCCGAAGAGGCGCTTGATGTCCTTCTGCCGCCAGAGGAAGAATGCGGCGAGCACGGCGGAGAGGAGGCCGAAGCCCATCAGCATGCGGCTGGGGAGCGCGCCGCCGATGGAACCTTCGACCAGCACCTTGCAGCGGACGACCGCGTACAGCGCGACGTTGAGCAGCAGGCCGGAGAGCACGGCGGAGACCGGCGTGGGGCCTTCAGCGTGCGCGTCGGGCAGCCAGTTGTGCAGCGGAGCAAGGCCGACTTTGGTGCCGTAGCCGATGAGCAGGAAGACGAAGGCAAGGCCGAGCACGCGTGGTTCGAGTTGTCCCTTCACGCTGTTGAGGTGCGTCCAGAGGAGTGCGGTCATGCCTTCGCGGCCAAGCTCTTTCTCGGCGGCGAAGTAGAGCAGGATGGTTCCGAAGAGAGCCTGCGCGATGCCGACACCGCAGAGGATGAAGTACTTCCATGCGGCTTCAAGACTTGCCCGCGTGCGATAGAGCGAGACGAGCATCACGGTGGAGAGTGTTGCGGCTTCCATCGCGACCCAGAGCAGGCCCATGTTATTGGTCAGCAGCGCGAGAAACATGGCGAACATGAAGAGCTGATACATCGCGTGGTAGAGACGCAGGCGGTGCGGGTTGAGGCGGCCGTGGGCGGCCTCGATGCGCATGTAGGGGCGCGAGAAGAGCGCGGTGGTGAATCCTACGAATGCTGTGAGGGCGACGAGGAAGACGTTGAAGGAGTCGACGAAGAACTGTTCGTGGCCGACGAGAATGGGGCCGCGGCGGGCGATGCGCACGGCGAGGAGTGCAGCGGCGACGAGCGTCGCTAGGCTGATGGTGACGTTTAGTTCGGGCGCGGCGCGCTTCGCTCCGAAGAGAGCGAGCAGCAGGAATCCGAGGAGGGGCAGGCCGAGTACGGCTAGTAGTTCCACGGGGTGCTCCTTGAACTATCGGGGTGGAACGTGAGAGCAAAGACCAATGCGGGGGTCTCTCTGCTGTGCTTCGCTCCGGTCGAGATGATGCCTTCCGTGAGGCGGGCCATGGGTCAATCCTCCTTGAGGGATTCGAGGTGGCGCAGGTCGAGCGACTCGAATTGTTCGCGGATCTGGAAGAAGAAGAGGCCGAGGATAAACACGCCGACCAGCACGTCGAGCGCGATGCCGAGTTCGATGACCATGGGCATGCCGTAGGTGGCGCTGGTGGCGGCGAAGAAGAGGCCGTTCTCCATGGCGAGGAATCCGATGACCTGCGTGACAGCTTTTCGGCGGGTGATCATCATGAGGAACGAGAGCAGGATGACTGCGAGCGCGATGCCCAGCGTGTTGTGTGTGATCGTAGTCGCCATGCGGCTGATGGGCTGCGCCAGGCCGAATGCGAAGATGACCAGCACCAGTCCGGTGAGCATGGTGGCGGGAATGTTGACCATGGTTTCGGAGTCCCACTGCGCGCCGAGGCGCAGAATGAGGCGGTGCAGGATCATCGGGAGGCCGATGACTTTGAGCAGCAACGTGAGCGCGGCTGAGTAGTAGAGCTCCTTCAGGCCGGAGCTGTAGGCGACCAGGCAGGTGGAGAGAAAGAGGATCCCGCCCTGCCAGGCGAACAGCGTGATGAGGCGCTGGGTGCGGCGGCGCGAGAGCATGGCGAACGAGATCAGCAGCAGACACGCGGCGAGCAGGTTGAGGATGGGCAGCGCGTAGGCGTGGGCGTTCATGCGGTTCTTGCCCCCAGCAGGAGATGGACGAGCAGGCCGAGGACGGCGAGCAGGAAGGCCATGGCGAGATACTCGGGCGCGCGGAAGATGCGGAGCTTGGCAGAGAGGGATTCGATCAGCGCGAGCGCGGCTCCGGCGAAGATGAGCTTGACCAGCAGCGCGGCAATGGAGATGAGCATCGCCGCGGGGCCGTTGGCTCCCTGCGTGGCGATGCCCCAGGGGATGAAGAGCGCGAAACCGATGCAGGCGTAGTTGAAGAGTTTGAGGCTGGAGGCCCACTCAACCAGCGCGAGGTGGCGCGCCGAGTACTCGAGCAGCATGGCCTCGTGGATCATGGTGAGCTCGAGGTGCGTGGCGGGATTGTCGATGGGGATGCGCGCGTTCTCAGCCAGCAGCACCATGGTGAACGCGACGGCGGCGAAGATGACGCTGGGGTCGATGATGGATGGATGCGCGCGGTAGTTGTCGACCATCGAGGGGAGAGCGGTCGAGCCGAAGAGCAGGAAGGCGTTGAAGAGGACCATCAGCAGCGCGGGCTCGGCGAGGAAGCCGACCATCATCTCGCGGCGCGCGCCCATGGTGCCGAATGCAGTGCCGATGTCCATGGCGGCGAGCGAGAGGAAGACGCGCGCGGTGGCGAAAAGGCCGATGAGAGCGATGGCGTCGGCGGCGCGGGCGAAAGGGAGATCGGTGGCGAGCGACGGGATGATCGCGGCAGCTAGGACCATCGTGCCGAAGAGGACGTACGGCGTCAGGCGGAAGAGCGGCGACGCGTCGGTGGCGAGGGCGGCATCTTTGTCGAAGAGCTTGCGCAACATGCGGTAGGGCTGGCGCAACGGCGGGGCGGAACGGTTCTGCAGCCACGCTCGGCATTGCGCGATCCACCCCATAAAGAGTGGCGCGATGACGATGGCGAGGAGGACTTCGCCGAACTGCCGGATGATGGTGAGGGCGCTCATAAGGTTCGAGACATTGTCCTGCCGGACGGGCTCCCTGCGCGGGAGGCGGTCACTTCGTGACTTCTATTGGGCTTCGCGTGGGTGCTCGCGATGGTCGCAAGAAAGATTTCCGTGTCGACCAACGGGAGAACTGCGCGAAGCTCGGCGAAACTCACGAAGTGAGTCATAGGACGAAGACCAGTAGGACGATGAGGGTGAGGAAGCTGTAGAGGAGGTAGATGGAGAGGCTGCCGCCCTGCACGACGCTGACCAGGTCGGCGAGCCACTGGGTGGCGCGTGCGATGGGCAGGTAGATGGCGCGCCACCAGCGGTCTTCGATGCGGATGCTGTAGCGCGGCGGGTTGTCGGTGGGTGTGGGCAGGTGGCGTTCCATGCGGAAGAAGGCCCCGAACATGTGGCGGATCGGCTGACCAAAGCCTTCGGCGGTGTCCTGCATGCGGGCGGTCTGGTGCGGGTAGCCGCAGTCCCATGTGGCGGTGCGGCGCATGCGGCCGTGTGCGAGGATGCGGACCAGCAGGAACGTCACGCCAACCACTCCGACGATTCCCGCGAGCAGAATGACTCCGCTGTAAGAGGCCTGGCGCGATGCGATGGGCGCGATGAACCAGAGCGATCCGGTGGGGCGAATGCTCTCGCCCAGCAGCATGCCGGTGACGCCGCCTGCGGGGCGCAGCGCCAGTTGCGGCACGACGCCGATGGCGATGCATCCGAGCGCGAGCCAGCCGAGGCCGAGACGTTCGAGCCAGTTGGCGTCGTGCGCTTCGGCCAGCGATGGCTCGCGCGGCTGGCCGAGGAAGACGACGCCGTAGAACTTCACCATGACGTACGCGGCCAGCGCGGCAGTCAGTGCGAGCACCGCGGCTCCGAGCGGGACGAACATGTTGGCGAAGGCGTGCGGAATCTCGGGAGTGACGAGGAACGATTGCAGTAGCAGCCACTCCGAGACGAAGCCGTTGAGCGGCGGCAGTCCAGCGATGGCGAGCGTGCCGATCAGTGCGATGGTCGCAACCCATGGCATGCGGCGGATGAGCCCGCCGAGCTTGCCGAGATTGCGATGTCCGGTCGCGTGGAGGACAGAGCCGGTGGTGAGGAAGAGGAGGCTCTTGAAGAGCGAGTGGTTGAGGCAATGCACCAGCGCGGCGCACAGGGCGAGTGCGGCGAACAGATGCAGGTTGCAGGTCTCGAAGAGGATCGACAGGCCGATGCCGGTGAAGATGATGCCGATGTTTTCGATGGAGGAGTAAGCAAGCAGGCGCTTCATGTCGGACTGCACGGCGGCGAAGGCAGCGCCGTAGAGCGCGGAGAAAAGTCCGAGGATGAGCATGCCAACGCCCCATTGCCAGTAGCGGGTGTGGAGCAGATCGAAGGAGACGCGGAGCATGCCGTAGATGGCGGTCTTCAGCATCAGGCCGCTCATCATGGCGGAGACGGGCGAGGGCGCGGCGGGATGCGCTTCCGGCAGCCAGACGTGCAGCGGAACGAGTCCGGCCTTGGCGCCGAAGCCGAGCAGTGCGAGTACGAATGCGATGCTCGCAAGCGGAGGAGGGAGCGAGGCCTGGCGCATGCTGTCGAAGGTGAATTGCCACGAGCCGCCCTGCAGGACGCCGAAGCAGAGCAGGATGCAGATCGCGCCAACGTGGGCCATCAATAAATAGAGGAAGCCGGCGCGGCGGATGTCCGGGATGCGGTGGTGCGTGGTGACGAGGAAGTACGAGCTGAGCGCCATAGTCTCCCACGCGACCATGAAGAGGTAGGCGTCGTCGGCCAGAATGACCATGGCCATGCTGGCGAGGAAGACATGGTATTCCAGGCCCATCAAGCCAGGAGCGGTGCCTTCGCCGGCGCGGAAGTATCCGGCGGAGAAGATGGAAATTCCGGTGCCCGCAACGCCGAGGATCAGGAGGAAGAAGGCGGAGAGCGCGTCCAGCCGAAGGTGGAAAGGGAGGTCGGGAAGGCCGAGCGGGAGGACCTGCGTTTGAGCAGGCTGTCCGGTGAGGAGAAAGATTGCGGCGACTGTCGCGACCAGCAGGCAGACGACCGCGCCGAGTGGAAAGAGAACGCGGGCGACTAAGCGGCCGCCGCGCGGAGTGGGCAAGCCGACGATGCCGAGCGCGACCCAGGCGGTGAGCAGCGACAGAAGGGTGCGAAGCGCATGGGAGGCGATGCCGGAAGCGTGGATCATAGGCAGCGCGCCTCTGCGAAGACCAATGCGGGGGTCTCTCCACTCCGCTGCGCTCCGGTCGAGATGACACTTCTGAGGGTGCGCTGGGCCTTCGTGGAGAGGAGGCTTCTGGGGGCGAAGACGATCAAGAACCGACCTCGGACTCCGCGGCGGCTTTGGGGTCCAGCTCGCCGAGGAGGTCCATCGCCTCCTGCAGGTGGGTGTAGAAGTAGCGGCGCATCAGGGCGAGGACCTTGAGGATGATGGGGTCGCGCACGGAGTAGAAGACCTGGTTGCCGGCCTTGCGATTGATGACGAGCTGCTTGGCACGGAGAACGGCGAGGTGCTGCGAGAGGTTCGCCTGCTCAACGCCGAGCTTTTCCATCAGGTCGCCGGCGGAGCGCTCCCCGTGTTCGAGCTGCTCGATGATGGCGATGCGGGTGGGATGCGCGAGGGCCTGAAAGATGTCGGCTTTGAAACGGCGGAGTGCGTCCTGCATGTATGCTCCGGGTACTTCTGTATATTCGATAATACGAATATATTGGGGAGGGGTCAAGATGCCCTGGCTCGGCTGGTCGCGGTCATGGCGGGGGTGCTTCCCCCTCCCCTCCCCCCGTACTTAAAGTCTTAAAGTATCAAGTTTACAAGGGTTAGATCGGGACTCGATCCGCGCGGAGTCCGGGACAAAGTCTTGGAGGTCTGGACTTTTGGGGCTGGTTATTTGTGCACCGCTTGACCGTGCTCTTACAGGGGTGGTAGCGTCTCGTACATCAATAGTAGATGGATATGAGGGAAGGATAGACGCGATGCCGGGACCACGATTGACCAAGTTGGAGCTGCAGATCATGGAGACGCTTTGGACGGAAGGCGAGGCGTCGATCCGCGAAGTGCAGGAGGCGTTTCCTGAGAAGGGGCGTCCGGCGTACACCACCATTCAGACCACGGTGTACCGGCTGGAGGCGAAGGGTGTGGTGCGGCGGGTGAAGAAGGTGGGCAACTTTCACATCTTTGCGGCGACGGTTTCGCGCGATGCGGCGCAGCGGCGGCTGGTGGACGATCTGCTGGCGCTGTTCGGCGGACGGACGCAGCCGGTGATGGCGCGGCTCATCGAGACGGGCAAGCTGACGCTGGCGGACGTGAAGGAAGCGGAGAAGGCGTTGAAGGACGCGGCCAGGGATAAATCCGCAAGCTAGCGGAGACGGGTGAGTCGGCAGGGTCGGTGAGTCAGCGGAAAGGGAGCGGCGCATGGCGGGCTTGGGGAACTGGGTAGAAGCTGCGGGGGCGTTGCGAGGAGCGGGGCCGGCACTCGCCAATCATCTATGGCAGTCGACGGCGTTTGCGGGGGTGGCGGCGGGACTGGCGCTGGCGTTGAAGAAAAATCATGCGCGGGCGCGATATTGGATCTGGATGTCGGCGTCGGTGAAGCTGTTGCTGCCGTTTGCGCTGTTCGCGGGGTTGGCGAGCCATTGGGTGAAGCCGAGGGCGACAGCGCCGGTGAATGTGCGGATGTACTCCGCAGTGGAGGATGTGAGCGAGCCGTTCAGCCTGCCTGCGACGCCGGCTCCGGCGGTGAGGACGCGGCGGTTTGTGGTGGTGCGGACTCAGGCTCCGGCGGCCACGAATGCGGGGCGCAGCGTTGCGGCTTCGGCGCAGGCGTCCGGCCAGGCGGCGAATGCGAGGCCCGCAGGCGGGGCGAGTGCGATCTCGAGGGTGCGACGGTTTGCGAGCCGTGCAAGGGCGGCATTGCCGGTGGTGTTGGGCGTGGTGTGGTTCGCGGGATTTGCGAGCGTGCTGGGGATGTGGTGTGTGCGCTGGCGGCGGGTGGCGCTGGCGATGCGCGAGGCGGTGCCGCTTTTCGAAGGGCGCGAGGTGGCAGCGTTGCGGCGGACGGAGCTTGCGGCCGAGGTGTGGCAGCCGATTGAGCTGCGCGAGTCGGCCGGGGCGATGGAGCCGGGCGTGTTCGGAATTGTGCGGCCGGTTCTGGCGTGGCCGGCGGGTATTTCGGAGCGGCTGGACGACGCGCAACTCGAGGCGATTCTAGCGCACGAAGTGTGCCATGTGCGGAGGCGCGACAACCTGACCGCGGCGCTGCACATGGTGGTGGAGGCGGTGTTCTGGTTCCACCCGATGGTGTGGTGGATGGGCAAGCGGCTGGTGGAGGAACGCGAACGGGCGTGCGATGAAGAGGTGCTGCTGCTGGGCCGGCATCCGGAAGTGTATGCGGAGAGCATTCTGAAGGTGTGCGAGTTCTGCGTGCAGTCGCCGCTGGAGTGCGTGTCGGGTGTGACGGGTGCGGATCTTAAGCAGCGCGTGATCGAGATTATGACGGCGCGCGTGGTGCGCAAGCTGACCCTGGGCAAGAAGCTGCTGCTGGCTGGCGTAGCGATGCTGGTGGCTGCGGTGCCGATTGTGCTGGGGCAGGCGAAGGCGACGCAGCGGCTGGAGTCGATGATCCAGGCGCCGAAGCCGGTGCGGGCGATCCTTGCTGCGGTGGGAGAGACGGCGTCGGTGGCCAAGGTAGCGGCGACACGTGCCATGATCCCCGGGATCGAGACGTCGTCGACCGGAACGCTTGCGGAGATATCCCAAGGCGAATTGGATGACGCGTTTGATCCGTGTGCCGCACCCAAGGGCGCGGAATTCGACGTTATCTCAATCAAGCCGAGTAAGGCCTCCAGTAGCGATTGGGACAGCGAAGCAAACGCGGACGGAGTGGCGCTATCGGGAACGACGAAGGCCTTGATTCAGCAAGCGTTTAGTCTGCGGGATTTTCAGATAGCGGGTGACCCGGATTGGGCAGCGTCAGAAACGTTCGACATCAGGGCGAAATTCGACGTGCCTGACAAGGGGGCGGATCAAGCTGCTCGCGGGGCCGCCGCCGCCCGGTGGAAGGAACGCTATCGTTCTTTACTGCGCGAGCGATTTCAATTCCGGTGCCACATGACAATGAAGGAGCTGCCGGTCTACGACCTTGTGGTGGCGAAAGGTGGCTCAAAGCTGAAGCCAACAACGGCTGGCAGCAACAACTCGGTTACAGGCCGTGGAGACGCCCACAAAACACAGAACATAGCTACCGCGGTGACTTCCCAGCACATTGTTGCGATGCTAGCGCGGCTCGTTGGACGCACGGTGATCGACAAGACGGGGCTTACTGACAGATACGACTTCACACTGAACTGGAGCACACAAAGACAGATTGAGCGGAGCGCGTCAGACGGCGAGGCTTCTTTGCCTGAGTTGCCGACCGCTGTGGAGGAGCAGCTTGGATTGAAGTTGATTCCGAGCAAAGGGTCAGTACCGGTGCTTGTGATTGACCATATTGAGAAGCCGAGCGTGGACGGCGCGGAAGTTATGCCCGCGAACCTGACCGAGGACACTCGCGCCCGGCTGGTGCGGGTGCAGGATGCGACCGGTGCACCGGCGCCTGCACTGCAGGTATTCCACTTTCCGCAAGCGACGTTGAGTTCGCGGGGCAAGAAGGCCGACGGGCCGGGGATCATTGACCTGCCACAGCCTGGGTTTGGCGCGGAGATTACGCTCGCGATGCACGGCGCTACGGATTGGCTGCAGAGCGTGCAGGTGATCAGCCGCAGCGTGCAGAACATCGTGTCCGTGCGGATCGGATGGGCGTATGTGCTGCCCACGGGAGCGTTCGAATTCCACCAGGGCGATGTAGAGACGGTGCAGGGCGGAGCGTCGACGAACAATAACTTCCAGCTGAGAGGCCAGAATGCGGCGGTGCGCACGGATGTCCGGGATTTCATCGCGTTTGTGGAGCAGGTGACACTGAAGGATGGAACGGTCCTCAACGCCGATCACGCCAAGATCGTTGCGATGTACGGGGAGATCAGCGGAGGCAAGGCAGTAGCGCGATCCAAGGCGGAGATCGATCCGAACAGCACGGCGGCGCAACAAGGCGGGCTGGGGCCGCACTTGACGCCAGGGCTGAAGCCGATCTCGTTCGACGTGGTGTCGTTCCGTCGCACGCAGCAGCGGGGCAACGGCAAGGTGGACCTGCCGGCGGAGGGCGACTACATTGCGTACCACGGTGTGCCGATCGATGCGCTGGTACGATTCGCGCACATCGCGCGCAAAGGCTATGTCACCGTAACTGGCGAGCCGGAGTGGGCGAAGAGCGATCTGTACGAGTTCACCGCGAAGGTGGCGCCTGAAGATATTGCAGAGTGGAAGAAGATGTCGCTGACCGATAAGCGGGCTATGATAGCGACACTTCTGGCCGATGCGTTGAAGTTGAAGGTCCACCAGAACACGGAGCCGCAGCCGGTGTATGACCTGGTGGTCGCGAAGAACGGACCGAAGCTGACGGAGTACCAGCCGGGCGATACGGTGAAGGCTCCCGGTGGACAGGTGCTGACGGGCAAGGTGTTGCGCTGGTTCGATCCCTTTACGCTGGTGTGCCAAGACACGACCATAGCGGATCTGGTGAACTCGCTCTCGGGGCCGGACCGCGCCGGGCGTGTGGTGGTCGACAAGACGGGGCTGAATGGCGCGTACAACTTCACGGTGCCCATTCCGTATTCGCCGCTGCCGCAGCAAATCATGGAGATGTCGGATGGGCCGTCGTTTAATGATGGGCTGAAGTCGCTCGGATTGCAGATGGTGAAGAGCACGGGCGTGATCGACCAGGTCGTAGTGGACGAGCTGGAACGGCCGACGGAGAACTAACTCCTCGTGAAGGGTGACCAGATGATCCGAAGCGCGGGACAGAGGCTGATGGGATTGGTGATTGCGGTTGGGGCATTTGCGACGCCGGCGTTGGCGCAGGCGAGCGCAGGGGGATCGGGTGAGACTTTTGCCGTTGCAGCGATCCGGCAGAGCGGGCCGGACGCGGTTCGCGAGATCAAGTTTCTGCCCGGCGGGCATTTCGTTGCACGGAATGCGACGGTGCGGCTGCTGATCAAGATTGCATACAGCCTGAACGATGACGAGGTGTCGGGCGGGCCCGGATGGATCGGGATGACGCACTTTGATATCGACGCCAAGGCCGATGCGCTGGGGGCAAGCGACAGCAACGATCCGACGGGCATTCTGCGCAATCGTCAGTTGCTGCTGCAGAACCTGCTGCGGGACCGCTTCCAGCTGAAGCTGCGTGCCGAAATGAAGGACATGGCGACGTTCGCCCTGGTGCCGGCGAAGAGCGGTCCGAAGCTGAAGCCATCCGTGGCGCAGGATGGGGGGTCGCGGTTCCAGGGCAACGTCGGAACCATGGTCGCAACGAATGCGAATATGGACCAGCTGGCGAACGCACTGTCCGACTGGGTGGGACACCCGGTTAAGAACATGACCGGGATTGGTGGCAAGTACGATCTCCGGCTGGAGTGGACGCCGGATCAGCCGACGCAGCCGCAAGGGGACTCCGCCGGTGCCCAGGCGAGTTCGGCGTACAGTGCCGGGCCGACGATCTTTACGGCGCTGCAACAGCAGCTTGGATTGAGTTTACAGTCGCGCAAGAGTTCAGCGCTGTGCGAGGTCGTGGAGAGCGTGCAGCTGCCGTCGGGGAATTAGGCGGGTTCAAGGTGAAGGGCATGGTGCGAGGGATGCGCAGAGTAGTCCTGGCGGGCGTGGTGGGATGGGCGATGAGCGTTGCGGCGCAAACCGCGGCTCCGTCCCCTGCCGCCGCTGCGTATGTGCCGACGATGACGTTCGATGTGGCGTCAGTGCGGGAGAGCAAGCCGAATCCGGATGGATGGATCACTGTGCGAGGAGTGTTCACGCCGCATACGAGCATGGTGCGGCTGGAGAACAACAGCGTGATGAACCTGGTGCTGTGGGCCTATCCGGTGGATGGTCATCAGATCGAAGGCATCCCGCGGGCGATGGCACGGAGCACGTTCGACATTGAAGCGAAGGCGGACCCGGAGACGGATGCGAAGCTGGCGAAGCTCGACGAGGAACAGCAGAGGCTGGAACAGAACCACATGATGCAGGTGCTGCTGGAAGAGCGGTTCAAGCTGAAGGTGCATTGGGAGACGCGCGACGCACCAACGTTCGACCTGGTTGTTGCGAAGCGGGGAAAGCTGGTATCGACCGGTGCACCGCCAAGCGCGGAGGAATTGAGCGCATTCGGCACACGAGCCATTCCGCCCCTGTATCAGCATGGCAGTAGCATGCATGGTTTTGAATACACCGCGCATGGAGCGACCACGGAGGACATCGCAAAGATGTTGACGGGGCAGTTCGGGCATTCCGTTACAGACAAGACCGGGCTGACCGGAAAGTACGACTTCGATCTGAAGACGTACCAGACCCGGGTGAGCGACCGTAAGGACGATGAGTCGAATCCGTGGCCGCCGCTGGAAACAGCGATCCAGGACCAGTTAGGACTGAAGCTAGTGACGTCGCACGGACCGGTGCAGGTGCTGGTGATCGACCACATTGAATTGCCGACGGAGAACTGAAGGGATATTGACATACGAAGGTTGTCGTACTACGGTGGGGCTTGCCTCTTCTCTTGCCTATTTGGCAGTCGCGGGATTAGGATGTGTGCGTAGAAAACTACATAGGTTAGACGGAGCTGGAAGGATGGAGGCACGCGAGGCTCAAGACTTCATAGGGTTTAGCGGGAGGCATTGCAAGACTTAGAGATAAGTGTACTATGTGTAGCGGTACACTAAATACGCTTTGCTTAAAGCTCTAAGAGTGCCCCGGGGACGAAAAACGAGGATCTCAGGAAATAATTCTGGATGCACCGCGAACGAACCGTGCCTCTGAAACGTCTTTTAATCGAAACACTCTCTCCATCGGAATCTTCTGGAACCGGCTACTCTTTCGCTTCGTATCAGCAGGTAGCGATTTCACGGTCAAAGCAGGAGCGCAACAGCGGCGAAGACCGTCTGGCGCAAACTCTTTTTTTCGGCACGGTGCAGACCGTGCTCTTCAGTAACTCCAAGGTGCGACTCTGGTATTTGCTCGGTCATTTGGGATCGAAGTGCCTCCAGAGGATGGGAAAGTGGGCGGAGGTTCAATGTCGTTGCGTCGCGTGGTACAGGGTTTTCGGCTGGCGTGGGTGTTTGCCTGGTTGGCGTTTTCGACCGCGGCGGTGGCGTCTGAGTATCGCGGTCAGGTGACGTTTGGCGGGCTGCCGGTTCCGGGCACGTCTGTGACGGTAACCGCGACCCAGGGCGGCAAGAAGGTTACGGCGGTTACGGACGACCAGGGCCGGTACTTCTTCCCGGATCTCGCCGATGGCACGTGGACGATCGAGATCGCGATGACGGGGTTTGCGCCCATCAAGCAGGAGGTTGCGGTTGCGCCGAACGGGCCAGTCGGGACTTTCGAGCTGAAGCTAATGTCGCTGGACGAGATTCGCGCGGCAGCCAAGCCGGTGAAGGCACAGGATCTGCCGCCGGTGCTCGCGGCAGTGCCGGGGGCAGCTGCACAGCCCGCTGCGTCGGCAGCCGGAGCCGCGGCCGGAGGCAAGACTCCCGCTGCCGGTAAGGGAGCAGCGGCTACCGCCAAGGGTGCGCCTGCCCAGGTTGCGCAAGGCGGCGCGCCGGAAGCTCCCGCGCCCGCGCAGGATGCCGCTTCGGCACAGGCCAACGACGGCTTCCTTATTAATGGCAGCGTGAACAACGCGGCGACATCGCAGTACTCGCTGAACCAGGCATTTGGCAACAACCGTACTGGCGGCCGCTCGTTGTACAACGGCAACGTGTTCCTGCGGCTGGATAACTCGGCGCTCGATGCGACGCAATACTCGGTGACGGGCGTTCCCTCGGTGAAGCCGCAGATCAACAACTTTACGCTGGGGCTGAACTTTGGCGGTCCGCTGAAGATTCCGCATCTGATGCCGCGCGGTCCGTACTTCGGGCTCAACTACTCGCGCACGGAGAACAGTACGGTGAATACTACGCCGGCCAAGTTGCCGACGGGCCTGGATGGATCGGGCAACTGGAATCTCTCCGGTCTGCCGAACGTTACGACGGTCAATGTGCCGTCGTACCTGGCGGCGGTTGCGCCCGCCTGCAACAGCTACCTGCTGGGCACCGGCATGACGCAGGCGCAGATCAACTCGGGCGCGGCGGTGTTTGCCAACGCCACGATTCCGGCGGCATGCGTCAGTTCATCTGCAAAGGCGCTTCTGGCGCTGTATCCGCAAACGCCGAATCTTACCGGTAATCCGCTGGGCTTCAACTATCAGCTTCCGCTCACCTCCAGCACGCATTCGGACAACGTCGGCATTTCGATGCAGAAGCAGATTGGCAACAAGAACAATCTGAATGGCCGCTTCAACTTCCAGAGCCAGCGGATCAGCAATCCCAGCATCTTCGGCTTCCTCGATTCTCAGAACCAGATTGGCATGAACACGGGCATCAACTGGAACCACCGGTTCACGCAGCGGCTGTCGGGCAACCTGGGCTACTCATTTAGCCGCCAGCGCAGCCAGACGGTTCCCTTCTTCGCGAACAAAACGAACGTTGAACTCAACGCAGGGATTACAGGCGGCAGCACGGATCCTCGCTACTGGGGCCCGCCGTCTCTGGGGTTCGCGAGCAGCATTACCGGCCTGAACGACGGCATCAGCTCCTACAACCGCAATGAGACGAACGGCGTTTCCGTCAGCTTTTACTGGAACAAGTTCCGGCACAACATTCAGTTCGGCGGCGACTTCCACCGGCTGGAGTTCAACTACCTGACGCAGTCGAATCCGTACGGCCAGTTGACCTTTACCGGGGGAGCTACGCAGAACAGCTTGCACTCGGGCGGATCGGACCAGGCGGATTTCCTGCTGGGAATTCCGGACACCAGCTCGATTGCGTTTGGCAACGCGGACAAATATCTGCGGCAGTCAACGTATGACGCGTTCATCGACGATGACTTCCGCGTGAATCCAGAGTTCAGTATCCACGCCGGCGTGCGCTGGGAGTATGGCGCACCGATCACGGAGATCAAGGGCCGACTCGTCAACCTCGACATCACGAAGGGATTCGGAGCGGTGGCGCCGGTGCTGGCCAGCAGTCCAACGGGCTCGCTCACCGGGACAGGCTACCCGAATTCGCTGGTTCATCCGGACTACAGCCGGCCGGAGCCACGCATCGGCATTGCGTGGCGGCCGATCTCCGGTTCGTCCCTGTTGATTCGCTCGGGGTATGACGTTACGAACGATACGTCCGTGTATCAAACGGCGGCGTATGCGATGGCGACGCAGTTCCCGCTGGCGAAGAGCCTCAGTGTCGCTAACGGCCCGGCGTGCTCGTTCAATCTCGCCAGCCCCTTCGCGACGCTTCCCTGCTCCACGACGTCGCAGGACACATTCGCGCTCGATCCGCACTTCCGTGTGGGCTATGTGCAGACGTGGAATCTTTCGGTGCAGCGCGACCTGCCGTACTCCCTGCAACTGCTCGCGACTTATACCGGAATCAAAGGCACTCACGGCGTGCAGGAGTATCTGCCGAACAGTTGTCCGCCGCCGCCGCCGGGAGTCACCACACCATGTACCACGGCGACCTCCGGCTATCGCTTCCGCACTTCGGGCGGCAATCTGACACGCGAAGCAGGCAGCTTGGAGTTGCGCCGCCGTCTGCGCAATGGCTTCCAGGCCAGATTGCTTTACACTTACGCGAAGTCGCTGGACGATGATTTCTCGTTGAGCGGCCAGGGTTCTGTGACCTCCGGCCAGATTGCGCAAGACTGGCTGCATCCGGAGGCGCAGCGCGCTCTCTCGACAACGGACCAGCGCCACGTCCTGACCGTGACGGCGCAGTACACCACCGGGATGGGGTTGGGCGGCAAGGCACTGATGAGCGGGTGGCGAGGCGCCATCTACAAAGAGTGGACAGTCCAGACCAGTATCAGCGCGGCATCGGGCACGCCGCTGACGCCGATCTATGCGGGTGCGATTGCTTCCGGTACCGGCATCACGAACACGGTTCGGCCGAATCTGATTGGATCGCCATTCGCGAACCTGAAGGCCGGCTACTTCCTGAATCCGGCCGCCTACGCGGCGCCTGCAGGGGACTGGGGCAATGTTCGCCGTGACTCTATTCCGGGGCCGAACCAGTTCAGCATGGACGCGAGCATGAACCGCACGTTCCGTTTGCACGGCATGCACGACCGGTACACGCTGGACGCGCAGTTGAACGCGAGCAACGTGCTGAACCACGTCGCGTTCGGCGGCTACAACACGTCCTGGATTCCGAACAGCACGATCTTTGGCACTCCTTCCGGTCCGAAGGGAATGCGCAGTATTTCGGTGCAGTTGCGGATGAGGTTCTAAGGAAATGCAGCGTCAGGTTCAAGGTTTAAGGGTTCGAGGTACAGGGTTCGCGATGCGAGATTCGAGGTTCCAGATGATGAGCTTTGCCTTAGGGACGGCCAGTCGTTGGCGGTCGGCGATTTGCCTCGGTGTTGCTGCGTCGATGGGGTTGGCGCTGACTGCGGGTGCGCAGTTGACCGGAACGAACAAGCCCGGCGCCACCGGCACGGATGCGCCGACGATCCAGGTGACGACGCGGCTGATCATCGAGACGGTGGTCGTCAAGGACAAGAAGGGCAACCCGATCAAGGGGCTCACGGCCAAGGACTTTGCGATCACTGAGGACGGCACGCCCGAGACCATCAAGATCTGCGAAGAGCAGTCGCTGCCGGAGACTCCCGAGCCGCTGCCTCCGCAGACGACGGGCGACCAGGACATCAAGATCTACAACCGGCTGGCCCGCGAGCAGATCGCGTCGGAAGCTCCAGGGCAGATTAAGTACAAGGACCGCCGCCTGCTGGCGCTCTATTTTGACATGTCCGCGATGCCAAACCAGGCGGACCAGTTGCGCGCGCTCACGGCGGCGCAGAAGTTTGTGCGCCAGAACATGACTGCGGTCGACCTGGTCTCCATCATGCGGTATCAGGGGAGTTCGGTCGACATCCTGCAGGACTTCACGGACAATCGCAACCGTCTGCTCAGCATTCTCGAGACGATGGTGGTAGGCGAGGGCCAGGGCGATACGGATAGTTCGTCGGACGACAACGCATCCGACACCGGTGCGGCCTTCGGCCAGGACGACGGCGAGTTCAACATCTTCACCACTGACCGCCAACTCGCAGCGCTGCAGACGGCTGCCGAAATGCTGGAGCGGCTGAGCGAGAAGAAGGAGCTGATCTACTTCGCCAGCGGCATGACCCTGAACGGCCTGGACAACCAGGCACAGCTCCACGCAACGGAGGAGGCCGCGATGAAGTCGGGCGTCTCCATCTGGTCGGTGGATTCGCGCGGCCTGGTTGCGGGCGGCCCGATGGGGGATGCGACGCAGGGTTCGGCCGGCGGCTCGTCGATGTACACCGGACGCGCGGCCATGGCGATGACATCGCGGCTGGAGCAGTCGCAGGACACGATGTACGCACTGGCGGGCGATACCGGCGGCAAGGCGCTGCTCGATTCCAATGACCTGTCGCTCGGCATTATCCAGGCGCAGAAGTCGGTTACGAACTACTACATTATTGGCTACTACACGCAGAACCACGCGCTGAACGGGAAATTCCGCAAGGTGAAGGTTGCGCTGAATCCGCCCGCCCAGGAAGCGAACCTCGACTATCGCCAGGGTTACTTCGGCGAGAAGGAGTGGGGCAAGTTCAACACCGCGGACAAGGAGCGCCAGCTGGAGGATGCGCTGATGCAGGGCGATCCGTGGACCGAGCTGACGATCGCGCTGGAAATTAATTATTTCCAGTTGAACCGCGCGGAGTATTTTGTGCCGATCATGGTGAAGATCCCTGGCCGCGAGCTGATGCTGGCGAAGAAGGGCGGCGCAGAGTCGACGCACATCGACTTCATCGGCGAGATCAAGGATGAGTACGGCGGTACCACCGTCAACAACATCCGCGACCACATCGACGCCAAGCTTAGCGATAAGACGGCCGAGCAGCTTTCCCGAAGCCCCATTGAGTATTCGGCGGGCTTCACCGAGCTGCCTGGCAAGTTTACGATCAAGGTGCTTGCACGCGACGACGAGACGGGTCGAATCGGCACGTTCCAGACGACGTTCGTCATCCCCAACCTGAACAAGGAGACGAAGCGCGTGCCGATCAGCTCCGTGGTGCTCTCGGGCCAGCGAGCCACCATGTCTGAGGCCATTTACAACGCCAGCAAGGGCAAGGAGCAGGCCAAGGAGATCGCTGCCGATCCGCTGATCCAGAACGGCAGCAAGCTGATCCCGAGTGTTACTCGCGTATTCAGCAAGGGGCGCAGTCTGTATGTCTACCTACAGGCGTACGAGGGGGCGACTGCCGCACCTGCTGCTCCCGCTGCTGGACAACCGGCGCCCGCTCCGGCGGCGTCGACGGCGAAGCCGTTGATTGCCTTCGTCAGCTTCTACCAGGCAGGAAAGATGGTGATGGAGACGCAACCGCTGGAGGTGTCGCCGAATCCCAACACACGACTGCAGGTAGCACCTATGAACTTCACGGTCGACCTCAGTTCGCTGACGCCCGGCAAATACGATTGCCAGGTGACCGTGCTGGACCCGGATGGACAGAAGAGCGCCTTCTGGCAGGCGGGAATTACGGTGGTGCCGTAAAGGCAGGTTCGAGGTTCAAGCTTCGAGGAGAACCACGACGTATGCTGAATCCGTGCGGTAAGATTCTCGCGTGAACCTGCGTTCGTTTCCGCTTGTCCTTGTCCTTGGTCTCGGCCTTGTCCCGACTTCGTTCGCTCAATCGGCGATGCCCGCTGCGCAACCTTTGCCTGACGGCAAGCCGCACACCTTCGCTGTAGCGGGCGGTCAGTTCACGCTCGACGGCAAGCCCTTTCGCGTTCTCTCCGGCGAGATGCATTACCCGCGTATTCCGCGCGAGTATTGGCGCGCGCGGTTGAAGATGGCCCGGGCCATGGGGCTCAACGCGGTTACGACCTACGTTTTCTGGAACGAGCACGAGCCTACGCCGGGTGTGTACGATTTCGCCGGCAATAACGACGTCGCTGAGTTCATCCGCGAGGCGCAGCAGGAAGGTCTGTGGGTGATTCTGCGGCCGGGACCGTATGTGTGCGCGGAGTGGGAGTTTGGCGGCTACCCGGCGTGGCTGTTGAAGGATCCGACGACGATTGTGCGGTCTTCCGACCCAAAGTTTCTGCAGCCGGCTACGCGCTGGATCAAGCGGCTGGGTGAGGAGCTTGCGCCGCTGCAGGCGGGCAACGACGGGCCGATCGTGCTGGTGCAGGTGGAGAATGAGTACGGCTCGTTCGGCAACGACCACGCCTACATGGAGGCGAACCGCCAGGCGCTGGTGGATGCAGGGTTTACCAAGGCGCAGCTCTATACCGCGGACGGGCCAGGCGTGATTACGAACGGCTCGCTGCCGGATTTGCCGGTGGGCATCAACTTCGATGGCAACCACCCGAACGAGGCGGCGAAGAGTTTCGCGACGCTAAAGAAGATCCGGCCAGACGGGCCATATTTCAACTCGGAGTTCTGGGCCGGCTGGTTTGATCACTGGGGCGGGCCGCATGCACACACCAGCACGGAGACGCAGGTCGCGAACCTGGACTGGATGCTGAAGCAGGGATACTCGGTTTCGATCTACATGTTTCATGGCGGCACGGACTTTGGCTGGATGAACGGCGCCAACTCGAGCGACAGCAAGAAGGAGTATGAGCCGGACGTCACCAGCTACGACTACGACTCCGCGCTGGACGAGAGCGGACGGCCTACGGCAAAGTACTTCGCGTTTCGCGACGTGATTGCGAAAGACACCGGTGTGACGCCTCCGCCGGTGCCAGAGGTTGCGGCGCCGATCCACATTGCGCCGATCCGGCTGCCGGAGGCGGCGTCGCTATGGGAGAACCTTCCGAAGGCGATTGAGAACTCCTCGCCGCTGATGATGGAGGACATCGGCCAGTCCTACGGCTACATGCTGTACCGCAACCAGACGCTGGTTGCAGGTGCAGAACCTGTGCTGGCGATGGATCCACGCGATTATGCGCAGGTGTATGTCGACCATAAGCTGGCCGGCACGCTCGACCGGCGGCTGGGGCAGTCGTCGCTGACGATTCAGAGACCGAAGGCTCCGCACACGGCCGCGGTGATGCACTTCGACATCCTGGTGGAGAACATGGGCCGCATCAACTATTCAAAGCAGCTGCGCCAGGAGCGGAAGGGTATTGGGCAGTTCATCTCCATTAACGGCGAGCCAATGCCGAATTGGCGCATGGTTCCGTTGCCCATGAATAGCCAGCCGAGCGTGCACTTCACCAAGGCGGCGTGCAGCGGGCCTTGTTACTATCGCGGTAGCTTCGAGGTGGAGAAGCCGGGGGACACGTTCCTCGACACCAGCGAACTGGGCAAAGGGCAGGTGTGGGTGAACGGCCATGCGCTGGGCCGGTTCTGGAAGGTTGGGCCGCAGAAGACGCTGTATGTGCCGGGGCCATGGCTGAAGCAAGGCGCGAATGAGGTGGTGGTGTTCGATATGGATGGCGCGCCGGGCCGGTCGATCGAGGGGATGACGAAGCCAAATCTGGGCCAGTAGAGCGCGGTGTCGGCTGGACCGCTCTACCATCGCTGCATCTTTGGAATGGAGTTAGAGGAAGGGTACGGGGAGCTGCATGCAGAGGTTAGGCAAAGTCTGCGCGATTGTCGTTCTGCTTTCGATCGCAGCGGCCATTCTGGCCTACAGCGCGCGCCGCAGTGTAGATCGAAGCGACTTCATCAGTTACTGGGCGGCGGGGCAGCAATTGGCGCACCGGCAGAATCCCTACGACGGCGTGGCCATCCTGCGCATCCAGCACCCGATCTCTCCTGCCGATACTGTCCCCTTCTTCATGCGTAATCCCCCCTGGGCCTTCTTTATCGCGCTTCCGCTTGGATTCCTGTCCGATGTTGCCGGAGTGTTTGTGTGGTCAGCGGCGATCGTGGCTGCGTTGATGATGTCCATTCACTTGCTGTGGGTGGTCAACGGTCGCGGCGACGAGGACTTGCGCGTGGCCGGTTATTTCTTCGCTCCGGCGGTCCTCTGCCTGATGCAGGAACAAATTGGGATGTTCCTGTTACTGGGCTGCGCGCTGTTTCTGCACCTGCTCCCAAAGAATCTGTTTCTTGCGGGCACGGTGCTTCTGCTGCTGGCGTTGAAGCCCCACTTGTTTCTGCCGTTCGGAGTGGTTTTACTGCTTTGGGTCATTGGACGCAAGGCGTATTCGCTGCTGGCTGGCGCAGTGTGTGCCTTCGCATTGAGCATGGGGCTGGCTCTTCTTCTCGATCGCTCCTGCTTGTCGGACTACAGGCAGATGATTCGGATCTCGCGGGTTCAGGACGACTTCATCCCCAGCGTGAGCCAGCTTCTGCGGCTGCTAGTTAATCCGGGCTGGCCATGGCTGCAACTGGTGCCGGCGGCGCTGGGATGCACGTGGGCTGCATGGTACTTCATGGGTCGGCGTGCCCTCTGGAACTGGATGACGCATGGATCGGTCCTGTTGCTGGTCTCTGTGATGGTTGCGCCTTACGAGTGGTTCGCGGACCAGGCGGTGTTGCTTGTGCCGATTATGGCGGGACTCTACCATGCGCCGAACCGCCGGCGCGCAGTATGGCTGTACGGCGGACTTGCGGCAATTTGCCTGGGCGAGATCATCTTCAAGCTCAACCCGCGATCGTGGTACTACGTGTGGACTACGCCGGCGTGGCTGCTGTGGTATCTATACGTCCGCCGAACTACTCCCATTGGGGCCGGCGCGGCGCCGTCCGGCATGTCGGAGGTTGCGGAAGAGCCTCACATATAGTCCACGCCGTACTGGACGGGGATCTGGGTGAAGGCGATGCGGGTGGGGGCCGACTCTTTGGCGGGGAGCATGCCGGCGAAGTGCAGGGTGGTGTGGCCGTACTTCAGGTTGAGCTTATCCATGGTGGCGGCGAGCTCGGCGCGGTTGTCGGGGTCGCCGAAGAGGGTGGCCTGGTATTCGCTCTCGGGGATGAGGTCGTGCATGGTGACGCCGACGAAGAAGGGGCGGGCGAACTCCGGTCCTTCGGGGCTCTT
The DNA here is from genome assembly GCA_036498865.1 of Acidobacteriaceae bacterium. GTDB lineage: Bacteria > Acidobacteriota > Terriglobia > Terriglobales > Acidobacteriaceae > Edaphobacter. The sequence goes on along the minus strand of DASYEU010000018.1, from coordinate 27,455 downwards.
GGCCCATGCGCCGCGCAGAACGTTAAGCAGGGTGAGCGTGTCCTGGCAGGGGGAGAAGCGGGCCTCCATGCCCCAGCCGGAGTGACGGATGCCGGAGAAGTGCTTCTTGGCTTTGACTTGCGCCGCCTGGTCGCGAGTGAGCTGGTAGCGGATGGTGACGCCCATGGAGCCGGTGTAGAACTTTTCCATGCGGAGGCGCATGGCGGCTTTGTGGAGCAGCTTGTGGGCGACGGCCCAGGCGCCTTCGGGTGTGCGATGCTCGGGGGCCATGACGTGCGAGTGGCCTAGAGATTTCTGGATGCCGGAGTCGACGGGGGCGCCGTCGTCGCCTGTCTCCGCGCCCCTGAGCCAATGGAAAAGACGATCGCCCCAGACGGAGTCCCACAGCGCGTGCATGCCGGTGCGGTCGAGCGCGAGGAGCTGCTCCATGGTGGTGATGCCCTTGGCGTGGAGGCGGATTTCGGTTTTGGCGCCGACTCCGGGCAGGTCGCGGAGGTCGAGGTGGGAGACGGCGCGCGGGAGCTGGCTGGGAAGCAGGCCGATGAGGCCGTCCGGCTTCTGCATGTCGCTGGCGATCTTGGCGAGGTAGCGGTTGGGGGCCATGCCGATGGAGCAGCGAAGGGTTTCGCCGACATCGTCCTTGATGGCCTGCTTGATTTTGAGGGCGATGGCGCGGGCGCGGGGCGGCTCCTGCTCGCGGCCCATGAGTTCGCAGACCATCTCATCGATGGAGGGGGTGTGGGCGACGGGACAGCAGCGTTCGACGGCCTGGGCGATGCGGTGGGAGTAGTCGGCGTAGACGCCGTGGTTACCTTCGATGAGGACGATTTCAGGGCAGATTTTTTTGGCTTCGCCGACCTGGGTTCCGGTCTTGATGCCGAGGGCCTTGGCCTCGTAGCTGGCAGCGATGCAGCAGGTGGTGTCGGCGAAGGTGGGGACGACGGCGAGGGGGCGGTCGCGGTATTCGGGGTGGAGCTGCTGCTCGACCGACGCAAAGAAGCTGTTGAGGTCGATGTGCAGGAAGTGGAAGCGGTCGGATTGGGGAATTGCGACGAGTTCAGCCATGGCGCTTGCTCCCCTGCACTAAGGACTATTTTACTTCGCTTTTTGTTTGCTCCCTGTGGATTGGATGGGGTATTTCATGCCAAAAATTCTGACTCCGCGAATCAGAATGACGGCGAAACGCGCGGGCTCTCCGCCAAGCGCTCTGGCCGAGAGGGCGCAGTTGGGATGGAGACGGGCGAAGGTTACCGCCAGGGCTTATTGTTCGAGTTGAGAGACCAGGTCGGGGGCTACGGTTTCGACGGGGAACTGCCAGTCGTTCGGGCTCTCTGGACCGGATGGCTCGGAAGCGTGGAGACGATGGCCGGCGTTGTCGTCGGGCTGGTTTCCGTTGGTCAGCAGCTTCTCCAGCACGGGGACGCAGGCGCGCTGCGTCTCAATGAAGTCCACGCCTTCCACGGTGAGGGTGAAATCCGAGTTGTCTGCGCGGGTGATGTATCGCTTCTTCGAGAGGTACCAGGTGGTGAAGTCGAGGTAGTCGCGGGGGAAGCCCATGCGCTGTTCGATTTCAGAGAGCGAGACTTCCGGGGTATTGGGGTACAGACGCCGGCGGAAATAGAGGATTGCAAGGACCGCGAGCCGGCGGTTCTGATCGCCTTCCACCTGGTCCATGAAATCGATGGTGCTCGACATGGGATTTTGAACGGAGGTTTGACCCGTCGCCCGCAGAGCGTTGTATTCCGCGCGTCGAGCGGGATCGGAGAGAACTTTGTAGGCGGCGGTCAGTTCTTCGAACTTCTCGAGGTTCCCCGTTCCGACGATGTCGGGATGGTACCGGGCCGCCAGAAACCGATAGACGCGATGGACCGTCTCCTGAGTGGCCTGGGGGCTGATCTCGAGGAGTTCGTAATAGTCGGGGATTTGGGTTTCCGGCATAGGCAAATTGAACCTCAGTGGGAATCAGGATAGGGGCCTTAACCCGCATCATCAGACCAACTTCGGCAGGTACCAGGAGCGTTGGGCCGTGCACAACTTGCAATCCTCTGAGCGTAGGTGGGTTGGGGCGGCCCGCGCCATACCCCCTTTGTCGTAGAGCAGCGTGCTTCTGCCTCCCCCGGATGACCACGTGGAACTTTTTGGGCGGTTGTGCCGGTGTTTTTGGTGTGGCGGCGGTATCGGCGTATGTTGCGGGCGGGGTGATTGGGGTTCCTTCGGTGCGAAGGGAGAGCGTTTGCCGGATACATGCTTATTGTCGCGAGCGGTTCGCCGGCATGACCTCCCGCCATGGCGCTACTCTGGATGCGTAAGTGGAGAGCGCCATGGTGATGGGGAAGCGGGTCTGGGTGATTGCAGGAGGGGCGGCGGCCGTGGTGGTCGCAGGAGCGCTGGCGCTGGGGGCGCTGGTGAATGCGGACTCGTACCGCGGGCGGATTGAGTCGGCGCTGACGGACGCGCTGGGGCGGCCGGTGCAGCTGGGGCATCTGGATGCGTCGATTTTTTCGGGCAGCCTGGTGGCGTCGTCGCCGTCGATTGCGGACGATCCGGCGTTCAGCCACGATCCGTTCCTGACAGCGAAGGAGATTCGCATTGGGGTGGAGATGGGGCCGCTGGTGTTGCACCACACGCTGCACATTACGGGCTTCACAATTGAAAAGCCGAAGATTGCGCTGATCCGCGCGGACGATGGGACGTGGAACTACTCCAGCCTGGGCGGCAAGACTCCCACTCGTGACGACAAGGCTGCTGCGAATGATGCACCCAGTGTGTTGCCGGATCTGACGGTTGGCCATATCGAGATCAAGGACGGTACGCTGACGCTGGGCTCCCGGCCTGCGACGGGAGCGCCGCATGAATACACCGATCTGAACGTGAGTCTGGAGAACTTCTCGTTTGCCGGGCCGTTCAGCTTCAAGCTAAGCGGCAAGCTGCCGGGCGATGGCACGCTGGACGTGCATGGGGATGCAGGCCCGATCGGACAAGGCGATGCGTCTCTGACGCCGCTGACGGCGGAGATTGCGCTGAAGCATGCGGACCTGGGCGCTACCGGGCTGATCGATCCGGGGGCGGGCGTTGGTGGATTGGCGGATCTCGACGCGAAGATTGTGTCGGATGGGAAGACGGCGCGGCTGGACGGGACGCTGAACCTGACCCACCTGAGACTGGCGAAGAACGGAACGCCGACGGAGAAGCCGGTGGCGGCGGAGTTCTCGGTCAATCACGATCTGCGCGGGCTGGCAGGACAGGTATCGAACACGACGCTGCATATCGGCAAGGCGGCGCTGACGGTCGCGGGCGGGTATGCGACGCGCGGCAACACGATCACGACGCAACTGAAGGTCAACGGGCAGGGCATGCCGGTTGATGACCTGGAATCGTTTCTGCCGGCGCTGGGTGTGATGCTGCCCTCCGGGTCACGTCTACAGGGAGGCACGCTGGGCGTGGCGCTGGACGTGAGTGGGCCGGTGAGTGCTCCGGTGGTGAACGGGCCGGTGCATGTGGAGAATACGCAGCTGGCGGGGTTCAACCTGGGGCAGAAACTCTCGAGTGTGGCTGCGCTGACGGGCGCGAAGACCGGGTCGGCGACGACGGTGCAGACGCTCAGCAGCGCCGTCCACTATGGGCCGGATGGGATTCGCACGGACAATCTGAACGCGGTGGTGACGGGGGCGGGGGCTGCGACGGGCAGTGGCTCGATCAGTCCGACGGGCGCGCTGGACTATCACGTGACGGTGAAGCTGAGCGGGGTGGGAGCGGTTGCGACGGACGCAGTTGAGATGCTGGCCGGGCGGCTAGGAGGGGCGGGTGCGGGTGTGCAGGGCGGCGGCATTCCGTTAACGATCGGCGGCACGACGTCGAACCCGACGTTTGCGCCGGATATGAGCAAGATGGCGGGCGGGGTGCTCCAGAAGAAGACGCTGACGACGAATCCTCTGGGCAAGTTGAGCGGGCTCTTCGGGCGGTAGCGCGATCTAGCGGATGGCGTGGGACGCGTGCAGGATGGTGACGAACTGGACGAAGAAGGTCTTGTCGTTCGCGGGGGTTGCGCTGCCGTGATGGTCGAGCTCGTAGGCGGCTTTCAGCAGTTCGAAGCGGTTAGGGCGGAAGCCGGCGGCGAACTCGTAGCGCTCGGTGTTGCCCCCGAAGGTTGCGCTGGAGTATCCAGTGCGTTCGGCGATGTACCAGCGCGGCGAGAGCACGCGGCGGACTTCGGCATAGCCAGCGTCTTCGCGATACGTGGGGATCAGCTTGTACTGCATGGCGAAACGCTGGAACTCGCCCTGCACATTCCAGTGGCCGTGGGTCCATTGCGCGTCGATGCCCCAGGCGTGTGCGGGGAGCGTGTTGGGATTGGCTTCTCCGGGGAAGAAGAAGGGGTAGTGGCGGTCGAGGTAGGGTCCGCGATAGGTGGAAGCTCCGATGCGCAGACCCTGGCGGATGTGGACTCCGCCGCCGCCGGCCCAGTTGCCGTACTGGTCGCGCGCGAACAGGCTGCGCGGATTTGCGGGCGAGGAGTTGGCGAACTGCACTCGGCCGTCGAACCTGCCGCGGGTGGCGTCGATCTGCGCGCCTGCAACGCCGAGGCTCGACACCGGCGCGTAGTAATAGCCGTAGCCCAGCGGCACATTCGCGAGCGGGTTGTCGGCATCGTCGTAGCGTAGCGGGAAAGAGCCGAAGGCGGTGGACATCTCGCCGGCGCGGAGCAGGAACGAGCCCTTCTCCGACACGCGCGAGTAGTTGAGCGTGGCTTGCAGCAAGTTGCCTTTGACCCCGTGGCCCGGAGTGACGAAGGTGTCGAAGAAGTAGGGCCGCGAGTCGAGCTGCCAGGCGCCGGTGATAGCCCAGTGGTCATTGAACTTCACGGTGGGATAGAGCATCGCTCGGAACCCGGGCTGGGCGGCTGATTCGGAGACGGCGGGTTGGGTGAAGATGCTAGAGGCGGCGAGCTGTCCGGAAAGCGTAGTGCGAAGGTCGACTCCGGCTGCGGCTTCCTGCGCGCCAAGGTTGCGGGAACCCAGGAGCCCGAGGGCCAGCAGAAGCTGGAGAGCGGCCCGTTTCACACAGCCTCCCAGGCTTCAAAGGTGGCGGTGGCGATTTCCGGGGAGGGCTCGTGCGTAAGGCTGGGCTCAAGCGAGGTGAGCATGTGACGCGGCAGGTTCGCGAAGACTTCGACGATGCGCGGATCGAACTGGATGCCTGCGTACTCGCGCAGGATTTCGATGGCGCGCTCGTGGGTGAGTCCGCGGCGGTAGGAGCGGTCGGTGGTCATAGCGTCGTACGCGTCGGAGACGTGGATTATGCGTGCGTCGACCGGAGTGGCTTCACCGGATTGACCCTTGGGGTAGCCGCTGCCGTCCCAGTTCTCGTGGTGCAGTTCGACGGCATCGAGGAAGGGCGCGAGACCGCCGACGCCTTCGAGGATGCGGCGTCCAATCACGGGATGCTGCTTGACCAGGGCGAACTCGGCGTCGGTCAGGCGGCCGGTTTTCTGCAGCACGGCGTCAGCGACGCCGATTTTGCCGATGTCGTGGAGCAAGGCGCCGACGCGCACACGCTCTACGTGTTCGGGGGTGAGGCGCATGGCGGCGGCGGTTGCGCAGGAAAACTCGCTGACGCGCTGGCTGTGGCCGGCGGTGTAGCGATCACGGGCGTCGAGAGCGTTGGCGAGTGAGCCGACGAATTCGACGTAGGCGTCGTGCAGGTTGTCGCGCGCTTCGCGCACGGCCACGGCGGCGCTGTTGTAGTTCTGAATCAGCTCGCGGACTTCGAGGATAGACGAGTGGTCGCGTCCGAGCTCAGGGAGCAGGCCGGTCTTCGCGGTCTTGCGCAACTGCGAGACCATGCCCGCGATGGGCTGCACGATGGAGCGCGACGAGACGAGGCTGCAGAGCAGAGCCACCAGGACGAATCCGACGCCGACGGCAAGGAAGAGATTGTGCAGTACGGCATGGACCGGGCCGATCGCGTCGTCGACGTTTTCCAGGCTGCGCAGCAGGTAGCCCTGGCCGACCGCGTCACTCTCCATCGGCAGAGAGATCCAGTGGGCGCCGCGGAGTCGCAGGTCGCACTCGGCCTTGGGAGCGCAGCTGCGCAATGCGGTGTCGATCTCTGTGGGGGAGATGTTGGGCAGATTGGAGTTGATGACGGAGCCGTTGAGGAGCAGCACGGCGGGCGTTGTGAACTCGGAGAAGTCGAAGTAGGCACCGACGGAGAGCGAGCCGATGTTCTCCTCGTTCTGGTCGACGGGAATGGAGGCGACCTGGAAGGTGCGGCCATTCATCGAATGCAGCCCCTGATGCGCGCGGTCGAGAACGGTTACATCCACCGGCACCAGTTCGCCGGGCGCGTCTGGACTGCTGGATTGGGCGCGGACGACTCCGGCGAGCGGAGTTCCGTCGGGCGCGGAGACGAGCAGGAAATCGAAGCCCATATGCTCGCCGAGTTCCCGCAACTGGTCCTCTACGGTGAGGCGGGCGGCTTCGCTGTGGGACTCGGAAACGAACAGCTGGATGCCGTCCTTGAGGGCAGCGTTTTCGCCGACGACTTTGAGGAAGCGGCTGTTCTGCAGCTCACTCTTGGAGTGCACGCGGGCGATGGCGAGCTGGTTCTGGCGGAGCGAGTTGAGCAAGCCGTCGCGCACGCTGGACTGGACGAGCGTCTGGATCATCCAGAAGCCGATGGCGAGCAGAAGTGAGAGCGGGACGAAGCAGACCAGGAAGGCGCGGGTTCGGAAGCGCACGGTCACCTGCCTTCCATGCCGTCCATGGATTTCATGGCGACCTTCGGTTGCGGATCGTCGCCGATGGGGATGAAGAAGTCGACGGAACCGTTGTGGCCGGGGGCGATGTCGATAGTCTTGCGGAAGAAGCCGGCGGCCTTGTGCCAGGCGACGACGGTGTATTGTCCGGGCGGCACATTGGGAATGTGGAACTGGCCCGAGGGATCGACGCGCGCGAAGTAGCGGTTGGGCGTGACCACGATGGTGGCTTCCATGTTCGGGTGGAGATGGCAGTAGACGTATACAACGCCCGGTTTGGTGAAGGTGACGCTGCGCGTTTCCCCCTTGTTGTAGCTGCCTAGGTCGAACGTCTTCGGCTTGGAGAGCGAGAAGATGTTATGGAAGATGGGGTCCAGGTTCGGGAACGAGACCGCGCTGCCTGCAGGGATGACGAGAAGGTCGGGCGTGAAGCGGCGGTTCTGTTGCTGCATAGTGACGGCTGCCTGGCGGACGGGGGCGGCCTCGGCCGGCATGGGACCTTCGAGGTACACCACGACGCGCGAACGCTCGTATGCAAGCGGGTCCTCGGCTGTGTCCTTGCCGAGTTCGACTGCGGCGCCGCGCTGGTAGACCGAGACGGGAGCCGTGACGCTGGGCTTCGTCAACTTTTTCTTGATGAGGATGTTGCCGGTGATCTCCTGCGACGCGACTCCGCTCTCGGGTGTTGGGCTGGGGCCGACGGCCGCGGCGGGCAGAGCTAAACTGACTGTGAAGGCAACCAGGCAAGCTCGTTGCAGGATGGTCATAGGGTGCCTCACCGCCCGGAAGGCTGGGAAGTAAGACGACTCTAGCAGCGCGAAGAAGTGCCTCAGTATCCCCCGCTTGGGGGATTGGAAGGTAAGAAAGAGGCATCCCTGGAGACTGATTTCATGGGCGATGGAGACGGAGGAGCAGGCCCTCGGCGGCGCGGAGTTCAATGGAGCCGGTGATGTGCTCGCCTTCGCGGCCGGGGCAGGTGGATTTGAGGACGAGGCCGGCGGCTTCGACCTGCGCGGGCGAGTGGCCGAGATTAAGGATGACCTCCAGGGACTCAGTGGGGCCGACGCGCTGGTAGCGGAGAACGCTGCCGTCGGGGAGGATGCTCTGCAGTTTGCCGTCGATGAGCGTGGGGTGGTCGCGGCGCAGGCGGAGAAGGTCGCGGTAGAGGCTGAGCATGGATTCGGGGTCGTTCTGCTGCGCGGCGACGTTGACGGTGACGTGTTCAGGGGAGACGGGAAGCCAGGGCCGACAGGTGGTGAATCCGGTGAGGGGGGTGGAGTCCCACTGCATGGGGGTGCGCTCGGGGTCGCGTCCGGCGCCGATGCCGGGCTCGTTCTTTTCGGCGGGGTCCTGCACTTCTTCGGGCGGAATGGCGACGTTGGTCATGCCGAGTTCTTCGCCGTAGTACATGGTGAGCGTGCCGGGGAGGGTGAAGAGCAGCATGGCGGCCACACGGGCCTGGTGTGCGCCGACGCGCGAGGCGACACGGGGCTGGTCGTGATTGCCGAGGACCCAGTTGGGCCACGCACCGGCCGGGAGCGCGGCGTGGTAGTCGGAGAGCACCTGCGCGATGGCCTCGGCGCTCCAGGCGCATTGCAGAAGCTGGAAGTTGAACGGGAGATCGGCGCCGGTGAGGTCCTTGCCGTAGTAGGTCATGAGCTGCGCGATGGGGAGATAGATCTCGCCGATGAGGACGCGGTCGGGGTAGCTGTCGATGAGGGCGCGTATGGCGGCGACGAAGAGGTGAACCTCCGGGCGGTCGGCGTTGTAGAGCGGGAGGAGGCGGCTGCTGGAGGCGGCGCCAGGTGAGGGGTTGGGCGGGTTGTCGCGGAACTGGTCGTCCTTGATCATGAGCCACATTACGTCGACGCGGAATCCGTCGACACCGCGCGCGAGCCAGAAGCGGAGGACATCGAACATGGCATCGCGCACACCGGGGTTGCGCCAATTGAGGTCGGGCTGCTGCTTGAGGAAAGAGTGGTAGTAGTACTGACCGGTGGCGGGGTCGTGCTCCCAGCCGGAGCCGCCGAAGTTGCTGAGCCAGTTGTTGGGTTCATCGCGCCAGAGGTACCAGTCGCGTTTGGGATTGGTGCGCGAGGAGCGGCTCTCGAGGAACCACGGGTGCTGGTCGGAGGTATGGTTGGGCACGAAGTCGAGGATGAGTTTGAGACCGCGGCTGTGGACCTCGGCGAGCAGGGCGTCGAACTCGGGGAGGGTTCCGAAGATGGGGTCGATGTTGCAGTAGTCGGCGATGTCGTAGCCGAAGTCGGCCATGGGCGAGGGGAAGATGGGCGAGAGCCAGAGGGCATCCACGCCGAGCGAGACAAGGTAGTCGAGGCGCTGGCGAATGCCGGCGAGGTCGCCGATGCCGTCGCCGTTGGAGTCCTGAAAGGAGCGGGGATAGACCTCGTAGATGATTCCGCGTTGCCACCAGGTGAGTTTTTGCATCCCATTACTGTCCTTGGTTTGGATTTGCGAACTTGAGGCGTCCCTCAGGGGCTAAAGCCCTGGTTGGTTCTGCGGTCTGTATGGCGCGGCTGAAGTCGTACCCTTAAGCAAGACTGGCGAAAGTAGCAAGACGGGCGACAGTTCCCTTGATTTTGTGTGCATCGATTGATGGCACTCAAGTGCCGGCCTATCCAATACCGTAGTGGAGCGGAGCGATCACAGCAGCGACACAAGCGACGATATGATCAACGATCTCTGGTACAAGAACGCAGTCATCTATTGCCTTTCGGTCGCTACATATATGGATGCAAATGGCGACGGCATCGGCGACTTCAAGGGGTTGATCCGGCGGCTCGACTATTTGCAAGGCATGGGCGTGACCGCGGTGTGGCTGATGCCGTTCCAGCCTTCGCCGTGGAAAGACGACGGCTACGATGTGAGCGATTACTACGGGGTCGATCCGCGGTTCGGGACGCTGGGGGACTTTGTGGAGTTCACGCATGGCTGTGCGCAGCGAGGCATGCGCGTGCTGATCGACCTGGTGGTGAACCATACTTCAGACCAGCACCCCTGGTTCCAGGCGGCGCGGAGAGATCCGGAGTCGGACTATCGCGACTGGTACGTGTGGTCGAAGAAGAAGCCGAAGAACGCGGCCTCGGGCGTGGTGTTCCCGGGCGTGCAGAAGTCGACGTGGGATTACGACGAAGCGGCGCGGCAGTACTACTTTCACCGGTTCTATAAATTTCAGCCGGACCTGAACACGGCGAACCCCGCGGTGCAGGCTGAGATTCTGAAGATCATGGGGTTCTGGTTGCAGCTTGGGGTTTCGGGCTTCCGGATGGATGCGGTGCCATTCGTGATCTCTGAGAAGGGAGCGGCGGTGCACAGGCCGCAGGAGCACTACGACATGCTGCGGACGTTCAGCCAGTTTCTGAATTGGCGGCAGGGCGACGCGATCATCCTCGCCGAGGCGAACGTACTTCCCGGGACCGATATGCGCTACTTCGGCAGCGCGGGGGAACGGCTGCAGATGATGTTCAACTTCCAGGTGAATCAGCATCTGTTCTATGCGATGGCGGCGTGCGATGCGCGTCCGCTGGTGAGCGCGATGAAGGCCACGAAGAGCCGGCCGGAGACGGCGCAGTGGGGACAGTTTCTGCGCAATCACGACGAACTGGATCTAGGCAGGCTGGAGCCGGCGCAGCGGGAGCGCGTATTCGAGGAGTTCGGTCCGGAGAAGGACATGCAGTTGTATGATCGCGGGATTCGGCGGCGGCTGGCGCCGATGCTGCAGGGTGACCGGCGACGGCTGGAACTGGCGTACAGCCTCATGTTGACGCTGCCCGGAACGCCGGTGATCCGGTACGGCGACGAGATCGGCATGGGCGACAACCTGAAGCTGCCGGAGAGAAATTGCGCGCGCACGCCGATGCAGTGGTCGAATGAGCCTAACGGAGGCTTCACCCGATGCGATAAGCCGGTGATGCCCCTCATTGCGGACGGAGTGTACGGGTTTCCGCATGTGAACGTGGCCGACCAGAGGCGCGATCCCAACTCCATCCTGAACTGGATGGAGCGGATGATTCGCATGCGCAAGGAAGTGCCCGAGATTGGATGGGGAGGCTTCTCATTCATTGCAACGGGCACACCGAAGGTGCTTGCGATGCGATATGAATGGAAGAATAATGCGGTGGTTTGCATGCATAACCTGGGACCGGATCCGCGCGAGGTGACGTTCCATGTGGGCGGCGAGGACGGTGCGCGGAACTCGCTGGTGAATCTGCTGTCGAACGACCACAGCGATCCGGATGAAGGTGGCCAATATCGCGTGCTGCTGGAGCCCTATGGGTACCGGTGGTATCGGGTGGGCGGCCTGGGCCACTTGTTACAGCGCAGCGAGGCCTAACCGGCGCGATAGTGGGATCGCAATACGCTGTGTTACAGTTTCCCAACCATGACAAGATCGGTGAAAGTAGTGGTACTTACGGGCCTGGCGCTTGGGGCGGTGCTGGGTATGGCAGGAACAGCAGTGACATCGTCGAGCTTGCGGGCGATCCTGTGGTCGATCGACGGTACCGGGCTGATTGTCGCGACGTCTCTGCTTGCGCTGACGCAGTTCCGCAAGGGAAATGACCTGATCGCAGCGGGCTTTCTGGTCTACGCGATTGGCGAGGCGGTGATGCTGGGCGGAACGGCCCTGTCGATGGAAGCGAGCGTGCCTACATTCGCGGCCGGCGCGGCATTGTGGTCCGCAGCGCTGCTGATGACGAGCGTGCCCAAGGGGTTTGCGCCGCTGTGGGGCCGCGCCGCCGGATGTGTAGGCGCGGTGTTGTTCGCGATGGTGTCGCTGCACATCTTCGCGGGCCAACTGGTAACGCCGATCGACAAGCCTCTACCTTCCTTTGCGTATCCATTCCTGGTGCTCGCATTCGTGGGCTGGGGATGGGCTACCGCGAAGAGCGAGTGAAGGGGCACCCAACTCAGCACCTGTAAACCACGTGCATGTAGATGGTGGTTTGTGATATTTTTCGCAGATCACGATCGAGTACGGGTACGGGGCTGATCGCCTTTGAGGGTATGTGTTTTATGCCTACTCCGATCAAGCATCTAGTGGTTCTCATGCTCGAGAACCGCTCGTTCGACCACATGCTTGGCTTCATGAAGCGGGACAATCCAGCCATCGACGGCTTGAACGGCGATGAGTGGAACTATCCTGCACGCGAGCTCGACCCGAACGTGGTGGTGAGCGATAACGCCGGCGACGTGCACGATCTGACGCCGGACCCGCATCACGACTTCGGTGATGTGACCGAGCAGATCTTCAGCACGAACGATCCGACGACGCCACCGGATATGCGCGGGTTTGTGCGGAACTACTTTAATGCCGGCGGCGATGCGGTCCACGCACGCAATGTGATGAAGTGCTTCACGCCGGAGACGCTGCCGGTGCTGTCTACGCTGGCGAAGCAGTACGCGGTGTGTGACCGGTGGTTCGCTTCGGTGCCGGGTTCGACGATTCCAAACCGCATGTTTGTGCATGGGGCGAACTCGGTGGGGTCGGTGAACCAGGACGCGATCGATGCGCCGTTCTTGCTGAAGACGATCTTTGAGAGTTTTGACGCGACGACTCCGTACACCTACAAAATCTATACGCCGGGGTCATCGATCCTGCTGGCGAATAAATATCTGATCCAGCACCAGGGGCAGTTTCTTCCCTATTCGCAGTTCAAGGATGATGCGCAACGGGGGAATCTGCCGGCGTACACGTTCATTGAGCCAACGTACGACGACGATGGGCAGGGGAACTTCGCGACCAGCCAGCATCCGGATTTTCCGGTGGACCGCGGCGAGGGGTTGATCCGCGATGTCTACAACGCGCTGACGCAGAGTCCGGGGTGGAAGAGCACGCTGTTCCTGATCATCTACGACGAACACGGCGGCATCTTCGACCACGTGGTGCCGCCGACGGTGAAGCGGCTGGCTTCCTCGGCGGGGCTGCCGGACGTGACGCCGTCTCCCGATCCGCCGTTCGACTTTACGCGGCTTGGAGTGCGGGTGCCGGCAGTGTTTGTGTCGCCGTGCATTGCGCCCGGAACGGTGCTGCACGATCGCGACTACGAGCATGCGTCGGTGGTGGCCACGGTGCGGAAGCTGTTCTGCCCGGGGTCGAAGCCGCTGAACTGGCGCGAGGCGCAGGCGCCGACGTTCGACGATGTGCTGACGCTGACTGACAACGCGATTCGGAATGATGTGGTGAAGCTGCCCGTGCCGGTAGTCTCGGCGGGCGTGACGATTCAGGCGGCGTCGGCGGAAGCGCGGCGACCGACCGACCTTTCGGTGCTGATGGCGAAGGCGATGGATCACTCGCTGAAGGTGCGAGGCCTGGCTCCGCCGGGTGATGTGAACGCGATGACGACGAATGCGGCGGATACCGCGAGGTTCCTGCAGGATGCGCAAAAGCGCTCGGCGGCGGGGGGTGGGAAATGAGTCTCCTGATTCGTAGCGCGAGGTTTCTCTTCGGGTGTGTGCTGCTGCTCCTGTGTGCGCTGCCTGCGCGTGCGCAGTCGAAGGGGATGTGTACGCAGTTCTTTGCCGCCGATTCGAAACTTCACACCAAGGTGGAGTGCGTCGAGGCGCTGTTCTCGCAGCCGGTGTGGCACCTGACGTTTTCCAGCCTGCCGCCGGGGAATGGCTTTGCGGTGGGCGGTATGTTCGACAAGCAGACGGACTACAAATCGGCGCAGAACAAGATCTCGTCGACGGACTTCAAGCTGGCGGTGGTGGGGACGATGAATGGAAGCTGGGCGACGATCGGATCGGCCGACCTGGTGCCGCCGATGTATACGCCGAGCCAGAATAAGGCCGGGGACACGTGCCAGCGGCTGGGCGGGCTTTGCACTTCGACACAGCTCTCGCTGCACCTGTTGGCGACGCACCGCAGCCTGCAGACGCTGTCGTTCTACGGGCTGGGACCGCGCTCTGCGGCGACGAAGCACACGTTCCACGAGAACGACACCTTTGGGATTATCAGCGCGAAGCTGCCGGTGACGAATCAGATTGCGGGCGAAGGCGGGGTGGAGATTCTGCAGCCGGAGTTGCCGGCGACTCCGGCGGACCCGCTCTCGGTGAGCAGGAATTTTACGAATGCTACGGCGCCGGGGCTGCCATCGCAGCCTACGTTTGTGCATCCGCACCTGGCGTTGATCACGTCGGCACGGGTGTTGTCGAACCCAAGGACTGATGACGACCCGATGAACCACACTGGGCCATTGATGAAACGGCACCTGTTGTTCACCTTCGACAACAGCGGCGAGTATCACTGGTACAAGGCGATGAGCGATCCAGCGAACTCGTTCCAACAGGTTGTGGTGAAGAGCGATGAGTCGCTGCAACTGGGGTCGAACGTGCGGCGCTATGTGAATGTGGCGGACACGGCGGGGCACGGGCTGGGGTATTACATCCTGGAGGGTGCGTGCGGCAGCGGCCATCCGAAGCTGACCGATCCGAAGGAGTACGTGCTGAAGGTGACGCAGCAGTGCAACTTCGGCAAGATCGACGTGCGGACGCAGGTGAAGGCGTCGATGACGAACGGCGCGTCGGTGGTGCCGTTTTATCTTGAGCCCACGGTGGGCGGGTCCGACATCAACTCGCAGATGAGCCTGCGCGGCTACCCGGATTACCGCTTCCGGGATCGCGATTCGGTGTTTGTGCAGGCGGAGTATTCTGTGCCACTGTGGGACCCGATCGGGTTTGCGGTGTTCTATGACGCGGGCACGGTGGGGCCGAAGTTCGGGTCACTGGGATTCGGACACCTGCGGCAGGATGCGGGTGTAGGCGCGACGTTCCGGCTGCAAGGGAACACGGCGGCGACGATGTACCTGGCGTGGGGCGCGGGCCACGGGCCAACTCTGGGGTATAACTTCAGCAAGCTGTTCTAGCGGCTGGCGCGACATCCAAGAACAGCGCATGAAGGGGAAGCTATGGACTTGAGGAGCGAGGCTCAGCTGGCGACGGTGATGCCGTCCCTGGCAGTAAAGGTGAGAGCAGCGGCTGCTGTACTGGAGGTGGCGGGGACACATCTGCTGGTGGTCTCAGGATTACGGACGGCGGCACAGCAGGACGCGCTGTACGCGCAGGGCAGAAATCAGCCGGGCCACGTGGTCACCAACGCGCGCGCGGGGCAGTCGATGCACAACTACGGACTGGCCGTCGATGTGGTGCCGTATCTGAGCGGTGGCGGCGGTGCGCTGAACTGGACGGTAAGTACGCCACAGTTTCAGGCGATGGTGGCGGCGATGAAGGCGCAGGGCCTGGCATGGGGCGGCGACTGGAAGGGGAACCTGGCGGACTACGATCACTTCCAGATGAGCGGTTTGCCTGCATCGCCTTCGTCAGCGATGCAGATCGACTATGCGGCCGTCTCCGGGGCAAGACTGGATGCGATCTGGAGCAAGGTTCAGCAGGGGAACTACCAGTCCGCAGGCGCGCCGGCAGGGGCGGTCGATGCCTAGCAGGCTGGCGAATCCGTGTGGCTTTCTTCGCATCATGCTTGCAAGCCTAAGATGAAGCAGTGTCCCAGAACCGTCATAGCCGAGTGTGAAGCCGTGAGCGTTGCGGACGGGTGTGCGGCGTTTGACCGCTGAAATCGACCGCGACTAGTATGGCCTCGCATCGCCGGGCTAGGCTGCGCGGCGTTCAAATCCAGCGCCTTGCTCCAAGCCAGGCAAATTAGAAGAGGAGACACACCCCTTTGAGCCATCTGCCCATCGATCCGCCTGCACTGGATTTGTTGACTGCCGAAGCATCGACGACGCGCCGCGATTTTCTTCGTCTCGCCGGGATGGGAGCGGCGGTCGCTTCGTTGGTGCAGCCGAGTGCTCTGTTTGCGGTGCCGGGCGCGGCCAGGCCGGAGAAGATTCTGGTTCCGGCGACCGGGCACGCTGCGATGATGTCGGCGGCGAAGATTCTGGCGAAAAAGCTGAAGCTCGAGGAGTCGGCGATCACGACGTACGATGGCGCGCCGAAGGCGACTGCGGGCGCGATTGTGCTGGCGCTGGCCGCGGACGGCAAGCTGGCGCTGATCGACAAGCCGAAGCGGGACGGCTACACGGTGACGTATACCGGCGGCGCGGTGGTGTGGGGCGCGCGGCCGCGGTCGCTGCTGTTTGCCGCGGGCGAGCCGCACCACTGGGTTGGGCGAGTGGTGACTTACCGGCGGAGCCCAGAGTTTGCGCTGCGCAATGCGACGTGGCATCCGGACTATCCCGTGGCGGAGCAGGCGGCGGTGTTCGGCGCGAACTTCTTTATCGCGAACCTGCGTTCGGAACCTGCGCTGGAGGCGGTGCCGGAGGTGCATGCGGCGCTCAGCACCGCCGACCGGAAGATGCTGCTGACCTCTGCGGCCATGCATAAAACGAGGAATGCGGCCACGGTGAAGGAGTTCCACGACGCCGATGTGGAGGTGTATGCGCTGCTGCCTTACGGCAACAACTTCGCGACGTGGTCGCCTGCGCTGTATGCTGCGGTGCTGAAGGCGTATCCCAGCACGAAGGGCACGCCGATGGCGAACTCGCATGAGTCCGCAGCGCTGTGCCCGAGCGATCCGCTGACGTGGAAGGTGCTGGAAGCTTACGTGAAGGAGTGGGCCGAGCAGTGTGGCGCGGACGGAATTTCGGCGACGTTCTGGGATAACTACTCGGCGTACTGCCAGGACTCGCGCTGCAAGGCGAATGGGCTGGATAAATTTCCGAACGAGGTGCATGAGTTCTTATCGCGCTACCATGCGCTGCTGAAGCCGATGGGGCAGAAGCTGCACATGCGGACGTGGTCGTCGGGCTGCCCGCATTGGTTGGGCACGAACTACGTGCATGCTCCGGGGTATGGGCAGTTCGGGATGTCGCATCCGGAGCTGTGGGGCCGCGTGATTAAGGAGACTCCCGCGGACCTGATTATGCAGACGAAGATCTACCACTCCGACTGCGAACCCAACTCGCGCTTCACCACGCTGCTGGGCAAGTGCAAGCCGCATATCGAGATGGTGGAGTATCAGCAGGTGGGGCAGTTTATCGGGCGGCAGTACTTCCCTGCTTCCACGGTGAACTACACCGCGACGACGATGAAGAAGGCGCTGGAACTGGTAGGCGCAAATGGCGGTGTGCAGATGCATGCCGGCGGTACGAATCAGCCGGAGAGCTTCGACATCTTTGCTGACATCTTGAACAGCAACTGCATCTACACGTGGCGCGAACTGACGTGGAACATCAATGTGAACCTCGACACCATGTGGCACGAGTGGGCGACGGAGGTCTATGGCGAAGCAGCCGCTCCTGCGATGGTGAGGTTCCTGCGCGCCAGCGAAGACGCGTGCACGTGGTGCTGGTGTCCGCTTGGGCATGGCTCGTCGACCAACGCTGACTTCGCCGGCAACATTGCGCGGCGTGAAGTGTTGCTGCGTTACACCAACCGCTACTATCTGCCAGAGTATGCGGCGTACCTGGAGCCAACGCTCGAGAACGTGGCCCGCATGGAGAAGCAGAAGGCCGATTGCCTGGGCAAGATCGCCGAGATGGATACGGCGCTTGCGGCGGCGCGGCCGCACCTGACCGAGGCTCTGGCCTCTGAAGTGGCGACGCGCTTCGAGTGGTTCCGGCACTTCGCGGTGTGCAATACGACGCTCGACCTCAGCCTGTGGCGCTTCCGGTATCTGCGCGGGTTGGCAGCGAAGCTGACGACGGACCCGAAGCAGATGAAGGAACTCGCCGCGGCGTACGACCTGATTGAGACGGAGGCGCCGAAGTTGTTCCAGTATGACAAGGCGGCGAAGTTCAGCATGTATCGCGTGCCGCTGGGAGAGTTGCAGCGGCCACCTGCGCTGGGGAATCCGCGCTCGCTGATGCATGATATTTACACACAGTCGCTGGCGTATGTGCTGGAGTCGGTCGGTGTGGATTATCTGCCGCAGGAGTGGATGCGCGGGCCGATTCCGAAGATGAACGTGCCGACTACGCAGCAGGGGCGCGGCGCGGCGGCGGCACCGGCAGCGTCGTAAGGCGAAGGGGGGTTCAGTTGGAGCGACGGGAGTTTGTGAAATCGGCGGTTGCTGCTGCGGGAGTGAGCGCGGGGCTGGGAGCGGCGGAAGCGAAGGCTGCTCCTTCGGTCGAGCGCGAGTTCTATCAGCTGCGGAAGTACGAGATGCGCAACGGGCCGCAGACGGCACTGACGCAGGGATACTTTGAGCGGGCGTTGATTCCCACGCTGAATCGCATGGGCATGGGGCCGGTCGGCGCGTTCAAGCTGGATATTGGGCCGGGAACGCCGACGTACTACGCGCTGATTCCGGCCGCGTCGGCGGAGGCGCTGGTGACGCTGGACGCGCGGCTGGGGGCGGACGGGGAATACGTGAAGGGCGCATCCGGGTTTCGCGATGCTCCAGCTGCGGCACCGGCGTTCGAGCGGTCGGAGCGGTCGCTGCTGGGGGCATTCAGCGGATGGCCTAAGTTAACTGCGCCGAAGGCGGTTGATGGCAAACTACCGAAGCGCATCTTTCAATTGCGCACCTACGAAAGCGCGAGCCAGGTGGCGCACACGCGCAAGATGCAGATGTTCAATGAGGCAGAGATCGCGATCTTTACGCGGACCGGGCTTGCGCCGGTGTTCTTTGCCGATACGCTGATCGGGACGCGGATGCCCTGCCTAACCTACATGCTCACCTTCGCGGATATGGCAGAGCTGACGGCGCACTGGGCGGCGTTCTCGGCCGATCCGGAGTGGAAAGAGCTGTCGCGCAAGCCGGGGAATACGGATGCCGAGATTGTGAGCAACATCTCGAATCTGTATCTCAGCCCGCTCGCGTGTTCGCAGATCTGAAGCCCCGTTCGAGGCGCTTGAGATTCAGGGTGTGTCGTTCGCAAAGGAAAACCGGGAGGCTGCCCAGAGCAACCTCCCGGTTTCTTTGTTACGCGGAATGGGACACAAACCTGGGAGACTTGTTCACCGAACCGCGAACAAGGGTTAGATGCGTGGATCTCCGTCGGGTGAGCAGCCCGCGACCATGGCGAACTTGCCGCCACCCAGGTTGAAGACCAGTCCGTTGAAGCGAACGTTGGAGCCTGCGGCGATGGCGTTGGTCGCCATGGGAACGGTGGCCGACGAAGTGTATACGGTGACGGTGGTTGCTCCGCTTAGCGTGGCGAAAGCGGAGCCGCTGGCCAGGGTGAGAGTGTAGACGTTGTAGCCGCCGCTGGTGGCTTTGGCGGTGACCGTTCCGCTGAGGGTCTGCGGAACCAAGGTGACGTTGGAGGCAGTGGCGGTGTTACCGGAGATGGAAGATGCGATGACGCCGACCGTCTGTCCAGCGACTAGGTTGGTAGGACTAAAGCTCGGTGTGAAGGGCAGGCCGGAGAGGGATCCGAACTGCCGCGTGATGGCAAAGGCCGTCGAAGACGAGGTGGTGACGTTGAAGACTGTGACCGCCGTGGCGCTGACCGGGCCCATCGAAGGCCCAAGGCCCTGCGTGGCGATCATCTTGAAGGTAGGGATGGAGACGGAGGTGACGGGTCCGGAGATCAGGTTTTGCGGCAGGCCATTGGGCGGCGCCGGTTCCAGCTCGATGCGAGAGGCCAGCAGCACGCCGCCGGTCTGCACGGTGAAGTCGACTTCGACCAACTGTCCTGCTGTGAGGCCCGAAAGTGCGGTAAAGCCCTGCATCACCGTGGAGCTGTTGGTGGTGAACGTGACAGTCGGCCCGCTGGGCGGCTGAATGACGAGGGTTGTACCGCTGGCGGAGACGACAGCGCCATGTCCTTCCATGCCGGTGGCGTTCTGGCCCATGGGCGGGACGGCAGTGGCTGCGGACAGAGGTCTTAGCGCGAAGACAGGCGTGACCGTGACCGTTGTGCCGGAGATGGTGACCGACTGATTCGCCAGAAGATCGATCAGCAGCGAGGTGGAGCTGTTGCTGATGGCGATGGGCGAGGAGAATGTGTGGGTATAGGAGGTCGTTGCGAGCGTGGGTGTAGCAACGACTGCCGCGCCTGCGCTGTTGATATAGGTGATCTGTGGATTGGAGAAGGTGAAGGTGGCCGAGGTGTAGGTGTCCTGCGGAATCTTTGCGGTCAGCAGAGGCGCCTGCACACCATTCAGATGGCAGACTTCGATGGTGGTCGGTGCGCTGAGGATGCTGACGGTCTTGCCGGCGGAGTCGGTGAGGACGATGGTGTTCAGGGTGAGCGAGAAGCTGACGAGCTGGTCGGCTGGGGCGTCGGTGATGAGCACCGGGACGTCGACGGCCGCGGAGGCGATGATGCTGCCGGTTGAGACGGAGTTGGAGCATCCGGCAAGAAGGCTGGCGGCCAGTGACAGGGTGGCGGCAAATCCAAGAAAACGCTTGGCTTGAGTTGTAGTGGGAGTAGTGCGAAGGGTCGTACGGTCGTTCATGTCGTTCTCCAGATTCGAGCAGGAGGATGCAAGTGCTTCGGCTGCAATAGACGGGTATACGCCGGGGCGGTTTACAAGTCGAGGGGAAAATGGGCTTGCGGATGGTCGGGGAGGGTGGTATATCTACGTGATGCGTAGTACGCGAAACGAAGTAGACGAAATGGATGCTGGGTTGGGGCACTACTCCGACCCACCGCTGCTGGTGTTGGCGAGCCTGGCGAACGGGCCGAAGCATGGCCACGCGATGATCGAGGATATTGCGCGGCTGTGTGGGACAAAGCTTGGTCCGGGCACGCTGTATGGAGCGATCGCCCGGCTGGAGCGGCAGGGCTGGATTGAGCCTCAGCCGCCGGAGGAGCGAAGGCGGCCGTATCGGATTACGGCCCACGGACTGCGCATCCTGCGGGCAAAGCTGACGACGCTGCACCAGTTCGCGAGCGCCGGGCTCGACCGATTGGAGCCGCTATGAGACGCAGCCGGGCACGAGCGATTACACGACTTTATCCGCGCGCATGGCGGGAACGGTACGCCGAGGAATTCGAGGCGATGCTCGAACTCGGCCCGAGCGATGCGCGGACGATGATCGACAGTCTGTGGTCGGCGCTTCGCGAGCATGTCCTACCTACGATAGGAGAACCCATGGAACAGCCTGCTGTTGGTTTTGTCACAGTGATGAAAGATCCGCGCGCATTTCTTCCCCTAACGATGTCCATTGTTGCCCTGGTCCTGGTGAGTGGCGCGGTCGCTGTTGACGTTATGCATGCGGGCCACGTGGTGCATGAGTCCGATGAGGGCACGCTCGCCCACCTGTGGCAGCTGCTGATGACTGTCCAGCTGCCGTGGGTGCTGTTCTTCGCCGTCAAGTGGCTGCGACGCGCACCGAGGCACGCGTTGCGCGTCCTTGGACTGCAGGCCGGAGTGTGGCTCGCGTCGTGTGCGCCGGTCTATTTTCTGCATCTATGAGGGCGACTTGGCCATGCGTGTGATCCGTTGGATGGGGCTCGCGGCCGGGTTCGCGGTGGTGCAAAGGCGCGCGGGCGTCGGAACTGAGCGGTCCGCGGGTTATCGCGAAGTCGAGGCTATTAACTGAGCGGGTGGCCGGGTTTACGGGTGGGCGATGGGCAGAGTGAAGGTGAACACGGAGCCGTGGCCGAGCTGGCTGGTGACGGCGATGGTGCCGCCGTGCGCCGTGACGATGGCGCGGCAGATGGCCAGGCCCATGCCCGTGCCACTGACGCGGTTGCGCCCCGCGGGGTCACGGTAAGTGCGGCCGCGATAGAACTTGTCGAAGATCATCCCCTGTTCGAGGGGGTCGATGCCTGCGCCGCGATCGGCGACACTGATGGCGAGCATGTTGTTCTGTACATCAGCGGAGACGTAGATGGGCTGGTCTGCGGGGGAGTATTTGACCGCGTTGCCCAGAAGGTTGGCCAACACCTTGTGGATCCACGCCGCATCCGCCAGAGCGCCGGGCAGCGAAGGGGAGAAGGTGACGCGGAACTCGCGATTGGGCGACGCGAGGCGTGCCTGCTCCACGGCGGGTTCGATGAGAGCCGCTACCTTATGCGGCTTCAACTCCAGATGCACTTTGTGCTCGTCGAGCTGCGCCATTTCGACTGCCTGCTCGATGAGGTGATTGAGGTGGTCGGACTCCTCGTCGATAACCGTGAGCAGTTCGTCGCGAGATTCTTCGTCGAGCGCTTGTTGCGAGAGCAGCGTCGTGACGGAGGCCTTGATGGAGGTTAGCGGCGTGCGTAGTTCGTGGGTAACGGAGTCGAGCAGTGCGGTGCGCAGCCGCTCCGTCTCCTTGGCGGCCTCGGACCGGGAGCTATCTTCGAGCGCCTGTGTGCGCTCAATGGACATGGACACCAGGCCGCTGAGTGCCTCCATCGTCTCGCGCGAGAGCGTGATGGCTTCCAACAGCAGCGCGCCGCTTGGCCGGACGCCGATGCGCAGCGGGATTGCGGTTGGGCAGCCGTCAGAGGGTGGGAGGAAGATGGGCATCATCATGGCTTCGCGCAGATCGTCGACAACCTCGGCGCGGGTACGGTCGCCACAGTACACAGCGCTGGGGAGGTCGCTGGATACGGCCTCCGGCGCGGGCGGATTGGCGGGGGGCCACGCGAGCCTGGGGCTGGAGATGTACTTCGGGTCGGAGAGATAGATGCGGTCGCCATCCGCGATGTAGAGGGTTACGGCCGGGCTGTTGAAAGTACTGGCGACGCTGGAGGGGATGAAGTTGAAGAGCTGGCCGACGTTCTCCGGTTGCAGTAGCTGGCGGCCAAGGCGGTACAGCATCTCGGACTCATGGCGGCGGGCGTTGGCCTCCTCGGATTCTTCGCGGATGCGTGCGGCCAGGTGGCTGGCGTAGATCGCCGTGCCCAGGAACGCGAAGAGGGCGACCCAGTTGCGTGTGTCGGCGATGGTGAATGTGCCCACCGGAGGCAGAAAAAAGTAGTTGAACAGTGCGGTTGCGGCCAGCGAAGCTCCGACTGCGTAACGCAGGCCCCAGTTGCCAGCCAGGCCCAGCACCAGCAGCAGCATTCCGAGCGCTACCATGATGTCGCTGATCCCTGAGACGCGGCGGCTGAGGGCTACAATAACGGCGAGCGCGATGGCGACGATCAGCCAGCGCCCTGCCTCGACGATGCGCTTGGTGTACACACACGGAATTGTATCGAGCATCGCGCACTGGCCAGCGAAAGACTTACGACCTTTTAACGGGTTTTGGTGATTAGCTGATAGATGCAGCGACGAACCACGGAGCGAGGCTTGCGGCCGACATGACAAGCGAGGTGAAGACCAAGACGCCTGACGAGTGGCTGGCTGCGGTTGCACCGCAGAAGCGAGGGCGATTCAAGGTCTTCCTGGGATACGCGCCAGGCGTGGGCAAGACGTTCAGCATGTTGAGCGAAGCCATTCGCCGCCACAGCCGCGGCGAAGACATTGTGATTGGGATCGTCGAAACGCATGGACGTGCACGCACTGCCGAGCTGGCAGAGCAGCTTGAACAGATTCCGCGTAAACAGATGGAGTACAAGGGCACGCTGTTCGAGGAGATGGATGTCGACGCCATCCTGAGGCGGAAGCCAGAGGTGGTGCTCATCGATGAGCTCGCACATACCAACATCGAAGGCAGCATGCATGCGAAGCGCTTTCAGGATGTGCTGCAGATCCTGGAGGCGGAGATCGACGTGCTTTCGACGCTCAACATCCAGCATGTCGAGAGCATCACGCCGCGGGTGCAGAGCCTGACCGGGATTACGGTGCGCGAGACGGTGCCGGACTGGGTGCTCGATCGTGCGGACGAAGTGGTGCTGGCCGACCTGACGCCTGAGGCTCTGACTACGCGCATGAGTCGCGGCGATATTTACCCGGTGGAGCGGGCGGAGCGGGCGTTGTCGAACTTCTTCCGTCGCGGGAATTTGATTGCTCTGCGCGAGATGGCGTTGCAGCGGGTGACCCGCGCGGTGGACCGCACGCTCGACGACTATGTGCAGCGCAAGAAACTGAGCGGCCACTGGCAGATCTCGGAGCGCATCGCGGTGTGCATCAGCGCGAACCCGGCCTCGCGCGACCTGATTGCTCGCGGGGCTCGCATGGCGGAGGCGATGAACGGCGACCTCTTTGTACTGTATGTGGAGACGGGGGAGGAGTTGCCAGAAAGCCTGCGGCGATCGCTCGAGGCCAACGTGCAGTTCGCCGAAAATGTCGGCGCGCGGGTAATTCGGCTGAAGGGCTCGAGTGTGCCGGTAGTTACGGCAGACTATATTGCAAAGAACAGGATCACGCAGGTCATCTTCGGGCGATCGGCGGTGAAGGGCTGGAAGAAGTACTTGTACTATCTCGCGCTGCAACGATTCATGAGCGATGCTCCGCATGTGGACGTACACGTCGTGACACAGCCGGACAAATAAGTGGTGGGTGCCAGGTTCAAGGGAAAGCAAAATGCGAATCCTGATTGTCGACGATGAGCCACAGATTACGCGGGTGTTGCGCACTTCGCTGATTAGCAATGGGCACGAGGTAACTGTTGCGCAGGACGGCGCGGACGCGCTGGAGAAATTCATGAAGTCGCAGCCCGAGCTGATCATCACCGACCTGGCCATGCCGGCGATGGACGGCATTGAGCTGACGCGCGAGATTCGCGAGAGGTCGCAGGTGCCGATTATTGTGCTCTCGGTGCGCAATAACGATGTGTCCAAGGTTGCCGCGCTGGACGAAGGCGCTGATGACTACATCACCAAGCCGTTCAGCATCCAGGAACTGCTGGCGCGCGTGCGTGTGCAGATGCGGCGCGTCACTGCCGCCGAGGAAACGCAGCAGCACCTGATCGATCTCGGCGACTTTCGCATCGATGTGGAGCGGCGCCAGGTTACGGTGCGCGGGGTGGAGGTTCACCTGACACCGAAGGAGTTCGACCTGATGCTCTACTTTGCTCGCAATGCCGATCGCGTGCTGACGCACAAGACGTTGCTACGCGCGGTATGGGGCGTTGCCGGAGTCGACCAGCCCGAGTATCTTCGAGTGCTTGTGGCCCAGTTGCGCAAGAAGATTGAGCCGGGCGGCGAGCCGCAGTACATCGTCAGCGAACCCTGGGTAGGCTACCGCCTCAGTCCGCGCGGCAGTGAGGGTTGAATCCAAACGCGTTAAGGGTACTTACAAATTCTTAACGTCATTCCTACGGATTTCCTACACCCCCTGCTGCCAGACTCACTGATGTGATCTCGCCGCGCTCCTCCTAGTGTGACGGCCGGATCCGTGGCAAGCCTCGGGGTCGTGATCCGCAGAGGAACTCAACCCCGAGGCGCCGCAGGAGCAATATGAGCGATCTGGCTTTCCTCGCTTCTTCCCTCGTGTTTTTCGTGGTGGCCGTCTGGTACATCCACGGCTGCAGGTCGCTGATGAAAGGTGGACGCGACGATGCTTGAAAACATTCTTCTTCTCATCCTGACCGCTGCGCTGCTGGTCTATCTCGTTTTTGCGCTGTTGCGTCCGGAGAAATTCTGATGACTTTCAATGGTTGGTTGCAGATCGCTGTGTTCTTCGCGCTGGTGCTGCTTGCAGCGAAGCCGTTGGGCCTCTATATGGCGCGAGTGTACGAGCGCAAGCGCACCTGGCTCGATCCCGTCCTGGTGCCGGTGGAGCGGTTGCTCTATCGCCTGACCGGTGTGGATGCCGATGCGGAGATGCGGTGGACAGAGTATGGCGCAGCGATGCTGGTGTTCTCGCTGGCAACGATGCTGCTGACCTACGCGGTGGAGCGGCTGCAGCATGCGATCCCGCTGTGGAATCCGCAACACCTTGCGGCGGTCGAACCGTATCTTGCGTGGAGCACGGCAGGCTCGTTTACAACTAACACCAACTGGCAGGCGTATGTGCCGGAGCAGACCATGAGCTACCTGACCCAGATGTTCGGGTTGGCGACGCATAACTTCTGGTCGGCGGCCGTGGGCATGGCTTTGGCGATCGCGTTCATCCGCGGCATTGCGCGACGGGAGTCGAAGACGCTGGGCAACTTCTGGGTCGATTTGACTCGCGGCACGCTGTGGGTGCTGGCGCCCATCTGTCTGGTGTATGCGCTGGCGCTGGTGTCGCAGGGCGTGATCCAGAACTTCAAGCCGTATGACACGGCCACGCTGGTGGAAAAGCAGACTGTAACCGCTCCGGGCACAGATGGAAAACCTGTGACCACGACGGTTGCGAGTCAGACGATCGCGCAGGGGCCGGTGGCATCGCAGGAAGCCATCAAGATGCTGGGCACCAATGGTGGCGGCTTCATGAACGCCAACAGCTCGCATCCGTTTGAGAATCCTACCCCGCTGAGCAATTTGCTGGAGATGTTCTCGATCTTCGCGATTCCCGGGGGACTTTGCATCACGCTGGGCGTGATGGCGGGATCGCCGAGGCATGGCTGGGCGGTATTTGCGGCCATGGGTGTGCTGTGGTTCGCGGGAGTGTTTACGGCCTATTGGGCGGAGGCACAGCCGAACCCCCTGCTGCATGGAGTGGACCAGCAGGCGGCCATGACGCAGCCGGGCGGCAACATGGAGGGCAAGGAAGTTCGGTTCGGCATCGCCAACTCGGCGTTGTTCGCGACGGTAACGACGGACGCGAGTTGTGGGGCCGTCAACGCCATGCACGACTCGTTCATGCCGCTGGGCGGGATGGTTCCGCTGACCAACATCATGCTGGGCGAGGTGATCTTCGGCGGAGTCGGAGCGGGCATGTATGGCATGCTGGTCTTCGTCATCGTGACGGTGTTCATCGCCGGCTTGATGGTAGGTCGAACACCGGAGTACCTGGGCAAGAAGGTGCAGGCCTTCGATGTGCAGATGGCGATGCTTTACCTGTTGATCTTTCCGCTGATCATCCTGGGTTTTGCCGCCGTGTCCGTGCTGTCGCAGAGCTTTGGAACGTCGAGCCTCTCCAACCACGGGCCGCATGGCCTGGCGCAGATTCTGTACGCATTTGCGTCGGCGACCGGCAACAACGGATCGGCGTTCGCGGGGCTGAATGCGAATACGCACTGGTACCTGGTGACGCAGGGTGTCGCGATGCTGGCGGGCCGTTTCCTGATGATCGTTCCGATGCTGGCGATCGCGGGCAACCTGGCGATGAAGAAGATTGCGCCGCCAAGCCTGGGGACGTTCCCGGTCGACAACACGCTGTTCGCCGTGCTGCTGACGGGCGTGGTGGTGATTGTGGGAGCACTGACGTTCTTCCCGGCGTTGAGCCTGGGGCCGATTCTGGAGCATTTGTTGCTGCGGTCTGGCGTGGCATTCTAAGGCGCAAGCCGAGGCACCGGATCCAAATGGCAAGACAGGAGATTTCCATGAGCGGGACAATCAACGAGCCGATGAACATGAGCGCAGTGACCGAAATGCCGGAGCGTGAAACAGCCGGGCATTCGGCGAGTGGCGCGTCCCAGGGGCACGCCCATCACGGCAAGGCCTCGGGCCCGGCCAACAAGAAGAGTCTGTTCGACGCGGCTATTGTCAAGCGCGCGGTTGTGGATTCGCTGAAGAAGCTGAATCCCGTGCTGATGATGAAGAACCCCGTGATGTTCGTCGTCGAGGTGGGCAGTGTCGTGACGACATTGCTGCTCTTCGGCCACGGCGGGCACTCCGGCTTCAATTTGCAGATCACGCTTTGGCTGTGGTTCACAGTGCTGTTCGCCAACTTTGCTGAGGCCATGGCAGAGGGCCGCGGCAAGGCACAGGCCGATGCGTTGCGGAAAGCGAAGTCCGAAACGACCGCCTATAAGCTGAAGGCGAACGGCGAAGTCGAGGAGATTCCCAGCTCGCACCTGCGC
>DASYEU010000017.1:0-3431 GCA_036498865.1 Acidobacteriaceae bacterium | reverse complement strand
TAGCGCCTGTCTGCGGACAGTGCTTCCGCGGGGTGCAGATCACCGATGCGTACTGTCCGCAGTGCGGGCACGACGTGGCGGAGGATCCTGTGCCGGCCCGGTTGCGCGCCTACAGCGATACCTAACCATCCACAGTCTCCCCTCTCGCGCGAAGCCGCGAAATGCTCTAGCATCACCCCGTGGCCTTAACTGCCCTCATCATCGACGACGAACCGCTGGCACGCCAGGAGCTTCTGTATCTGCTCCAGTCCGCCGAAGGTGTCGACGTTCTGGCGCAGGGTTCGAACGGCATCGAAGCCGTCGAACTGATCCGCACCCACAAGCCCGATGTCGTCTTCCTCGACGTGCAAATGCCCGGCCTGGATGGGTTCGCGGTGCTGAAAAAGCTGCTGGACAAGAAGATGGATCTGCCGCAGGTCGTCTTTGCTACAGCATTCGATCAATACGCGGTGCGAGCCTTCGAAGTGAATGCGGTGGACTACCTGCTGAAGCCGTTCGATCGCAAGCGCCTGCTGAAGACGCTGGAGAAGGTGCGGGCTAAGATCGCAGGTCAGGGTGATTCGGCGGGCGACGCCAAGCTGGACGCGCTGATGAAGCTGGTGGAGACGCGCACGCAGCCAGCCGCCAAATCCAACTCCGGCAAGGTGATCGTCCGCGCGCTGGGGCGGCTGCTGCTGGTCGATCAGCGGGAGATTTGCTACGCCTCCATCGAGGGCGGAACCATCAGCGTGTTTACGCGCGGAGTCGAAGGAGAATCGAACTGCCGGACGCTGGAGGAGCTGATGGACCAGCTCGATCCGGAGGCGTTCTGGCGGGCGCACCGGTCGTTTGTGGTCAACATCCAGCACATCCGCGAGGTGGTGCCGTGGTTCAAGTCCAGCTACCAGCTGCGTATGGACGATCCCAAGAAGACCGAGATCCCGGTCAGCCGGGCGCAGACCAAGCGGCTGCGGGAGCTGTTCAACCTGTAACTGTGCGGTGTCCTAGCGCCTGCGGTCGAAGTTGAACCGGTAGACGAGGCCCGCCATCCCGACCTTCGACCAGATCGTGCCCGAAGGAGTTGGCGCCGATCCCCATTTCTGGAACTGCCCGTCGACCCGTACCGCGAAATGCTCGGTGAGATCGTAGTCGAATCCGCCGCCGGGCGAGTAGACGTTGTTCGTCGTCAGGGCGTAGACGTTGTTGTTGAAGAGGTATCCGAAGCCATAGTTGGACTCGCCGCGGCCGAAGAGGAAGTCGCCATAGGGACGCAGCCGGTGGCTCAGCAGAAACTCGAACTTGGCGCCGGCCAGAATGCTCTTTTGCGAGTCGACCAGACCGTGGTCGGTGGGATAGAGGCCCCGGACTTCAAGGGTGGGGCGGACGCCGCGCCACGGAGGCAGGCCGAGATCGGCGCCTGCGACGACGCTGAAGTTCTTGCCCCCAGCCAGACCGGTGTACACACCGGCGACCCCGCCAAAGGCTGAGAGTTGCAGCGCCCGGGACGCGGTGGGATGAGTGTCCTGCGCACGTGCGGCGCTCACCGAAGCGATTGTGGCAGCCAGCAGCGCCAGCATCAGGACGGATTTCTGTTGCTTCATCTTGGTTCAGGCCCTCTTTGGTTCGATGCACAGTTTGTCTGGATCGGAATGCTTCCCATCTTCTCATCTGGAGCGGAAGCAGCGGCGCAAAAAAAGGCCGGGTTACATCGGAGCGGGCCGACGGTTACGAGGGAGGCTCAGCCAGAATCACTCGTCGGAGGAAGACGGCTGATAGGGGCCTCCGGGCACACCCCAATCCCATGCAGGCATTGGAGTTGGCTCGAGCGCCGTGTCGGGCGGCAGAGCGGAGTTGATGACTGCCAGGCGCGATCCCCACTCCAGATAAGCGACCAGCGCGGAGCGGAACTCGGGGTCGGCAGGCAGGTTCAACTCGTCGGCGGTCTCCAGCAGCAGGGCGACCCAGCGATGCCGCTGCGGCTCCGTGATACCCCGGCCTAGATGGTGGCGCACCATTGCCGGATGACCGCCAAGGCGAGCGGAATACTCACCCGGGCCGCCGAGGACCTCAGCAAGGAAGGTGGCAACGTGCTGAAAGTGCTCCTTCGGCATCGAGGCGAAGACCGGCGCGAGCAGCGGGTCGGCCGGCACCTTTTCGTAAAAGCGCGCGATGAGGCGGTCGAGAACTTCGCCGCCGCCGAGCCATTCGTAGAGGGTGGGAACTTTGCCGGCCATAGGGTCGATGGTACTGCGAATTGCTCCGGGTTTGCAGATTGCCGGCGCGCCGCAGTCCGTAACCCGCACATTCCCGGCATTTTGCTGCTAAATTCCTTGGAATCTATATTTTACGATCTAGCCGGGCGTAAGTTGTTGAATCCTTGGATTCGAGCAGAGAAGCAGAGCAAAAATCTCACTTCAAAGGAGCTTAGGATTGCGCTCGTCAAACTGGCGCTGGTGCCAGTAGGGATAGGCGAGTGGGAGGTCGGAGGCTGCGTCGAGGGCCGCGACCTGAGCCGTTGTGAGAGTCCAGCCCACCGCGCCGAGGTTCTGCCGGAGCTGCTGCTCGTTGCGCGCGCCAATGATGAGCGTGGAGACAGTGGGGCGCCGGAGAAGCCAGTTGAGCGCGATCTGCGGCACCGTCTTGCCGGTTTCGGCGGCTACCTTGTCCAGCGCGTCGACTACCTTGAACAGGTGCTCGTCGGCAACCTGCGGGCCCATCTCGACGACCGTCTTCGAGTTGAGGCGGCTTTCCTTGGGGATGCCCGTTTCGCGCCGGATTTTGCCGGTCAGCCGGCCCCAGCCCAGCGGCGACCAGATCAGTGCGCCGACGCCCTGGTCGATCGCGAGCGGCATCAACTCCCACTCGTACTCGCGGCTCAGCAGCGAGTAATAGACCTGGTGGCCGATGTAGCGGCTCCAGCCATAGCGCTCGCTGACCGAGAGCGACTTCATCAGCCGCCAGCCGGAGAAATTGGAGCAGGCGATGTAGCGGACCTTGCCGTCGCGGACGAACTGGTCCAGCGTGGAGAGCATCTCGTCCACCGGCGTCAGCGAGTCGGTCTCGTGCAGGTGGTAGACGTCGATGTAGTCGGTGCCGAGGCGTTTGAGCGAGTTTTCGAGCGACTGGATGAGGTGATAGCGCGAGGAGCCGATGTCGTTGGCGCCGGGGCCGAAGCGGAAGGTCGCCTTGGTGGAGATGAGAACATCCTCGCGGCGGAGGTGCTGGATGGCGCCGCCGAGGACGGTTTCGCTGCGGCCGAAGGAGTAGATGTCGGCGGTGTCGAAGAAGTTGAGGCCTGCTTCCATGCAGATGTCGACGATCTTGCGGGCTTCTGCAATGTCGCTGGTGGCGCCCCAGGCGTCGAAGAACTCGTCGTTGCCGCCGAAGGTCCCGCAGCCGAAGCAGAGCTCCGGCACTTTGAATCCCGACCTGCCAAGCTGTCTGTATTCCAT
>DASYEU010000016.1:0-4311 GCA_036498865.1 Acidobacteriaceae bacterium | reverse complement strand
CGACTCGCTCCACTCCGGCATTCGCCACCCGAACGTTCGCTCCAGCTTCCCGCAATTCATGAGCGAATTCATCGGCCGCTGTGCCGGAGTCGGATATTCGGAAGTCGGAATCGGCACCACCGAAGCCAGCTTCGTTCCAGGCTCGCGCGTCTGCAATTCGCCGATCGCTTCCGCCGCAATTCCGTACCACGTCGTCGCGCCCGAACCCGTCGCGTGATACACGCCACTCAACGGCAACGCCGCCTCGCTCAGGGAGCTCTTCCCCTGCTCCGCGCGCCGTTCGATCTGTCCGATCACGTCCGCGGTCATCCGTGCCAGTTCCCAGCTCCACGTCGGCGCGCCATGTTGGTCGCCAACAATCTTCAGCAACTCCCGCTCGCGCGCCAGTCGCAGCATCGTGCGGACAAAGTTGTTCCCAGTCGCGCCGTAAACCCAGCTCGTCCGAAACGTGAAGTACGGCGCGCCACTTCCGCTCACCGCCAGCTCGCCCGCCAGCTTGGTCTTGCCATACACATTCAGCGGCCCCGCCGGGTCGTCCTCAACCCACGGCGTCGTCTTCGACCCATCAAAAATGTAGTCGGTCGAATAATGAACCATCGCCGCGCCAATCTTCTTCGCCTCGTCGGCCAGTACTTCAGGAGCAGTCGCATTGATCGCAAACGCCAAATCCGGTTCGCTCTCCGCCTTATCCACCGCGGTGTGCGCCGCCGCGTTCACCACCCAGCGCGGACGCACTTCGCGCACCCACTTCCGAGTCGCGTCCACGTCCGTCAAGTCCCATTTGGCGAGCGTCGGAATTACCACTTCGCCCAGAGGAGCCAGCGTCTTCCGCAGCGCCTCGCCCACTTGTCCGCCTTCGCCTGTCACCAGAAAACGGACCTTCGATGAATCTCCAGCCATCAATACACCCTCTCGTCGAGTATCCGCTTCAGATACTCGCCGTAACTACTCTTACCCAGATTCACTGCCAGCCGCTCAAGCTGAGCCCGATCGATATATCCCTGCCTGTAAGCGATCTCTTCCAGGCAAGCCACCTTCAGCCCTTGCCGCTTTTCCAGCGTCTGGATGAACATCGAGGCTTCCAGCAACGAGTCGTGCGTCCCGGTGTCGAGCCAGGCCATTCCGCGCCCCATCAACTCGGTCGTCAACTGCCCGCGCTCAAGGTACCAGCGGTTCACGTCGGTAATCTCCAACTCGCCACGCGGCGACGGCTTCATCTGCTCCGCCACGCTGACGATCTGGTTATCGTAGAAATAAATTCCCGTCACCGCGTAACGCGACTTCGGATTCTTCGGCTTTTCTTCCAGCGAAATCGCTTTGCGATTCGCATCGAACTCAACCACACCGTATCGCTGCGGATCCTGCACCGCGTACGCAAACACCGTTGCGCCGCCCTTCCGCTCCGAGGCTGCCCGCAGCATCTTGGCAAAGTCGTGACCAAAGAAGATGTTGTCGCCCAGCACCAGGCAGCAGCCTTCTCCTGCAAGGAACTCCTTGCCGATCAGGAACGCTTGCGCCAATCCGTCTGGCGATGGCTGCACCGCATACTGCAGCGAGATACCCCAACTCTCGCCCGACCCCAGCAGCTGCTCAAATCGAGGTGTATCTGCCGGTGTGGAAATCACCAGGATGTCGCGAATTCCAGCCAACATCAGCGCGGACAGCGGATAGTAGATCATCGGCTTGTCGTAGACCGGAAGCAGTTGCTTCGACACAGCTCCGGTTACAGGATGAAGCCGCGTTCCCGATCCGCCCGCAAGAATAATGCCCTTCATTTATATCTCCGCCTCGAGCGCAGTCGCACTTCCGCCGCGCACCCTTCCATGCAACTACGTCCGGGAAGAATAGTTCCCGACAATCCACTCGCGATATTCGCCGCTGACAATCTTCGCCACCCATTCCGGATGGTCCAGATACCATTTCACGGTCTTGCGAATGCCCGTTTCGAACGACTCCTTCGGCGCCCAGCCAAGCTCCTGCTGCAGTTTCCGGCAATCGATGGCATACCGCTTGTCGTGGCCTGGACGATCCTTCACGTAGGTGATCAGCTGGTCGTGTGGCGCTCCCTCCGGATGCATTTCGTCCAGAATCGTGCAGAGAGTGTTCACCACGTCCAGATTCTTCTGCTCGTTCAATCCGCCCACGTTGTACGTCTCGCCCAACTGACCTCGTTCCAGGACTGCGAGAATTGCGTCGCAGTGATCGGTCACATACAACCAGTCGCGCACATTCTGCCCATCGCCATAAACCGGCAGCGGCTTTCCGTTCATCGCATTGTGGATCATCAGCGGTATCAGCTTCTCGGGAAACTGATACGGACCGTAGTTGTTGGAGCAATTCGTTGTAAGGACCGGCAGTCCGTAAGTATGGAAGTACGCGCGCACCAGGTGGTCCGACGCGGCTTTCGATGCCGAGTACGGGCTGTTCGGCCGATAGGAAGTCTCCTCATGAAACGCCGCCTCATCCGGAGTGAGAGAGCCATAGACTTCGTCCGTCGAAACGTGCAGGAACCGGAAGTTTCCGCGGTCGGTGTCGCTCAGCGACCGCACATGTTTCAGAGCCCCTTCCAGCAGTGTGAACGTGCCCACGATGTTGGTATCCACAAACGCCGCTGGACCGAGGATCGAACGGTCGACATGACTTTCCGCCGCGAAATGAACTACGGAATCGGGTCGATGTTCCGCCAGCAAGCTGCCTACCAGCGCTCCATCCAAAATCGATCCATGGACAAACGTGTGCGCAGCATTGCCCTCAAGCGAAGCTAGGTTGTCCATATTCCCGGCGTATGTCAGCGCGTCCAGGTTCACCACCCGATGACCGCGTCTCACCGCTTCAAGGACAAAGTTGGAACCGATGAAGCCCGCGCCTCCGGTTACCAGCAAGACTCTCTGTTGCATCTACCCTCTCTGATCTACTCGCCAACGCTTCGAGATTCTTCGGTCACTGACTCCATAGTACGCATCCGCAACCCTTGCAGGCTATGCCTCCAACAGGCGAATCAAAGGCTCTTGAAGTCACCATACGTCTCGGCGTCAGCGAGTAGCGATCCGGCCTTGTCCTTCTCGGAAAGCGTCGGCTCCCCGTCCAGAGGCCATTCGATCCCGATCGCCGGATCATTCCACAGAATCGATCGCTCATGCGCCGGCGCATAAAATTCCGTGGCCTTGTAGGAGACCTCAGCAAACTCGCTCAACACCAGGAACCCATGGCCAAACCCCGGTGGAACCCAAAGCATTCGCCGATTCTCCGCGCTAAGAGTAACGCCAAACCACTGCCCAAACTGCGCAGAGTCCTTCCGAAGATCGATTGCGACGTCGAATATCTCTCCACGCAACGCGCGCACCAGTTTGCCCTGCGGCTGTATCAACTGGTAGTGCAGTCCCCGCAATACCCCCTTGCGCGAACCGGAGTGGTTGTCCTGCACAAACCGGGTTGGCAACCCAAGCCCCTTGAAGGTCGCCTCGTTGTAGGCCTCCAGGAAGAACCCGCGCTCATCGCCGAAGACCTTCGGCTCCAAAATGACAACATCCTTCAAAGTAGTCGGGAGCAATTGCAAATCAAGTTCCTCCGGCCCAGTTTCAACCGAGCCCAGCTAGTCCAACGTAATCATGATCTTGGTGTAGGCTGACGGATTCTCGCTCCACGCGCGCAAAATCGCCGGCGCTTCCCGCAGTGGAACGGTCGCGCTAATCGCGTCCGCAGTAGGAAATCGCTTCTGCCCAAACATGCGAATAACTTCCTCAAAGTCCTGTGGCAAAGCGTTCCGGGAGCCGAGAATATCGAGCTCCTTCTGAACAAACAGGCGCGTTTCGTAGCTCACCATATCCTTCGCATATCCGATGTAGACGACGCGGCCGGTAAACGCAACCTCTTCGACTGCCGCCCGAAATGTCTCCGGTCGCCCAATCGCCTCGATGATTACGCTCGGGCCGTGACCGTCCGTGAGTTCCTGAAGTCTTGCGCGGACATCCTCGCGCGCGGAGTGAATCAGGTATTGCGCACCTGCTCCCCGCGCGATTGCAAGCTTCTTGTCGTCGATGTCGATCGCAATCACACGCGCGCCTCGGAAAGCAGCCGCCGACACTGCCCCCAATCCGACTCCTCCGCATCCGTAGATCGCCACCGTGTCAGCCGAGGTGACTCGCCCGCGAGCCACCGCATGGCACCCAACGGTCAGCGGCTCGACCAGACACAGTTCCTCGATGGGAAGGGGCGCAGCATAGAGCTTTCCCATCGGCATGCTGATCTGGTCCGTCAAAGCACCGTCGCGCTGGACGCCGAGGGTCTGGTTGAACCGGCATGCATTCACGC
>DASYEU010000015.1:0-112246 GCA_036498865.1 Acidobacteriaceae bacterium | reverse complement strand
ACCGTCGTAGTCGGCATCGCACGCATGGGAGACATCCACGAAGTAGGCCGCGTCGGCGCAAAGGCCCTCCTCTACTTCGAAGTCGTCTCCACCTTCGCGCTCCTGATGGGCCTCATCGCCGCCAACGTTCTCCATCCCGGCGCCGGCATGAACATCGACGCCGCCAAGCTCGATCCCACCTCCATCGCCAGCTATACCGCCACCGCGCAGCAGACCGGCATCGTCGCCTTCTTCCTCGGCATCATTCCGTCCAGCGTCGGTGAGCCGTTCGTCACCGGCAACATCCTGCAGATCATCCTGCTCGGCGTCCTCTTCGGCCTCGCCCTCACTCCCATTCGCGTCGCCGCCAGACCCCTTGTCGATTTCCTCGATCTCCTTCTCAAAGGAATGTTCGGCGTCGTCACGCTCATCATGACGCTCGCGCCGCTCGCCGCACTAGGCGCCATGGCCTACACCGTCGGCCAGTACGGCATCGCCAGCCTGCGCCAGCTCGCCACCTTCACCGCCGAAGTCTGGATCGTAGCAACGCTCTTCGTCATTCTCGTTCTCGGCCTCATTGCGCGTCTCGCGGGTTTCAGCCTGCTCCGCCTCCTCGCCTTCATCCGCGACGAGATCCTCATCACCGCCGGCACCTCATCCTCCGAAGCTGTTCTCGCGCCGCTCATGCTCAAGCTCGAGCAGCTCGGATGCGCCGAGTCGGTAGTCGGCATGGTGATGCCAGCCGGCTACACCTTCAATGCCGACGGTACCGCCATCTACCTCAGCATGGGCGCCATCTTTATCGCGCAGGCCACCAACACCCACCTCAGCCTGCGCGAGCAGATCACCCTCATGCTCGTCCTCATGATCACCTCCAAGGGATCGGCCGGTGTCGCCGGCGCGGGCTTCGTTACGCTCGCGGCCACTCTGGCTTCCATGCACCACATCCCCGTTGCCGGCCTGGTGCTCCTCCTCGGAGTCGAGCGCCTCACCAACATCCCCAGAGCCGTCGTCAACGTCATCGGCAGTAGCGTCGCGACCATTGTCATTGCAAAATGGGAGAAGGCGTTCAACACGGAGCAGGCCGCCTTCATCCTCGAGGGAAAGCATCGTGCCTGAGCCGCCGGAGTCCGCGCCGTCTGACCTGACACAACTCGCGCGCAGTATCTTCGATCACGCCATCGCCAAGTGCAGCATCGATCAAGCATTCTCCCGCACTCTCCGCATCACCGCCGGCGCTCCGGGAACGCACCTGGTCCTGAACGGCGAAGACGTCGTCGCGCTCGATCGCCTAACGCGAGTCCGCATCGTCGCCATCGGCAAAGCCGCCGCACCCATGCTCACAGCTCTGCTCTCGCGCCTGGTGTTGCCTCCCGCCTGCAACCTGCAAGGTGTCCTGATCGCCGTCGAGCCCCCGCCTAGCCTTCCCGCAACCATTCAGTTCTTCGCCGGAGGTCACCCCACCCCGGACGCAGCCTCGTTCGAAGGTGCGCGCGCGGCCCTGTCGATGCTGCAATCAATCGCCGACGCTTCCCCCGACGACACGCTCTGCATCTTCCTCATCAGCGGCGGCGCCTCTGCAATGATGGAGCTTCCCCTCGACCCCTCCATCTCGCTCGACGACACCATCGCTTTCCACCAGGCGCTCGTGCACTGCGGCGCCTCGATCATTGAAATCAACTGCGTCCGCAAGCACTTCTCCGCGGTCAAAGGCGGACGTCTTGCTCTCGCCGCCGGCGACACCCGGAAAATCTCGCTCCTCGTCTCGGACGTCCCGCCTGCCCAACTCGACGCGCTCGCCTCCGGCCCTACGCTTCCCGACCCCACTACGGTCGCCCAGTGCCTGGAAATCATTGCGCGTTACAAATTGCTCGAGCGCTTCCCAGCCTCAGTCCGCGCCTACTTTGCGTCACCCCAACTTGCCGAATCGCCGAAGCCGCGCGAACTCGTCTCGCCAAGTTGGAAGCTGCTCGACAGCGACGAACTAGCCGAAGCCGCCCGCAGCCACGCCGCACAACTAGGCTTCCACACCATCATCGACAATACCTGCGACGACTGGGCCTACGACGCTGCAGCTAATTACCTCCTCGACCGCCTGCGCCAACTCCGCCGCGAGCACGCCCGAGTCTGCCTCATCTCCACCGGCGAAGTCACGGTGCAGATCGCTTCCAGCCACGCGCCTGGCTCCCACACCCACGTAGGAGGCCGCAACCAGCACCTCGCCCTCTACCTCGCCACCAAGCTCCAACCCACCAACGCCCCAATCGCAGTCCTCTCCGCCGGCTCCGACGGTATCGACGGCAACAGCCCCGCCGCCGGTGCGGTCGTCGACCATCACACCCTCAACCAGCCCACCCGCCGCGAAGCCGCACAGCAAGCCCTTGAAGCCTTCGACTCCTCCACCTGGCTCAACAATGTCGGCGCGACCATCGTCACCGGCCCCACCGGCCAGAACCTCCGCGACCTCCGCATCCTGCTCGCGGACTAGCACCGCACGTCTCGCAGATTGCACTTAGTGCTTCACTGCTAGCAGCAGCGGATTAAAACTTGCTACCAGCAGCGGATTCAGACCTGCGCGGTGGCAGCGGCCTTCTCACTTGCGGAGTAGCAGCGGGCTCAGCCCGCAGTAAGCCGCCGCCAACAGATGGGGCTTTAGCCCCGGGCCTTCGCCGTGACCCTATGATGTCGCAGCAGATCTGCCGCACCCACATGGCTGGGGTCGAGCCGCAACACCTCGCGCACCAGCGTCTCCGCCTCCTCCGTATCGCGAAGGCCGAGCGCAGCCTGCCCCCGCAGGAAAAGCGACTGAATCCGATTCCGCAGCGCAAGGTCGTCGTCAAACAGCAGCATCGTCGGCAGCGACGTCGCAAAGTAATCCACCACCGGCCGCTCATGCTCCAGCTGCACCGCAAACTCCCGAATCCTGTGAAACAACGCCGCCGCCGCATCCCGCTCGCCTAGCGCATCCATACACGCGGCCACCCAGTACGTATTCGCCGAGACTTCCGCCACTGCCATCTGCTGAAAATCTACCGACGTCCGCGCGCCCCTCCGCCATACTCGCCGAGCCTCCTCAGCATCGCCATCCGCGGCGGCCGCCTCGCCCAGCCAGTACAGCGCCTCGCTCTGGTTCGCCAACAAGTGGTTCGACTCGCCCAGCGACTGCGGCGGATCAAGCGCCGCCCGCAGCAGCTCCCGCGCACTCTTCGCCTCACCATCCGTAAGCGCTCCCTGCGCCAGCAGAATGCTCGCCCGCACAAACTGTGCCAGCACCAGCCCTTCGCCGCCCTCCCATGGCTGAAACTGCCGCCCCAGCAAAAGCTCCATTGCCCGCTGCGCCTGTCCCGTCTGGTTGAGCAGCGCAGCCAACTCCACCGAAAGATCATCCCGCTGTATCGGAAGCTGCGGGTACCGCAGCAACTCCGCGAGTCGTACATCCGGCGCCACCCCGGTTCGCTTCCACAGCTGATCGCGCTCAAACAACACCCGCGCATTCGCAGGATCCGCCGCGAATGCTCGATCGAACGCCTCCCGTGCCGCCGCAGCATCGTGCCGCACATTGAAGTACGCAATCCCCAGATTCCGTTGAGCCGCCACACATCCAGAGTCCAACTCCGCCGCACGCTCCCACTGCGCAATCGCCTCCGCATGCCGCCTGCGATCGTATAGCAAATTGCCGAGATATAGTGGCGCACACGCATCTCCCGGCTTGGCCGCAATGGCAGCCTCCAGCACCAGCATCTCTTCCAGCCGATTCGGAAACACGCATGCACCGGGCAGCGCAGCAGCGTCGACATAGGCCCGCTCGCTCGCTTGTCTCTCTCCCACTTCATCGAGCAGCACAGCGCGCGTATACGCCCGCATAGGCCCAGATCCGCCGTCCTCGCTCGCAGACACGGGAGCATCCAACACCTCAACCGCCTCCGTAGTCAGCCCGCAGCGCGCGTAGTCGTAAGCCAGATCAAGCCGGTCCTGCCCGCTCGCCGGCAGCGCACTCGACGACAAGTGTCGCGCCCACGCATTCAGCGGATCGAGCGCCAGAGCCTCGCGAAGCTGCACCGTCGCAGCGTCCACACGCCCCAGCTTGCGCAGCGCCAGCGCACGCACCACCTGTACGTTCAGATTGTCCGCCCCCGCGCGAAGACTGCGCCCCGCATGGTCCAGACACTGCTCCCACCGTCCCTCGCGTGCATCCAGCTCTGCCAGCGCGCGATAGCCGGGCCCCTGCCACGCAGCGTTCCACGTGGCCTTGTAGAAGGCGGCGTACGCCTCGTCAAATCGCCTCTGATACCGCAGCGTCAACCCCAGCTGATAGTGCGCCTCGCCATCGTAAGGATTCGGATTACGCCGCGTCAGCCGCGCAATCGCCACACGCAAAAGCGCCTCAGCCGTCTCCAACTCACCGCGCTTCAGGTGCCACACACCCAGCGCCGTGTTGCACCGCGCATCCCCCGCATCCCGCCGCAGCGCCTCGCGCCAGTACGGCTCCGGACTCCGCGTCGCATGCCGGTACTGTTGCAAATGCAGCCCCGTCAGATATAGCTCATCGCAACTCGCAATCTCCTCTGGCGCTGCTGGCTCCGTCGCAGCTTCCGGCGCAGGCGCAGGCCGAACCTCGCCTGGCGCATATCGCAACATCACCACCCCACGCGCCTCCAGGCTCACCGAGAGCGTCTCCTCCGCAACGCCTGTAGGCAGTCCCGCGCTGACAACCATCGGCTCCGCCACCGAAATCCTCTCGAGCCACTCCGCAATTACCTCGCCGCGGCACCGTAGCACCACCTGCGCCTCTGCAAGCTCTTCCGTCACGCACACGCCAACATGCGCGCGGCCTGCCTCAACCCGCAAGCTCATCGCTGCCGCAAGGCTCGCCGCCTGCGGCGCGCCAATCCTCCGAATCGGATACCAGAACTGGCTGAACGTCCTCGTCTCTCCCGGAGCGAGAAACGAAAAGTCCGGCTGATTGTCCGTGTACACGCCCGCCATCAGCTCGATGTACGGCCCATCCTCATCGGTCAGGCAGCGATCCCAGTTGTACCCGAACTCCTGATTCCCCCAGGTCCACTGCTTCTTCCCCGGAGCGATATGGTGATTCGCCACATGCACCACGCCGGCCCGTTCCGCATGATCATACCCACCGAAGAAATCCTCCGCCGTCCCCGCGATCATGTAACTCGTCGGCACCGGAATATTCGCATACCAGCTCAAATCATCCGGCGGATACGACCCATCCGGCCGGAAGCATCGTGGCTGCTCTTCCTCCGGAACGCCATGCGCCGCGCGCCCGGGATAGTCCACTCCGTAGTACGCGCGATCGCTGAGCGGAAACGAAGTCACCGCCCGCTTCGCATGGTCCGCAACAAACCGCACATCCGGCGGAAAGAATGACTGGTACCGCTCATGCACCCGCGTCGCAACATTCGCCCACCACAGAAACGTCTGCACCTCTTCCGTGCGATTGAACAATCGCGCCTTCAACTCGATCAATGCCTTCCCCGGATGCAGGCACACCCCATGCATCCCCTTCATATGCGACAGCGGATCATGCTGGCTGCACCACACCGTCACCGACCCATCCGCGCCGCGCTCAATCGCGACTTCTGCCGGCATAAACGTCGCTGGCCGATGGTGCTGCGGCCAGTTGAACTCCACCCCGCCGGAAATCCATGGCCCCGCCAGCCCCACCAGCGCGGGCTTAATCACATTCTGCCGATAGAAAAAGTCGTACCCATTCGTCTTGTCGAGCCCCACATGGATCCGTCCGCCAATCTGCGGCAGCACCATCACGCGCAGGAGCTCGTTCTCCACATGAACCGCATCCCACGCCTGCTCGCAAGCCTCCGACGCAATTCTCTCCACCACCGGCAGCGGATACACCCTGCCGCTCGATCCCTGGTACACCCGGTTCTCCAGAAACATCGGCAGCGCTTCGGCCGGCCCAGGCAGGTACGTGGGAATCGTAACTGCCTCGCTCCATACCTTCACCGCGCCTGTCTCACTCGCAGGCGCAGCCGGCAACGAGAACCGCTCGCGCATTGCGGCGGAACGCGGTTCTGTCATATCGAGCGCCTCTGCGTATTGAATCGGAGTAACCTCAACCCAAAGGTGACTCTAGAAAGCGCCGTTTTGATTGTCAAGCGCACCCGTCACTACTCGCATTTCGTCGCTGTATCCGGCCATTCCCGTCATGTAAGATTGATCTGCAACCGGGCGGATGCCGGCTTTGGCCCACTCGCCCATGCGTGCGTCCCTATCGTCTAGCGGCCCAGGACTCCGCCTGTTCCCGGCGGCAACATAGGTTCGAATCCTTTTGGGGACGCCACAATTCATGAGAGCTTGCCCGAGGGATACACGATGGACGACCGGTATGGCGATCCGAAGAAAACGATCAAGCTGCTTGAAGACTTGGCCCTTTCAGGATTCGACAACGCCGATTTCAAGCGGGTCCATCATATGCCCAGCGCCACCATAACAGCCCACATAAGATACTGCATGACGGTCAAGAAGTTTCAAGCTAAGAGCGAGAACCGTCAGGTTCAAATGCGGCTCCATCGAGAATGGGACAAGAGGAAGTCACCATAGAGTGCCCAGTTGTGACAATCTGCTTTCGTTGGCAACTTCAGTGACACGACAACTCATCCTGGAACTCCTTCGTCGCCGCAATCCCGGCAAGCGCGCGAGCACATCCCAGGATCTTCTGATCCAGTGCATTGTTGTCGAATGAGTCCGGCGCGATGTAGTTCGCCTTCGTATGCATCGCCAGAAATTGATCGCTCTCCTGCTGCATATTCCCGAACTCATTGCGCAGCAGCTCCAGTGTCTTCTGGTCCGGTCCAGTAGTCGCGGCGGCAATCGCAAGGTCAAGCTTCGCATTCGCCGATCTCCGCAACCCGCTCACCCAGCTATCCGTCACCGGGTAGTTATTCTGAATCGCATACACCAGCGACGCTCGCCACTCGCGCATCCCCGACAGCGCCTCGATCTCTGCCGTCAAGAACCCACTGGAAAACTGTGGCACCTTCACCGGAGCCACGGGCGTCACCGTTGTCGTCGCACTTGCCACGGCCGGCAGAGTCAGAATCGTCTGTCCTCCCTGGAACCGCACAGACGCATGGGTTAGGCGCGCGAGCGACTCAATGTCCACGTAGGACTTCCCATTGATCCGAAGCATCGCAGCCTGGTCCGGCTGACCCGCAATCGTCAGCATCCCGCCTTGCTGCGCACTCTGCCCCAACGCGGCGACAGCCAACACCACCGTCGCCCCCAGAATCACGAACGAGCGTACCGATCGATCGATCATGAGCTGCTCCTTGTGCCTCCGTAATTGGATGCACAGCAGCACCTTGCGGACACTTCACCACCCTGACGAGTGCCAATCAAAAATCTTTGCGGCTACCCCTCTGGAGTAGCAGTGCGCTTTTAGCCCCGGATCCTTCGGTCGCAGGAGCACGTCGGCGTTCTTCAACGTATTGTCTAGCGTCGCCGCACAGCCCGCTTCACCTGCGCATATTGCAGCAGGATGAAGGTGTCCGTCATGCCCGCAATGTAATCCGCCACCACGCGTGCCAGCCCCTCCGTCTCAATCTCTTCCACGTACCCCGACGGCAGTTCCTGCGGCTCATTGATCCAGAAGTTGAAGAGCGTCGTCACCACCTCTTCCGCCTTGTCGTGCTCCAGCGACAGCGCATCGCACGTGTACAGCGTGTCATACAGGTAGCGCTTCTCCTGCAAACGGTGCGCCTCTGCCAGCGGCGAGAACGTCGCCAGCCGCGCCGGATGATCCCGCACCTGCTCCAGGCACGTCGCCCCAATCGCTCGCGTATTCTTCAGCGTTGTCGCAATCAGATCGTCCGTCAGCACGTTCTGCATCAACTGCAGCGCCTCGTTGAAAAGGAATTTCTCCTCGATACCGGCGTGCTCGCGCTCAACCTGCGCATAACAGTGCGCCAGAATATCCACGTTGCTGCGAATGTGCCCGATCTCCAGCAGCCCCGACTCCACACCGTCGTCCAAGTCCGCCGTCAGGTACGCAATCTCGTCGGCCAGATCGATGATCTGCGCCTCCAGCGGAGGCATCTTGTCCAGCGTGTACTCCGCCAACTCCGGATACTGGCTCTCGCTGTAATCGCGCGAATGCTTGATGATCCCCTCGCGCACTCCCCGCGTCAGGTTCAACCCGCGATGCGCAGCATACCGCTGCTCAAAATGCTCCACAATGCGCAGCGCATGCAGATTGTGATCGAACCGCAGCCCATGCCGCTTCAAGCACTCATCCAGCGCGCGTTCGCCCGCATGCCCAAACGGCGGATGCCCGATGTCGTGCACCAGCGCCAGCGTCTCCGCCAGATCCTGGTTCAGCCCCAGCGACTCGGCCACGCACCGCGCAATCTGCATCACTTCGATCGTGTGCGTCAGCCGGCTGCGAAAGTGGTCGGAAGCCCGGCTGGTGAACACCTGGGTCTTGCCTGCCAGCCGCCGAAACGCGCGCGCCTGCACAATCCGTTCCCGGTCGCGCTGAAATGCCGTCCGCGACGGCCGCTCGGGCGCGGTAAACACCCGCTTCGTCAGCACATCGCTCGCATCCCCGGAAACTGCACACGTATGCAGTTCGGAGTCTCTGCTTCCGTTTAAGATCACAAATTAAGTGTAACTGGAACAGGCGAAATCTGTGCTCTGCCACCGCATGAGACAAACACGGCCCAATCAGCGCGCGTCTTTATCCCCGGTCGTATTCAACTTGGCCAGCTTCACCCGAGCGTTCTCCAGCTTGTGCTGAACCTTCTGCACGTCGTCGGGATCCGCGTCCGCCGGCAGCGAATGCGCATACTCCGTCATCGACCGCTCCCACTGCGCCACTGCAAGCTTCAGCTTGCCCGTCTTTTCGTACACCTCGCCCAGATGGTCATGCACTGTCGGATCGGTATTGATCCGCTCATTCGCCTTGCGCAGATTCTCTTCCGCCTCGGTATATTGCCCGCTCTTGAAGAGCACCCACCCCAGCGAATCCAGGTACGCGCCATTCTGCGGCTCCAGATCCACAGCCTGCCGAATCATCTTCAGCGCCTCGGGCAGCTTCTGCCCCTGGTCTGCCAGCATATATCCCAGGTAATTCAGCACTCCGGCATTGTTAGGATCGAGGGCCAGCGCCTTGCGAAACTCCGCTTCGGCAGGCTCGTACATCTTCTGCCGGTCATATAACATTCCGCGCAGAAACAGCACGTAGCCCTTTTCCTCCGGCTTGGTCGCCAGCGCGTCGGCCTTGTCCAGTTGTTCCTTCGCCTCACTGAACCGCTTCAGCCGGATAAAGAACTGGACCAGTCCCTCGGCCACATCGCGATCGTCCGTTCCGCCGGTCAACTGAGCCTTTGCCAGCGTCAGTCCCTCATTCACCTGCCCGGTGTCCGCGAGCTGCTGCGCATACATCAGCTGGATCAGGTGGTCCTTCGGAAGCGCCTTGGCAGCCTCACTCGCCACGGCCATCGCGTCCTTCCACTGGTGCGCGTCGCGATACGAATCCACCTCGCCCTGATATCCATCGCGCGCAAAATCGCCGCCCAAGCCCGCCATTTGCTTGTACGCAGCCACGGCCTCAGGCGTCTTGTTCTGCTCGCGGTAGATGATGCCGAGCCGGTTCAGGAAGATCGCTCGATTCTGCTTCTCCGGCTCCGAGTACTTCCCTTCCGGGTGCGCCGAGCCATCCAGAATCCCCGTCAGAACGCTCGTCGCCT
This sequence comes from Acidobacteriaceae bacterium, assembly GCA_036498865.1. Lineage (GTDB taxonomy): Bacteria > Acidobacteriota > Terriglobia > Terriglobales > Acidobacteriaceae > Edaphobacter. Next base: position 102,539 of record DASYEU010000015.1, on the reverse strand, counting down.
GGTCGTACTTGCCCAGCGCGTCGTAAATCAGGGCCTCGTTGTAGCTCAGTTCCAGGTTGTCCTGTACCTGAGTCTTCGCCTTCTCCAGAGTCGCCAGCGCCTCGTCGTAATGCCCTTGCCGCCGCTGAATCTCCGAGATATGAATCTCCGACGTGCCATCCGAAGGATCAGCCGCCACCAGCGTCTTCAGCACCTTCAGTGCCTCGTCCAGCTGGTCGTCCGCCATCAGCGAGCTTGCCAGCCCCTTCTCCGCATCGGCATTGTCCGGATCGATATCCAACGCCCGCCGGTACGCCGCCGCTGCCTCCTTCGGCTTCTTCAGCTGGTCATAGCTCGCACCCAGCGCAAACTCCATGCGCGCCGTCCGGTCATCCACCGGCACTGCGGAAAGCGTATCCACCGCCCGCTGCGTGTCGCCCTCTTCGCTGTACAGCCGCGCCATGTTCAACACAACATCCTCGGAGTCCGCATCGATCTTCTGTGCGTCTTTGAACTGCGCCTCCGCCTTCGCCGAATCATGGTTCAGCGCATACAACTGCCCCAGCAGCAGCTTCGATTCCAGATCATTCGGTTTCAGCTTCGAAATCGTCTCGTACTCGGCAATCGCATGCTGCAGTATTTCGCTCGATTGCGCTCCCTGCATATCGCCCAGCGAGCGCAGATACACCTGTCCCAGCAGCGTGTGCGCCGCAATGTCGTCCGGATGCCGCTTTACCTGATCCTGCGCCGCGCTCACCGCATCCTTGATGCGCCCAATCTTGAAGTAGAGATCCGCCAGGCCATCCTGCAGCAGCAACGAATCCGGATCAGCATCCAGCGCCCGCTTGTACTCCTCCACCGCCTGCGTCGCGTAGTCCGGCCGCCCTGCGTTGATCGCCATCTCTTCATACAGATGTGCGAGGCCGTAGTGGTAGTACGCGCTCGAGCGGCCCGTATCCGTCTTCGTTTGCGCATCCGCTGGCGGGATCGACTTCGGAGGCGCAGCCAGCAGCACGGGCGTCGCCAACAGCAGGACAGCAACGGGAACCAGCCGGAAAGGGCGAATCCTCGAAGCAACGGTGAGCAGGGTCATGGGCAAAAGGTTCCTATCCGACGGGATCAAGGACACAACACTGTTTAGACGAGGCACTGCTTCATTTGGATGCTGTGCCACAGCACCCCAAGCGACACCCATCGATTATAGCTCCGGAGTAGCAGCGGGCTGGCGTTTCTCGCCATCCCCCAAATTGCGTCATCTCGACCGGAGCGCGCAGCGCGTAGTGGAGAGACCCCCGAATTGCGCCCGAAGGGCCTAAGCCTCAAGCCCTTCATCGCCGAATCGAGTCGCCAATAACCCCTTGCCGTCAAACCTCGTTATCCGTGCCGGAAGTGCCGCATCCCCGTGAAAACCATAGCCACACCCAGCCGGTTTGCCGCCGCAATCACCTCGGCGTCCCGTACCGACCCGCCCGGCTGAATCACCGCCGTCGCTCCTGCTGCCGCCACCGTCTCCAACCCGTCCGGAAACGGAAAGAACGCGTCCGACGCAGCAACCGACCCGGCCAGCGGCAGCACCGCCTTCATCGCCCCAAACTTCGCCGCATCCACCCGGCTCATCTGCCCTGCACCGATCCCCACCGTCTGGCCATGTCCGGCGTCAAACCGCGCATACACAATCGCATTCGACTTCACGTGCTTGCACACGCTCCACGCAAACCGCAGTGCCCGCATCTCTTCCGCCGACGGAGCCCGCTCCGTAACCACCTTCAACTCCGCCTCGGTCACGCCCCCGCGGTCCGCATCCTGCATCAGGAAGCCGCCCGAAACCTGCTTCAGCATCCGCCCCGCACTTCCAGCGCCAGCCTTGCCTGCCTCGGTCCGCGCGGACACAATCTCCAGCAGCCGCAGATTCTTCTTCGCCCCAAACCGCGCCACCGCCTCCGCCGTAAACGACGGAGCCACAATCGCCTCCACAAACAGCTTTGCAATCTCCTCCGCCGCCTCGGCGTCCACTTCGCGGTTGATCCCAATCACTCCACCAAACGCCGACACCGGATCAGCCTCCAGCGCCCGCTTGTACGCCTCCAGCACAGTCGCGCCCGTCGCCGCGCCGCAAGGATTCGTGTGCTTGATGATCGCCACCGCCGCGTCCTTCGCCGCATCGAACTCGCTCACCAGCTCCCAGCACGCATCCAGATCGACGATGTTGTTGTAGCTCAGCTCCTTGCCCTGCAACTGCTTCGCCGCAGCCACGCCACGCCCGCTGCCATCCACATACAGCGCCGCATTCTGGTGCGGATTCTCCCCATACCGCAGCACCGTCTTTAGCGGATCGATCACCCGCACGGCCCGCGGCATCGCCTCTGCATCGAACACCGCCGCCACCCCATGCGCAGCCGGCTCCGCAATACTCTCCAGCGTCGTCGCAATCCCCGCGTCGTACGCCGCCGTCACCGCAAACGCCACCTTCGCCAGCCGCCACCGCGTCGCCCGCCCCAGCGCTCCGCTATTCGCTGCCATCTCCTCCGCGATCCCCGCGTAGTCCGCCACGGCAGTCACAATCGCGACATCCTCAAAATTCTTCGCCGCCGACCGCACCATCGACGGCCCCCCGATATCGATGTTCTCGATCACATCCGAGAAAGCCACCCCCGGCTTATTCGCCGTCTTCTCGAACGCATACAGATTCACCACCACCATATCGATCGGCTCAATCGCATGAGCCTCCACCGCGGCCAGGTGCTCCGCATTCTCCCGCATATGCAGAATCCCGCCATGCACCTTCGGGTGCAGCGTCTTCACGCGCCCATCCAGCATCTCAGGAAAGCCCGTCAGGTCGCTGATGTCGCGAATCGCCAGCCCCGCCTCGCGCAGCGCCTTCGCGGTCCCCCCGGTCGACACCAGGTCCACCCCATGCGAAGCCAGCGCCCGCGCAAACTCCACCAGGCCAGTCTTGTCCGTCACAGAGAGCAACGCCCGCCGGATCACCCGCAGGCCTGACTTATGTTCGCTGTTGATTGTGGTTGCAGTGTCCATATCGGGGGAGAAAATCGTCTCGGTAGTCACATCCCCTATTTTATGTCGCCAGCCCGGCCCGCGCCTGTTGAAACCCGGAACGAAACCATCACTTGCGACCACCGGGAGCACCACCGCGAAGCCCAATACGCATCACGAAGTGACCCGAACCACCGTCCCCGTCAACTCCGCCACCCGAGCCACATCATGCCCTGAGCACCACTTCCGCAGTCCCACCGCAATATGCTCTACGGCCCGCGGATCGGCATAGCTCGCCGTCCCTACCTGCACCGCAGTCGCCCCCGCCATCAGAAACTCCACCGCATCCTCGGCTCGCACAATCCCGCCCATCCCCACCACCGGAATATCCACTTCCTGCGCCGCCTCGTACACCATCCGCACCGCAATCGGCCGGATCGCCGGCCCCGACAGTCCACCCGTAAAATTCGCAATCCGCGACTTCCGCGTCTCCACATCAATCGCCAGCGCCACAAACGTATTTACTAGGCTCAGCGCCTGCACCCCCGCGTCCGCCGACACCTTCGCCATCAGCCGGATATCCGTCACATTCGGCGACAGCTTCACCATCAGCGGTCGCCCCGCCTTCTCCGCCTCTGTCCGGCACGCCAGGCTGAGTCGGTACAGCGCATCCGGGTCCGTCCCAAACACCATCCCCCCATGGCTCGTGTTCGGACAGCTCGCATTAAGCTCGTACATCGCGACCCCCGGTGCGTCATTCAGCACCTGGATCACCTCAACGCAGTCCTCAATCGTGTACCCAAACACATTGGCGATCACCACCACGCCCGGCATCTTCTGCAATCTCGGCAGCTTGTCCGCCACAAACGCGCGCACCCCGATATTCTGCAGCCCGATCGCGTTCATCATTCCCGCGGCCGTCTCAATCACCCGCGGGCTCGCATTCCCCGCCATCGGCTCCTTCGACAAACCCTTGGTCACAAACGCCCCAATGCGGTCCAGGGTCACGATCTCTTCGAACTCCACCCCATACCCAAACGTTCCGCTCGCCGCAATCACCGGCGACCGCAGCTCCACCCCAGCCAACGTCACGTGCATATCGGGCTTCAAAACGCCACCACCGTTCGCATTCGTTCAGTCTACCGGACTGGCAGTGCCCACCGGAGTAGAAGAGCGCTTGGGCGCGCTGCATTCTGCCCCGGTGCAAAGGGCATCAGCAAAATGCTGAAAAACTGTTTGTCATTCTGAGCGTAGCGAAGAATCCCCGCATTTGTTTTTGTCTTTTCGGAGTAGCAGCGGGCTTCGACCATCAACGGGCTTCAGCCCCGGGCAGGTCTATTTGCGAGTTCTCCCTTACCTTCCTCCCGCCGGCTTCAACGCAAACGTCAGCACCTTGCCCACGCTCGCCGACGGCATATTCACTCCCAGCAGCGACGCCAGCGTAGCCGCAATGTCCACCGGAGCAACCTGTTGCCGATAGTACCCCGGCACAAAATCCGCCCCAAAGAACCCCAGCGGCACATGCCGGTCATAGCTCCACGGCGAGAAGTGCGTCGTCTGAATCCCGTTCAGAAACTCCATCTGGTACGCCGTCGGCACCACCATCACGTACCAATCCCCATTCGGCGAATAGCTGTGCGCAATCAGCCGCCCAAACTCCGTCGCCGGAATCTTCCCCTCCGCCAAATCCACCCGCGACCGCACAAACGCCAGCTGCGGACTCGCATCCACCCGGCTCTCCTGGTACTTCCTGTCCCCCTCCACAATCGAGTTGCTATTCGGCGCCACCGCCGCAGGCCCCAACGCCCGCATCGCCACCGGAATCGCATCCACCACCGCCTGCTCTGCCTCCTTCTCCGTCACCGTCTTCGCAAACGCCCGCGGATCCAGCTCGATATACGGCAACTCTTGCGTCGGCAGCAGGTAGTGCTTCTTCGCCAGCGGCGAAAATCGTTTGTTCAGCGCCGCATCGATGCTCGCCCCAAACGCATCCAGGTCCACCCTCGCGCTCGCCACTCCCAGCTTCGCCGACTCACCCGGAATCGGTGCCACCCCATGGTCCGCCGTGAACGCCACCGTCACATTCTTGAGCCCCACCGTCGTATCCAGCCACGAGAAGAACGCATCGATGTCCCGATCCAGCCCCAGCACCATCTGCTTCTCTTCGTCCGAGTCCGGCCCCATCTGGTGCCCCAGAATATCGTTCGCCGACAGCGACACTGTCAGCACGTCCGTCACCGGCCCCTGCCCCAGCTTCTCGTTCTCAATCAGAGCCTTCGCAAAGTCCAGCTCATACCCATTCGCCGCCGGAGTCCTGCCCACCATGTTGAAGAACTGCGTCGTATCGTCCAGCCCCGCTTCCTTCACCGCCTGCGCAATCCTCGGCCCCCTGTTGAACGCAACCACCCAATCCGGCAGCGTCGCCATGTAATACGTCGACGTCTCGAACCGTCCCGTCGCCTGGTCCACCCAGTACGCCGCATTCGCCGTCTGCCCCGACGGCAGAATCGAAGCCCGGTCCTTCAGCGACACTCCAAACACCCTCGCCCGTCCACCCGTCGCCAGCCGCACCTCATCGCCAATCGTCGTCGCACGTTCGTTCAGCGGTGACGCTCCAATCCTGTTCGCCGTCGGCAGCACAATCGTCCCCGGAGGCACCGGCACATCCTCAAAATTCCCTACAATCCTGTATCGCTCGTCCTCCACCGACGAGATCACGCGATCCGTATTCCGCTTCAGGTCCCACCACTCGTTCGACCCGATCCCGTGCCCATCCGTGTACGCGCCGGTCCCAATCGTCGCGTGCCCCGGAGCCGTCTTCGTGTTGGCGTAGTCGAAATAGCAATCGTTGAAGTACGCGCCCTTCTTCAAAAACAAATTGAACCCGTTCGCCGACGTCAGCGAGTCGCGAAACCGGTCCAGATAATCCCCCCGAAACTGGTCAATCACCAGGATCACCACCAGCTTCGGCTTCGCCTCATACACCTGCCCCCGCACACCCACAGGCACACACGCCAACATCAACAACACAACCGTCCAAATCTTTCGCATGCGCGCATCGTACCCCATCCCCATTACAAGCACGTTGACCGGGCACCCCATGTCAGACATCCCCATGTCTGAGTGGCGTCATCCCACCACTCCCTCCCGTCATTCCGCCTTACCCCAGGTCATTCCGCATTAACGCGCATCACTCTCAGTCAACAAACCAGCATCCCCGCATTGAGCCTCTCTACACCAGCGGATAGCTCCACACCGACGGATTGCTCCACACCGACGGATAGCTCTACGCCGACGGATGGCCCAAACTCCGTATTGCTTAAGGGCACGGCTTCAGCGGTGCCATAGACGGCATGATTGGAACGCGGCTTCAGTCGCTTGGGTCAAGCCTCAGGGACCGCCCTACGTTCCGGCGACGCCTTCCAGTCCGTGACTCCGTCGGGTGGCCATCCTTTGCCGCGCCCCTCTCCCAACCAAGAGCTGTAGGCCCGACCTATAAATCCCGTCCGATAGAATAGACCCGATGCTAGACCTCCAATTTGTCCGCACCAACCTGCCCGTCGTCGAAGAAAAACTGCGCTCCCGCGGCATGGACCCCGCCGTCGTCCTCGGCGACTTCGCCTCCATCGACCGCACCCGCCGCGAAGCCATCACCCAGGCCGAGACCCTCAAAGCGCAGCGCAACGCCCTCTCTGCCGAGTTCGGCCGCCTCAAGCGCGAGGGCAAGGATGTCGCCGCCGTCAGCCAGCAGACCACCAGCCTCAAGCAGCAGACCGAGCAGCTCGAAGCCGCAGCCGCAGCCGCCGACGACACCCTCCGCACCCTCATGCAGGCCATCCCCAACCTGCCTCAGGACGGAGTCCCCGTCGGAACCTCCGAAGCCGACAACCGCGTCGAAAAAACCTGGGGCACCCCGCCCACATTCGACTTCCCCGCCCTCCCCCACTGGGAAATCGGCGAACGCCTCGGCATCCTCGACTTCGAACGCGCCGCCAAAATCTCCGGAGCCCGCTTCGTCGTGCATTATGGACAAGGAGCCCGTCTCGAGCGCGCCATCGCCAACTTCATGCTCGACCTCCACACGAGCGAGCACGGCTACACCGAAGTCCTGCCGCCCTACATGGTCAACTCCAAGAGCCTCTTCGGCACCGGCAACCTCCCCAAGTTCGCCGCCGACCTCTTCCACTGCGACGACCGCCCCTACGAGTCTGGCGTCTACCAGGACTCCGATCACTGGATGATCCCCACCGCCGAAGTCCCCGTCACCAATCTCTTCCGCGACGAGACTCTCGACGAATCCCAGCTCACCGCCAACTTCTGCGCCTACACTCCCTGCTTCCGCGCAGAAGCCGGCAGCCACGGCAGAGACGTTCGCGGCATGATCCGCCAGCACCAGTTCCAGAAGGTCGAGCTGGTCAAATTCACCACCCCCGAAAAGTCCAACGCCGAGCACGAGCAGCTCACCCGCGACGCCGAGCGCGTCCTCGAACTCCTCGGCCTGCCCTACCGCCGCATGCTCCTCTGCACGGCGGACATGGGCTTCTCCTCCTCCAAAACCTACGACCTCGAAGTCTGGCTCCCCGGCCAGAGCCTCTACCGCGAGATCAGCTCCTGCTCCAACTTCGAAGCCTTCCAGGCCCGCCGCGCCAACATCCGTTACAAACCCTCTGGCGCGGGAACGAAATCAGCCCAGAAGAAATCCGAGTTCCTGCACACCATCAACGGCAGCGGCCTCGCCGTCGGACGCACCTACCTCGCTATCCTCGAGAACTACCAGCAACCCGACGGCTCCGTCCGCATCCCCGACGTCCTCATCCCCTACATGAACAACCAAACCCACATCACCAAACGCACCTAAGTAGTCAGACCACATTGGGCTCCATTCGTCACAGTCGTATCGTCATGAGCGGGGATTCTCAGAGTTCGTGTCTGCCATATCGCCGCGACTGGAAGATTGGGTACCCCATCCCTGACGGCAGGATCGTCACGGATGGGAATTAGCAGAACCGCAAGGCCCGCACGCCACACCGCAACCTACACGCCACACCGCCGCCAATTCGGAGTAGCAGCGGCCTTCAGGCCGCGGAAAAGAGCCCACCAAAAAGGGGCTTCAGCCCCGGGCCTTCTTCCCCTCACAACTCCGTCATCCTGAGCGAAGCGGCGCGCCCCGCGTGCCGCGCAGTCGAAAGACACCCAAGCTCCCGTCCCTCCACAACAGCCCGAACCCTTCCGCCACCACCGCCCAATGCACGCCGGAGTAGCAGCGGCCTTCAGGCCGCGGAAAGCGTGGCTGGGCAACACCCCGTTAGCTACTTGTAAGAAATCAATTGTCCGCCGGAACTCTCTCGGAGTGGTCGATGACCAGCGATTTTCTTTCGCCGCGAACAATGGCAAGCTTTAGCCCCAGCTCGTCCCGAACGGCTGCAATCAAGCGCCACGCGGGGTCCGGTTCTGGGCCATCTGGCTCCTCGGTCTCGCCCCAGTAGAGGACGAAATCGTACCGGCCTCCGAGCGATGTAGAATCACGAACTGGCGATTTGACGATGCCCTCAAGCGTCTTGGCGAATTCGGCAATGGAGGCGTTCGACCCGGTCATCCTATACCGGCCGTTCATCACCTGCACGCGAACTCCGTCGGCAGGAGAAAGACTGTAGAAGCCATCTTTGCCGAGCGTTCGTTGGAATGGAACTGCGGGATCACCTCCGACCGGGGGCGACGCCAGGTGCAGCTTCAGTGGTCCGCCACCTGCCAAAAGCTGATAGACCTTGCCAGGCTTCGACTGGTAGTGCATGCGCAGTTCGAATCGCTCGATTAAGAGCCCCTGCAGCATATCCAACAGGTCGCGTTGGGTAGCTCCATGCGGAAGTTTAGCGACAATATCGTACTTGTCTTCGTCGATCCACCCTGGACCCGAAATATCCTCGCGACCAATCTCGAATGCCGTGGTCAGGAGACGAGCAAGGGAATAATTCTTGATCGAGATCCGCTCCGGGTCTTTAGTACCTGGGCCTCCGTCCATGGAAATCCAGTGCCCGCCGGTCGCTACGGGAGGTGAGGGCCGAAGCGACGCGACTTCGAAAGCAGTCTTGTCTGTTCGAGTGATCACCTGGCCAGGCAACACCTGGCAGACAAGAAATAGCAGTGACAATGCAATTCGGCGCATCTTTCGGACTCCGGCTCATGGTCTGAGAATCTGACGAACACCGAAAGAACGGCATCAGCCTTCCACCGCTTCCTGGGGTGGCCCGAAACTGGTTCCACCACGCCGATTGTCTTTAGCGGTCCGTCATAATCAACTAACGCCCCCAGGAAGCAGTGAGGTTACAAATTCTCAGTGACTACGCTGGAAATCGGATTCAAAAACATCTCCCGCAATGACGAATGGAGTCATCGGCCAGTACGACCTCTGTCCGCAGGATGCAATGCCCTCCAAAGGCCGAAAGATTGAGGCAAACTCCTTAGAGCCGACTCGGCACTTGTGAACCGCCCTTTCCGGTGATGAGCCAAGCCTTACCCTTGACACGCACTGCTATAATTAACTTAAAGGGCATAGAAAAAGAACCCCGGGCTCAAGCCTGGGGTTTTCCCGTCTTTGCCCCACATAACTCCAATGGAATCTTATTTTTACCTGTAAGCCATTTGGAATCTTATTTTTGCAGAGCATCATTTTGTCAAACGCCACAAAAATAGGTACTTACCCCTACCACCCCCCGGGGGGAGGGGGGGTGGGATAATGGGAAGGAAGAAAGGGACCGACACTCGAGTGCGCAACATTCTCGGCAACTATTTTTGGTGGACTTACGAGCGCGGAAGCATTCACTACGACATCATGGTGACGCTCATCCTCGCCTTCATGTTCATCTCTCCCCACTTCATCGACTTCGGCGACCGACCCGTCGAGCCGTTCGCCTTCCACGGCAGCGAGGTCCTGGTCAAGGAAGCCGGCACCGTCGACGGCAGCAGCCGCTTTATGTTTGAGATCCGCACCGGCGAGCCCGGCGGCCCGCAAGCCGGTCAGACCGACGACGAGCGCCGCGCCGCTATCCTCCGAGCCGTCGAGCCCATCTCCGGAGCCGTAACCCTCGAGCGCTACGAGCCCATCATCGACCCCGCCACCCGGAAAGTCGTCGCCTACAACGCGTGGGTAATCCGCTGATGCGGCTGCATCTCTCCCTCCGCCGTCTAAGCAACCAGCCCGGGAGCCACCCCGCTATGCCGATTTCGATTTTGAAACCCCGCTTCGCCGCAACGCTTGCACTCTGCATCGCCGCCAGCCTTTCCGCCCAGCAGCCCAAGTCCTCGCGCTGGCCCGCGGTTCAGGCGCAGATGGATGCCTCGAGCGCCAGGTTCCAGTCCGCGCAAGCCGACCTTCGCCAGGAGATCTTCACCAAAATCCCTGTGCAGGACACCGAAACCCGCACCGGCCAGATCTACTTCGAACGCAAGGGAAGCGTCACGCAGATGGGCATGAAGCTCCTTCCGCCCGAAGCCAAGCCCGGAACGCCTCCTTTGCAGATCGTCGAGTTCAAAGGTGGCAAGCTGCGTAGTTACGACGCCGGCTCGAATCAGATTGACAGCTTCCCTGCCGCCGGCAAGAACCAGTCCACCGCGGAAGCGCTCATGACCCTCGGCTTCGGAGGCAGCGGCACCGGACTCGCCAAGTCCTTCGCCGTCACCGACCAGGGCCAGGAACAGATCGACGGCGTCTCCGTCGAAAAGCTCGACCTCGTTCCTCGCGATCAGGGCATCAAGAACAACTTCAGCCACGTCACCATCTGGATCGATGCCTCCCGCGATGTCTTGCTGAAGCAGATCTTCTACCTCGCCTCCGGCGGAACCACCACCGGCGACACTCGCACCGTCTACTTCACCAACATCCGCCTCAACCAGAAATTCGACGAAGGCCTATTCGCCATCGTCTGCAAAGGCAAATGCACCACCGTGAACCACTAGCGTGACGGCCTGATCAAATTCCGCTAGACTGGCGCCCATGAAATTTGCCGCCTCGATTCTCCTCCCGCTGGCTTTCACCATGCCGCTTCCCGCGCAAGCTCCGCCCATCAATTTTCAGTCCACCGAGATTCATTCCGATCACACGATCACGTTCCGTTACGTCGATCCTGCTGCCCCGAAAGTCACGCTCGTCATTCGCGACCTCACCAAACCGCTTCCCATGGAAAAGGACGCAACCGGCGTTTGGACTGCAACCACGCAGCCGCTCGCGCCTGCGATCTACAACTACTACTTCGACGTCGGCGGTCAATGGCGACTCGATCCCGCCAATCCGCACATCGCGACCAAGTTCCAGAACGTCACCAATCTCGTCACCGTTCCTGGTCCCGCACCGCAACTCTGGGAACCCGCTGACGTTCCGCACGGCGAGCTGCATCACCACTTCTACACCTCCAAAGTGGTCCTCAACCTTCCCGGCAATCAGAGCGACTACTACGTCTACACGCCGCCAAACTACGATCCCGCCGCGAAGACCAGTTATCCCGTTCTGTACCTGCTCCATGGATTCAACGAAGGTCCGTACAGTTGGACCGCAGTTGGCAAAGCGAACACCATCCTCGACAACCTCCTCGCGCAGGGCAAGATCAAGCCCATGATCGTTGTCATGCCGCTCGGCTACGGCGACCTGACCTACGTCACCACCGCAACGACGCGCCGCGATCCCGCACTCTCCGCGGATCACTACAAGCGCTTTCAGCAGGCTCTGCTCACCGAGATTCTCCCGCAGGTCGAGTCGAAGTACCACGTCGTCCGCGACCGCGACCATCGTGCCATCGCCGGCCTTTCCATGGGCGGACAGGAATCGCTCACCATCGGCCTCACCAACACCGACAAGTTTGCCTACGTCATCGGACTCAGTTCCGCCGCGCAGGGCATTCCGGCCAATCCCGCGCTCGCCAGCCTCAATCCCAAGTCCGCCAACCTCCGCCTGCTCTGGGTCTCCTGCGGCACGGAAGACTCGCTCAGCGAGCCCAATCATAAGCTCGTCGACTGGCTCAAATCCAAGGACATGACCGTCGACTATGTCCAGACTCCCGGAGTCCACTCCTGGATCGTCTGGCAGGACAATCTCATCCACTTCACCCCGCTGCTCTTCCAATCCAAGTGAGGCGCACACACAGCATTTCGGTTCAGAATCGAGCGCGCCACAGTATGCTGGATAGGAGACCACTCCATATTCAGATCAAGGGCCCGGACCCGAAGGGAGCATCGCGACATGCCGAAGGTAAAGGAGTTTACGATCACCATTGCAGACAAGCCGGGCGCACTGGGGACCTTCTTCCTTGCGCTGGCTGAGCGCAGCGTAAACATCCTTGCCTTCCAGTCCTATGTTGAAGAGGGTGAGAGCCTCGCCCGCATCGTCGTCAGCGATCCGGACGCGTCCAAGAAAGTCCTCGGCGAACTCCGCCTGATCTTCGAGGAGACGGAGGCAGTCACCATCAAGCTCGCGCATCGTCCCGGCGAACTCGGCCGTGCCGCCGCCCGTCTCGGCGAGAAGCACATTAACGTCGACTACTCCTACAGCGGCCTCGAACCAGGATCGTCCCAGGCGCTCGTAGTCTTCGGAGTCGACAACGCAACGAAAGCAGCTGCAGCCCTCGATGAACTCGCCGCCGAAAACGCTTGACCTCTCCTAGCCGTGACGAATCCGGCTCAGTGTTTTCTGCGGAATCAGCAGCGTCAGCGACTGCGGCACCACTTCGATCCGCGCCGGCAGCCTGCCCAGCAATTCTCCATCCGCTTCAACAAACGTCGGCGCGCTGGCGCCTTCCAGATCACAGCACTCCACACTCTGGCAATCCGCCATCTCGATCACATCGGAGAACGTGTGCCGCCGCAGCATGACCGTCAGCATGAACCGAAGGTAGCGCAATTTGCTGCGCGTCCTGAATGCAATCACGCTCAGCGTCTCATTGCGTATTGACGCGCCTGGCGCGAGCTTGCGAACCAGTCCCCCAAAGTCGCTGATTCGGATCGCCAACAGCTGCGACATCTCACCCGTCCGTGGAATCCCGGTACCGCTCTCCGTCAGCGTTGCGCCAAAGAAGGGGAAGTCGTGTTGCGCCCACATGCGGAACGCTTCCACGAGGTAGGCAGCGTAACCGAATCGCTGCTTCAGCCGCGAGTCCAGCCTCGAGAAGAACAGCGCATCCACACCAACGCCGGCGGCGACCACGAAGTACCGTGAGCGTTCCTTGCCCTTGCTGTTGTGATAGAAAAGATGGCCAACCGAGATTCGCACTGGTGTCGCATCGAGCAACAATTGTGCGGCTCTCTTCGGGGAGGCGGGCACTCCAAGGTCCGCTGCCAGAGCATTCGCCGTTCCCATGGGAATCACGCCCAAGGCCGCGCTTCCCCCCACCAGACCTTGCAGCGCTTCGTGGACGGTGCCGTCGCCGCCGCACGCGACAATCGTGTCGCACCCGTCCTGCACAGCCTCCAGCGCCTGAGCTCCCGCGCTGGCAGATGCTTCCGTTTCGATGACCTGGACTTCGACGCCGGCGCCGCGGAAGACCGCTTCCACTTCCGCAATCTGCGCAGCCCGCCGCTCCGGGCGCTGGCCCGAGGCTGGGTTATAAATCAATGCAACACGACGCATCCGATGGGCCACCTGGGTCTGCCGGCGAACGCACTCCCGGCAGGCTCCCTCATCTTCTCATACGCGAATCCGGCGCTGCTCCCTGCGCAACCCGGCTCAGCACCATTTGAGCAGGCCCCCCGATCCCCTACTCCTCGGGCTTTTCCACCAATCCCACTCGCACTCGCTCCACCTTGCGATCGGTCGACGCGAGCACCTCCATCCGAAGTATCTTGCCCTCCACCACCTCGCCCGGCAGCGGAATGTGCCCCGCAATCTCCGACACTAAACCACCCATGGTGGTCGCTTCATAGTGTTGTGGAAAGAGCCACAGCAGCCTCGTGGGTGCGTCCTTGCCCTCGGCTTCCTCTTCCGCTTCCGCGGCGCTGGCATCCTCAGCCGCGCGTTCCTCCGGCTCCTGAAACAGCTCTCGCAAGCGAGACACTTCAAAGCTCCCCGGAACCACGAAGGTCCCATCGGGTTCACGCACTGGCTCGTTAGTTTCCTCCGCCTCGTCGTGTTCGTCTGCGATCGACCCCACAATCGCCTCCAGCAGGTCCTCGATGGTCACCAGCCCGGCTACGCCGCCGTACTCGTCGATCACCACCCGCATGTGCTGTTTCTCGCGCTGCATCTCCCGCAGCAGCTCGGCTACATTCTTTGTCTCGGGGACAAAAGCGGTGGGCCGTTGCAACTCCGCCACAGTCTTCTGCACGGCCTCCGAATCCAGCACCTGCAGCAGATCGCGCGCGAATACAATCCCCGTCACCTGGTCCAGCGTTCCGGAATACACCGGCACACGTGAGAATGAGTTCTCCTTCAGTTTCTCCAGGAACTCCTTCAACGTCAGCGAGTCCGGGACCGCGAAGATCTCCGGCCGCGGCGTCATCACCTCACGTACCACCTTGTCGCCGAACTCCACCGCAGATCGCACCAGTTCGCGGTCGCTCTCCTCCAGGATGCCTTCTTCCTCGCCTGCCTCCAGCAACGCATCCATTGCCTCCGACGGATGCTCCTCCTCTTCCGCATCCTCTGGCTCAGCCAACGCCACAATCGACAGCAGCAACCCCAGCGTCAGCGTCACCGGCAGAATCAGGTAGAAGAGCACCTCCAGCAGAATTCGGATGTGCGCAATCCAGAGTCCTCGTGTCCGCGTAAACAGGAGTTGGGGAATCAGCCGGTCGAAGAAGAGGATCAGCAGCACCAGGAAGAATCCCGTAACGGCGATCTGCTCGACACTTGGCACCCGGGCCAGTGCGGGCTGCGCCTTCACATGTTCGTACAGCCGCAACCCCGCGGTCAGAGCAATTCCCGCCAGCGCAAGCTGTCGCAGCACGGAAGCCGACAGAGCGATCGACTCGCGCCCCAGGTGCAGCCTCGGCTCCACTGCGCGAGTCCACGCGTCGATGTTGTCCTGGTACTCCCGCGCCAGGAATTTGCCCATCTCGCTGTACACGCGATCCACGTAAGCGGCCAGCGCCAGTACCACGAGCATCACCGCAAGCACGGCATCGCTGTAGATGGAAGGACTCATCGCCGCACCCGCCTGCGAGCCGGCCCTTTGCTTTTGGACGTGGCCTTTGGCTGCGCTACGCTCACCCGCGCGATCAGGCTCGTTGGCAGTCCCAACTCCTGTCGCAATTCTGCTTCGCGCGCCGCCATTTCGCCGGTGTCAGCCTCATGGTCGAAGCCAGCCAGGTGCAGTACCCCGTGCAACAGCAACACGCGCACCTCATCCCGCAGCGTATGCCTGAACCGCGCTGCCTGCCGCGCCGCGGTCTCCAGCGAAATCGCCAAGTCGCCCGCGAGCCCTGGGCCTTCCGGGTCGCCGAAGAAGACAGTCGTCGGGCCAGCCGGGAACGAGAGCACATCTGTAGCCTTGTTCTTTCCGCGGAAGGATCGGTTCAGCCGGCGAAGCGTCGCGTCGTCCGCCAGCAGCACATGGACTTCACCCTCCACGCCCACTGCGACGCGAGCCCGCTGAAGAAACCGCACCACCCCCGGCTTCGACAGCGCGAAGTCAGGCGAGGCAGCAATTGCCGGCGGGAGTTGGATGGTGATCATGAATTGCTGGCGCCACTAAACGTCAATAGAGGGCCTAAGCCCTCTATTGACAATGTATCGTACCGCAGATTCAGCTTCGGCTCGGGTTGCAACTTATTGAGGCTTCGAGACTACCTTCAGCCCATTCTCCTTCGCCTCGGTCGCTTCCATCCCTGTTGCAGGAATGCTCGGATCGCCAAGTTCCAGCGGCATTTGCTGCTGCGCGCGTCCGAAGCTGTCGTATGCCCGCACAATCCGCTGCACCAGATGATGGCGAACCACATCGACGTCCTCGAAGTGGCAGAAGCGAATGCCCTCGACCCCGTCCAGCACATTGAGCGCTTCGAGCAGCCCCGACCGCTTCGGATTTGGCAGATCGATCTGCGTCAAGTCGCCGGTAATCACCGCCTTTGATCCGTTGCCCATGCGCGTCACGAACATCTTCATTTGTTCGTTGGTCGTGTTCTGCGCTTCGTCCATAATGATGAACGCATCATTCAGCGTGCGCCCGCGCATGAACGCCAGCGGCGCCACCTCGATCACGTTTCGCTCCAGCAGTTTGTCCACTTTCTCCTGGTCGAGCAGATCATACAGCGCGTCGTACAACGGCCGGAGGTACGGATCGACCTTCTCCTGTAAGCTGCCCGGCAGGAATCCCAGGCGTTCGCCCGCTTCTACCGCAGGCCGCACCAGGATGATCCGGCTCACCTTCTTCGCCATCAGAGCTGACACGGCCATCGCGACTGCGAGATACGTTTTGCCTGTACCCGCCGGCCCCAGACCAAACACCATGTCCGCCTGCTCAATCGCCTCGACATATCTCCGCTGGTTGGGCGACCGCGGCTGCACCATCCGCTTCACCCCTGCCGACCGCTGCTTGCCCGAATCCACCAGCGACTTCAACGTCACCGACGGATCCGCGATCACCAGCTTCAGCATTCCCTTCAACTCGCCATTCTGCAGCGTTACGCCCGACTTGCGCAGACTCTCGTAGTCGGCGAAGATGCGTTCCACCTGCTCCACACCTTCCATCGGTCCAGTGATCTGGATCTCATCCGAACGAAGATCGATCGTCACCTGAAGACCGTCTTCCATCAGCCGAAGGTTTTCGTCGCGGGTCCCGTACAGGGGCTCAATACCAGGCGTGATCTCGAGGGATTTTTTGATCAAGTAGTTTTCTGACCTCCGTCAGGACGTGCTGGGGTTTGGATGCAGCAAATTGGAACCACGGGAATTGTTGGAGAAATTCGGCAGAAAGACATTTTCCGCGCAGCACCGTGTATCGTCTGTGGCCCTGCAATCGGATTGGCGAAGGTTGCCAATAATTTGCCGAAGTTGCGCACAGACTAGAACGTCGTCTGCACACAGTCAAGCCAATTTTTAGATGATTTGCGCACCCGCGAAGGTGCACGCCACCAAAATGGTTTCTCCCTGGTTACTCCTGTAACATTCCGTCCATAAAGGAGTTCCCAACGGTGAGGCTTTCCCGAGCACTTCTCACTCCGCTTGCTTGCGGTCTGCTCTCTCTGGGCTTCAACACCGATGCCCAAGGCCCGGCAGCCGCATCCTCGCAACCCCGTTTTGAGGCAGCCTCCGTCCGCATGGTCGCCCCATATACGGACGAGGAAATTCAGGCCGGGCTTGGAAACAAGCCTTGGAGCACGTTTCCGTCGAATCGCTTCACCGCCCACCGCCTTACCCTCAAACTACTCATCGGTCTCAGTTACGATGTGCAGCCAGATGACATCCATGGCGACCCTGGCTGGCTCGATTCGCAACACTACGACATCGAAGCAAAGGTCGAGGGAGAACAACAGCTTACGTATGCGCAGATGCAGCCGCTCCTCCAGCAACTCCTCAAGGATCGGTTTCATCTCGCAGTTCATTCCGGCACCAGATTGACGTCCGGCTACGCACTTGTTGTGGTCGACAAACAACCGCCGAAGTTGCATATTCATTCGCTAGGCGATCCCTCATACGCCTATCTCCTGCGAGATGGTCTTGATGCCAAAGACAGATCGATACGTGATTTTGCTTCGCTGATTGCGCATCCCGCCGGTGGCCCGGTGATCGATAAGACGAACCTTCAAGGCGTCTACGATTTCAAGTTGTCCTATGACGCGACGGGGGACCCGAAGTCGAATCTACCCTCTGTTTTCACCGCTGTTCAGGAACAACTTGGCCTCAAACTCGTGCCGCTAAAACAGCCGGTCAGCACCCTCATCATCGACCATGTGGAGCGGATTCCCACTGAAAACTAGCCGCCGCCCTTCCCTCGCTGATTTCAATTTTTGACAATTCTTACCGTAGTTTGCTACATAGGTTACGAGATGCTCGCTCCCATCACCGATCAGCCAAATCACGAGACATTCGCGGAATCGGCGCGTCCAACGAACCGTAACCATCGATAAACTACCCGGCCCAACCTATCTAAGGCGGTTTCGACCGATGATGACCAAGCGCATCCTCCTGGCCCTCACTCTCCTCTCGCCGGTCTTCTGCCCCACATTCGCCCGATCCTTCACCAGCGAGCCCGCTCCCGCGGCGGCGGCACCTCTGCCCGCTTCGCCCGCCTTCGACCTCGCCGACGTTCACGTGAGTGCCAAGACCACCGCCGCGTTCTTCACCGGCGGTTCCCTGCGTGGTGACCGCTACCTGCTGCACAACGCCACCATGGTCGACATGATCTCGCTCGCCTACGGAGTCGACGGCGACAATATCCTCTCCGGCCCCTCCTGGCTCGACTTCGACCGCTTTGACGTCTCGGCCCATGCTCCGCGCGGCACCTCGCCCGACGACGTCAAGCTGATGCTGCAGAGCCTCCTCACCGAGCGCTTCCACCTCGCCGTCCGCAAGGACACTCATCCCATCCCCGCCTACGTTCTGCGCGTCGATAGAGGCGGTCTCAAGATGAAGCCTGCTGCCGAAGGCGAGGCCTCCAACATGGAGGAGCACCACACGCCCACCGACAATCCGCCCGGCGTCCCCGCCTACTACTCCGTCAATGCTCACAATCGCACCATGGAGCAAACGCGGCAGATGCTTCAAGACTTCGCCAGCCAGTATTTGCCTAAGCGGCTGATCGACGCCACCGGACTCAAAGGCGGCTACGACTTCGGTCTTCACTGGACGTGGAAGCCCGTACCCGATGGCCTGACCATCTTCGACGCCGTGCAAAAGCAGCTCGGCCTCAAACTCGCGCTCGAACAATACCCCACGCCTGTGCTCATCGTCGAGAAGGCGGATGAAACGCCCACGGCCAACCTCCCGGGCCTCGAAAAAGTTCTCCCGCCGCCTCCGCCCTCCGAGTTCGATGTCTCTGTTCTGACCCCAAGCAGACCCGACGCGCAGCTCGTAGGGAGAATTAACGGCAACCAGGTGAATGCGACCGGCATGACTCTTAAGTTCCTCATCGGCTTCGCCTATAACCTGAACAGCAATGATGACGAGCTGATCCAGAACGCGCCTAAATTTGTTGAACAGGACCGCTGGGATATCCTCGCCAAGGCTGCTCCCGAGGCCCAATCCATTGGTCCGGACGGAAAACCCCAGTTGGACTTCGACCTTCTGCCCCACATGATTCAGACCATGCTCGCCGAGCGCTTCCAGATGAAGAGCCATTTCGAAGACCGCACCATCGAAGCCTTTACCCTGGTCGCCGTCGGTCCCAGAATGAAGAAGGCCGATCCGGTCAATCGCACCAGCTGCAAGGAAGGCCCCGGCCCCGATGGCAAGGATCCGCGCATCGCCGACCCCATTCTCGGCCGCCTGCTCTATTGCCAGAATGTCTCCATGGCCCAGTTGGCTGAGATGCTGCCAAATCTTGCCGGAGGATACGTGTTCACTCCCGTGAAGGATGCGACGGGCCTGCAGGGTGGATACGACTTTACCCTCAGCTTCTCAACGGCCGGCCAGTTGCATAGTGCTCCACCGCCGCCTTCGTCGAACGACCCCAGCGGGGCTCGTACCACGGACCCTAACGGCGGCCTCTCCCTGCCTGACGCCATGGCACGTCAACTGGGAGTCAAGCTGATCAAGGAAAAGCGGCCTTCCCCGGTCCTCATCATCGACCACATCGAAGAAAAGCCTACGGACAACTAAGTCGCCGTCTTGGACAACCCTCGCGTCGCCGCATAGACTAGCCGGGTATCTGCCTCCCTGCCATGCAAATGAACGATGTACCCAAAGGCGGTTTCGCATGACCCGGATCGTACAGACGCTCACGAGCATTTGCTGTCTCTTCCTCTTCGCGCCTCTCGCCTCCAGTCAATCTCCCTCCCCCGCCGAGTCCCCCACGTTCATTGCCTCCGACGTCCATCCGAGCCCACAGCGCCTTCATGCCCAAACCCAGGGGGGCAGCCTTCACGGAGATCGCTTCTACCTTCGCAACGCGACCATCATTGATCTGATCTCAGCCACCTACAAGGTCGACCCCAGCAGCATTTTTGGCGGCCCTCCGTGGCTGGCCTTCGACCGCTTCGACATACTCGCGAAAGCCCCGCCCGCGACTACAGAGGACAACGCACGGCTGATGGTCCGTGCGCTCATCGCCGATCGGTTCAAGCTTGTCGCCAGCCGTGGCACGCGTCCACTTCCTGCGTTTGTCCTATCCGCAGGCAAGACTCCCAGGATGAAGCCCGCCGCAACTGCAGAGGCTGGTGGTTGCGACTATCAGCAGCCGCCTAAAGATGCTCCTACAACTTCCAGCTGGAACATCAAGTTTTCCTGCCACAACGTGACCATGCAGTCCTTCGCGGAATTTCTGCATGATGTGGCCTCGCCATACCTCACCCGTCCGGTCGTCGACCAGACCGGACTCAAGGGAGGGTGGGACTTTGACATCGCGTGGGCCTACCAGATTCCCAAAGATACCGACGGAGTCACCATCTTCTCTGCCGTCGACAAGCAGCTCGGCCTGAAGCTCGAGCAGAAGACCGCGCCGATCCCCGTCGTCGTCGTCGAAAGCATCAACGAGACTCCCACCCCGAACATTCCCAACCTCGATAAGATTCTGCCGCCACCGCCTGCCGCACAATTCGATGTCGCCATCATCCGCCCCTTCAACCCGGAGGAAAAGCACTACTCCATCCAGATCGACCCAAGCGGCCGGGTGAACATTCAGCACGCCTCGCTGCTGACTCTCATCTATAGCTCCTACGACATCAACCCGAACAACGTCACGAACAAGCCCAAGTGGCTCGATTCCAACCTGTGGGACATCCTCGGCAAGGCCACCGCCGACTCTGCCAGCGGTCCGCCAATCCCGGGAGCTGCGCGCGTCCTCGATATGGACGAGGTCAAGGAGATGATCCGCTCGCTGCTCGCTGACCGGTTCAAACTGACTACGCATATGGACACACAGCCTTCGGAGGCGTTCGCACTGGTTGCCGCGGGGCCGAAAATGAAGAAGGCTGACCCCGCCAATCATCCCGACTGCCACGAGGGCCCCGGCCCTGACGGAAAAGATCCGCGGGTCGACAATCCGCTGCTCAACCGGCTCGTCTCCTGCCAGAACATGACTATGGCTCAGCTTGCCGATCAGCTGAACCGGCTCGCAGGCGGCTACATCCCCGCCCCGGTCTTCAACGCGACCAGCATCGAGGGTGCATACGATTTCACGCTGAGCTTCAGCAAGAAGGGCGACGACATCAAAACCATCCCCGCGCCACAGTCCGCGAGTGACGGTGGCGGGCCCAATGCGTCGGACCCGGTGCTCGGAGGTATGTCCTTTTTCGACGCCATCCAGAAGCAACTCGGCCTCAAACTGGAGAAGCGCGAAAAGATCCCGATGCCCGTTCTCGTGATCGACCACATCGAGCAGCAACCAACAGACAACTAAGGCCGCCGATGGCGCCTTACCGCGGCGGTTCCCTCCGCTCGCGCTTCTTCACGTCGTGGTGCTCGCGAATCTTGTTCGCAACCGCACCGCCCCCGGCGCCCACCGCACCTCCAATCAGGGCACCTTTGTCTCCGCCAGCCAGTGCTCCAACCACAGCACCACCAGCCGCCGATCCGCCAACAATCTTGGCACCGGTGTGATGCCGGTGATCGCTCGCCTTCTGCGCCGCCTCTGCGCGCCGATGTCTTCGTTGTGCCGCCGTTTCCTGGGCGCCTGCCGAAAGCGGAACCGCCAGCACCGAACTGAGCGTAAGCAAAATCAAGCCTCGTTGCATTCTCATAATCGTCCCACCTCCAGCCGGTTGGATGCGGAGCATCCCGGCGGGTGAGCCAAATTCGCCTCCGATTCACTGAAAACACCTGAAATGAGATGAAAACGGTTGACCCAGCTCCTGCTCTCCCATACACTTAACAGTTGCAGGGATGCGGCGATTTGATCTCCGCCCACGCCTCAAATCTCCCGCCCAAGCGGGTTCCAGAAAAGAGTTCAAGATTCCATGGCAAATCATGTCTCCTCGTTGAAGCGCGCACGTCAGACCGAAACCAAGACCGCGGTCAACCGCGCCAACAAGAGCAAGCTTCGCGGCACCCTCCGCATCCTGCGCGAGGCACTCGCCGCCGGCGACAAGAAGACCATCGCAACCACCTACTCTGCGACCGTGTCCGTCCTCGACAAGAGCGTCCAGAAGGGCGTGCTGCACAAGAACACCGCCAGCCGCTACAAGGCGCGCCTGAACGCCCGCGTCAAGGCTCTCGTCGTGCCCACCAAGGCCGCCTAAACACTGCCTCACTTCTATCCAGAGCCAGCCCGCCGTTCGGCCGCGGCTGGCTTTGCTGCGTTTGCATGCCCTATTGCGGCCCTTTCTTTGGCTGCTTCTCGTCTGGACTGTAAAGAGTCGGTGCCTTCCGCGACTCCGCCGGCGCCGAATCGTCCGTAGTCGCATTCCCAGCATCCGCTGCATCCCCTGCCGGCTGAGTCCCGGCCACAGCCGGCGACGGTGTCCCCGCCTCCACCGGAGGCGCCGGGGCGGGTACATCCAGTGGCTCCGGTGGCGCGGCTGCCGCACCATTCTGTGCGGAACCAGAACCGCCCGAGCTCTTCATCAGCGCCAGATCGATTCGCACACCGCTGTCTTCTGGAGCCAGTTTCTCGGCAGCCTTCAGCGCCGCAGTATCTTCTTTCGTTAACTCCGGCAGCGAATATACTTCCACCGCCGCCTGCGTCTCCATGTATGCGTCATAGTCCTTGGTTGCTGAGTGCCGCACCTGCGTCTCACGCACCACGGCCAGCCGCATTCCATCATCGGACATTGCAAAGTTCTGCCCTGCCCGTTCCACCGGCGTGCACTCGATCTTGAACAGGATCTTGCCGTCGTAGCTCTGGTAGACGCGGACCTCCTGTGCCACCACCGTTCCCGCGGCTAGGGGAACATCGGGTTCCAGCGGCGTGCTCACAATCGTCCGTCCCAATGCAAACCGCCCTGCCGCCGGCGCGAATGCAAATGTAGGCCCAACATGCGAGTCGAGAAAGTTCTGCTGCCACATCTCCTCGCCTTTCATGTTGAACCCTGCGAGTTCGAGCCTGTCCTGGCTGCCGCGGCATCCGAATGCAACAAACTCAGTCGGCCCCACAAAGGTGGGACGCGGAAAGCACGAGGTATCCCACTCCGCCAGCTCGTGCACCTTGCCCGCATACTCGTTGAAGTTGAACAGCCACCGGTCCTTGCCGGCATCCAGAACGTCCAGGATTCCAGCCGACGTCATCGGCAGCGCTACCGCAGTTCGCGACCGCACCACACCTGCGTTGCTCACCTTCAACCCGTCCAGCGTCGGGCCTTCTTCCCGCAGCCGGTAAAAGTTGATCTGCACCGGAGCGGGGTCCGCTGAGAATCCCTCATTCGCCGCACCTGCGCCCATCGAGAATTTCGTCGACTCCACCGTCAACAAATCGCTGTCCGACGAAATCAGCATTGCAACAATATGCCGATCCACCCGCAACAGCGGAATCTCACGAAACGCATCATTCCCATTGTCCGAAGCCATGGGCGCAAACGTAGTCAGCCGATCCCGCACCCGCAGCAGGAACCGGCCATGTCCCAGGCTCCACAAGTACTGCGAGCGATCGTGCAGCCGCCACTCCGTCCGTGCCAGCACCTTGCCCGACGCGGCCTCTACCAGGAATGCGCCCACCGTCCGATCCTCGTCGTCCGGTGGATCGCCCGGTTCGCGCTTCATCAGGTGGCGCAAGCCGAACGTGATCAGCAGATGGTCCTTGTCGACGAAGTGGACGGTCAGCATGGAGCTGCCGGCCAGCAGAAATTCCGACGACAGCGTTTGGTAGCCCATCGGCGCAAGCGGAATACGCACAGGCCCATCCGAGTCGCGAGTCACCGCCGCACCCGCCGGAAGGCACAAAACCAAACTCACGACCGCCGCAGCCGCGTCACGCCACGGCCGCCGCATCAAGCCGCACCCACGCACACAACCGGCCGCCGCCCCCTCCCTCCCCCGGACTGCACCGCCAACCGTCATCTGGATAGTATTTCCCGAATCCCTACTCTTTCACAGCCGTTCGCCCCTCGCTAGCATCATTTCGTCGCAAATCCAATCATTTCTTCTCCGTCCGATCCTCTCAGGGTGATACTAGAGACGCCCGAGACTGCAGGTCGGTAAGCATTCCGAATGACCCGAAATCCCCCAACCCGGAGAACCATCCCATGAGTGAATCTCTCGTCCCATCCATGCCTGTCCGCACTGTTACGACTCTAGCCGCACTCGCGCTCGCCGCCAGCCTTTCTTGCGTCGCCCAGCAGCCGGCCCCTGCCGCCGAAAAGCAGCTCCCGGGATTCGACCCGTCCTCCATCGATCTCTCAGCCAATCCCTGCACGGACATGTACAAGTTCGCCTGCGGCAACTTCAGCAAGAACCACCCCATTCCCGCCGACCAGCCCAGCGTCGATCCCTTCTATGTCCTCTACAACGTCAACACCCAGGAACTGAACACCATCCTCCAGAAGACGCAAACCGGAGGCGCCACGCGCTCCGCCGATGAGCAGAAGATTGGCGACTACTTCAAAGCCTGCATGAACACGGACCTCATCCAGTCCGAAGACCTCACCCCGATCAAGCCGCTGCTCGATAAGATCGACGCCATCGCCGGCACCCCGGCCGGCCGCGCTCAGCTCGCCGCGCTCCTCGGAGAACTCCAGCGCGATAACGTCGACGTCTTCTTCGGATTCGGCGAGCAACAGGACTTCAAGAACGCGACCAAGCAAATCGCGTTCGCCCAACAGGGTGGGCTTGGCCTCCCCGAGAAGGACTACTACCTTCGCACCGGCGACAAAGACGTAAAGATCCGCGAGCAGTACGTGGCCCACGTCACCAAAATGCTCGCCTTCGCCGGCAGCCGCCCCGAACAGGCGCTCAAGGACGCACAAAATATCCTGGTTCTGGAGACTGCCCTCGCCAAAGCCTCGCTTGGCGTCGTCGACATGCGTGAGCCGGAGAAGACCTACCACCTCCAACCCATCGCCACATTCAACTCCAGCCTTCCCGGCTTCAACTTCACGGCATTCGAAGACGCTATCCAAGCGCCCCATGTCACCGAGATCAACAACTCCACCCCGCAGTTCTGGTCCGAAATGATCAAGCAGATGCAGACCACGGACATCGCCACCATCAAGGCCTATCTTCGCTACCACCTTCTCACCACTGTCGCGCGCAATCTCCCCAAGCAGTTCGACGACGAGAACTTCGACTTTTACGCCCGCATCCTCAACGGACAGCAGGAGCAGCGCCCGCGCTGGAAGCGCTGCTCAACTTACACCGACGGCGCGCTCGGAGAAGCCCTGGGCAAGGTCTACGTCGACCAGTACTTTGCGGGCGACAGCAAAGCCAAGATGCTCCAGATGGTTCATGACATCGAAACCGCGATGGGCCGCGACATCGACCAGATCGACTGGATGTCCCCCGCCACCAAGGTGCGAGCCCACGAGAAACTCGCCGCCGTCGCCAACAAGATCGGCTACCCCGACAAGTGGCGCGACTACTCCAAACTCAGCATCAAGCCGGACACCCCGCTCGCCAATCAACTTCACGCCAATGAGTTCGAAAACGACCGTGAGCTGAACAAGATTGGCAAGCCCGTGGATCACTCGGAGTGGGAGATGAGCCCGCCCACCGTCAACGCCTACTACAACGACAGCATGAACGACATCAACTTCCCCGCCGGCATCCTGCAGCCACCATTCTTCGACCAGACCCAGGACATAGCCGTTAACTATGGCCACGCTGGCGCCGTCATTGGCCACGAGTTGACCCATGGCTTCGACGACGAGGGCCGCAAGTTCGATGCCAAAGGCAATCTCACCGATTGGTGGACTCCTGAAGACCTGACCAAGTTCACCACCCGTACCGATTGCCTGGTCAAAGAGTACGGCTCCTTCACTGCGGTCGACGACGTCAAGATCGATGGCAAGCTGACCCTCGGCGAAAACACCGCGGACAACGGCGGCCTGCTGCTCGCCTTCATGGCCTACATGCAGCGCGCGAAGGACGAACACATTGACGTCAACGCCAAGAAGGACGGCTTCACCGGCCCACAGCGCTTCTACATCGCCTTCGCGCAGAACTACTGCGAGAACACGCACCCCGAAGCCATTCGTTCCCAGGTTCTCACCGATCCGCATTCTCCTGACCAATCGCGCGTCAACGGCGTCGTGGTCAACCAGCCCGGCTTCGGACCCGCCTTCAGCTGCAAGCAAGGCGCGCCCATGGTTCCCGTCAACAGTTGCCGCATCTGGTGATCTGAAACTGCCACTCCTCCAACCGAATCACGAACTCACTCATCGCCCCTCATCGGGATGAGTGAGTTCGTGAGGATGGAGACCGCTGCACTGATACCCTTTCCATAGTCCTGTGCCCAATCGAAATCGCACCCTCGGCTTCGCATCGTGCGCCCTCGCCAGTTCCCTCTGGGGCTGCGGATTCTTCTTCGGTAAAATCGCCCTCGCAGAAATGGGCGTTGGCGCGATGGTCCTCTACCGCTTCCTCTTCGCCACGCTCGCCTTTCTCCCACTGCTCGCGACTCATAAGCCCGGCCTCAACCGCCGCGAGTGGGGCACACTCCTCCTCTGCGCCTTCCTCGGAGTCCCGCTCCAGTTCCTCATTCAGTTCACCGGACTCTCTCTCACCACCGTCTCGCATGCTTCGTTGATGGTTGGCACCATGCCTGTGCTGCTCGCCGTCGCGGCTACGCTCTTCGCCCACGAGCGCATGGACGCCACCGGCTGGTTCTCCCTCGTCGTCTCCACCGTCGGAGCCGCGCTGATCGCCCTCGGAGCCCACCACGCCGTTGCGCAGCCCGCCTCAGGTCCCGTCGGCCCAACTCTCGCCGGCGACCTCTTCGTCGTTCTCTCCCTGGTCGTCGCCCTCGGCTGGGTCCTGCTCAACAAGAGCCTGCTCGAGCGCCACAGCGCCATCGTCGTCAGCGCCTACGGCATCACCTCCGGAACCCTGATGCTCTGCATCTGCGTCCCGCCCCTATACGGCCTGCCGCACCTCCACCACATCTCGCTCAAGGCCTGGCTCGCCCTCGCCGCCAGCGGCTTCCTCTGCACTTCATCCACCACGCTCCTCTGGAACTGGGGCATGACCCAGGTTCCCGCCTCGCAAGCCGGAGTCCTGCTCAACATGGAACCGCTTATCGGCTCCATTCTCGGCGTCTTCCTCCTCCACGAAACCCTTGGCCCCAGCGCCCGTCTCGGTGGCGCGCTCATCCTCGCGGCCGCCATCGTCATCACCACCCGCTCCCGCACCCGTGTACGCGAGCAGCTCCCCAGCACCTGACTCTTACACCCGTCCCAAACCTTTTCTCACGGCCCTTCTCCAGACCGAAATCAACGCCACCCCCGCAAACATCAATCCCGCGCACAGCCCGATCCACAGACCCGCTGCCCCCATCTTCCGTCCGAACCCCAGCCACAGACCCAGCGGCAACCCCAGTACCCAGTACCCGATCAACTGCACTACCAACCCAGCATGCGTATTGCCCGCGCCTCGTAGCGCTCCGGTTGCCGTCACCTGCACGCCGTCGAAGAACTGAAACGCGGCGCCGACCAGCAGCAGCGGAACCGCCGCCGCAATCACCTCTGGCCCGTGCGTAAATCCGCTGGCGATCCGTCCCGGCATTCCCACCAGCAGCGCTGACATGCACAGCATGAACCCCGCCCCGAACCCAATCGCCGTCCATCCCGCCGCTCGAGCACCCGACGCATCGCCCCGACCGACTGCCTGTCCCACCCGCACGCTCGCCGCAGCCGAAATCGCAAACGGCACCATGAACGTGAAGCTCACGCAGTTCAGCGCAATCTCGTGCCCTGCCAGTTGCACCGGCCCCATCGTCCCGATCATCGCCGTCACCGCTGCGAAGATCGCGATCTCCACAAAAATCTGCCCGCCCACCGGACCACCCAGCCGCATCAACCTACGCACGCGCGACCAATCCAGCGCGCGTTCCGCCATGCGCAGCCCATACGCATGCTTGCGATCCACCCACCACACCGCCGCGCCGACAAATCCCGCCAGCCACACGCGCGCCAGCACGGTGGCCCACGCCGATCCCACAACCCCATACGCCGGAATCCCCATCGAATGCCCCGCCACGCTGAACCTGTGCCCGAACAGCAGCAGCCAATCCAGCCCCGCATTCACCAGGTTGGCACTCACCACCGCCGCAGCAATCGGCCGCACGTGGTTGAACGCCTGCAGGTATCGCCGGAACGTCATGTAGAGAAACAGCGGCAGCGTCCCCCAGTTCAGAGCCCACAGAAAACTCACCGCCTGCCGCATTACTTCGCGATCGATCGGTATCCGCGTCATCGCCAGCGGGCCCACCCACACCATCCCCATCAGCACCGCGCTCAGCAGCCCTGCCAGCACCACACCGCTCAACAACCACTTGTTGGCGTCATCCCACTCGCCTGCCCCGTGGGCCTGCGAGATGTACGTGTCCAGCCCCAGCAGCACACCTCCCACTCCGAACGCCAGCGTGTTGTACAGCACCTGCCCCAGCGCCACCGCCGAAATCGTCACCGCTGGCCGCGGCAGATGTCCCACCATCACCGTGTCCACCACGCCCATCGACATCCATCCCACCTCCGCCATCACCAACGGCAGGGCAAGACGCAGCATCGGAGCGATCTCCTTACGAATCGACATACTCTTCAGATCACTCCCACCCGAAAAAGAAGCATCCACAGATCCTACCGGACTCCCGTTCACCATTCATGAGCCCATTTCCAGGGAGTAGACTTGCCCGTACGACAAAGAGGGAGAGCTCTTGCGCGTCATTCTCTGCACTGTCTGCCTTGCCTTCGCCTTCAGCCCAGTCCTTCAGCCCGCACCAGCGCAGACTACCCGAGCACGCGCCCGCCCCACCCCCGTCGCACCCGCAACCCCGTCCACCTCTGCCGCCCCATGCGCCTGCGCTCCTCAGCCCGTTCGCCACGTCCTGCCCTACACAGCCACGCAGCAAACCACTCGTACCCGCAGTCTCCCTGACGGCACCACGATCAAGACCTCCGAACTCACCCTCCTCGCGCGCGATGCCCAGGGCCGTACACGCCGCGACACTCTCCACAGTGCAAACGGTGAAACCACGCACTTCATCGAGATCTACGACTCCGTCACGCAGATCCGCTACATCTGGAACACCGGAGTCAACCTCCCGCAGGTCGTCACGGTATACCGCCCCAGGCCGAACCCGCAGACACCGCCTCCGCAGCAGCCCCGGCGCTACTTCCCCTACCGCACAGAGTCGCTGCCCCCACAAACCATTGGCGATCTCTACGTCGAGGGCACACGCACCACCCGCATCACGCCCGCCGGTTACGAAGGCAACGATCGCGATATCGCCGTCACCACCGAGAACTGGTTCGCTCCGTCGATCGGTCTGCAGATGCGCTCTCTCATCGACGACCCGCGCACCGGAAAAGTCGTCACCGAAACCACTGACTTCAAGCAGGCCGACCCCGATCCTGCCCTCTTCCAGCCTCCCGCTGGCTTCACCCTGAAGGACGCCAACCCGTCGAACTCGGGCCGCCCGTAACGTATAGTAGTGTCACATTCAGACTCTTCTGAGGTCGCACTGATGAGCCCTGCCTCGCGTTCTACTCTCCTTCTGCCTGCCCTCCTGTCTCTCAGCCTCTACCTTTCTTCCCAGCAGACGCCGTATGTCGTCGGCAGCACTGTCAGCGGTCACGTCTACTGTGCCGACACCAATGCTCCCGCGCGCTTCGCCAAGGTGCTCCTCAAGTCCACAACGCCCACCCATGCCGGCCAAGACATGATGAAGAGCATTACCGACACCATCACGAAGAACGCCGCCAAATCCGGCCAACCGGCCAAGCCGCAAACTGACGAGCAGAAACGCGCACTGGCTGCCGCCTCCAAAGGCATGGACGAGGTCACCGACTTCCTCAATGCCTCCACTGTCGGCCTCGACGGCTCCTATACCTTCGCCGGCGTCAAACCCGGAACGTACTACGTGCACGCCGTCTTCCCCGGCTACGTTGATGCCTACAGCCAGTTCACGGACGAAGATTTTGCCAGCGCTGACCCCGCCATCCGCGCCCGCAT
The DNA here is from genome assembly GCA_036498865.1 of Acidobacteriaceae bacterium. Taxonomy (GTDB): domain Bacteria; phylum Acidobacteriota; class Terriglobia; order Terriglobales; family Acidobacteriaceae; genus Edaphobacter. The sequence goes on along the minus strand of DASYEU010000015.1, from coordinate 72,397 downwards.
CGCACAGATTCCCACCGTCACCGTCTTCGGCACCGACACAGGTCACGCTGAACTCCGGCTCGAGCACGGCGCCGCACTCAGCGGACGCGTCCTCTACGACGACGGCAGTCCTGCCGTCGGCTGGACTCTAACCGCCATCAAGCCGAAATCCTCCGCAGATCAGCGCAGCCAACATGGGCGATGGCGGCCCCGGCATCAGCCTCGTCGTCTACTCCGGCGATACGTTTAGCCGCGCCGAAGCCCGATCCATCAAGTCGTGGCGAAGTCGGACGGACATACTCTCAACGTCGGTCGCGTCAACCTGACCGTGAAAGACAGCCCGGCCCTCCATGCCATGACCGCCATCCGCGACGACGGCAGCTTCCATTTCGAAGACCTGCCCGGCAATGTCACGTACACCCTCACCGTCGCTGACGCCGCCGATGGCCGCAACGACGGCCCCAGCAGCAACTTCATGGGTGGAGGCGTTCCCAACCCCGAAATCCTCCGCAAGTACGGCTCGGACACCACCACGGTTGCGCTCGCCGACACAGACGTCGACTCCATCACCTTCCACGTCGATCAGACCGACTGGAAACCATCCCCGAAGAAATTCAAGCCCGTCAATGTCACCCCCGGCGATCTGGTGAAAGGCCTGCTAGGCGGAGACCCCGACGGCGCAAACGCTCCCAAATAGGGCGCAGCCCCTATTCCCTCGCGCCGAAACCCTCCGTGCGTCTCTTCTCCTCCACAATCTCCGTGATTCGCTTTTTCCTCAACGAGATCACGGAGTCCCTCACCCTTCCACAAACACCTTCAACCTCCCCAACGCCTCATCCCACTTCGCTGAAACGAAGTCCAGGTACTCCTTCATCTGTCCCACGGGCCCCGGGTTGAACTCGAAGTGCCTCTCCCGCCCCGCGCGAACGCAACGCACCAGTCCTACCCTCTCCAGCACGCGAAGATGCTTCGTCACCGCCTGCCGCGTCAGCGTCGACCCTTCCGCGAGTTCAGAGATCGACCGAGACTCGCCGCCGCAGAGCCTCATCACCAGGGCAAGCCGTGTCTCGTCCCCCAGCGCGGCGAACACGTGAGCGCGATTCGCAGGTCCGCCTCTAACCTTGCGCAACATGGCTCTCGATGTTCTTCATCTGTTGCGTCCATCCACCGTCATTCCGCAGAAACGCCTCGTCCCGCCGCGCCGCCGGTACCTTATCGAACCCAGACTCCGTGAGCCGCAGCCGTGTCCCGCCCTCCATCGGCTCCAGCCGAAACTCCACCAGAGTCGACGTCTCCTTCGAGTAGTCGGCCTTTGGATCCACCGCATAGGGGTGCCACGTGAACGAGAACAGCCTCTGCGGTTCGATTGCCTGCACCACGGCTTCCCACACCAGGTGCTCATAGCCCGGCCACGTGATATTTCCTCGCGCCGTCTGCCCCACCACAAACGGCCCCTCCAGCCTCACCCGAAACCACTCGCCAAACTCGCGATAATCCGTCAGCGCCCGCCACACCCGCTCCACCGGTGCCTTCAACTCGATCTGCTTCTCAATTCGATCGCTCGCCATAAACGCAACCTCCAGGTTGCATATTATGCGCGCCGACTAAACGACGCAACCAATAGGTTGCATTTAACCCGAATCGCCCAAAAACCTGTGCGTCGCGTTTTCTCTTTGTTCCGTGTGATCAGCTCTACCCAGCCGCCTAAGCCGCTACCGACCTCGCCCCACCCATCGCCCGGCTCCGGCCAAACCCATCCAGCGTCGATTCAGGCACCTCGACATTCGTCCACACCGCGTCCAGGGTCCCGCCCGCCTCCGGAAAACTTCTGCCCGGATCCATGCGCGGCACGCCCAGCTCAGCCAACCGCTCCACCAGCAACTCCGATCGGGTAAAGTTCTCGGACCGCCGCTCCTCCCACCGGAACTGTGGGTACACCCGAAGAACGAAGTGCTGTCCGCCCATATCGAACGATCTTCGCAAGTGAACAACGCATCGCATGTCCTGCACCTCGCACTCTCACCAGAAGCATGCCGAATGCCATGTCGACACCGTTGCAACCCACTGAATCTAATTAGTTTCCACAGAAACAACCTGCGGCTCCAGTCCTCCTCAGTGGAAGTTCTTACGTTGCACAGGGAACAAATGCGTGGTGTGTCTCAGACTCCGCCGCGGAATTGTGTCACGCTCCTTGGCTCCCTCGATAAATACTCTTCACCTCACAACTTTTTCTGTATCTGTCACTTACGCAATCCAGACGCTCTCTGAGTAGTCCTGACAGTTGTGGCCGAACCGATATAATGAAGAAGTAGAAATGAGCGCAGATTGGCGTATGTTTCCTTCGGCAGGTCCGTTAGTCTTGGACCTAACCATTTTATAAACAATACTTTAGATCCTAAGTACGGAGGGGTATCCTGCAGACCGCACCCAAAACCAGCGCCGCCCGCATGATCGCCATCGACATGGACGGGACCCTCCTCGGCGACGACGGGCGCGTCAGTCCGCGCAATCTTGCCGCCCTGCTCGCCGCCGAAGCCGCCGGGATCGAAGTCGTCGTCGCCACCGGTCGCCGCCACTCCTACGCCATGCGTGTCCTGCGACCACTCGGCCTTCACCACGCCAGTATCCTGGTCAGCTCGAATGGCACAGTCACCCGAACCCTCGGCTCAAACGGCCCCGATCCAATCGCCTCCGAGCTCATTGCCCGAACTCACCTTCCGCATGCCACCGCACTATGGCTCTGCGAGCACATCGACGAGTTCCGCAACGCCCTCGTCCTCACCTTCGACCGCGTCGGCCCCGACGGCGACGACACCCGCGGCGCACTGGTCGTCGAACACCTCGACGAACTGAACGCCAGCATCGGTCGCTGGATGGCCGCCAACGAACCCTACATCGCCCACATCAACCCAATCGAATCCGCCCTGACCGACGACGGCACCAACTACGACGCCCCGATCCAAGCCATGCTCTGCGGCACCATCGACCGCATGGCCCGCGCAGAAGCCCGCCTCCTCGAGCACCCCGGCATCTCCGCCTCCGGGCACCCGTCCGGCCGTTCCGGCCGCACCATGAACGCCGATGGCATTTCCCCAGCTTCCGTCATCCCGTCCGCCGGATCACCCCAAAACCTCGTCATTCCGACTGGAGGCGGAGCAGCCTTCGGAGTGGAGGAACCCCCACATTTCTCTTCGGCGACACCGGAACCCATCATCACCCTCCACCGCACCGAGTACCCCGCGCGCGACCTCTCGATCCTCGACATTCTTCCCGCCGGCTGTTCCAAAGGCGCTGCGATTCTCACCCTTGCCGCCGCCCAGGGCATCGACCCATCTCAGATCCTCGCCATCGGCGATAACTGGAACGATGTCTCCATGCTCGAAATCGCCGGCTCCGCAGTCCTCATGGACAACGCCCCCGAAGACCTCAAAGTCCTCGCCCGCTCCCGCAACTGGCGCATCGGCCGCCCCAACACCAACGACGGCGTAGCCGAAGCCATCGAGTCCGCCCTCGGCGTCACCTGCTAGCCAGCTGTCAGCCGACCGTCACGCCTTCCCAAGTGCCTTCGGCAGCTTTTCATAAATCCCACCGAACCCACCGTTCGACAGAATCACCACCACATCTCCGCTACGCAACTCCGGCACAATCGCCGCCACAATCGCGTCCGCGTCCGCATATACAGCCGACTCGAGTCCTCGCGCCCGCAACGACGCAACCACGTTCTCCGGATGCAGCCGCTCCGCAGCCGGAATTGCCTCCGACTTGAACACACTCGCCAGAACGCTGCGATCCGCCAAGGCCAGGCTATCGACCAGCGCCTCTTCGAACACATTGCGCCGCAGCGTATTCGACCGCGGTTCCAGCACCGCCCACAGCCTGCGTCCAGCATATGCCGTTCGTAGCGCTCGCAACGTCTCTCGAATCGCCGTAGGATGGTGCGCGAAGTCGTCAATGATCGTCACGCCGCCAACCTCGGCCCGCACCTCCAACCGCCGCTTCACGGACCGGAACGTCGCAAGAGCCTCAACAATCGCTCCGACGGGAACGCCTTGCCCCGCCGCCAGCGCTGCCGCGGCCGTTGCGTTCAGAGCATTATGTTCGCCGGCCATTGGCAGGCGCAATTCCGCAAACGGCTCGCCGCCGCGCAGCAGCGTCCAGTACGTAACACCGCCCTCATGCCGCATCGCAGTCACGCGCCAGTGCGACTCCAGCCCGAACCCATAGCGTTCCACCGCGCAGAACGCCTTCGTCACACACTCGCTCACGTTCTCGCTGCCGTCGAACGCCACCACGCGCCCGCGCCTCGGAATCAGGTTCACCAGCCGCTTGAACGCGGTCTTCACCGCCGCCAGGTCCGGATAGATATCCGCATGATCGAACTCCACATGCGTCAGAATCGCCGCGTCCGGGAAATAATGCAGAAACTTCGGGCCTTTATCGAAGAACGCCGTGTCGTACTCGTCCCCTTCCAGAATGAAGGGCCGCGTTCCCGCCCGCACTATAAAGCTCGTCCCGAAGTTCTCCGCCACGCCGCCAATCAGGAACGACGGCGCCCACTCTGCTTGCGCCCGCGACGCGACCTCATAAATCCAGGCGAGCATGCTGGTCGTGGTCGTTTTGCCATGCGTCCCCGCGACCACCAGCGACTCGCGCCCCTCCAGAAACTCATCGTGCAGTACCGCCGCCATAGACGTGAACGGAATCCGCGTGTCCAGTACATACTCCAGCTCGACGTTCCCGCGCGAGATTGCGTTGCCCACAATCACCAAATCAGGTCGCGGCGTCAGGTTAGCCTCCGCGTAAGGCTGATGCAGTTCAATCCCCAGCGCTGCCAGCACATCGCTCATCGGTGGATACGCGGCTGCATCCGATCCCGTCACGCGATGCCCACGCGCCTGCAACATCCCAGCCAACGACGCCATCGCCGTCCCACAAATCCCAATCAGATGAATATGCTTCGCCAAACCGTGCTCCGCTCTTACCGCTTACTCTGACCACATATCACTGCTTCTTCGCCGCAGCTTCCAGAAACTCCAGTCGCGGACTCTCCGCTACGCGCAAATCGAGCCGCACTCGCACACCCAGCGGCAGCGTTATGTTCGGCGAATCCACATGCCCCGATCGCAACCCAATCGCAATGGGCCCGGCAAAATCCCGCAACCGATGCAGAATCGCCGACTCCAGCAGCGCCTCATCCTCCGGCCCAACGCACTGCTTCATATCCCCGAACACGATGCCACCGACATGCTCCAGCATCCCGGCATACTGCAGATGCAGAAGAATGCGATCCCACTGGTATGGCTTCGTCCCGATATCTTCGAGGAACAGCACCCGCGGAGCATCTGCGCTCGCCGCCAGCGGCGCATACGGAGTTCCCAGCGACTGCGCAAAGATCGAGATGCATCCACCCGCGAGCGTTCCTGCCGCTACTCCTGCACGCATCACACGCAGCCCGTCGGCCGCGCCCAGCGACCAGCTTGAATCGCCGCCCAGCGCATGCGACCAACTCGCTGCATCAACCCCATTTGACCGCGCAAAATCCGCCGCAACCATCGGCGCATAGAAAGTCACAAGCCCGCACTCGCGCGCCAGCCACACATGCAGCGAAGTGTGGTCGCTGTACCCGACAAACACTTTGGGGTTCGTCCGAATCACGCCCGCGTCCAGCATCGGCAACAACTCCGCGGAGCCCCATCCGCCGCGCGAGCACAGAATTCCATCCACTTCGGGATCCGCAAATGCCGCCATCAGGTCGCTCGCTCGCTGCTCGGCCGTCCCTGCGTAGTACAGCGGCCCGCGACTCAACGCATGCGGCGCAAGCTTCGTTCGATATCCCAACTCATGCAGATGCGCGATTCCCGCATGCACCAACTCCGCCTTCGCCGCACTCGCCGGCGACACCACAGCCACGCAACTACCGCGCTTCAGCGGCGCACTAAAGCAAGTCAAACTGAACCTCCGCCTCGCCCTGGCAGATAATCTCCGCCGGCCCCGTCAGCATCATCTCGCTCTCGGCGTCGGGCCACTCCACACCTTGCTCTCCACCTTCCGCCAATGCCTTCAACTTGCGCGCAATGCCACGCAGCGTCATCGCAGCCGCGCTTGAGGCACACGTTCCTGTTCCCGAAGAAGTGGTCGGCCCGCAGCCACGCTCAAAGATGCGAAAGGCAATCTCATCTTCTTTCAGTACACGCACAAACTCCACGTTCGTACCAAACTTGAATAGAGGATCGACTGCAATCTTTGCTCCCAACTCCTGCCAGGTCATTCCGTGAGAACTGAAATCCTCGTTCTCCACAAAGAGAACGTAGTGCGGATTCCCCACATTCACCATCGCGCCGTCGATCACCCCCGCGACACCCGCAATCTCGATCTTCCGCGGCATCACGCGCGGCACGCCCATACCGCTCTCGATCCACCAAGGCGTCTCGCGCTCCTTCAGAATCACCTTGCACCTTCGCACACCGCCGTGCGTTCCCAGCGCAACTTCCTGCAGTCCCTCACTCTGCGCCAGCCACGCTGCCACGCACCTCGTGCCGTTGCCTGAGAGCTCCGCCTCGCTTCCGTCCGCATTGAACAACCGCAGAAAGAACTCTCCATTCGCGCGCCGTTCCAGAAACTCGATCCCGTCCGCACCAATGCTCGTATTCCGCGAGCACAGTTTTCTCGCCAGCGCCGCATGCGCACGTCCTGCAACGCTCTCTTCGAGGATCAGAAAGTCATTTCCGCACGCATGCGCCTTCACAAAAGGAATCATCACCTGCTCAGTCCTCTTCCTCATCGCGGAAGGACAACACTGTCTCGGTTGCGTTGCCCGCCGTCAGCTCCGCCAGCAACCGCCGATGCCGCGCATCACTTGCCGAGATAGTAAACGTGACCCGCGCCAGTTCTCCCACCTTGTCTCGCTCCACGATGTTCAGCCGCAGATGCTCTTTATCCAGCACTGTTAGAATTTGCCCGAACATCAATTTGTCATCGCTTCCCCGCACTTCGTACAGCATCGGGTAGCGCTTCCATTCCGACCGCGATTCCAGCACTCCAACGAACCGCAGCGCCGAGAAGATGATCAGCGTCGCGATCGCCGCCTCCAGATACAACCCAGCTCCGCAGGACATTCCCACCGCGGCCACCACCCACACCGTCGCTGCACTCGTCAGCCCTAGCACCCGGTTGCGCGTATGCATAATCAGACCCGCGCCCAGGAACCCAATGCCCTGAACAATATTCGACGCCACCTGCCCTTTGTTGGGATTTCCGGGCCCGGCCAGCACCTCCGACATCATCGTGAACAGAGCCGCGCCCATGCAGATCAGCATGTTCGTGCGCAGTCCGGAAGCCTTATGACGCGACTCGCGCTCGAGCCCGATTGCAGCACCCATCGCACACGCCATCAACAGGCGCGTCGTCGTGCCCTGCCAGAACGCCATCTGCTCAATCGCCGAAAAGTGGGTCGGTAAAGTCACTAACATGATCGAATCGTGCTTCGCTGCGATGGTAGCACTCCGCCCTCGCGGCCGGTCACTTCTGCGCCGGAACGCCCTGGGTGGAGTAGCGTTCCGACTGGTAAATCCGCGCGCACGGCTGACCCGTCGTGCATAGAATACTCATCTCCTGCAGGCCCTCCGGATGCGCGGCTACCGCCTTCGACACCGGGTCGCCGGCCATCGCCACCACGTACGCAGCTTTACCCGCTGGATCCTCCAACGCTGCGTGCCAACTATCGTAGTCGCTCTCGTTGATCGTCTGCTTCAGCGGAATCCCCGCATCCTGCAGCGCCCCGATGTGGTCCGACTCCGCCATCAGAATCGGCGCACCCGGCGGAAACTGCTCCAGCACCAACGCCAGATTCTGCTCGAACGGAACGCGTGTAGACGCGTTCACCACCGCTTCTTTCAGTACCAGCGGAGGACTGTAAATCGCCATCAGGTGGCTCGGATGCCGCTCGATTAGACTGGCGACCTTCTGCACCGCGTCCGTGCTATAAATCATGGCCACCGGATTGATGATCACCAGCACCGCCGCTGCCGAATACATAACTCGCAGCCCGCTGGCCCTCGCGGCAGGCTCCACCGCCGCAGCCGTTACGCATACGAACAGGGCCAGCGCGGGCAGCAACTCCATCCCATATCGCGCGTTGTAGTACGAGTGCGGCCACAGCTGCGGAATAAAGATCGGCACGGACCCGTACGCCACCGAGTAGACATAAAACGCCAGCGGCACCCACAGCAGCAGAGACGCCAGCGCCATCCGCTTACGCACCGCAATCCAGAACCCGGCCAGCGCGGCAGACATCACGGCAAAGCCCGTCTCCCACACCGCCGCATCCACCTGCGCTGTGCGCGTGTAGAACAGCAGCGCCCACCCCGGATTGTGCCATCCGCGATAGTGCCGAGAGCCCGGAGGCGACGTCTTCTTCTCGATCGCCGGAGCCGAATACGGCCCGCGCATGAAGTCCAGCGGATCGTGATAGAAGTGCTGGTTGTACCACAGCCACAGCACCGGCCCACTCACTGCCAGCAACGTAAATACTGCAAACGATGGCACCACCCGCCGCCACAAGTCGCGCGCACGTATCAACTGCCACGTCACAACGCACCAGATCGCCGCGCCCAGCACCCAGCCGTCGTACCGCGTAAACACCGCCGCGAAAATCAGAACCCCCAGCCAGACCATCCGCCGAGCGACGCGTTCGTGTTCGGCCGCGCGAATCGCGTCGACGCATTCCATCGTCAACAACGTCATCCATATCAGAAGCCCCAGGAAAAGCGGCTCCGTCATCGCCGTGGTCGAGAGATACAGCAGATTCGGATTCAGCCCATAGAATGCCGTCGCCAGAAGCGCCCAGCGTGGCACCAGCATCCTCCGGCACAGCCGGTAAAATCCTGCTCCTCCTGCAATGTAAAACGCGATCGACGGCCACGCACCCGCTAGCCCGCTTTGCCACCACACTATGCGCTGCACAAACGGCAGCATCAGCAGGTGCGGCAACGGCAGCCACACGCCGCCCAACTGCACCAGCCCCGGATTGCGTGTATCCAGAATCCGCCGCGCGATGCCCAGATGGGCAACCGCATCGCCATACAGCAGCACGTACCCCTTGCTGAAGCACACGATCAGCGACACGAACCCAAGCAGCACCGCAGCCAACACGACCTGCGTCATCTCCTCGCGGGTCGGAGGGCCCACCACATTCGGATCGGAGACAGCGGGGGCCGCCGTGGATCGAGTACGTCCCAGAATCAGCGGCCGGTGGGGAGCAGTCATGGTACGACCCGGCTTAGACGGCCGTGGAGTCAAGGTGCGAAATCTCCCGGAACAATTCAAACCGCGCGTTAATCTCCTCGCGCGTCACCGCCTGCAAGCGCTCTGTCCCAAAGCGCTCGCACGCAAACGAGCCCATCACACCACCGTAGAACATTGCCTTGCGGAACACCGCAGGCGTCAGTTCCGGTTGCGATGCGAGATATCCGTAGAACCCGCCGGCAAACGAATCGCCGGCGCCGGTCGGATCGACCACTTCGGCTAGCGGCAGCGCCGGCGCACGAAACGGTCTCGGCACTCCGTTTCCTTCGAACGAGCGCTCTCCGAAGAATCCAGTTGCGCCATATTCGCCATGCTTCACCACCAGCGACTTCGGCCCCATCCCCAGCACCTTGTCAGCCGCGCGCACTGGGTTGGTCTCGCCCGAGAGCATCCGAGCCTCGCCGTCGTTGATCAACAGCACATCCAGTTCCTTCAATACTTTTGCCAGGTTCGCCGCGTGGTCCTTGATCCAGTAATTCATCGTGTCGCCGCACACCATGCGCACGTTCTTCATCTCTTTGCGCACGCGCGCCTGCAGAACCGGGTCGATGTTCGCCAGAAACAGGTACTCGCTGTCCGTGTAGGCCGCGGGAATCTTCGGTTCGAACCGCTCAAACACATTCAGGTCCGTGCCCAGCGTCTGCGCCTCGCTCAAAGTTCCGGCGTACGCGCCGGTCCAGTGGAAGGTAAGCCCCGATGCGCGCTCAATGCCTCGCGTGTCAATCCCGCGCTTGGTGAACACCGCCTCGTGCTCGGGCAGAAAATCCTCGCCCACCACTCCGATCACGCGCACATCGGTAAAGTAGCTCGCAGCCAGGGAAAAGTGAGTCGCCGCACCGCCGAGAATCTTTGCCCGCTTTCCATGAGGCGTCTCAATGCTGTCGAACGCTACGGATCCAACCACCAGAATTGCCATGCTCCTGCTTTCTCAGATATGGATTATGAAACTCAATTACGCACAAACCAGGGAATCCAGGTCCAAACACGGTTACAAATATTTGCCGATCAACAGCCCCAGCCGTTCCTTCGCCGCCGCCGGAATCGCAGCGCGATCGGTCAGAATCGCATACTTCAGCGCACTGGCGCACGCGCAGCTTCGCTCTGCCGGCATCGCCGCCACAGCCGCCTTCACCACCTTCGCCGCGTTTTCCGCATTCTGGTGCAGTACCGCCACAATCTGGTCGATCGTCACATCGTCGTGCCCTTCGCGCCAGCAGTCGTAGTCGGTCACCATGGCCATCGTGGCGTAGCAAATCTCCGCCTCCCGAGCCAGCTTGGCCTCCTGCAGATTCGTCATGCCGATCACGTCCGCGCCCCAGCTTCGGTACAGATTCGACTCCGCGCGCGTCGAGAACTGTGGCCCTTCCATGCAAACATACGTGCCGCCGCGCTTCCCCACGACACCCACGCCTGCACAAGCACCTTCCAGCACCGCCGCGACCGTCCCGCACACTGGATCGCCAAAGCCCACGTGCGCCACGATCCCCTCGCCAAAGAACGTCCCCACCCGCGCAAACGTCCGATCGATGAACTGGTCTGGAATCACGAAATCCGTCGGCTTATGCTCTTCCTTCAGCGACCCCACCGCCGAAACCGAAAGAATCCGCTCCACCCCCAGCACCTTCATCGCGTAAATGTTCGCTCTGAAATTCAACTCGCTCGGCAACAGCTTGTGTCCCCGCCCGTGTCGCGCCAGAAACGCCACCTTGCGCCCCTCAAGCTCCCCGACAATAAACGCGTCCGACGGCTCTCCAAACGGAGTCTCCACGCGGTGTTCTCGCACACCCGTCAGCCCGGGCATGGCATACAGGCCGCTGCCCCCGATGATTCCAATTTCTGCTGTCTGCAAGTCGTCCACTCCCGTTCCGGCCCTGTATCGCACGCACCGGTACGTCTCGATCGTTTCTAAGGCTCCACTAAAGTATATCGCCCGGAGCGCTCTATTTCTCCGCCCCGGCCAGCGCAGCCTTCATCACTCCCGCCGAGGACATCATCCGCACCAGAGAAAGCCCAGGATCGTTGAGCTTCCCTGCCGCTGCCGGCCTTTTGTCCTCCTCAGCGCCGGCTAGCTGCAGCGGCCCATTCGACTGTGCCGCGCCGATGCTGTCCCGCAGCTTGCGCGCCAGCGCCAGCGGGAATCCCTCGCTCACGAACACGCCTGTGCCATCCATAGAAATCAGCACATCCCCTTCACTCGTCGTATAGACCTGCTCGTCCTCGCCTGCCTCGTCCTTCTTGCGCCGCACCAGCCCCGAGTACTTCCGCGGCAGTTCTTCCTCGTATACGCGCACAAACGTACGCGCCGAGTCCTCATTCTTCCACTTCGACTCGTAAAGCAGTCCAATCGACGCCGTCGATTTCTTCGCCTCGGGCGTCACCGCCGACTTCCGCTGCGCCGCATAGTAGATGCCGCCGTTCCACTGCGAACTCAAGGCCGTCGCAATCTGTTCCCCGCCAAACAACTCTGCCAGAATGCGCACATCGAATTCGCCCATCACACCTACGTCATACGGCGTGTACTCCGCATCAATCAACGGATGAATATCCGGCATTCGTAGCACCGGAACCGGTACGTGCGCCATGTACGCCGCCGGATGCATAATCTCAAACGTCGACCCCGGCGGATTCGCCAGCACCGAACCAAATGCCGCCTCCGGACCAGCCTTCACCAACACCGCATCTTCAAAACTCAGCCCTTCGCTGTATGGAAACAGCAGCGATTTCTGCAGCAGCAGCGGAGCCCTCGCCAGGATCGGCGATCCGCTCGTGTCGGCCACCGAGTCCTTCAGCCGGTCCATCAGGCCCGGATCGCTCTCCATGGTCTTGCCTGTCGGCCGCAGCGTGTAGTCCATAAACACCACCATCGCCTGGCCTTCCGCCACGGCATCGCGCGCCGTGTCTCCCTCATCCGTCTGGATGTGGCTGTTATCCTCCTGCACGTTCTTCGCGATGTCCTCCAATCCCACCTGCGACCACTTCGTCAGATCGATTCGCTGGTCCTGCAAGGCGTGCGTCAATTCGTGTGCCAACACAGGCTTCTGCTCGTCCGGCTCAATCCAGTCCAGCAGATTCACCGTCTTCGTCTTATTGTCGTAGAACCCTGCCACCTGCTCGGTCAGCAGCGAGATCATGAACGTGCGCAGATCGAAGTCGCGATCGATCAGCCCGAACTTCTTCAGCACAATCTCCGACCGCGCCAGCCGTTTCGCACCCTCATCCTCATCGAACTTCTCGCGCAGATACTTGTTCACCTCATCGCGGGTGATCAGCCTTCGCTTCACCGAGTGCTTGATCGGCAACTTCGTATCCGTGCTCACGAAGGACAGAATCTCGTCCACCGAGCGAAACAACTCCTTCGCCTGGTCCTTCGTCAGCGGCGCATGTTTCGCATCGTCCTGCTTCTGCTTCCCGTCATCCTGCTTCAGATCAATCTGGGCCGTAATCTGCGCGGTTGAGACTCGCATCGACGGTTCAGCCCCAGCAATCGGCGTCACATCGTGCAGCACCAGGGGAGCCGGTGGAACCTTCGGCGCCCGTGCCCCGCATCCCACCGTCGCCACCAACGCCACTCCGGCCAGCGCCACCGCGCCGCTTGCGTACCACCCGTCTTGCAGCCGTGCCAAACCCACTCGCCCGCCTCCACGCAACCCCGGTTTCGGTCGCTATAATCAACAGTGTACGCAGTTTTGCGCCTCGCCCGATATGGCTACCACGCTCCAATCCGCCGCTATCTCAATATCCAACCCGGATTTAGCCGCCCAGTTGTCTGCCATCCTCCACGCCGCCGCGGTCGCCCCGATCACGGATCGCGCCTTCCTCCGCATCACAGGTTCGGATGCAACGCGCTGGCTCAACGGAATGGTCACCAACAACATTCAGGCTCTCGAACCCGGCCAGGGCAACTACAACTTCCTCCTCAACGCCCAGGGCCGCATCCTCGGCGACTGCACCATCTATCGGGACCCCGGGGCCGATGCTGCTGCGTATCTCCTCGAAACAGACGCAGCACAGATAGAAGCCATCCAGCAGCATCTCGACAAGTTCATCATCATGGACGACGTAGAGCTCACCCCGCCAGTTCCGATGCCAACCGGCATGATCTTGCTCGGGCCAGACGCCTCGCGTCCGCTCTTGAGCGCAACGGATCGTCCATTGCCCGCGCTCGGCGGTCATGCATTCAAGGTTGAATTGAATGGCCACGAAACCTTGATTCTGACACCTCCATCCGGTCAGATTTCCGCGTACGAAGTCTGGTTCTATTCGGCCGCGTCAGCCGAGCACACATTTCGCACTTTTAAGTCCTCCGTCGGGCTAGAAGTCTCCGCCGAAGCCCTCGAAGCCTTCCGCATCCTTTCCGGCACCCCCCGGTACGGCACCGACATCCGCAACACTGCCACCGCCCACGATCTCGCGCAGGAGACCGCCCAGGACCGCGCCCTGCACTTCGCCAAGGGCTGCTACCTCGGCCAGGAGATCGTCGAGCGCATCCGCAGCCGTGGCAATGTCCACCGCACCTTCACCGGCTTCACGCTCGCCGGCTCTCTGCCCGCTCCCGGCACTACGCTCACTGCGGAAAACAAGCCTGTTGGCGAGCTCACCTCGGTCGCCAACATCCCGCTCGCCGCCGGTCCGATCCAACTCGCTCTCGGCTACATCCGCCGCGAAGCCCTCGAACGCAAGCTTTCCCTGGAGTATCCCGGAGGCACGGCCACGCCCACGGCGCTGCCGTTTGCCGTCTCCTGAGGCTGATCCCCTGAATCCTGCCGCCCGCTACAGAATCTGATCCTGAACCCAGAAGAGAGTGTGACCATGTCCGAACAGAACAAGCCCTTTGTCGTCACCGACCGCCGCAAGTTCACGCTCGACGGCACCCCGCGTCCCGACGCAGATCCCTCGCCCGAGCCCGAATCTCGCGACATCCCCGAAGCGGCGCCCACGCCCGCCTCCGAAGCACCGGTTGAGTCCAAGTCGCCCGCCGAGCCCCAGCCAGCCGCTGAACCCGACCTCCCACCGCCGCCTACCGCCAGCGAAATGGAGCAGGCAAACGCCGCTTACCAGCAAACCTCAGAGCGCCTCGACACCGCAGTCCGCGCCGCCAACCCCGGCATGGACCACATGCCTCCCATGTCCTTCGAGCAGATCATCCAGTCCATCTACATGACCACCATCATGCAGCTCGGCGGAGGCACACCCGAAGGCCAGGCCCCCAAGGTCGACCTCATGGGTGCCCGCCAGAGCATCGACATGCTCGCCATCCTCGCCGAGAAAACCAAGGGCAACCTCATCCCCGCCGAATCCCAGATGATGGACAATGCCCTCTTTGAAGTCCGCATGGGTTTCCTTGAAGTCACCCAGGCCCTCGCCCGCTCCGCCGCCAATCGCCAGCCGCCGCCACCTGGCACTCCCGGCTCTGCGCCGCCCGGCCGCCCCAGCATCGTCCGCTAAAGCACAAAGTCCCTCGCAACGTTGTGTTCAACGGCACGGGTTTACCCGAGACCTACGCGCTAAGGTAAGAAACGCGGCTTCAGGCGCGAAGGCACAAAGTGGCACCAACGTCTTGGTTAAGGGCACGGGTTCAGCCGTGCCATAAACGCTAATGTTTGGAAAAGCGGCTTTTAGCCGCTGAGGTCAGCTTCTCTCTCATGGAAGCAACACTGACATTTCTCGGAACGGGAACATCGATGGGCGTCCCGACCCTCGGCTGCGACTGCGACGTCTGCACCTCAGCCATCTCGCCCGCCGGCGATCCTCGCAACCGCCGCACCCGCCCGTCCGTTCTCGTCTCCTGGAACACGCACCACGTTCTCATTGACACCGGCCCGGACTTCCACGCCCAGGCCATCCGCGAGAACATCCAGCGCCTCGACGCCGTCCTCTACACCCACGGACACGCCGACCACGTCCTCGGCATGGACGATCTCCGCCCCCTCAGCTTCCACAACTCCGGCACCCTCCCCCTCTATGCCGACGAGCCCACCGCAAACACCATCGAGCGGGTCTTCGACTATACTTTCCGCACCGAACGCCGCTACCCCACCTCCGCCCGCGTCACGCTCAACCGCATCTCCTCCGAGCCCGGCACAGCCATCGAGCTCTTCGGCGCGCAGTTTCTCCGGATCCCTGTCACCCACGGCCACGACACCATCACCGGATACCGCTTCGGCTCCGCTGCCTATCTCACCGACCTCAACGAAATTCCCGCGGAAAGCCTCCCGCTTCTCGCGGACCTCGACGTCCTCATCCTCGACGCCCTCCGCCGTCAGCCTCACCCCACCCACTCCACGCTGGACAACTCCATCGCCCTGGTCGAGCAGATCCAACCGCGCCGCGCCTACTTCACCCACATGTCCCACGACCTCGACCACGCCGCCACCGACGCCATCCTCCCACCGCACATCCGGCTCGCCTACGACGGCCTTCAACTCACCTTCAACATCGCTGGTCCCAACTGAGGGGACTTTTTACCTTCAACCTGTGCTTTCTTTTTTCTCTGTATCCCCTACGATTTGCTTTGGATAGTGGCCCCTGAATGATCGTCTACCGCCAACTCGCCGACCTCCCTCCCGCCACCGCCCCCGTCGTCGCCACCATCGGCAACTTCGACGGCGTGCACCTCGGCCACCAGGGAGTCATCGCCGAAGTCATCGAGCGTGCCCGCTTCCTCGGCGGCCGATCCCTCGCCATCACCTTCGACCCGCACCCCGCCCGCATCCTCCGCCCCGACACGCCGCAGCCCCTTATCACTCCTCTGCCCCGTAAGCTCGAACTCCTTGCCTCCACCAGCATCGACGCAGCTCTCGTCCTCCCCTTCACCGATGAGCTCCGCCACATGCATCCCCGCGAGTTCGCCCGCGACGTCCTCGTCAACGCCGTCCATGCCACCGAAGTGCACGAGGGCGAAAACTTCCGCTTCGGCTACCACGCCGAAGCCGGCATCGAGGGCCTCGAAACCCTCGGCCGCGAACTCGGCTTCGGCGTCATTGTCTACGCGCCACGCTCCGTCAGGGGAGCCGCCGTCTCCTCCAGCCGCATCCGCCAGCTCCTCGGCGCAGGCGACGTCAGCCACGCTCGCGCCCTCCTCGGCCGGCCCTTCTCCGTCGATAGCACACCTGCCTCCGGCCGCGGCTACGGCACCAAGTACGCCGTCCCCACCATCAACCTTGCGCCATACTCCGAACTCCTCCCCGCCCACGGGGTCTACGTCACCACCCTCACCATCGGTGCCGGCGAGCAGGCTGAGATCTTCGAGTCCGTCACCAACGTCGGCAACCGCCCCACCTTCGGCTCCGACTCCTTCGCCGTTGAATCCCACCTGCTCAACTTCCACCCCATCGACCTCGCCGAAAAAACCCCCCTCCGCCTCACCTTCCTCCGCCGCCTCCGCGCTGAGCGCCCCTTCCCCACCACCCAGCACCTCCGCGACCAGATCGCCCGCGACGTCACCCAGGCCCGTCGCTACTTCTCCCTCTGCAACACCCTTTCCAACCCCTGAAATACCAAACCTGCTGCGCCGTAGCCCGCCGTCATTCTGACTCTCCGAATCAGAAATCTCCGCATTTGCCATTACTGACCACGAGCCACTAAAAAACTGCATCTTTCCATCGCTTGACATATTCCTATATAAGAATCTATTTTCGACACCATGCCCCGAGCCGCCACCACGTCCGACATCTTCAACGCCATTGCAGAGCCCCGCCGCCGCCAGATCCTCGCCTTCCTCGCCCCCAGCGAGCGGCCCGTCGGCGACATCGCCACCAGCCTCGACCTCGACCAGCCTTCCGTGTCCAAGCACCTCCGCGTCCTGCGCCAGACTGGCTTGGTTCGCATGCGCTGCCAGGGACGGCAGAAGTTCTATCGCACCAACGCCGAGGCCATCCGCCCGCTGCACGACTGGGCCTCCACCTTCCAGCAGTACTGGTCTCACCAACTCAACCGCATCAAACAACGCGCCGAAGCCGCCGCTGCCGCACAACAGAAATAAATTTCATACACCGAGAGGATTCACCCATGATCGAAGCGCCGACCCAGACCAGCATCGCCGACCTCACCCTCAACATCACCCAGGAGATCCACGTGCAGGCCCCGCTTGCCGTCACCTTCGACGCCTTGCTGGAGCAGCTTGGCCCATCGAACGAGCGGCCTGACGGCGCCCCCATGCCCTTCAAGCTCGAAGCCTTCCCCGGCGGCCGCTGGTTCCGCGACCTCGGTGACAATAACGGCCACTTCTGGGGCACCATTCAGGCCATCAAGCGCCCGTCGCTATTGGAGATCAGCGGACCGCTCTTCATGTCCAGCCCCGTCGCCAACAACCTCCAGTACCGCCTCACAGAAGAGAACGGCGAAACCGTCATCCGTTTCCGCCACTCCGGTTTCGGCCTCATCCCGGAAGACCACAAGAAGGGCGTCAGCAGCGGATGGGCCCACATGCACGAGATGGCCCGCAAACGCGCAGAAGCCGCATCCAAACCCTAGTTCGGTTAGGATCGGCCGGCACGTAGGCGCACGCTTCTCAATAAAGGATCCATCCTGCATCCTCGGGCTCGTCCACGGACAAAACTCACTCGCAGACAGGAGCAAATCATGACGACGCATAAGACTGGAACACGGCAGGAATGGCTCGCCGCACGGCTCGACCTGCTCAACGCGGAGAAGGAGCACACGCACCGTGCCGACGAACTCGCTCGCCGTCGCCAGGAACTGCCGTGGGTCCCGCTCGACAAGCCGTATCAATTCGACACCGACGAAGGCAGCGCCTCGCTGGCCGATCTTTTCCGTGGCCGCTCTCAGATCCTCATCTACCACTTCATGTTCGGCCCCGACTACGCTGCCGGCTGCCCATCCTGCTCCTCCATCGCGGACGGCTTCAACGGGTTCGCCATCCACCTGGCCCACCACGGCGTCATGCTCATGGCCGTGTCCCGCGCACCTCTTGCCAAGCTCCAGGCATTCAAGAAGCGCATGGGCTGGACCTTTCCGTGGGCGTCCTCCTTCGGCGGCGAGTTCAACTACGACTTCAGCGTCGGCTTCACCGAGCAGCAGCAAAGCAAGGAAGGCATCGACTACAACTACACGCACGAGCCACCGCGAGATCCTCAGAAGTCCAGCGGAGCCGATGCATTCGCAGCCATGGCCGGAACCGACACCGCCACCTTCATCCGCGAGCGGCCAGGTCTCAGTGCCTTCGCGCTGGCAGATGGCACCGTCTACCACACCTACTCCGCCTACGCTCGCGGCCTCGACGGACTCTGGGGCATGTATCAGTGGCTCGATCGCGCCCCCCTCGGCCGTAACGAGCAAGGCCTCTGGTGGCGCCACCACGACAAGTACGAAACCCCCTGAGTCCATTCCCCGTCGTCATTCTGACTCGTAAGTCAGAATTTCCGTATTTGCTTTTGCCTTCTGCAACCCCAACCGCCATGGAACTCTCCACCGCATCCACGCCAACCTCCGACCGCACCTTCCTCGCCGGCGCCGCGCTGCTCTTCGCCACCAGCGCTGTGCTGACTATTCTCTGGTGCACATCGATGCCCGCCATCGGAATGCTCATGCCGGGCGGTTGGACCATGTCGATGACGTGGATGCACATGCCCGGGCAAACATGGCCACGTGCCACCTCGTCCTTCCTCGGCATGTGGGACCTGATGATGGTCGCCATGATGCTGCCATCCCTGGCCGCAATGCTCACGCGCTATCGGGGGGCCGTCGGCAGTGCAGCCCAGCCGCGTCTCGGCGGACTAACCGCACTCGTCGGCCTGGGATACTTCGCCGTCTGGACTGCATTCGGCCTTGCGATCTTCCCCCTGGGCATCGCCTTGGCCACCGCCGAAATGCAGCATCCGGCCCTGGCCCGCGCTGTGCCCAGCGCAGCCGGAGCGGTCGTGCTCCTCGCTGGCCTGCTGCAATTCACTGGATGGAAAACACGTCACCTCACCTGCTGCCGCGAATCGCCCGGACCCGGCTGCAAGTTGCCACCCCTTCCTGCTGCCGCCTGGAAACATGGTCTGCTCCTCGGACTCCACTGCAGCCGCTGCTGCATCGGTCTCATTGCAGCGTTGCTCGTCCTCGGCGTTATGGACCTGCGCGCCATGGCCGCCGTCACTGCGGCCATAACCCTCGAACGTCTCGCAACGGATAGCCGTCGCGTCGCTCGCGCCATCGGCGCGGTCGCTGTCGTAACCGGCCTGCTCCTGATCGTGCAGGCCCGAGTTCTCGGATAACCGCACCGCACCACGCAACGATCTCTAACGAACGCAAACTCAAAGGAGAAAACCACCATGACAATCGCACAGGAACTACTCGCTGAATTCGAAACGCAGGCTCCGGTCACTCGCAAGTTCCTCGAACGCCTTCCCGCGGACAAGCTCACCTGGAAGCCCCACTCCAAGTCCATGACGGCTGGCCAACTCGCCCTGCATCTGGCATTCGTGCCCGGCGGAGTCGTACGCGGCGCACAACAGGACCAGATTGCGCCGCCGGACTTCAAGAACATCCCCCAGCCCGGCTCCGTCGAGGAAGTCCTCACGGCGTACGACCAGAGCATCGCCACCGTCCGCGAAGTCCTCCCCACGTTCGACGACGCCGCCATGAACGCCACATGGCGCATCGTCGCCGACGATCAGTTGATCGCCGCCATGCCGCGCGCCGCGTTCCTGCGCAACATCATGCTCAACCACTGGTACCAGCACCGTGGCCAGTTCTGCGTTTATCTCCGCTTGCTGGATGTCGCCGTCCCGGCAAGCTGGGGCCCCAGCGCCGACGAGTCTCCCGTCTTCCCTCGCGAACTCCAACCCGCCTGAAAGCCGTGAGCCCCACGATCCCCAACGCAAGAAAGGAATCGCGGGGCTCATCGGGACACAGGCCGCGCTCCACAGCTTGCCGCTGATAACGCCGCTGAATCTTCTATTGCGGAGGCGCATTCGTCGGAGCCGGCGCCACCGGAACCGCATCCGGATCATTCTCTTCCGTGGCCGGCTTTGGAATCTGCTTTACCACCGAGGCATCCGGCGGCGTCAGAGGCACCTCCAACTCCTTCATCGGAGCATTCCCTTCAGGGAACGTCTCGTTCGGCTTGTTCGCAATCGCTGCCCGCATAAAGTCCATCCACATCGGCAGCGCTGCCTTCGCGCCGGTCTCCTTCTCGCCCAGCGACTGCCGGTTGTCGAACCCCATCCACGTGCCGCACGTCACCGACGGAGAGAACCCGATGAACCATGCGTCGGTAAAGTCGTTCGTCGTCCCGGTCTTGCCGCCCAGCGGATGCTTCAACTGCGCCGCCGCCGCACCCGTGCCCATGCGCGTCACTGCCTGCAGAAGCTGCATCATTGTCCGCGCCGTCTCCACCGAGATCACCTCGTTCACCTGCGCCGGCGGCTCGTCCAGCGGCAGCCCGTCCGCCTGTGTCACCTTGCGGATGAAATGCGGCTCAATCCGAATGCCATCATTCGGAAACACGCTGTACGACTGCACCTGCTCATACAACGACAGATCGGCCGCACCAATCGCCACCGGAAGAAAGTTTGGGATCGTGCTCACCACACCAAACCGGTGCGCCGTCTCAATCACCTTGCGAATACCCACATGGTCCGCCAGCTTCAGAGCAGGAATGTTCCGCGACTCGGCGAACGCATTTAGCAGCGTCATGGTTCCTTTGTAGTCGCCCTCGTAATTGTGCGGCGTGTACGGCCCATTCGGCGTGTAGAAGCTCACCGGCCCATCCACAATCAGGTCCGTCGGCTTCGCTCCCGCTTCCACCGCGGCCGTGTACACATACGGCTTGAACGACGACCCCACTTCGCGCTCCGACTGAGTCGCGCGGTTGAACTGGCTCAGCGCAAAGTCGCGCCCACCCACCATAGCCAGCACCTCGCCGTTCGAGTTGTCCACCGCCATCATCGACGCCTGCACACCCGAGTCTTGCTCCAGTGCAACATGCAGCATTCCATCGGTCGAGCTGCTATCCAGACGCACGTACACCACGTCGCCAGCCGACAGGAAGCCGTCCCCGGCCGTCTCCTGCGTCCACTTCCAGTCCGCCGGAGTCATCACTGCACGTTGCCGCCCGATCTTCACGATCACCCGCGACGGCGACACCTCGGTCACCAGCGCATGGAAATAGCCGCTTTTGTCGATGGCCTGGCTCCAGTCCGGATGCTGGTACTTCTCCAGGTCAATCCCGGCCGCAACAACGTTGTACAGATGCCCCTTCCATCCGTGGCGCCGCTCGTATGCTGCCGTGCCGTCCAGCACCGCCTTGTTCGCCACCACCTGCAGGTCAAGATCCAGCGTCGTATACACGCGAAGCCCCGCGCCATGCACCTCTTCGGCGCCGAACTCTTTCTCCAACTGCTTCCGCACTTCCTCCACGAAGTAGGGAGCCAGCGAGTTCGGGGGCGGCTCAATGTTCAGCCCCAGCGGGGCCGCAGCAGCCGCCTGCTCCTGTTCCCGCGTGATCTTGCCATCCTGGCGCATCTCGCTCAGCACCAGGTTGCGACGTCTCAGCGCGCGATCTGGATGGTTCACCGGCGAGTAGTACTCCGCGCCCTTCGGTAGCGCAGCCAGCAGCGCGGCCTCCGTCAGCGTCAGGTCTTTTGCATGTTTGCTGAAGTAGTACTCCGACGCTGCCTCAAACCCATACGTCCCGTGCCCCAGGTAGATCTGGTTCGCGTACATCTGGAAGATCTGGTCCTTGGTGAACACGCGCTCAATCTGCATTGCGAGCACGATCTCCTGGATCTTCCGCCCGTACGTCTTCTCGTTCGAGAGGAATAGGTTGCGAGCCAATTGCATGGTCAGCGTCGACGACCCCTGCGCGCGGCTGCGTGAGTGCAGATCGCGCCACGCCGCACCCACCGCGCGCACCAGGTTCACGCCCCAGTTCCGTTCGAATGTCTTGTCTTCAATCGAGATCAGCGCCTGCCGCAATACCGGGGGAAACTCCGTATACGGCAGCACCACGCGCCGCTCCAGCGCAAATGAGCCAATCTCGCGGCCTTTGATGTCCAGCAGTTGCGTTGTCGTGTTCGGACGATACCGTACCAGGTCGTCCATCTGCGGCAGGTCGATGGAGTACACCAGCATCAACCCGCACATCACCCCAAACAACGAGGACAAGCCCAGCAGGACCATGAAGGTAGCCCGCACCGCGATTCGCCGCGTCGGATACGACGGGCCACGCAGCACATCGATCTCGCGCAGGCCGCTGCCGAAGATGCGCCGCCACCACGGCAGCTTCAGCTCTTCAGGGGACTCTCGCTCATCGCTGAATAAACTGGGCACGACCCCTTAACGGTAGCACGCTGGTTTCTCCACAGTGCGCCGTTCGCCGATCGGTGATCAGCGTAGACAGCCTATGCCGTGCCTCGTTACGCGGCTTTGCCCTTCAGAATATCCAGCGCCTTGGTCAGTTGCTGGTCTACCGGAGCATCCGGCTTCTTCACTGGCGCAGGAGTTGCCGCGGCTGGCGCAGGCGCATCATCGTCCACCCCAACTCCGTCGTCGGCGCCCGAAGCCAGCAGCACGCTCGGCGTCACGCCCTCGTCCTGCAGTTTCTTGCCCGAAGGTGACTCATACTTCGCCACCGACAAGATCAGCGCCGCACCGTCCGGCAGCTCAAACGTCTTCTGCTGAGCACCTTCGCCAAATGTCTTCTCGCCGACCACGTCCGCCCGCTTGTTGTCCATCAGCGCAGCCGCCACCAATTCCGCCGGCCCGGCCGTTCCGCGGTTCACCATCACCACCACAGGAGCGGTCGTCTGGATCGCCTTGGATGGGTCCGCCGCGAACACCTGCTTCGGGAACTTCTGCCCTTCCAACGCCGCAATCGTCCCGCTCTTCAGCAGCATGTTGGCTAGGCGCGTCGCCTCGGTCATGTCGCCGGCGGCCGTGTCGCGTAGGTCCAACAGAATCTTCTTGTTCCCGGTCTTCTGCATGCCCTTCAGCTTCGCCTCGACCTGCTGCACGTGGTCGTGGTCCAGAATCTCCGGCTTCAGGTAAAGAATCGAAGAGCTCTGGTACTGCACATCGAGCACCGGTGGCAGATAATCCGCCACTGGCGGCACAACCGTCATGCTGCGCGTCATCGTGATCTTGTCCGGCTCCACCTTGCCGCTGTGGCCCACCACGCCCACAGTGAGGGTGCTGCCCGGCGCGCCCTCCAGCATCCGCTGGATCATCGGCAGCGAGATGTTCCGCGTGTCCTGCCCTTCAATCGACTCCATGATGTCGCCGTCGACCAGCCCGGCCTTGTCCGCCGCGCTGCCCGGCACCACCGACACAACCGTCGCGTAGCCATACCGTTTGGACACGTTGATTCCAGCCTGCGCCTTGCCGCCCTTGTCCGCCTTATAGATCTTGTACTCCTCAGGCGTCAGATAGCTCGAGTCGGCATCCAGAGACTCAGCCAGCCCGCGCAGCGCGCCGTTGGTCACGTCGGCGATGTTCGGGTCCGTCACGTAGTCGGTCTGGATGTGCCGCAGCACTTCGGTGTAGACATTGATCTGGCGATACGCGCCGTCCTGCCCGTCAGAGGCAGCACGAACACCGTTCGAGTTCACGCCCAGGAAAACCGTCAGCACCAGGGCCACCGACACAGCAAGCAGCAGGATCTTCGAAATCTTTGGCATAGTTCGGAGTCATCTCCACCGGACACATCAACGAACAGTCGCCGGTCTGGATTAGACGCACTCCACCGGCGACCCGATAGCCAATCATACTACCCCGCCCCAAGTCCCGCGAGTACCCTTACCCCACCCCAATCGGCTCCATGTCGACCGCTACCTTCAGCGTGTGCGCACCGCCGCCTAAGGCCAAGCCATGCAAAGGACTTACGTCCCCATAATCCCGCCCCCACGCCAGCGTCACATGCCCGTCCGACGGCACCACATCGTTGGTCGGATCGACGTCCAGCCAGCCACTCTCCGGGCAATAGACCGACACCCACGCATGGGACGCGTCGGCCCCGATCAGCCTCGGTTGCCCCGGTCGCTGAAACGTCCGCAGATACCCGCTGACGTACCGCGCCGCCAGATTGATCGATCGCAGGCAAGCGATCTGTACGTGGGCAAAGTCCTGGCAAACACCCCGCCGCTTGCGAAAGACCTCCTCCGGAGGCGTCCGTACGTTGGTCACCTTGGAGTCGAAATGGAAGTCGCGGTTGATGCGCTTCGTCAGATCAAGCAACGCCTCCGGAAGCGGCCGGAGGGGGGTGAAAGACTCCAGCGCGTAAGCCGCAAACTCCTGCCGGATCCGGATGCGCGGAGACTCAAACGCGAACTGATAGGCATCCAGCCCCGCATGGCTGTGGTCCCATGGGAGCGCTCGAGCCACCTCCTCCCACGCGGGCCCCGGTTTGGGCCACAACGTCGCATGCTGCTCGCGGAGGACTACCTCACTGCGCGCTTCGACGACCAGTTCCTTGTGCAGCTCCTGCACCGTGAAAAAGTTCAGTCGATTCCCGAAAAAGTCGACCCGCTCGGTCGACATCGCCGGCGGCGGCTGAATGTCGAGTTCCATCTGCACCAGCTTCTGGTGCATCGACGATCGCGGCTTCAGGCACGTCACGTGGTTGCCGACTGAAACCGGGTATTTGTACTTGTACGTCGATCGGTGAACGATTTTGTAAATCATTGGCCCACCGTAATCGGCAGTGTGCGGGCGTGGCTGAAGTACCGGCTCGACAGATTATTCGACCACGAAGGCAGCAAGTACTCCAGCTCCCGCAGAAATTTCTCCAGCCGCGAAAGGCCATCAAAGCCGTGAGCTTCCCCTGCCGCCGAACCCGGCATAGGGTATTCAATCGTCCTCAGATCGAAGCTGCCCAGTCTCGCCACCGCATCCTGCATCGCCCGCAGATCATCGTCCATGTGCCGGGGAAGCTTTCGATAAAGGTCTGCAAGGTGCCGCAGTTGAAAATCCAGCGACCGCGGATTCATCTCGTCCGCCATCAACAAATCCAACACAGCCAGCGGCTGTAGCGTCGTGAAATAGCGCGTCCGGTACGAGACTGAGCTGTCCGCCACCTCCAGCAGGCACTCCAGGAACGACCAATCCTGCTCGCACAGCGGAGTCGTCACCTCGCGCAACTGCCGCGTCAAGTAGATGGCCCGCTCCAGCCGCCGTCCGATGCTCATGAACAGCCAGCCCGAGCCGCGATTGATATTCTCGCGCTCCATGCCGGAGAACGCCGACAACAACTCCAGGCACCGCGTCAGCGTCGCCGGATACTCGAGAAACTGGTTGCCGTGCTCCACCTGGATCGAGTCGCGAAGCTGGCTGATCAGGTAGTTCATGTCCGCCGACAGCCGCTCGCGAACATTCCCGCCCACACGCGATACCTCAGCCAACGTCGCAGCGAGGCTGTCCGGCCGCTTCACATTGCTCACCACCGAAACCAGTTCCTGCTCGAGTTCGCGCAACGTCGGCTGCCTCTTTTTCACCTTCGGCAGCTTGCTATGCCGCGACTCCAGGCAGTTATGCATGCGGATCAGGCAGCCCAGCTCCGCCTCGTCGGCGCGCCGCACCCGCGGTATCAGCGATCGCACGATGCGCGCAATATTCTCCGCGCGTTCCACATAGCGACCCAGCCAGAACACGTTGTCGGCCACGCTGCTCGGAACCGCCGGCGCAACCCGATGCAGTTCCACGGGCTCGCTACGTGGACGCAACATGCTGAACGTATCGACCGGCCCGTCCCATAGCACCCATGCGTCCTTGCTATGGCCGCCGCGCTGCATAGAGACGATCGGCCCTTCCGACTCGGCAACTCGCGTCAGCCCCCCCGGCAGCGCGATCCACCCATTGCCCGTATTCAGCACATAGGTTCGGAGCACCACGCTGCGCGGAATCAGATGCCCGTTCTCCCACACCGGCGCGGTCGAGAGCGCAATCTGCTCCTGCGCCACATACTCATACGGGCGGGTGCGCATCTGCTCCGCAAACTTGCTCTTCTCCGCCTGCGGAATCTCCGCCCCAAACACCGGCTCCATCCCGCGCGTAGGAAACGCCGGCTTCACCACTACAGAGTCCAGATGATTCAGCACCCAGTCAAGCGCAGGCGTCTGACCGCACCACCACGTCGCCACCGACGGCAGCTTTAGTTCCTCGTCCAGCAGGTGGCGCGAGAGTCCCGGAAGAAATGGCATCAGCGCGGCAGTCTCAATTAGCCCGCTGCCCAGCGCGTTGGCCACTTTCACGTTCCCGGCGGCAACCGCATCCACCAGCCCCGGCACACCCAGCAGCGATTCGCTGCGCAGTTCCAGAGGATCGCAGAAGCTATCGTCAACGCGGCGCAGAATTACATCCACCTTCTCCAGCCCGTCGACCGTCTTCAGGAATACGGCGCGGTCGCGCACCGTAAGGTCTGCACCTTCCACCAGAGTGAAGCCCAGGTAGCGCGCGATGTACGAGTGCTCGAAGTACGTCTCGTTATGCGGCCCCGGAGTCAGCAGCACAATCCGCGGATTGCCGCCACCGGCAAGCTGGATCAACGCCTCGCGTTGCGCGCGGAAGAATGGAGCCAGCCTCAGCACGTTCGACGTGCGGAACAGATCGGGCAGCACATCGGACACGATCGTGCGGTTCTCCAACGCATACCCACTTCCCGCGGGAGCCTGTGTGCGGTCCGCCAGCACCCACCACTGGCCGTCGGGCGAGCGCGCCAGATCAATCGCCAGCATATGCAGATAGCTCTGCGGAGGCACCTTCACTCCAACCAGCGGCCTCAGAAACGCCGGATTCGCGTACAGCAACGCCGCGGGAAAGTGCCCATTCGTCACCAACTCCTGCAGTCCGTACAAATCTTCCAGGATCACATTCAGCAATTGGGCACGCTGAATGATGCCCTGTTCGATGAACCGCCACTCGTCCGGCGATATAAGAAGCGGAACCAGGTCGATCCTCCACGGCCGGTTCGCCCCAAGCGGATCGCTGTAGATGTTGTAGGTGATACCGTTCTCGCGGATGCGTCGCTCAGCGCGATTCCAGCGCCGGCTTAGCTCCTCCGGGCCAATCGCGCGCAGCGACTCCATCAGGTGCGTCCAGTGCTCGCGCGGATTCACCCCGTCGGCCGACAGTTCGTCGTAAGTCGCCCCGTAGCGAAGCGGAGTCTGATCCAGATCCACGCTCATGGAACCAGCCCCAGCCTCTCGTAATACTTCTGTTCCGTCGCCGGAATCCGCAGATCCAGCGTCATGGGAAAGCTCAAGTTCGTCTCTTCCTCCGGAATCACGATCCGGCCAGGCGATGGATCGGTCTGCTCAAAGCGCAGCCGGCGACGCTGCGCAGCCTCAATTGCATCCGCCGGGCGGGCCGTGTACATGCTCCCGTCAGGCGGGCCCGTACGATAGACGCAACGGCCAATCGCACGGTCCTTCCAGCGGTCGATGATATCGAAGACCAGGGGCATCTGCACCGGAATTGTGGGGTGCAGCGCCGCCGACAACTGCCGCGCACGGTACCGAACCCCAGCCACAAGCTCCCCGGACATGCCTGTCGCATGCAATGGAACCCTCCGGCCATTGCACGCAACAGCATAGCGGGAATCCACCGTCACACCGGACAACCTCACCTGCATCCGCTCCAGCGACGAGTCCACGCTGCGGACCGTGCCCCCGGAGTTCGTCTC
Organism: Acidobacteriaceae bacterium; assembly: GCA_036498865.1. GTDB lineage: Bacteria > Acidobacteriota > Terriglobia > Terriglobales > Acidobacteriaceae > Edaphobacter. The sequence goes on along the minus strand of DASYEU010000015.1, from coordinate 44,496 downwards.
CTCCGCCAGAACATTCCATGGCTCCAGCGCCTGCCGTAACTCCAGCTCAACCCCGTCCGCAGTAGCGATCCCAATCATCGGAAAACGAAATTCCGTTTGTGCCGCGAACCACTTCTCTTCGAAGGCGTAGCCGGCCGCGCGCAGATGGTCAAGCACCGCCGCAAAGTCCTGCGAGACAAAATGCGGCAGCATGAAGCGATCATGCAGCGCGGTCCCCCACCGTATCAACGTTCCCTCGAACGGGCGCTTCCAGAAGGCGCTCACCAGCGCGCGCACCAGCAGCAATTCCACCAGCCCCATGCGGACGTGCGGAGTCATCTCGAACGCGCGCAACTCCAGCAACCCAAGCTGCAATCCGAGCCCTGGAGGCGGAAACAGCTTGTCCAGGCAGAACTCCGCCCGATGAGAGTTGCCCGTCATATCCACCAGCAGGTTGCGAAAGAGCCCGTCCACTACCCACGGCGCACAATCTTTGGCAGGAAGATTCCGAAACGCCACCTCAAGCTCATACAGCGCATCCATCCGTGCTTCGTCCACACGCGGATACTGACTTGTCGGCCCTACGTACATGCCGGAGAACAGATACGAGAGCGACGGGTGGTTCTGCCAGAACGTCACCATGCTGCGCAGCAGGTCCGGACGGCGCAGCAGCGGACTATCCATCACGGACGCGCCGCCAATCACGATATGGCTGCCGCCGCCCGTCGCGACGTGGCTGCCCTCGCAGGTGAACTTTTCGGCGGTCAGGCGATTGTGGCGCGCCTCCTCAAACAGCAGCGTGTGCGTCGCCTCCAACTCGTCCCAGCTGCCCGCGGGCGGAAGATTGACCTCCAGCACCCCTGGATCCGGAGTCACGCTGAACGACCGCAGCCGCGGATCGGAGGGAGGCGTGTAGCCTTCCAGCCACACCGGCATCTGCAGATACTGGCAGGTGTCCTCCACCGCCGCAACCATGTCCAGATAGTCCGCCAGCTTTGACGCGTACGGCAGAAACACATGCAACCGGCCCTCGCGCGCCTGCACGCATAACGATGGCCGGATCAGTTCCGTCGCTGTCTCGGCCGTGCTCGACAGCGGCGGCAATGGATCCGCCACCGGAGCTTTATGAAACAATTCAGGGCGTCTGGCCGGACGAGTCGCCAGCTTTACCTGCTCCGCGAACGGTGCAGCCGCATACTCGTACTTCAGCTCATCCGGAGCGACCCAAGGCATCGTCTCGGTCGGGATGCGAAAGCCAATCGGCGAGTCGCCCGGCGTCAACACTAGCCGCTCCGGCCGCGGAAACCACAACTGGCTCGACCATCCCAGCCGCCCGGCTGGCTGCCGCCGGCGAATGGGCAGAATATAACCCACCGCCTCAGCCGCCTCGTCTCCCGGGTTGAACGCCGGCAGCAAGTTCTCCGCGCTCACCTGCAGGCGACGCGTCAGCGCGTCTCCAAATCGCAGCGCATCCGCGACGCCGAACCCATACTCCCGATCCTCTTTGGCGATGAGATCCACGTTCTCCCACACTGGCACACCATCCGCTCGCCAGTAGCAACTCAGCGCCCAGCGCGGCAACGGCTCTCCCGGATACCACTTGCCTTGCCCATACAGAAGCATCGCGCCCGGCGCCACCTTCGCGCGAAGCCCCTGGATCAGCGCCAGCCCGCGGCTCCGCTTAATCGGCCCCATCGCGTCGATGTTCCACTGCGGACTCTCCGGCTCGTCCAGACCTACGAAGGTCGGCTCACCCCCCATAGTCAACCGCACATCCTGCGCGATCAGGTCTGCATCCACCCGATGCGCAACCTCCTCCACCTTCGCCCAGTCCTCTTCGCTGAACGGTTTCGACAGCTGCAGCACTTCATTCAGCCGCCGAACCTGCATCGCGTAGCTGAACTCCACGTTCGCCGGTTCCACCGTCCCCCCAATCGGCGCAGCCTTCGACGCACTCGGCGTGCACACCAACGGAATGTGCCCCTCCCCCGCCAGCAGCCCGGAGGTCGAATCCATCCCAATCCACCCCGCCCCCGGCAGATACACCTCCGTCCACGCATGCAACTCAGCGGAGTCCATCTCCGGGCCGTCCGACGTCTTCTCATCCGGAGCAAGTTGGATTAAGTACCCAGAAACAAATCGCGCCGCCAAGCCAAGGTGCCGCGATACCTGCACCATCAGCCAAGCCGAGTCGCGGCACGACCCCCTCCCCTTCTCCAGCGTCTCCTCGCACGACTGAACCCCGTGCTCCATCCGCGTCTCATAATCAATCGCGTCGCGTACCGTGCGATTCAGGCCCATCAAGAACTCAACCGTCCCGCACTTCTGCTGCGAAATGCTCTTCAGAAACTCCCTCAGCCGAGGCCCTGCTACATCCATCGCGCGAAACGGCGCAAGATCCTCCACCAGATCCGGCGCATACTGGAACGGAAATTCCTCGAATCCCGGCTCCAGAAAGAAAGCGAACGGATTCACCGGCGACAGGTCCGCCACCAGGTTCACGTCCACCACAAACTCCGCCGTCTTGCTCGGAAACAGCGCGCGCGCCAGGTAGTTCGAGTGCGCATCCAGCTGCCAGTTCAGAAGATTGTCCGCTGGCGCAATCTCAAGCGAGTAGCTCAGAATCGGCGTCCGGCAATGCGGAGCAGGACGCAACTGGATCACCTGAGGGCCGAGGAAGACCGCCTTGTCGTACCGGTACCGGGTCCGGTGATGCAGAGCAACCTGAATTCCCATCCACCCTCATGCCTGGCTCGCCTTCAATCGACACCACAGGCCCGCAAAGGCTCGTATGGCTCCCAAAGCTGTCGTTGTTAGGCTACCTTAACATATTTCTTTGATGGCGGTGCGGTGGAGTGCTTCAGAAGCAGCCCCGCTTTTCTTGCTCCTCTTCTTCTCCTCATACATTCGCACATCCGCCTTCTCCATCAGTTCGGACAGGCGCAGCGGCCCATACCTTGGATCGCACACCTCGACCCCCACACTGAACGTAAGCGGATAGAGGCATTCTGCCCGCGCATTGCGCTTCCTGAGCTGAAATTCCAGGTGAGACCGAATCGCGCCTTCGCTGGTCGCAGGAGCTCCCAACATCAGGCTCACAAATTCATCGCCTCCAATGCGCGCCAGGATGTCGCTCTGCCGAAAGCACGTGCGCAGCAGGCCCGCCGCCTCAACAATTGCCTTGTCCCCCACATCGTGGCCGTGGCTGTCATTGATCTTCTTCAGGTCATCGAGATCGAAGAAAAACAATAGAAAAGGAGCCCCGGTTCGATCCGCGACTTTGATTTGCTGTTCCGCCAGAAAATTGAATCCTCTGCGGTTGTACAGTCCCGTAAGTTCGTCCTGTAAGGACAGATTGCGGATCTCGTCCCGCATGTACTGGCGTTCGATCGCATACTGAATGATCCGGCGCAGGCGGTTCCCTTCCAGTTGCCCCTTGACCACGTAATCTTGCGCGCCCTCTCGCACGGCCGCCACGGCAGCCGCCTCATCGTGCAGCCCCGTAATCACGACCACGGGAGTTGGGTACGCGATGGGCGCAACTCTCCGCAAAGTTTCCAGGCCGTTCTCGTCAGGCAGCCCAAGATCCAGCAGAACGACCTCAACATCCTGGCCGGTCAGATCCAAGGCCAGCAGACACTCCTGCACCGATGCCGCACGTTTGACCGCGAAGCCAACTCCCTGGTCTTCATGCAACATTTCCTCAATCAGCCGGGCGTCGCCCGGATTGTCCTCTACCAGCAAAACATTGGTTACTTTTTCATTCATCGTTCAGCACTCGAGGGAAGCTTGACGATCGTGAACCAGAAGTCGCCAATCTGCTTGACAACCTTCTGCATCTGCTCCAAATCAATCGGCTTGCAGATGTAGCAATTGGCATGCATCTGATAGGTCTGCAGAATGTCCTCATCGGCCTTGGACGAGGTCAGAATCACGATAGGAATCTGGGAAAGCTGAGGATCCCCTTTTACTTCACACAGAACTTCGCGCCCATCCTTCTTGGGGAGGTTGAGATCGAGCAGCATCAGGTCAGGAAGATGTCCGCCAACTCCGCTTTGTTGGTGAAGAAAATTCATCGCTGCTTCGCCATCATGGACCTCGATGGTCTCAAGCTTGAGCTTGCAGTCCCGCAGCGCTTCGCGGGCAAGGCGGGCGTCGCCCGGGTTGTCTTCAACCAGCAAGACTTGAATAGGCGAAATCAGCATGGGCCGTCTCCTTGGGAACCGTTGCAGTTGTGCTTGGAATGGTGAAGTAAAATGTCGTGCCTTTTCCCGGCTCCGACTCCAGCCAGATGCGCCCGCCATGCCGCTCGATCACCTTTTTGCAGATGGCCAGCCCGATCCCGTTGCCGGGATGGGTCTCCCTGGTTTGCAGGCGCTGGAAGACCTGGAAAATTCGGTCAAAGTGCCGCGGCTCGATCCCGACCCCGTTATCCTTCACGCTGAAGACCCAGTCGCCATTCCGGCGGACCGAGGAAATCTGGACAACGCATGGAACGCTCGCCGACCGGAACTTGATCGCATTCCCAATCAGGTTCTGAAACACACTCGCCATTTGGGATGGATCGCATCGGATCTGTGGCAGTTCCCCGACCTCGACCACTGCACCGCTCTCCTGCACAGCCACCGACAATCCGTGCAACGCATTCTCGACCACGTCCGCCGATTCGCATAGGTCGGGCGTTTTCGCCCGGCTGCTCACCCGCGAATAAGTCAACAGGTCTTCAATCAGGTTCTGCATGCGTCGGGCGCCATCAACTGCAAACCCGATGAAGTCATCCGCATCGGCGTCCAGCTTGCCCTGATAACGCTGCGCCAGCAGTTGGGTATAGCTGGCCACCATGCGCAGTGGTTCCTGCAGGTCGTGCGAGGCCACATAGGCAAACTGCTGTAGCTCAGCGTTGGATCGCTTGATCTCTTCGTCGGCATTCCTCAATGCAGTTACGTCCCTGACGAGTTTGGAAAAACCGCGCAGCGTGCCGTTGCTGTCCTTCAATGCGGTGATCACAACCCGGGCCCAGAAGCGCGATCCGTCCTTGCGCACGCGCCAACCCTGGTCCACCATTTCCCCATCGCGAGCCGCTCGTTCGAGCTCCATCCTCGGCTTGCCGGCTGCGGCATCTTCTTCCGAATAGAGGATCGAAATGTCTTTGCCGATCACTTCCTCGGCACTGAAACCCCTGTGTCTCTGCGCACCCCTATTCCAGGTTTCAATTCGCCCACTGGGATCCAGCATCATGATGTCGTAGTCCCGTACCCCCTCCATCAGCATGTTGAAGCGCTCTTGCGTCGCGCGAAGATCCTCTTCAATCTGCTTGCGCCTGGAAACATCCTGGATGACCCCATGCATCCGCACCGGCGAGTCGTGCTCGTCGTACACCACATCACCATCGATGGAAACCCAGCGCTCGGCACGATCCGCGCGTACGATGCGGCACTCAAGCTGCATGTGCCCAGTCCTGTACGCCTCCACGAAAGCCTGGTCAACCATCGGCCGGTCCAGAGGAAGAACATGGCCCAGAAACCTCTCGAGCTCCCAGTTGGGCTCCGGGCCGGGGTACCCGAAAATGTGGTCATGTTCTGCCGATCTCCAACATTCCCCAGTGTTCAGATCGAGATCCCATGCCCCCATCTGCCCCGCAGTCAACGCAAGCGCAAGCTTCCTTTGCGTCTCCTTGATCTCCTGTTCAGCGCGTTTGTGGTCGGTGGCGTCGATCAGAACCCCAATCATCCTGCTGGGCTTTCCGAACTCGTCGGGCAACACCCGTGCCTTCACGCTGATCCAGCGGACTTGCCCGTTATTCCTTCGGCGGATCCGCCACTCCGCCGCAAGGTTTCCAGACCTCATCGCATCAGCAAGCGCCCCCCGTGCCGATTCCAGGTCCTCCGGAATCAGACCTTCGATCCATTGCTTACGAGTCTTGTCCGCCTCGCCTGGGTTCAGTCCATAGAGTTCCAGCGTTTCCGGCGACCACTCGTTGATGTCGGCCTTGATGTCCCAATCGAACGTGCCAGCCTGCGCGGCCGCCAGCGCCAGCGCAAGCCGTTGCTGGCTGGTGTACAACTGCTCCTGCATCGCCTTTCGCTCGGTGATATCGCGAATGGCACAGGAGACAAGCGTCTCCTCCTCCCCCGCAAACGAACCAAGGCTGACTTCGGCAGGAAATTCCGACCCATCTTTGCGCAGGGCCGGCAACTCGCGGCCGCGCCCCATTCGCCGCATAACCGGCTCTGAGAAGAACGCCTGCCGCAAATCTGCATGCGTCCGCCGGAACCGTTGCGGCACCAGCATCTCAACCGGCTGGCCAAGCAGTTCGCTGCGCTCGTACCCGAAAACCCGCTCCGCCTGCGCATTCACCACGCAAATCGTGCCGGCGGCATCGACGACGATTCCCGCATCGGGCGCCGTCTCCAAAAGCCCGCGGAACTTCGCCTCGGACAGGCGGCGAGCCGCATCGATGCGCTCCAGTTCAGAAGCCGTCCACAGAACTACCAATGCCAGGACGAAGGTGCTGGCAACCACCATCGACGAGACGCCAATCTCCTGGTCGAACGCGAGAATGCTTCTTTGCCGCAGCAGACCCATCAGAAGCGGGATTCCAATTGCCGCCGGAACCAACCGCCGAGCCACTCGGCCCCCCGCAGCCTCGCCGGTAAGTACTCGCAAAAATCCCTGGTCGGGGCAGGCGCAAAGAACGCCAAACGAGAGGATCCACAATCCCAGCGCAGTATGAGCCGCAATCCCGGAACTTGAAACAACTGGAGACAAAAGAATGTCGAGGACTCCCCACAACCCGAAAAGATTCCCGATCGCCGCCATCGTCTGCGAGGCAAACGCACCTTTGCGTCCGAACCGATGCAACAGCAGCACCGCGGTTCCCATACACACAAAGGCGATCGCCGTCAGCGGCACCATCCGACCCGGATTGACACTGGTGTCCCGGACAAAGAGTTCATCGATCCGCAGGTTCATACCAAAGCCGTCTTCGAGGAGTGCCAGGAGTCCCACGGCAATCACGGTCGCCGCACACGCTTGGCCTATTCCCGCTACCCAACGGGAAAACCCGGTGGCGTCCATCCGAGCCAAAAGCAAAAGCGCCAGCCCCATCAGGACGAAGCAGATCGCCGTATTGAACTTCATCACCGGCATGCCCGGAACGACGCTCTTCAGAAACGCGCTACCGACGCACCACCCGACGATCACTCCCACGCCGAGAACAATGGCAACCCCGCCCGATATCCAGGTAACCAGATCAAACACACGACGACTTCCCGAACTGGACTGGGATCCCACGACCATTGGACTTGCCTCTCACGTTCTTCTTCGGTTTAAAGAGCGCCGAACTTTAGTTCAGAGCGGAGGGTTCCAGGTTCGCCTCAAAGATCCAGGCACGCAGCTCAGCCAGCCCGGCCGAGCTGCCGAGTGCGCCGGAGACCGACGCGCCGCATCAACAGAACTGATTGGATTGGTGGCGGTGACTGGAATCGAACCAGTGACCTACGGGTTATGAGTCCGTCGCTCTAACCATCTGAGCTACACCGCCGGGTGAAGAGGGGCTGCAACAGGGCAGGAGTCGCGCCTGAGCCCTTCGAGAGGACTCCAAAGCACAACTTAGCTATGATACGTGAAACGGCACACCGAGTGAAGCCGCACGACCCACATGCCCAATTCGCCCCGTATCCTTGGTGTCATTCCCGCCCGCCTCGCCTCCACCCGGCTCCCCCGCAAACTCCTCCGCGAGATCGCCGGCAAGCCCCTTCTCGCCTGGGTCGTCGACGCCGCCCGTGCCTGCCCCCAGTTCGACCAGGTCCTCGTCGCCGCCGACTCCGAAGAGATCGTCTCCCTCTGCCAGAGCCTCCACATCCCCGTCGAACTCACCTCCCCCGCGCTCCTAAGCGGCACCGACCGCCTCCACGCGATCGCTCAGTTTCGCGACGCCGATATCTACGTCAACATCCAGGGCGACGAGCCCCTCCTGCGCCCCGACCACATCGCCGCCCTCCTCCGTCCCTTCGCCCAACCCGGCGTCGACGTCACCACCCTCAAAGTCCGCTGCACCCCGGAAAACATCGCCAACCCCAACGCCGTCAAAGTCGTCACCGCCGCCGACGGCCGCGCTCTCTACTTCTCCCGGGCCACCATCCCCTACGACCGCGACGGCATCTCCCCGCCCTACTGGAAACACATCGGCCTCTACGCCTACCGTAAGGCCGCCCTCAACCTCTTCCCCACCCTGCCCACCAGCCAGCTCGAACGCACCGAACGGCTTGAGCAACTCCGCTTCCTCGAGAATGGCCTTCACCTCTACGTCGAGCCCACCGAGCACGACACCATCGGCGTCGACACCGAAGCCGACCTCCACATGGTCGAGCAGCTCCTGCTAGAACGCGCCGCCGCCAACCAGCGCGCCTAACCCGACCTAAGGCTTCGCACAGACAAAGTTCGCCGCGCTGTCCGTGCTCCCGCTCCCCTTGTACTTCGCCACCTCGGGATACGCGCAGAGTGGCCGCGTCCGATCCACCGCTCCGCCCACCTCATGCGAAGCCACAATCGCATCCGGAGCCTTACCGTCCTCCCTCCACAGTTCCAGAGCGCCAAGCATGTCGAAGCGATTCGGCCCATCGCCGCCCCCACAGTGGTTCATCCCCGGCACCATAAACAGCCGGTACGACGCATCCGTCTTCGCCGCTCCCACCGCAGCCGACACGCTCCTGTAGTAGTTGATCGAGTTCTCCGGCATCACCTGCTGATCGGTCCAGCCGTGATACATGATTAGCTTGCCGCCTCGCGCAAAGAACGGCCGCAGGTCCGGATCTGTCGCGCTCAGCACACCGCCATCGCGCTTCGTCGCCTTCGCCACGTCGCCATCGAAGTTCAGCGTACGGAAATCCCACTTCGGGTCCTCGAACACCACGTACTTGAAGTAGTCAGTCGCCAGCGCAATCGGCTCCGGTCCGCCCGCAAGCCGCCCCCACACAAGCTCGCTCCCGCGTTCCATCGCTGGGAAAATCCGCTCGCCCGTCCGCGGATTCGTCGCCGGCGAATAGATTCTGCTCGCCGCCTCCACCTGCGCCTTCGTTAAACAATCCGTCCCATCCGCGCCCTCTTTGCAGGCAAGAGCCTTCGGATCGAACCCGCACTTCATCGGCTCATTCAGCACTCCATCCTTCACGCCGTCCATCGCATCGCACGCCGCCAGCACCGCGCGATGAATCATCGGATACTTCGCCGGCGGAATATAACTCGCCGCATCGCTCAGCGTCGCCTGGCCCACCCAGATCCGCGCGAACATCATCTTCGTCCAGTTGTTCGTCGTCGCACCCGCGACGATCCCGTCGTAGTCCTCCGGAAAGCGCTGCGCCTCCATCAACGCCTGCCGGCCGCCCGAGGAGCAGCCCTCAAAGTACGCCAGCTTCGGCCCCCCTCCATAGAACGCAGCAATCAGCGCCTTCGCCGTCACCGTCATCCCGTGCACCGATCTGTAACCAAAGTCGATCAGTTTCTCCGGATGCCCCATCGCAAAGCTCGCGCTCCCGCCCGCATGCCCCGTATCGCTCGAGCTCGCCGCATACCCTCGCATCACCGCGCTCGCAATCGCGCCGCGGTCAATCGATCCGCCCCACCCGCCATTCCCGGTTCCCTCATACTTGCCATTCCATGCGGCCGCCTCCGGCATCCACACTTCAATCTTGATCTCCGAGTCGCTCGTCGGCTGCAGCGTAGCCTCCACACGGCAGAACGCCGGTAGCTTCGGATACTTCGCCTCTGCGCCCGCCTTCACGCTCTCTGCAAGCGTCACTGTCATTCCATCCACCTTCACCGCCCGCAGACTCGCGCACGGCTGCTCCGCCACGCCCGCAGCGCACATCCAACCCGCGACCGCCAGCGCCGCAAGCCGCAACGCAGTTCCCCGCAGCCGCTCGCCGCGCTCGCACCACCCACTCCGCATCGCCATTGTCATCCTCCTGCGCATCGTTCCTTGCACTGCGCTCGCGTCGTAGCAAGTGATCATCATCACAAAGTTAGTGGAGCTTGATCACTACGAATTGCGCGCTTTGAAAGTTGCAAGCACCCAAAATTTATTTAATCGAATCGCACAACTATGCACCAGCCATTGGGTCTTTGCCAACGGACGCACTGAAGAGAACATCCTCCAGCCGCCCAATACAAGCCATCTCCGGCGATGACTCCGTACACGAGCGCGCCCACGGCGATTCATTCGCGCCGCTGGTCGAGTGGTGTTCCTGCCAACTCGTGCGCTCGTTCCAAAGAAGTGTGCGGAGCACGCAGAAAGAAGTGACCTATGTCCTCCTTGCCGTCCTCCACTCTGTCGAACCTCCGTGACAAGTCTCCAATCTGCCTTCTCTCTCTCGCCGCTGCCTCGCTGCTTGCAGTGGGTTGCGGCGGCGCTATCAGCAGCACCAACCCCGTCACCAACGCCGTCACCGGCGGAGCATTCATCATCGGTACCGATGCTCCTGTCACCAGCGTCACTTCGTTCTCCGTGCAGGTGCAGAGCATCAATGCAATCGACGCCGCCGGCAAAAGCACTTCGCTGCTCAGCGGCTCGCCCACCGTCGACTTCGCGCGCTTCAACGGACTCCAGACCCTGCTCGACATGAACGATGTCCCGGCCGACACCTACACCAGCGTCGCCATCACGCTCGGCCCCGCAACCATCGGCTATCTGAACGCTGTCTCGGGCTCGGCGCCCACCATCGTGTCACAGCCTGCAACCCTCACCACCAACACCATCAACATCACGCTCGCTAAGCCACTCGTCGTATCGCAAACCGCACCCGTTGGCATCCACATGGACTTCGATCTCCGCAAGTCGATCCAGGTCGACAGCAAAGGCCAGATCACCGGCATGGTCACACCCACCTTTGATATCCGCGCGGTCGGTCCCTCCGACTCTGACGCCTACGTGGATGAATTCGACGCCGCCGTCGTCAGCGTCAATACCACTGCGCAGTCCTTCGTCATCCAGGGTCCGCACGGCCGCAACTTCACCGTCAACGTCTCCGGCAACACCGAGTGGGACAACAGCGAAAGCCTTAGCTCGCTCAGCACCAGCAGCATCGTGCAGATCTCCGGCCAACTCGATCGCGCCGACGCAACCATCGACGCGGACGAAGTCGCCATCCTCTCCCAGAACGGCTTCTTCGCCGACGGTCAGGTCACCTATGTGACGCCCACCTCCGGCGCAGCCACCAGCTTCGATCTGTTTGTGCGCGGCCTGCTTCCCACCACCACCGGCCTCACGCTCGGCCAGATCGCACAGGTCAACCTCACCGGCCAGGAGAACTTCTTCATCTACCGGCAGCGCAACATCCTGTCCCAGTTCCTCTTCAACTCCAGCCTGATGTTGCCCGGCCAGGCAGTTGCGATCGGCGGGCCAGCCAGCGGCGCCACCAACCCGCAAGCAGTCACCACCAAGCGTGTCATCCTGCGCTACTGGGGCTTCAACGGAATCGTCGTCCCAGGCTCCATCAACCCCGGCTCCAATACCTTCCAGATGCAGATGAATGGATTCGCCGGCCTGCTCATCCCCCAGAACGTCACCGTCTATGTCTCCGGCCCAACCGCGTTCCGTTCCGGCCTTACCGCATTCGGCAGCGTCGCCGCCAGCACCAACGTGCGTGTCGTAGGCCTGCTGGTCAAAGATCCCGTCTCCGGGCAAACCGTTCTCCTGGCCCGTTACGTGGATGCACTCAACTAATCAAACAAGAGCAAAAAATCGGATGCACCACTTGCCCGAGTCGCCGGAGCCTGACACACCCAGGGCTCCGGCATTTTCTCGTGCATCAGATAGGCCGGGACTTCAGTCCCGGCATCCGGGGGACTATGGGCGAAGGGCTTCAGCCGCCGGGGGTCACCCGATACCACCACACCCAGTATCTCCGCATCATGCACAATCCAAATGTCTTCCCTGCGTTTCCCACAGCCGCACCCATTGACACGCACGATACCGAACTTAAGGGGTAAAAGTGTGTCGTGCGCGTGCGCAGGACCTCCGATCCACCCGGGACTCAGCGTCCTTATCATCCGTCTTTGACAGTTGAACTCGCGCCACAGATCCAGACCATGCCGGACTAGCCCAGACCTGCTCCCGGACTTGATCGAGGCTTAACCCCTGTAAACGAAGTACTTTAGGACTCAAAGTAGGGGGAGGGGCCTCATCAGCAAGAAAGCGCCTAGACGACCACGCGCGCGAACCGCAGTTCCAATCCATTCGCACCGGCAGTCACCGCAACGTCTTCCAGCGACTCCACAATCCAGGTCGCCGCGCTCAGTTCACTCGACTCGTGCGTCGACAGCACGCCGAGCACCCGTGCTCCCGCAGCCACGCCGGCGCTAATTCCTGAAGGCGCATCCTCTACCACGATGCACTCCTCCGGCCGAAAGCCCAGCAGTTCGGCTCCGCGCCGGTACGGCTCCGGATCGGGTTTACCTCGCTCCACCATGTCCCCGGAGATCAGCCGCGCCGGTACCGGCAATCCTGCAGCCGCCAGCCGACCCAGAATCAGCCGGTGCGTCGCCGAGGTCACAATCGCCCAGCGCTCCGGCGGCAGCTCTGCCAGCAGCGCCGTCACGCCCGGCAGCACCACCAGGTCGCCGGTGTCCTCAATCTCCATGTCCTCGATCACCTGCAGTCCTTCACGCCTCTGGGCATCGCTCCACTCTGGCTTCAGGCCTCGCAGAATGTCCATCGCGCGCACGCCATGCTGCACTTCGAAGTTCTCCGCGTCGGGAACGTCGTACAGCTTGCACCAGCGCTTCCAGCATCGCTCGACCGAGCCCAGGGAACTGATCAGCACGCCGTCCATATCGAACAGCAGCCCTTTGGCCTCCACGCTCACCACTTCGCCCTTCACCGCTCCCCCAAAGGTCCTGTTCCGTTGTCGTCGCTCAAGCCGTCCGACCAGCCAGCACAAATGCCCGCGCACCTTCTAGCACCTGCGTCACCGACTCCACCGCGCAGCTCTCGCAGTACACCCGCAGCAGCGGCTCCGTTCCCGACGCGCGCAGCAACAACCACGTCTCCGCTGCATTCGCCTTGCCCGCACACGCCGGATTCTCCAGAAAAAACTTGATTCCATCCAGCGTCTCCACCCGCAGCACCTTCATCCCTGCCATCGTGTCGCCAGCGACCAGCGCCCGCGCCCGAGCAATCGCCGCCTGCTTCAGTTCCTCGTCGATGTGCATATCGATGCGACCGTACTGATGCTCGCCGAACTCCGCTTGCAACGCCGCCACCAGTTGGCCGAGCGTTTTCTTCTCATCGGCCATCACGTTGGCCAGCAGCAGCGCATTCAGCAGCCCATCGCGTTCCGGCAGATGTTTGCTCACGCCAACGCCACCCGACTCCTCGCCGCCAACCAGGATTTCGCCAGCGAGCATCAGGTCCACAACATACTTGAATCCGATCCCGTGCTCATGCAGAGTGCGACCGTACTTCGCTGCGATACGATCCACCATCTTGGTCGTATTGAACGCCCGCGTCACATCGCCTGGCCATTTTTTGCGCTCGATCAGCCACTTCGCCAGAATCGCGAGAATCTTGTGCGCATCCACCACGTTGCCGTGTTCATCCACCGATCCAATGCGGTCCGCATCGCCATCCGTGATCAGTCCCGCGTCGCACTTCTCCGCAACCACCGCGACCTGCGCCGCTTTGATGTGGGGCAGAATCGGCTCCGGATTGATCCCCGGAAACGATGGGTTCAACTCGCTGCGAATCTCCACAAACGGAATATCGACCCGGGAAAATATCCCCGCGATCACCCCGCGTCCGCAGCCGTACATGCAATCAATCAGGAACTTGTATCCCGATTCACGAATCGCATCGAGATCCACAAACCGCGCCAGCGCCGTGATGTACTCCGGATTGAAATTGACCTCTTCAATCTTCGCTTTCTTCTCCGCGGCGGGCAGCGGCTCATTCAGGTAGCTCTCAATCGACGTCATGATCGACGGCGTTCCCGACCCGCCGTAGCTCGCCTTGTACTTCACTCCGTTCCACGACGGAGGATTGTGGCTCGACGTAATCATCACTCCGCCCGCGGCCTTGTGCCCGCGCACCGCGAAACTGAGCGCCGGAGTCGGCGTAATCTCCGAAGCCAACTGCACCGGAATCCCCGCCTCCGCGATCACTTCGGCCGCCACGCGCGCAAATGCCTGAGATCCAAACCGCGTGTCCCACCCGATACACACGCCCCGCTTGGCATCCTCATGCTTCAACACATAGTGCGCAATCGCCCGCGCAGCCACACGCACATTGGCGTACGTGAAGTCGTCGGCAATAATGCCGCGCCATCCATCCGTTCCGAACTTCACCACCGTTGCTTCTGACATCTTCACCTCAAACTAATCCGTCCCGCCCTGTCTTCTTCAGATCCGCAACCACCTTGCCCACATCCTGCGAGCGGTCCCGCGCCGTAATCAGCAGGCAATCACCGGTGTCGACCACCACCAGGTCATGCACTCCGACCAGCGCGACCACCTTGCCCGGCGCGTACACATAGTTGTGATCCGCATCAATCGTCGTGTGCACAGGATCGGTCCGATCGAACAGGTTCTCCATCGTCCCGTCCGTCAGGTGCTCGTGTAGCGCAGCCCACGAACCCAGATCGTTCCACGCAAAGTCCGCCGGCAGGCAATAAATCTCTCCCGCCATCTCGCCCTTCGCAGACCGTGGCTCCAGCACCGCGTAGTCGACTGAGATGTTCTCGCACTGCGGATACACCCCCGCAAACACGCGATCGAAGTCCGCCGTACCGTACGCCGCAGCAATCTTCTCCAGCAGCGGAGCCATCGCCGGACAATGCTCGCGAATCGCACCCGCCAGCGTCCGGGCGCTCCACAGGAAAATCCCGCCGTTCCACGAGTAGTTCCCCGACGCGATAAACTCCTCCGCCCGCGCCCGATCCGGCTTCTCCGTAAATCGCTTCACCCGCCGCACCGGAACGCCGTCCACAGCATCTACCGCCGCGCCCAACTCGACGTACCCATAGCCAGTCTCAGCCCGCGTCGGCGGCACCCCCAGCACCACAATCCGATTGCCGCTCGCCGCCAGCGTCACGCCGGCCCGAATCACCTCAACGAAACGGCCCTGGTTCTTCACCACGTGGTCCGACGGAAAGATCCCAATCACCGTATCCGGCGCACTCGGCTCCAGCAGAAACGCCGCCAGCGCGCACGCCGGAGCAGTGTTCCGCGCTGCCGGCTCGCTCAGAATGTTCTTCCGTGGAACTTCCGGCAACTGGGCCGCAATCACCTCGTCCAGAGCCGTATTCGTGATCACCCAAACGTCGTCCGCCGCCGCCATGGGAAGCAGCCGGTCCAGCGTCTGCTGGATCATCGTCCGTTCGCCGTCGAGCGCCAGCACCTGTTTCGCGCGCGCCCTGCGGCTCCTGGGCCAGAAGCGCGTTCCGCTTCCGCCCGCGAGAATCACCGGAGCGAAACGCGGCCCCGCCTTATCACCAGCTACGTTCATAGGCACCAATGTTAGTGGAAACTCGACACTTATCCTAGAGCCGCAAAATACTCGCGCATCCTCTTCACACCTTCATCCACTACATCGTGGGAGACTGCGTACGACAGCCGCACATGCTCCTTCGTCCCAAACGCCTCGCCCGGAACCACCACCACGTGCGCTTCCGTAAGCAGCTTCGACGCCAGGTCGGCCGCCGACTTGATACCGCCCTTGCCGATAAAGGTGCTCACATTCGGATACACATAGAACGCACCCTGCGGCACCGTGCAGGTCAGTCCGGGGATCGTCTTGAACCCCGCCAGAATTCGGTCGCGCAGCTTCAGATAATCCGCCCGCATCTCCGTCACACACTCCTGCGAACTCGTCAGCGCCACAATTGAAGCCTGCTGCACCATGCTCGCCGTATTCGACGTGCTCTGCGACTGTAGCTTGCTCATCGCGCCGATCACCTGCTTCGGCCCCAGAGCAAACCCTGCGCGCCAGCCCGTCATCGCGTACGTCTTCGAGAGCGAACCCAGGATCACCACGTGCTCCTTGCAGTCCGTAAACGTGCCGCCGCTTACCGGAGCGCCCGTGAACGTCAGGTAGACGTAGCACTCATCCAACAGCACGTAGATTCCGCGAGCATGCGCCAGGCGAACGATCGCCTCAAGATCCGCAGGCGATACAACCGCCCCCGACGGATTCGAAGGCGTGTTCAAAATAATCGCTTTCGTCTTGGGCGTAATCGCCGCCTCGATCATCTGGGCAGTGATGCGGAAGTTTTCGCGCTCGTCGCTCTCGACCAGCACCACTTTGCCGCCCGCATATTGAATGATGTCCTTGAACGACACCCAGAACGGCACCGGCAGGATCACTTCGTCGCCGTGGTCCACCAGCACCTGGATCGCGTTGAACAACGCCAGTTTTCCGCCGGTCGTGAACACGCACTCTTCCACCGCGTAGTTCGACCCAAAATCCGCCGCATGGCGCTCCACTACGGACTTGCGCACACTGGGTGTACCGGCCACCGCCGTGTACTTCGAAAAATTCTTCTCGATCGCGTCGATCGCCGCGTCCTTGATATGCCGGGGAGTCGCAAAGTGCGGCTCGCCCGCACCAAAGTTCGCCAGGCTGATCCCGGACGCCTCCATCTTCAGCGCCTCGGCCGTAATCGCCATCGTCGCCGATACTTCAATCCGATTGATCCGGTCACTCAGAATCTTGGTCGCAGTTACGCTCATAGCCAATAAGCTCCTGTTTACAGTCTCTCAGTTTTCGCCATCGAGATAAAGCCCGGAAGTCCGTGTGCGTCAGCCCCTCGACTTCCGCACCACCCACGTCGTCATGCAGCGGTGCCCCTGCACCACCGTCGTCTTCAGCGGATCCACCAGCCGGCCACCCAACTTCCCCGTCAGTGCCATCAGAATCGCCTCATCCACCAGGTACCAATCCTGCCCATCGGGCATGCGGAACCGCCGTACCGAACCCGCGCCACCGACTCTCGGAAACTCCATCCCAATCGTCGACCCGAGCCTGCAGAACAGCAGCCCGCCGGGTCGCAACACACGCCACATCTCACGCAGCATCGCATCGAACTGTAGGTCGTCCTGCGCAAAATGCAGAACGGAATTGCACACCACGACATCCGCGAAGGCATCCGCAAACGGCATCTTCTCAATCGGGGCTACTTGAAAGTTCCCTGCCGGCAGATCGGGCGCCAGCCGACGCACCATTGCCTGCACGTATGCGACTGCATCCGAGTCTCCATCTACTCCGAAGACCTCATACCTCTCGCGCAGCAGGTACACCAGGTTCCGCCCGCGTCCGCACCCCGCATCCACCACTCGCATGCCCGGCGAGATGTTGCCACGCAAAATCTGGTCGAACAGATAGATATCGATCTGCCCGAACTGCTCCTGAAGGGTCACTTCCCCACCTTGTTGGTGCTCTTCCGTGGCCGCCTTGCTATCCGGCGATCGCTGCCGTCTTTGCCCGCATCCGCGCCATCACCAGCGGCGGCACCAGTTCGCTCACGTCGCCGCCCAGCTTGAACACGCCCTTGATCAGCCGCGAACTGACGTAGGTGTACTTCTCCGCCGGCATCATGAACAACGTTTCCAGGTCTGGATCCAGTTTGCGGTTCATCATCGCCATCTGGAACTCGTACTCATAGTCGGAAATCGCGCGAATCCCCCGCAACACCGCCTTCGCTCCCTGCCGCTTCGCGAAGTCCACCAGCAATCCATCGAACGTCGTCACCGAGACGTTTGAAAAACCCGCCCCAGCGATCGCCTCCGAAATCATCTCGACCCGCTCCGCTACAGTGAACAGCGGAGCTCCCTTTTCCGAGTTCCGCAGAATTGCCACCACCAACTCATCCACAAATCTCGACCCGCGCGAAATCAGGTCCAGATGCCCGTTAGTCAGCGGATCGAACGTTCCAGGGTAGATCGCCTTGACAAATTGCATAGCTAGAGCAGGATACCTCAGCCCGGAGGCGAAAAAATATTCCAGTGCAACCGTAGACTTCTCGAACCCCCATCCCGTCTGTCCTGATAGCTGCTCGAAATTGGCGAACCGCCAGCCAGAGCCGTGAGGAATGCGCATGGTGCCGGATAACATCCAGACCTTCCCGTCTACAAGCCTTACCCTCGGAGCAGGGGCGCGCACCACCCCGCTTGACGACCTCGAAACCGTCGTCGCACTCTACCAGCCCCGCGTCTTCCGTTTTCTGCTCGCCAACCTGCGCGACCGCGACGCTGCCGAGACGCTAACCCAGGAAACCTTCCTCCGCGCCTGGACCGCCCGCGACACGTTCCGCGAAGACTGCTCTGTCGCCACCTGGCTCATCCGCATCGCCCTCAACTTGGCGCGCGACCACACCCGCACCGGCCGCTTCCGTTTCTGGAAGCACATCGCCGCCAGCGCGGTCGATGTCGACGAAGTCGCCGCCAACATTCCCAATCGCGAGGGCTCGGCCGAATCCCAGCTCATCGCCCAGGAACAGGTCAAACTCATCTGGCAGACTGTCGCAGACCTCTCTCCGCGCCAGCGCACCATCTTCCTGCTGCGTTTCCTGGAAGAAATGGAAATCCCCGAGATCGCAACCGTCACCGGCTTGCCCCTCGGCACTGTGAAGAGCCACCTCTACCGCGCGCTCAACATTATTCGCACTCGCCACACCCCACAGAAGGAGACCGTATGACTCCTCACTCAGCATCGCCCTGCAGCGCTTCCGAGACCATGCACCTCACCGAAGATCAGTTCGGCCAGCTTCTCTCGCAGCCCGTGGGAATTCGTACCTCTGAAACGTCCGCAGCTGAAGCCCATCTCCTCGCCTGCGAACAATGTGCCGCCGAACTTGCCGGCCTGCGCGATTCGCTCTCGCTGTTCCGCCAGGCCAGCACCACCTACGCCAACAACGAACTTCGGAACCTGCCGCCGATGCAGCTGCCCGCCCGCCCCGCGCACACGCTGGCCGTGCAGCCTGCCTACTGGGCCACGGCAGCTGCGGCCGTCATTCTGGCCTTCCTGCCGATGCAGGCCCTGCGGCAGCATTCGTTCCAGCCGGCTCCAGCGGTCGCCGCCAGCGTCGCCGATCGCACCGTCCAGACCGAGGACGAAGCGCTGCTCAACGACGTCGACACCGAAATCTCCGCCTCCGTTCCGACTCCAATGCTGGCGCTCGCCGATCCGGCCGGCGTCGCCTCCGGGAGCCTCGATTCTTCCGTGCCCACTTCAACCCAAAGGAAAGACTAACCATGATTCTCCGACTCACTCGCAACCCATTGCTCGCCCTTGCTGCCTTCGGACTCTCCGCAGCCATTGCTACCTCCCAGCAGCCGTCGCCTGCTGCCCCCGCCGATTCCTCCACCCCAGCCGCGCCCGTAGAGCGTCAGCCGCCGGTAAACCCGCGCCCCCAGATGCGCCCCGGCATGCAGCGCAATGCTGCGCCCGCCATGCGGCAGGAGATTGAACGCGCTCACATGATGCGTGGCCGCGAAAATTTCCGCGGCGAAGGCCAGGGCGGATTCCGCATGGGCCCCGGCGGCATGTGGTGGAAGAACCCTGCCGTCGTCCAGAGGCTTTCCCTCACCGCCGACCAGACCAAAAAGATGGACGACATCTTCCAGCAGAGCCGCCTCCAACTCATTGACCTCAAGGCCAACGTCGAAAAGCAGCAGGTGATGCTGGAGCCGCTTCTTAGCGCGAACCCGCTCGACACTGCCAAGGCCTCCGCCCAGATCGACAAAGTGGCCCAGGCCCGCGCCGACCTCGAAAAGGCCAACGCCAAGATGCTGCTCGGCATCCGCGCCACCCTCACACCGGAACAGTGGACCAAGCTCAGGGATCGCGCCAGCGGATTCAATCCGCAAGGCGGCCCCGGCGGACAAGGTGGTCCCGGTGGCGGCGGTCATGGACGAGGCCCGCATCCCGGTGCACCCGGTACCAGCGACTTCGTTGAGCCCATCGATCGGCCGTAACTCCACGCCGCTCCGAAACCTCAGGGGTACCCGCGCCGTCGGGTACCCCTTTCTCGTGCCCGCGAGCCCGACCGGAATTTCTCAAGCGACGGTAGCGCAGCCTCCACTCCCCTGCGTAGGATGGGTGCGCACTTCGACCTCCATCTTTCAGGAGCTTCATTGATGTCCGACTCCACCGACGCACAGACCCTCGCCCCACTCCCGAAGTCCGCCAACCCTGGCCCGCTTGGGCTCGCCGGATTCGGCCTCACTACCGTCGTCCTCAGCGCCATCAACGCCGGCCTGTTGCCCCACGAAGCCGTCCCCGTCGTCGTCCCTCTCGCCTTTGCCTACGGCGGGGTCGCCCAACTCATCGCCGGAGCCTTCGAGTTCAAGGTCGGCAACACCTTCGGAATGGTCGCCTTCACCTCCTACGGCCTGTTCTGGTGGTGGTTCGCGCTGCTGCAGTGGTCTGTCGGCGCCGGCTGGCTCAAAGCCCCGCCTGCCTCCGCGGGAGGCACCGTCCTGCTCATGTGGGGCATCTTCACCCTGCTCCTCTGGCTCGTCACCTTCCGCCTCAGCAAGGCCGTGTGGAGCATCTTCCTCCTGCTTTGGATGACCTTCTTCTTCCTCGCCTGGGGCGACTTCGGCTACTCCTTCGGTTCGCTCACCTGCGGCACCATCGGCGGCTACCTCGGCCTGCTCACAGGCATCGACGCTCTAGCCGTGGCCTTCATCGAAGTCCTCAACGCCACCGCCAACCGGGTCGTCATTCCCGTCGGAAAACCCTTCCTCGCAAACTAATTCCTGCCAACGCAAACGTGCCGGAAGACTGAGTCTTCCGGCACGTTCCATTTGGATTCCATGTAGAGAATCTGCTGTTACCGCTTGCCCTTCACCGCCTCATGCGCCGCAGTCGCCCCGTTCACAGGCACCGGAGGCACTTCGGCGGGCACAACGGCTGCGCCAATCCCCATCTTCTTTCGCAGTTCCCCATCGACGCGCGCGAACACATCCTTATTCTCCTTCAGGAAGCCGCGCACATTTTCGCGTCCCTGTCCGATCCGCTCGCCCTGGAAGCTGTACCACGCGCCGCTCTTGTCCACGATCCCGTGCGTCACGGCCAGATCCAGCGCATCGCCCTCGCGCGAAATCCCCTCGCCATACAGAATGTCGAACTCGGCATCGCGGAACGGCGCCGCGACCTTGTTCTTCACAATCTTGACCTTAGTCCGCGAGCCCACCACCACATCGCCTTCCTTCACCGCGCCAATCCGGCGAATATCAATGCGCATCGACGAGTAGAACTTCAGAGCCTTGCCGCCCGTCGTCGTCTCCGGATTCCCGAACATCACGCCAATCTTTTCGCGAATCTGGTTGATGAAGATCAGGCACGTCCGCGACTTCGAAACCGCTCCCGTCAGTTTCCGCAGCGCCTGGCTCATCAGCCTTGCCTGCAGCCCCATCTGCGCCTCGCCCATCTCGCCGTCGAGTTCGGCTTTGGGCACCAGCGCCGCTACCGAGTCCACCACCAGCACGTCGATCGCATTCGACCGAACCAGCGCCTCCACAATCTCCAGCGCCTGCTCGCCGTAGTCCGGCTGCGAGATCAGCAGGTTGTCGATGTCGACGCCCAGTTTCTTCGCGTACCCGGGATCGAGCGCATGCTCCGCATCCACAAACGCAGCCAGGCCGCCCGACTTCTGGGCCTCCGCCACAATCTGCAGCGTGATCGTCGTCTTGCCCGAAGACTCCGGCCCATAAATCTCGATCACTCGGCCACGGGGAACGCCGCCCACTCCAGTGGCCACGTCAAACGAGATCGACCCGGTCGAAATCACCGAAATCGGCACCACAGCTTCCTTCGACCCAAGCCGCATGACCGAGCCCTTGCCAAACTGTTTTTCAAGAGACGAAAGGGCTGCTTCTATTGCTTTATTGCGATCATCGGCCACGCTGGAATTCTCCTCGGTAAAGTCACAAGGATTCTAGCACCGATTTGGGAAATAGCGAAGAAAAAACGAAATTAAGCGAAACCTAAGTGACAGCGCGCACAGCGCTTCGCCAGCCAACTATGGCAGCAACTCGCTCTACGGGTTCGCCCGAATCGTCCGGCCGCCGGTCGCCGCCATCTGCGGAGTCTTCGCGTCGAAGTAATTCCGGTCCCACAGTCCGCGATAGAACGCGCCCGTCAGTTCCGCAGCCTTCGGTCCAAAGCTCGGCCGTCCGCCCTCGATAAAGAACACGGTCACAATCCGTCCCGCCGGCGTCTCCGCGTACGACGCAAACCACCCGAACCGAGTTCCCTTGTTCGAGCAGGTCCCCGTCTTGCCCAGCACCGGGAACTCGCGGAAGTTCACCCGCAGCGAGCGCGCCGTGCCGTAATCCACCGCGCCCTCCATGCCATCCTTCATCTCCGGAATCAGCGGCGCGATGTCCAGAATCCGCTTCACCTTCGGTTCGAACGCCGCCACCTCATCCGCGCTTTCCGGATGCTGCAGGTAATAGAGAGTCCCGCCATTCGCAATCGCAGACACCAGCGCGCCCAACTGCAGCGGCGTCATCGAAATGCTTTCGCCAAACGAGCACATCCGTCCCACACCGCCCTGCGCCTCCGGCAGTGGTGTATCCGGGTACACCCCAAGCTGCTCGCCCGGGATGTTGTAGCCTGCCAGCTCGCCCAAGCCGAACTGGTTTGCGTAGTACTTCACACGCTCAAAGCCCAGCATCCGCCCCAGAGTTTCGAAGTACGGATTGATCGACTTCGCCAGCGCCGTGGTCAGGTTCATCGTGTAGTGGCCGCCCAGATTGACCGGCGTGTCCTTCGTGATCAACCCCTCATCCAGCGCCGCCAGAGCCACCGACAACTTGATCGTCGAGCAGGGTTCTGCGCCGCTCGAAAGCGCAAGCTTCTGGTTCACCATTGCCAGGATCCGCCCGGTCGACGGATCGATTGCCACCGCCGTCCCGTTCATGTTGCCCAGGGCCTGAATCGCAGCCTCGCGTACCACCGGATCCTCACCCGCAGTCACGTCGCCCTGCGTCGCGTCGACTGCAAACGAGTTGCCCGTAAACCGCTCGTACGTTGCATGGCGAGTGGTCCGTCGAACCGCCAGCACGGTATGCGCGCCAGCGCGGGTCCTCGCCCTGGTACCGGTCCGATAGACTGCCGCAGTTGCGGCGTGGGTGGTCGCCGTGCGCGTTCGCACCGCCGTAGCTTTTGCCGAAGTTCTCTTCGCCGCCGCACTCTTCGCCGAAGCAGTCTTGGTCGCGCCGGTGCTGTGCGCCACCTTTTTGTGGACTGCCGTCTTCGAGGTGCTGGTATTTGTCTGTGCGTGCGCCAGAAATGCGGGCGCGGTCAGAATCGAGGCGGTAAGGCAGATTACGGTTGCAGTGCTCCAGTGGAATTTCCGGGCCATGTACAGTGTTCCCCCAGGGTTCTTTGCTGCTGACGCGCTTCGTACAGTCCGTCCAAAAACGTCCGGCTACTTCTTTCGACCCACTGAGCCCTTCGAAAGTTTGCTCAGTCCGCAGCGGCCCTGCTGGTCAAGGCCCTTGCTACTCATTCAACCCGCCAAACAACACTCCTGCAATAGCTCGGAGGGGTCATCCTCCGGCGCTTTCAATCGTGCCGCAAGCCGTTTTCCTGCAACAGGTTCGGCCGCGCGCCTTCAAAATTCCAAGAAAAAACGCCCACCGATCGGATACAGAATCCGCGTCCGGTCCTTCTATTTTACGGGACGCAGAACCAAATCGGCAGTGACGAACTTCACAAACTCAGCCGGCCAGCCTAACCCTATTGGCTGCGCCGCAGGAACGCCGGAATATCCAGTTCATCCGCGTCCGCAGGCTCCGCGTGGGAGGCACTCACTCCGGCAAACAGCCGCGCGTCGCCAGTAGGTGCTGCAGCAACAGGTGCTGCCTCCGTCGCCACTCCAGCTCGTGCGGCAGCCTCCCCGCGAGCTCGGCTCGCCCGGAAGAAGTCGTCGTCGAACACGGAAGCTGACACCGGAATCAGTTCCGGCTCCGTCCTGTGCTCTGCCTCGGGCGCTACGTCGTCCTCTAGCTCCATCGCCTCCACGTCGTCAGCCGAGCCGTCAGCATCCAGCTCAATCTCTGCGGCCTCCGCCTCGTCGTCAATCTCTTCCGCCTCAACCTTCGCCGCTGGGCTCGGCTGCGCCAGCTCGACCTCGCGCGGTGGCGCGCTCTGCCGCATCTCCTTCTCTTCGCTCGCAAACAAGGCCGGCGCCTCGACGCCGCGTCCGCTCACACTCCGTCCGCGAATCGGCACCTGGAAATCCGCACCTGGCAGCGTCGACTCAGCCAGCATGCGTGCGCGCCGCTCCGGCATCTCCTGCCTGAAGCCGGTCGCGATCACCGTGATGCGCACCTCATCGCCCATCCGCTCATCCTGCACCGCGCCAAAGATAATGTTGCAGTCCTCGTGCGCCGCGTTCTGAATGATCGTCGAAGCCTCGTTCACCTCGCTCAGCTTCAGGTTGCTCGAACCCGTAATGTTGATCAGCACGCCGCGCGCTCCATCGATCGCGCCCGCCTCCAGCAGCGGACTCGCCATCGCCGCAATCGCAGCATCCATCGCGCGATTCTCGCCTGCGCCTCTCGCCGTACCCATCACGGCGTAGCCCATGCCGGCCATCGTCGTCTTCACGTCCGCGAAGTCGCGGTTGATCACGCCCGGAATCGTAATGATGTCCGAAATCCCCTGCACGCCCTGGCGCAATACATCGTCCGCAATCCGGAAGCTCTCGAAGAAGCCCGCGTCCTTGGCCACCGCCAGCAGCTTCTCGTTCGGAATCACAATCAGCGTATCCACCGATTCCAGCAGTTCCTGCATGCCGCGCTCGGCCTGCATCATCCGCCGCTTGCCTTCGAACGCGAACGGCCGCGTCACCACCGCAACCGTCAGCGCGCCCATCTCGCTCGCCAGGCTGGCAATCACGGGAGCCGCGCCCGTGCCCGTGCCGCCGCCAAGACCCGCAGTCACGAACACCATGTCTGCGCCCTCGAGCGCCTCAATAATTTTGTCCGAGTCCTCGAGCGCCGCGCGCCGTCCCACATCAGGATTCGCGCCCGCACCCAACCCGCTCGTCAGCTTTACGCCCAACTGCAGCTTGATCGGCGCATTCGACAACTGCAGCGCCTGCACGTCCGTGTTGGCCGAGATGAACTCAACACCCTCCACGCCCGCCGCGATCATCCGGTTGACAGCATTGTTCCCGCCGCCACCTACCCCAATCACCTTAATGCGAGCGCCACGCGGCGCCTCGTCCTGGTAATGAATCCGGAGATCGTCTGCGTTATCGGACATTGGCTTCTACTCCCTTACAAAAATGTGTGCGTCTGTGCGCTGCTCCGTCCTGCGTGCCCCGGCCTATGGAACCTAGTCTGACATCCCCTCCTGTGCGTTGAAACCCACTCGCTTGCGAATGAACCACGCAAGGTACTTCTAATTTTCCCGCTGGCGTCCGGAAGCTCCTCCCCGACCGCTCATCCCCAAAAATCAGGAAGCCATCCTCGCATCTCCCACAGGCCGACAACGATGTCCAGATCCCTGTAATCGCAACTCAGCTGCAACCCGTCCAACTCTTCGCGACACCACGGGCCCGGCAGTTCCAATCTCGAAGGAGCTCCTCTTTGCTCAAGCCGTACGTTCTGCTTCTGCTGCCCGCCCTCTTCGCCCTCGCCGGATCGGCCCCCGCTCCCACCGACCAGCCCGCCCCCAAACACGACGTCCTCGACGTCCGTCATCTCCCCTTAGGCGATGGCCGCGTCTCCACCTCACCCAGATCCGGCGATGTCATGTCCTGCCAAACCGACTTCAGCCGCGGCTTCGGCGCCAACGGCCCGACTCCCTGGATCCACAAGGACACCTGGGACCTGACCGCCAAGCCCCAGGTCCAGGGCAAGCTCGAGTGGCCCGACGCCGAGTTCTCCATCGCACAAACGCAGAACGGGCTCGTCGTCTCCCGCCTCGTCAAAGGCAACGGCCTGCCCGTCAAGACCGCCACCGGCAACTTCCCCATCTCTCCCACCGACCCTGCGTTCGCCTATGATCGCAACCCCAACTCCATCCGCAAGCAGACCGTCCAGCTCACGCTCCCCGCCGCTCCACAACTCGCCGCCACCCCATCCTGCGTTTCAATGGGCATGATCGGAGTTGCCCTCAACGGCGTCGCCATCTTCAACGCGCTCGACGCAATGGGCCGCGACGCAGTCGCGCACGAAGTCCAGGACCTCTGCAGCGGCCACCCCGAACCACGAGGCACCTATCACTACCACGGACCCAGCCCATGCCTCCCCGGCGCCACTCAGAACGAGCAGCTCATCGGCTATGCCATCGACGGCTTCGGCATCTACAGCACCTACGACGCCGGCGGCGCCGAACTCACCAACGCCAACCTCGACGTCTGCCACGGCCGCACCAGCACCGTCCTCTGGGATGGCAAGCCCCAAAGCATCTACCACTACGTCCTGACGCGCGAATACCCCTACACCATCGGCTGCTTCATGGGCTCTCCCCAGCATCTCCACCAGGGTCCGCCACCCGGCGGTCCAGGAGGCCCGGGCGGTTTCCGCCGTCCACCCCCGCCCCCCATGTAACCGATGCAAGCACAAATTAAGGGCGACTTACCCCTTCACAAACACCACTACCCCATTCGCCGGAATCACCACTTCCGCGCTCGCCGCCAACCCATGCATCGGCACCGCCTCGGCCGTTACTCCGCCCCCATTGCCTGCGGCCTGCGGATTCACCCAGTGGTCGTACACGTCGCTGTTGAATACCTCCACCCATCGTCCTGCCCTCGGAAAGCCCACGCGATATCCCCACCACGTCGACTCGCTCAGCGTCGCCACTACCACCACATCGTTTCCTTGCCCCGCCACCCAGCGTTGAAAAGCAATCACCCGGTCCGCATCGTTCGCATAGAAGACGTTCAGCCCATCGCCCCGCAACCCTGGCTGCGAGTTTCGCAACTCCACCGCGTCCTGGGTGAACTTCAGATGGTCGGCCATCGCCTGGTCTACCGCTCCTCCCCCTGCCGCAGCCGCCAGCCCGTCCCACCAGATCAGGTGTGCAGCATCGTTTGAGTCCGCCCCCCACTGCTTGTCCTCCAGAAATTCCTGCCCCATGAATAGCTGCGGAATTCCCGGCGCCGTGAGCAGCAACCCCATCGCCACCCGCGTCCTCGACCGCGCATACCAGCTCCGCGAATTGGTGCCATCCGCCAGCACCGGCACCCTCCTCTCGGTCCCCGCCTTCACAATGTCGTGATTCTCCACGCACGGAATCGTCTGCCACGCGTGCGCAAAGTTCTCCGGCCACAGCGCCATCGCGATCCCGGTCATGTCCACATAGGCTCCCGAGCCTCCCGCGGCCTGCCCCACCGCCGTCCGGATCGCCTCGCGCAGCGCGTCGTGCTGCACCGTGTCGAAACCCATTCCGCCCTGTGCTACCGGCGTGATCGCGTTCGTCGCCGGCTGGTTGTAGTACTCACCCGGCCAGTACTCCGCATTCTGCAACGCGCTCGGGTCCAACCCGCGCACCTTGTCCGACAGCGCCCGCACGAACTCCCAGCCACTTGCGTCGTTCATCCCCAGCAGGTTCGAGATCTCGTCGTAGCGGAATCCGTTCCCGTGCATCTCCTCCAGGTAGAACGCGGCGTTCTTCAGCAGATATTCACGCACGTCCGCATTCCACAGCGCAAACGACAGGCCGCCCACATATCCCTTGTCCGTGAAGTAAAGGCTCTGGTTGTTGTCGCCCGTATTCACCGCGCGGTCCCAGAAGTACAGGCTCTCGTCATCCCCGTTCAGCTTCCCGCTCGGGTTCACCGTCACCGGCACCGGATACGTATTGCTCCACCCCCCGGCGTGGTTGTAGACCACGTCGAACGCCACGGCGATCCCATACACGTGCAGCAAGTCCACCATCGCTTTCAACTGCGCGTACACCGGCGTAATATCCACCAGCGCCATCGGCGCAAATCCCTTCGCCGCCAGCAGCCGGTTGATCGTCGCCAAATGTCCCGCCAGCTCGGCCGCGCCGTACACACCGTATTCAATATCCGGCGAGTAGTAGTCCGAGCCGTCATACCCGAGCGAGCCGGCGATGTCTTCGTTCCCCCACACCGGCAGCGGCTGCACCACGTTCACGCCCAGCGCCACCAGGTATTCAAGCTTCTCGATCACGTCCAGAAAAGTTCCACACTTCCCGGTCACCTGCGAGAGATAGGTCCCAATATGCAACTGATACAGCACCATGTCCGAGAACGCCGCCGGCCTGAACCCGGCATCGTGCCACGGATAATCCGTCGCACCACGAATCACCGCCGAGCACACCGGAAACGGCAGCGCCGCATCGTGCGCCAGCTCCCGCGCATACGGGTCGCGCTTATACCCGCTAGAGCCCGCACCCACCACGCAGAAGCGGTAGGTATCGCCATCGCCCGCCTCGGCTACATATCCTGACCAGTAGCCGTTCGCGTCTTCCGCCAGCAGCAGATCCGGCGTCAGCCCGGAACGCACCACCCCGCCGAAGACCCCGTTCAGGTACACCGCCGTCGCCCGCGGAGCCCACGCGCGAAACGTCGCGCCTCCGCCTGCAATCAACGTCGCACCCATCGGTGTCGTTGCCGCACAGTTCGCCTGCGAGATCATGCACCCATCATCGCATCCCCGACGCTATGGGTTCGGGACTGCATCGTTCGGTTGCGTCGTGCCTCCGGGCGATATGTAGGTGTAGTCCTTCCAGCCGGTGGTTGCCGGGTTCGCCGTGGTGTTGGTGAGATCCAAACGCCACGCGTCGTCCTGTGACCCAATCTGAGTCATCCCGACGGTGAATTCGTTGCTGCCTCCGGGGGTCTGGTTCAGGTAGCTGGCGGGGAACTCCATCACAAACCATTCGGTGTAACCGGAGAGCCCCGAACGGATCATGCAGTCGGAGAAGTTCGCCCTCGAATAGATCAACTGGTGCCCGTTCAGGTTGATCACGTAGCTGCCGTCGCTGCAGGCCACAGCGACGGAAAGCTGCGCATAGCCCGATGCGTAGTTGGTGATGTCATTCGGCGTGGCAAAGTAAACCTGCCAAACCGGAGGAGGAGTCGTCACCCCATTCGTCCCCGCAGCGTTGGACAGACCGGCGACATACGACGGAATGCCGGACTCTGCTCCGACGCCGCCAATTCCCGCGTACACCTGACCGGCATATTGATATCCGTCGGTCGTGTCGTCGCCGCTGCTGAAGACACCGGCATACAAACCTGGGTTGAAGGTAGTGCCCCAGTGGGTGTAGTTCCACTTGGAGAGGTCGTTGGTTGCAGGCGTCGAGCCCACGGGCGTCGCGTAGTACACGACGGCTCCCTGGTTGGCGGCAAAGTCCTGCCAGAAGTTCCAGTTGCCCCAGAACTCGCGGTCATCGTTGCCGGTCACGATGTTGTGGCCGTGCAGGAACTCGTGCGACGAGCGGTCCGCTGTGCCGATCGTGAAGATCGTCTCGCCGCTTGTTCCGCCCGTGTTGCCCGCAAAATTCTCGGGAGCGAATGTCGCCGCCGGAACTGTGGTCGTATTGTTCGCCGTCACCACAATGCCGTCCTGACGATACTCGCCCCACTGGCCCAGCACGTACACGCTCAGCCGGTAGGTCCCCGGAGCAACGCCGGTAATCGTTGCCGTCCCGTTCGCGCTGATGTCCGCCCAGTACTGCATGCCCTGGCCCGAATACTGGAAGTTGGTGTTCGGATCGCCGAGCACTGCCCAGGCGGTGTGCGCTGCGCCAGACACGTTATTCATCTGGATGGAGACCGAGCCACGCCCGGTGGAAGGCACATAGCCGGCGGCCACCAGCGGCGACACATTGTCGTAATTGCTCAACAACGAGTTGCCGGCAGCGATCGCATCCGCATACATATCGGCCTGCGACGCCAGCACATTCCCGGTCTGGTTGTACGCCTGGCCGAGGGTGTTGACATGGATGTAGTACGGCCCCCACAAGCGGTTCGACGCCACGCCCGCCGGCGTGCTCAGGACCAATTGATTGAGCTCGTGGTTCGACTGCGCCTCAATCATGTCAATGTTCTCGGTAAACCAGAGGTCCTGCTTGGTGGGTCCGCCAACG
This sequence comes from Acidobacteriaceae bacterium, assembly GCA_036498865.1. Classification (GTDB taxonomy): domain Bacteria; phylum Acidobacteriota; class Terriglobia; order Terriglobales; family Acidobacteriaceae; genus Edaphobacter. Next base: position 14,438 of record DASYEU010000015.1, on the reverse strand, counting down.
AACGTCTCTTTGTTGGGAAGCACGGTCCACACTCCGTACGTGGTGCCGGAGGTCGCGGGGCCGTACAGGCCGGACGCCTGGTGCAGGTACTCGTATCCCGCGTAGTCGTACTTGGTCATGAACTCACGGCCAAAGCCCGCGGGTATGTCGGCAAAGCCGTGCAGATCCTCCGCCGCATTCTGCACCACCCTCCCAGGATCGGAGGACGCCATGTCGGCGACCGAAGGCAGCGGAATGTCTTCCACACCCAACCAGCCCAGGCTTGAGTTCACTTCGTACGTATGGGTAAAGATCGACTGGTTATCGCGGAAGATCCACTGAATCTGGCCGATGCCGGGGTCGACGGGATTAGTGTTGCTGGCGTTATGGATCAGCTGAATGTAGCTATGCACGCCAGGATCGTTCGGGAAGACAACATAGTGCCAAACGAAGGTATAGTCGTTGAGCGCGGGGGATGCCGTGTCGAGCCACGTAATGGCCCAATCGACATACGGCGTGGTGCCGCTTCCCGCCGTGCAGGTGACGGGACCAGTGACCGTCGCGCCCACCGAGGTGCAGGACGACGTGGGCGTGCCGTTCATAAATGGACCGACCATGCCGGAATACAACCCTTCCACCTGGCTGCCCGAGCCCAGCGTCGTGGTGTCCACCAGTTGATCGGAGTAGCCATCCAGCACCCAGCTGTTCAGGTAAGCCGAATTCGAATTCCAGTTGAATGTGATCGCGCCGTTATCGATGACCCACGCCGCCGGATTCGTAGTGTTCATCGTGATCGTGAACGGTGTCGCCGTCCCCGCGAGCGAGGCCGTTGATCCCGTACCGGCATCGTTGGTGATCGACAACGCAGCCGAATAGCCTCCAGCCACCTTGGGCGCAAACTTGAACGACACGAAGCAAGAGGCCCCTGCCGCCAGCGAACTCCCGCAATTGGTCGTGTCCGGGAACAGGTTCGCACCCGTGCCCGTCGTGCCCAGCGCAAGGTTCATGGTCGTTGCGCCGGTATTCGTCAACACCACCGCCTGCGCCGTGCTCACACTGCCCGCCACCTGCGACGGGAACGTGATCGAAGGTCCTGTCGGCGGAATCGTCCCTGGCTGCAGATTGATTGACCCAGCGGACGCGGCAGCAGTACCGGTCAAGCTCGTCAACGCAGGACTGCCCGCCGCATTGCTCGCAACATTCAACGTGCCGTTGAAGGTGCCCGCCGTACCGGAGTTGAACGTCACCGCGATCGTGCAGCTCGCGCCAATCGACAGAGTCGCTCCACACGTCGTACCGGTCACAGAGAAATCACCCGGCGTAGTGCCCGTAAACGACATCGTCCCGATCTTCACCGTTGCAGAGCCAGTGTTCGTCAGCGTCGCGGTCATCGCTTGCCCAGCCGACGTTACCGTGTTGTAGGAGAGCGAAGACGTGAGCGAGACCAGAGTCAAAGCGCCCGGACGAGAGCCGATGAAGCTCGTCTTCAGCATCAGCGAAATGGGGGTCACTGTGGGACCTGCAATCCCGACGAGGTAATGCAGCGTGTTGCCGCCGCTCCCGACCCACAAATTGCCCGATGCGTCCGCAGCCACAAAATACGGAGTCGTACCGGCGAGATAGCTCGTCCCGAAACCATACACCGGCACAGTCGCAGTGCCCGAAGGAGAAAGCGGAGTAAACGCGTTCGTGCCGCTGGAATAAGTGAATTCGGAGACTCCGCCCACCGAGTTGGCAACCCAGATATCTCCAAGCCCATCGACAAAGACTCCATTGCCGCCGTCCAGACCTCCATTGCTCGTGCCCGTTCCGGCCGTCAGCGTCCCGACCAGAGGCGCGGACTTGGAAGCGCTTCCTCCGCTGATAGCCAAATGCGACAGCGCACCGTTGGCAAAGAACGCGCCGCCAGTTCCATCCGTAAATCCACTCCACAGCGGGCAGGCGCTCGCATTCGTGACGTCGTCTGCGCTCACGCCAAGAGCTCCGTCCGCCTCAAACTCAGCCGTGTTTCCGCGATAGATGGTGCCCGGAGGAGTGCATTTGCCGCCGCTCGCGACGCTCCACGCATATCCCGCATTGTCCGCCCACACCACTTCACCAACCGTCGTCTGCCGGTCGAGTCCGCCGTCAAACACCGCATATGTTCCAGGATGACTGACATTCGAGAATTCCAGCTCCGACGTGTAGGAACGGAAGCTGGTGGACTGGAGCCCGAGCGGCTCATCCGTAACGAAGATATTGTTGCTGCCGTCGATCGCCAGCGGCCCCGGAGCCAATGCAGGAATCAACCACCCCGTTGACGTGCCGGTCGGCGAAACCTGGGTAAGAACACTTGCATCCGCAACCGTAACCGGGGGCACAGCTCCATTGGTGCTGCTGAACCATGCGTTATTGCTGGTGTCGATCGCCAGATCCAACCCTCGCCCGCCCAGCACCGAGTACGTGCTCGATCCATTCAGTACCGACGTGAAATTCGGACTGTACGTCGTCGGAGTGCCGCCATTCTCCTGCGTCGTCGGCCCCGCGCTGATCACCGTGCTTGCCACCGGAGTGAACTGCACCTGCCCGGCCTGGTTGAACTCAGTGATGTTCGCTGGATTGCTCGTAGACCCGCTCACGACACTGTAAGCGGTCCAGACGTTCCCATTTCCGTCGATGGCAACGCCATAGGTGTTCGCGGTGCCCACCGTCGCCGTCCCATTGCTGGTCTGCCATCCAACCCCAATCGCCCAATCCGTGGGATACGTCGTGCTGCTCACCGAGCACGCGCCCGACGGCTGAAACGGAGCGGTCCCACTCACGTACGTGCTGCAGAGATAGTAGGGCTCTCCCTGCAAAGCCCCGTGCGCAGGCAACGCCAACCCGCCCGCATTCGTCGCCAGGTAATAAGCCGCCTGAATCGTATCCGTCGGCGCGCTCGAACCACTCGGCGTCGTGTCCGTAAACAAGCTGGTGCAGATGCTGGTCCCCGCCGTATTGATGCAGGCCGCCAGAATATCCGCCAGCGTGTTGATCTTGGTCGAATCCGGCGTAATCGTCGTCGTGTACGTAACGCTGTTGATCGTCGACGCCGACGTCGTAACCCCCGACGTTCCGGTTCCGATGTTCGTCAGGTTCCCCACCTGCACGAACGCATTGGCCAGCCCGGTCACATTCGCTGCCGGAGCCCCAATCGTCCACGCGGGATTCCCTCCCGGCGTGATGCTCATGAACTGCTGCAACGCCGTCACCGACGCAACAGTCGTCACCTCGTTCACCGTGACAAAGGTATTCGCCGTCCCCGGACCGCAAGGCGCCGGCAGCGCCGCCATCAGCGCGGCAAACGAATTCGTGCCACCGCCCGGATCTCCGCCCGCCGACGTGATGTACAAATACTGTCCCGTCGTACACGGCGACACGCCCGCGACATTGAAGGTGAAATTTCCATTCGAGTCCGTCGTCGTCGTCGCGACCGAGGTTGCAGCGGTCCCATAGCTGCCCGTCGTGCCTGCCGCCCACAACGTCACCGCCGCCCCACTGATCGGCTGCTGACCGCCAAACACGGAACCGCCCAATCCCGCCGTGCGCGATAGATCGATTCCTCCACCCGAACTTCCGCTTGATCCTTTCAGGGCAGCGCCCGGTCCACCATTCAAGGCACAACCGGCCAGGGCCAGCGCAAAGGAACTCAGGGCAGAGAGAAGGAAAACACGAGACACACGAAGGGTAGGCATGAAACCTCTCTTTAGGCAGGGATATCGATCACAGCCAGGTTTTGGCCGCAGGTCTACTCGGAGAAAAGAGAAGCAATGATCTTGCGAGGGGGAAACAGTTTCGAGCGCGGAAAGAAATCTACCCAACCCGCACTGCCCCTGTCAACGAAAACATCCGTTCGATTACTCCCAGGCAGTGATATGCTTCCGCCATCCTGAACTTTGGACAACCATGAGCTCGAACCTGTCCCGTTTTACCCTCGTCGCACTCTTTTGTTTCGCAATTCCAGTCATCGCGGTAGCGCCTCCTGGGACGTGCCCCGCACCGCCTGCCATCCTCTCCTCCACCCAGCCCAATATCTTCTCGGAGCAACAGGAGCAGTGGCTCGGCGACGCCATGGCCGACATGCTCGAGCGCGACTACCGTCCCATCCAGGATCCCGCGGAGAACGCATACCTCGCCGGCATCGCCAAACGCCTCCTTGCGTCCCTCCCTCCCACCAGCATTCAGTTCCACGTTGTGCTGGTCGATTCCTCTGAGGTCAACGGCTTCTCTCTCGCCGGAGGTCACGTCTACCTCACCCGCAAGCTAGTCGCAAACGCACGTAGCGAAGACGAAATCGCCTCCGTGATCGCTCACGAGATGGGCCACATCCTCTCTCACCAATTCGCCATCGAGACCACCGCGGACTTGAAGCGCCTCCTCAACATCACCAGCGTCACCGACAAGGCAGACGTGTATGCCAAGTTCCAGCGTCTCGTCGACGCGCAGCTAAAGGACAAGCATCCCGGTCCTGGCGGCGATACCGACGAAAAGCAGGATCAGGCGGACGTCGTTTCCGTCTACGCAACAGCTGCGGCAGGCTACCGTCCGCAGGCGTACTCCGAGTTCTGGAACCGGATGTTCTTCGTTGACGGCAAGATCGGCGGCCGGCTCTCCGACTTCTTCGGAACTACTAAGCCCGAAGAGAAGCGCCTGCGCGCCATCCTTAAACTCGTCAACGCCCTGCCCGTGGGCTGCGGCGCCACGACGTCCAGTGCCAGCGCCGACTTTCTGCATTGGCAGTCGCTCGTCATCGCTAACCAACCTGCGGCCATCGACGCCAACGTCAAACCCATCAGCGAGGCCGCACTCACACCGCCGCTGCGCATGGACCTCGATCGCCTCCGCTTCAGCCGCGATGGAAAGTATCTGCTGGCCCAGGACGAGAGCTCTATCTTTGTCCTCTCTCGCGACCCGTACAAACTGCTCTTCCGCTTCGATGCCGAGAAGGCCCTCCCCGCCGAGTTCAGCCCCGATTCCCAGCACATCGTCTTCCACACTCCGGGCCTGCACACCGAAGAGTGGAGCGTCCCTGAACAGAAGATGCTCGCGTCTCACGAACCAATCGCGCGCCACGAATGCATCCAGACCAAGCTCGCACCCGACGGCCGTACCCTCTTCTGCATCTCCATCCGCGACGAAGAAAACGGCGTATTTCTCGACCTCACCGCTCTCGACCCCGCCACCGGCGAAATGTTCTATCAGAAGAAAGACTTCTTCCAGCCCACCTTCGGCTTCCTTGTCCAGTTGGCCATCAATCGAGGAGCTCTAGTTCCGGTTGACCTGATGCCCTCCAGCCTCTCCGCAGACGGCAACACTCTGCTCATTGGGCCCGCCGATGCCAAGCTGGCCTTCGACCTACGTACCCGCGCCACCATCCCCATCGGCAAGGAACTGCGAAGCGGTATCCCCGGTCCATACGCGTTCATCGGAGATGACAAGATCGTTGGCGTCGTGCCGAGCAAAGACTTCAAGGATTCGGGAGTCTTCAGCTTTCCAGACGGAAAACGCCTGCAGTCTCTCCCCTTCGGCCTCGACGACCTCGAATCCGTCTCAGGCGGCAACTTCGTTTTGAGCAAGTCCTTGAAGGACTACGCCATCGGGCTTGCGGATGCCTCCGTGGGTAAGTTCGTCGCTGCATCCAAAACGCCTTCGATGGACGTCTGGAACCAATGGATGATCAACGAGAACGCCGACGGTAGCGTGTTGCTGCGCAAGGTGGGAGATGATGCCACTCCACACCAGGCAGCGGCCCTTCCGCTCAGTCCGCTTGGCCCCAACCTGCGCTTAGCCGTCTCTCCAGACGGCCGGTTGCTCGCACTCTCCGCTAGAACGCGCTCCGGAGTCTGGGATCTCAGTACCGGGAAGCTGCTGGTCCTTGCACATCAATTCAATTCCGCCGTCTTCGCCGCAGATAATTCCCTCTATGCCGAGTTGCCCAAGGTCGACAAAAAGGATCGCGGCATCACTCGGGTATCCTTCGCGCCTGTCACGTCCACCCCCTTGCCATACAAGGAAGACGACAATACGCGCCTCATCTCCGGCATGTTGCAGGAGTGGAAGCCCTCCGGCAAGAGCGGCGTCGAACTCATCGTTCATAGCGTTACGGACAACTCGGTCCTTTGGCGCCGCACCTTCGACTCGGGAGAGCCGGCCCACGCCCCCAACGTCAACCCCGGAATGCTTCTCCTCAGTTTCCCTTTCAAAACCAGCTTCGCCAAAGCTAGGCTCAAAGCCGATGCCGCGCTCGCCGAGCACGCTGCCAACATCAAGAACAAGGACTCCGGTCGCGTGATCCAGGCGCTCGACGCTGCTACCGGCAACGTCCTCCACGAACTCGTCCTCGAAGTACCCGCCGCCTACACGGGGGTTGAAGGCATCAACATTGTGGGCGACCAGCTCTACCTCACCAGCGACGACAACCGCACCATGGTCTATGACATGGCCACTGGAAGCCAACTACGCCAGTTCTTCGGCTACTTGGCTGCGGCCAATCCCGCCTCAGGCCGCGTCTGCATCGTTAACCGCCGCGATGAGGCACTCGTCTACGACGCCCAGGGCCAGCAACTCGTCGACTTCCGCATGGGCAGCCCGCTCCGCTTCGCCCGATTCCAATCGGAAGGGTCATCGGCAAACTCCGTGCCCGGCAGCCGTCTAACCCTCCTGACCGCTGATCAGAAGATCCGCACCATGGAAGTCCCTGGTCAGTAGGGATGCGGGGAGGCAGAATTCAACTGGCAGACCGGGAGATACTCCGTTGAAGCCGGCAGCGACGGCGCCCAAATTGTTGTCAAGCCCTTGCCCTCACGCCAGAATTTATTTTTCGGCCGCAACCTTCACCGCTCCAACAACTTACCCTGCCTCAGAATTGCAAAAATAATTGGCATTCCTACCCTGTGGAAAGGCCTATAATTAACTTATAGGGTCAAGAAAAGAAATCGCTGCTCCGGCCAGTCGCCGGGGCTTTTCTGTTTGCGGACCACCAAACGAACCTAAGTCGTGCAAATGCTTATATTTGCCTATAACCCGCATGAAATCAAATATTTGCAAGGAGTAAATTTGGCAAGTAGCTGTAAATAAATCACTTCGCCCCACCACCCCCCGGGGGGGGTACCCCACAATCAAGGACTCTCAAGCCAGCAGGCAACAACAACTCGGATGCCGATCGCCAAACTCACCGTCGAACTTTCCATCCCGCACGCGCAGTCCATCAAGGACCGCCGCCAGGTCCTGCGCTCGCTCAAAGACAAACTCCGCCACGGCTTCAACGTCTCGGTCGCCGAATTGGACGACGCCAGCCTCTGGAACCGCGCCACACTGGGCCTCGCGGCAATCTCCGGTTCGTCCCCCTATCTGACCGGTCAGATGCAGGAGCTCGACGACGCCATCCACCGTCTTACCAACACCCTCGGGGCCGAGATCCTCGACTCATTCGTAGAAATCCTCGAATGAAAGCCGACTCAATCGCGTCGAGATCCCGGGTTTTGGCCCCGCCTCAGTCGCCCCTCGAACCGCGAACCGCACGCCTCGATTTGTTATCCTTGAATGTTGTCTGAAAGATGTGCCATGCCTGAACACCGTGCCCGAACCTATCACCGCAACCGAGTCGCCAGCACTTTCTCCGAGGAGATTGGAGCCATGCTGGAAGGCGAACTCTCCGACCCGCGCATTGCTCCCAGCTACGTCACCGACGTCGTGCTCGCGCCGGGCGGCAAGAGCGCCCGCGTCTTCGTCGCCGTCCACGGCACCGAGGCCGAAGAGGACTCGACTCTCGAAGGCCTCATGACCGCCCGCGCCTATATCCGTTCACAACTCCGCGATCGCATGGGCGTCCGTCACGTGCCGGATCTGACGTTCGCAATCGATCGCTCCGAGAAGCTGACCGGTCGCATGGAGGAATTGCTGACCCGAACCCGCAAGCGCGACCGGAAGCGCGACGAAAACTCCGCCTCCGGTGCCAGCGCACAACCAGTCGAAGCACAGCCCGCGGAGCCACGGTCTTGACCCCGGAACGGCAGCCCAACCCCCTCCGGGCTTGGGACCGTCCTGTAATGTCGCAGGAGCAAAGACTCTGGTAGCCTTGTCTGGCTTATCCAGCCGTTCGTATTGATGGATATATTGACCGATTCCCCACAACCCGCCGCGCCCGGCGCAACGAAACGCCATGTGCTCCTGGACTGGATACGCGCCAAATTTTACGCTCTCCGCGGCGAGTCGCCGTGGGAGTTCGTCGTCCTCCTCGCCGTCACCACGTTCCTCCTCTTCTACGGCCTCATTCCGCTGTTCGGCGGCGATCAGGTTGGCCTCGTCGGCGCCGACGAGCCGCGCTACGCGCAGATCGCGCGGGAGATGCTCAGCGCCCACTCGGACATCTGCCACCAGGTAAACGCCAGGATCATCCCCCACAGCATCAGGCCGCAAGACCTCCAGAACTCGCTCCGCTGCCTCGACGGCGGAACCGTCACCCCAATCCTGTACGGACATGCCTGGCTCGAGAAGCCCGCCCTCTACTACTGGCGCGCCATGAGCTTCTTCAAGGAGTTCGGCGTCTCCGACTGGTCAGCGCGACTGCCCGCGGCCTCCGGCGCCTTCCTGCTGATCGTCATGATCTTCCTGCACATGCGCCGATTCCGGCCTGGCGGCCAACTCGACGCCGCGCTGATCACCGCCTCCTGCGTCGCGATCGTCGGTTTCGCCCGAGGCGCGTCGACGGACATGCAACTCGCCGCGCCGTTCTGCATCGGGATGCTCGGCTGGTATGCGTGGTACGAGACGGGCAAGAAATTCTGGCTCTTCGACCTCTACTTCTTCGGAGCCGCGGCAACGCTCGCCAAGGGACCGGTCGCGCCGTTCCTCGCGCTCGGCATCATCCTGCTGTTCCTGGGGTTGCGCCGGGAGTGGTCGGCCCTGCGCCGCACCATCTGGTGGCCGGGCGTTCTGCTCTACCTGATCATGGTTTTGCCGTGGTACGTCGCCGTGCAATGGGAGAATCCGACGTTCGTGCACGATTTCTTCCTCAAGCACAACCTCGAGCGTTTCGCGACCAATATCTATCAGCATCACCAGCCGAGGTGGTATTACCTGGCCGTCCTTGTGGTCGGGCTGATGCCATGGACCGTCATTTCCTTCCGCGCAATGATCGCCGCAATCAGCGATTCGATGGCCGAATGGAAGGTCCGCGTGAATCCGAAGCGTTACCTCGGACACTCGCGCGCCGGCGACGCGTTCCCCGAGTTCCTGGTGCTCTGGGCGCTCTTTCCCATCGTCTTCTTTACCTTCTCCCAGTCCAAGCTTCCCGGATACATTCTCCCGTCCATTCCGCCGATTACGATTCTCACCGGCGACTATCTCAATCGCATCCGTCGCGTGGGGCTGCCAAAGTGGCTGTTCTGGTCGCACGCTGCCGCTTGCGCCGTGGTTGCCTTCGTGATCGTTCTGGCGCCCCAGCACATGATGTACGACACTCTGGTACCGCCGGCCCGCTGGCTGGTTGTCGCCAGCTGCGCGGCCCTGCTGGTGCTCTTTGCTGTGGTCAAAACCATCCGTATCGGGGGCATCGCGCATGTGCGCAATGCGACGCTATTCCCGGTGCTTGCCGCAATGGTGTTCCTGCTCGGATTCCACGGCAAAGACCTCGACCTGAACTATTCCGCCAGACCATTGGCACGCCAGATGAAGCAGGTGGCGCCGGATGTGCATACTCTCGCCTTCGAAGATGTCCGGCGCGACATGGTGTACGGCCTCTCCTTCTATCGCAACGAGCAGCCCATCGACTACTGCGAACCCTCCGAAAAGCCCCGTCTGAACGAGGAGAGTTGCAGCGGCGGAGTCCAAATTCCTGCGGAAGAGCACCTGCTGGTGATCCCGGCCAACGAGTCAGGCAAGCTGGAAACCTGGCTGACAGGCCGGGTCTACGAGCCGCTTTTTCTCTACGAATCGCAGGGCCTTGCGGTGTATAAGGTCTACCAGGAGCAGCAGGACCAGTAGAGTTTTCCTCTCGTTCTGCTCGATAACGCTCGACTGCTGCCAAGCCCGACAGGTATTTTGGATCGAGTCGAAGTTCAGGTCGGTCGTGATGTCCAGCTTGCCGGTTGCCTCTCAAATCGAAGTTCTCGATCTCCGGCACTTCTCTGCGCGCCAACTGCGGCCGCTCCTGGAGCGCGAGGCCGAGGTTTGGCGAGAGCGCCTGCGCTGGGACTATCGCAGCTCCACCGAATTGCTGCTGCAGTATCTCGAGTCGCGCATCCTGCATGGCTTCGTTGCGCTCGATCAAGGGCGTGTCTGCGGCTACACCTTCTGTGTGTACGAAGGACACAAGGCGGTTATCGGCGACGCATTCGCCTCAGGCCACCGGACAATGAGCGACGCCGAAACAACCCACGTGCTTCTGGTCCACGTCCTGGAGATGCTGCGCCATTCACCGGCGGTCGACCGCGTGGAATCGCAGCTCCTGCTGTTCGAGTCAGGCGAGTTTGCCGACTTGTTTGCGGGCCCCGAGTTCACAATCTATCCGCGCCTCTTCCTCGAGTGCGATCTTCACGGAGCAGCCCGCTCCACTCCGGCGGGCGATGCTACCTTGCCGAACATTCCACCCGAGTTGGAGCTGACGCGCTGGTCGCCGCACGACTATCAGACTGCGGGCGAGCTGATCTACACCTGCTATGTGGGCCACGCAGATGCGCAGATCAACGACCAGTACCGCTCGCTGCATGGTTCCTTGCGCTTTCTCCACAACATTGTCCGTTTCCCTGGCTGCGGAATCTTTGAGCCGAACCTGTCGTGGCTGCTGCGCGACCGGCGGAGCAAAGCGCTGGTTGGAATGCTGCTGTGCTCGCGTGTTGCGCCCGATGTTGCGCATATTACCCAACTGTGTGTCGCGCCTGCGTTCCGAGGCCGCGGACTCGGACGCGTCCTTCTGCAGCGCAGCGCCGAGGCGCTGATAACCGCGGGCTTCGAGGCCATTTCGTTAACGGTGACCGAGGCAAATGAGCAGGCAGTGCGACTGTACCAACGATCTGGCTTCACCCTGCGGCATCGATTCGATGCGATGGCGCTCGACACGAAATTCAAGCGGCTAAGCAAGTGACTAGACCGCCTCGGATTGTGTGCGCCTGCTCCAGCAAATGAGCCACACCAGAAGACACATCGTGCACGCGCCTGTCGTGTCCAGCAACACGTCGACGGGGGTCCCGGTGCGGCCAGCCAGAAACGTCTGATGAAACTCATCGCCACTGGCGACCAGCGCGGTCGAGAGGATCGCGAGAACCGATGCCCCCAGGCGTCCGGAGCGTAATGCTGACGGATCATGACGACTCAGCGTGTGCAGCCAGGCTCGCAGAAACGTGAACCCGACCGTTCCGTAGCCGAGGAAGTGACCAGTTTTGCGCAGGATGTGGTGCACAGCGTCCCACGTGGCGTCCTGCATCGCGCCAAACAGCCGCTCGAAGATGGGCCGCAACCAACTGCTGGTGTTTTGCGCCGAGAAGGTGCCGGTTGACTCGATGCAGATGACGCCGATCGCGAGAGCGACCGGCGCCCACACATTAAGCCACCAGCGCCAGCCTGTAACGTTGCCCAATGGAGGCTGCTTGGAGTTCAGGAAGAAGACTGGACGCATTCTTCTTAGGCTAACAGCGAGCGCGCCAGAAGACCTTCCTCGTTACGCGATCATGCCTTTTACTCGCTTCCAATTGTTCAGTGCGTTCCTGCGCCGACGGGCACGGAACGCCCAGATCAGGAGGTTCAGGAAGATCGCACCAGCGGCGTCCAGCAGCGCATCGCGCATGGAGCCGACGCGCCCGGGAAGAAAGCGCTGATGCCATTCATCGAGGCAGGCTACGAAAAACGTGGAGACGACTGCGAGTGTCGCCGCGAATGGCGTGAGCCAACTGCGGACCACCCATGCAAACGCCTGCGCCGACTTATACCACGCGTTGCTGAAGATGAGGCCAATGATTCCGTAGCCGAAGAAGTGGCCTGTCTTGCGGCAAGCCTCGTTCACTGGACCGGTGAGATCCCAGTGCCAATGGCCGAGTAAGACCTGCCAAACTGCATTGACAAGCTTCTGTGTTGTTCCTCCCCCCATGAAGCTGGTGGAAGTGAAGCAGATGAAAATCATTGCGCACAGTACAGGCAACCATTCGCTTCGCAGGCTGCGACGAGGGGTGACGGGGGAGGGATTGAACAGCATGGGCGAAGCAGACATCGTTTTGTATCTCCAGGCCGAGTTGCGATCGACCCTTGCGGGTTCAATCTGCACACAAGCAAGCGAGATGCCAAACCGGATTGCTTTTGTTATGTGTGACTTATTCAGTTACGAGTCAGGCGCGCACGAACCCTGGCTTCTCGTGGAGCGGAAAGAATTACCCGGCTCGGCGAATGCGGTGATTATTCCGCGTGATAGTTCGGCGCCTCGCGGGTGATGATGACATCGTGTACATGCGACTCGCGAAGACCCGCGTTCGAAATGCGGATGAAACGAGCATTGTCCTTCAGCTCGGCGATGCTGCCGCAGCCGAGGTAGCCCATTCCGGAACGCAGTCCGCCGACGAGCTGATAGACCATCGCTTCAAGCGGGCCGCGATGCGGTACGCGTCCCTCGATTCCTTCGGGGACGAACTTGGCGAGGCGGTTGGAGCCACTGGATTCGCGTGCGGTGATGGAAGGACGTTCGGCAGCGACTGCAGAACCGGTCATGTCCTCGGCGGACTGGAAGTAGCGCTCGCCGGAGCCCTGCGACATTGCGCTGAGACTGCCCATACCTCGATAGGCCTTGAAGCTGCGGCCCTGATAGAGGATGGTTTCGCCGGGCGATTCGTCAACGCCGGCGAAGAGTGAGCCGATCATGACGACGTCGGCGCCGGCGGCGATGGCCTTGGTGAGGTCGCCTGAGTATTTGATGCCGCCATCGGCGATGACGGGCACGCCGTGTTTGGACGCTGCGCGAGCGGCCTCGGCAATCGCAGTGATCTGCGGCATTCCGGCGCCGGTGACCATACGCGTGGTGCAGATGGAGCCGGGGCCGATGCCAACCTTGACCGCGTCTGCGCCCGCGTCGACGAGGGCCATGGCGCCGTCATAGGTGGCGATGTTGCCGGCCATGAGGTCGACATCGGGGAAACGCTTCTTGACTTCGCGGACGGCTTCTAGGACGCGTGACGAGTGACCGTGAGCGGAGTCGATGGCGAGGGCGTCGACGCGCATGGCGATGAGCTCAGCAGCGCGTTCGAGGAAGTCGCCGGTAGCGCCGATGGCGCCGGCGACGCGCAGGCGGCCTTTCTCGTCCTTCGAGGCGTTGGGATATTTCAGTTTCTTCTGGATGTCTTTGACAGTGATGAGGCCCTTGAGTTCGTAGTCGTCGTTGACGACGAGGAGTTTTTCGACGCGGTGCTGGTGGAGGATCTCCTCGGCTTGCTCGAGCGTGGTGCCGACAGGGACGGTGATGAGGTTCTTCTTGGTCATCACATCGTCGATGGGAATGTCGGTGCGGCTGACGAAGCGCAGGTCGCGGTTGGTGAGGATGCCGACGAGCTTGCCCTTTTTGGTGACCGGGACTCCGGAGATCTTGAAGCGGCGCATGAGCTCGAGGGCATCTGAGATGGGCTGCTCGGGCGCGATGGTGACCGGGTCGACGATCATGCCGGACTCGGAGCGCTTGACCTTATCGATCTCCCCGGCCTGCTGGGCGATGGTGAGGTTGCGATGGACGACGCCCATGCCTCCCTGCTGCGCCATGGCGATGGCGAGACGCGACTCGGTGACCGTGTCCATGGCGGCCGAAACGAGCGGAGTGGTGAGCGCAATGTTCCGGGTGAGCTGGGTCTGGGTGCTGACCTGGGTGGGAACGACCTCGCTGTAGGAGGGGACGAGCAAGACATCGTCGAATGTCAGGGCTTCCGGGATCGGAGAAATGATCATTGGCCTTCGTTTTTCGTGGTTGGTTGCCGGTTGCGTGTTGCGAGTTGAGCGGGAGGGGGTTTTGTTGATTGTAGAACAGGACCGAGGTTCAAGGTTCGAGATGGGTTCGAGGTTGCTGGTTGTGGGTGCCGGGTGCTGGTTGCTGGTTTGCGGCGACGGCCTGGAGGGTGATGGTGGGAGGAAGAAGGGTTGGAGCGGTTGCGGTGGAGGGAGCGGCATCGGGGTTCTTCGACTCGTCGCGCTGCTCCTCGCTCAGGTCGCGCTGCTCCTCGCTCAGGATGACGGGTTCAGCGGCGGTGCCAGGGGGGATGGCGGCGGCGGCTCGATCCTGAGCCGATTGCTGGGTCTTCTCGTAGGCGGTGAGGTTGTTGGAGGCGATCTGGAGAGCCTGCAGGAGTAGTGCGGCGCGTTTGAAGTCCATGTGGTTGCAGGCGAGGCGGGCGGCGGTGTCGGCGAGGGCGCGCTGGATGGCGTTGCGGTCTTCGAGATGGGCGATGTCGAAGGGATCGTTTTCCAGGACGGTCGCG
>DASYEU010000014.1:0-17496 GCA_036498865.1 Acidobacteriaceae bacterium | reverse complement strand
CTCGAAGACCTTTCCGTTTGCTACCCCCGCGTTCGCCACGTGGCGTCCGGCATGTGCCATGCCGCCGCTTTGCGACGGACAAGCAAAGGCAACAGCCAAAGCGGGAGGAACGCGAATGCGACCCACTCAAACCAAGCCACCCGAAACACCGAACCCGTTTACGTGGCGGCGCTTCGCCGGCGTGTACATGGGCGACCACCTTTTGGGCGAGGACACCGTAGACCTCGCGGACTTGGGCTTTTGCGGCGATACAGTCACCGTCTCTTGCCCCACCTGCGGGGAGGTTCTAGGGCATGTGCCCGTGGAACTTCTCTCGGACGGACTGGAAGACCTCACCACAACCCACATGCGCCCCGCGCTTGAGTACCACGACGCGAAGCACCACCCGCGCCTTGCCTAGCCGACGCCCAGAGGAGCAGTCATGAAAAAGACAACCAGCACCAAGCCCAGCATTTACCAAACGGTCACCGACCGCATTCTTTCCAGCCTCAAGGCGGGTGTCATTCCGTGGGAGAAGCCTTGGCAGACGCCGCACTTTAACGGAGGCCCGTTCCCGCGCAACTTCCAAACCGGCAAGCCCTACCGGGGCATCAATGTCTTTCTGCTTTGGTCGAGCCCTTACGCCTCTCCCTTCTGGCTCACCTTCAAACAGGCCCTAGACCTGAAAGGCAACGTCCGCAAGGGTGAACACGGGACGCAGATTGTCTTCTACAAACAACTCCGCGACCGCAAGAAGAAGAACGAAGCCCAGGACGAGGACGACCGCGCCCCGTTCGTTCTCTGCTACTACACCGTGTTCAACGTGGAGCAGTGCGACGGCCTCACGCCGCCGCAGATCGTGCCGCCCACGACGGCCCCGGAGATCGACGCGGACGAAACCTTCGAAGCCATTGTGAGCGGATGGGAGAACCGGCCCACCCTTCACCTTACGAGCGAGACAGAACACCGCGCCTACTATCGCCCCCGCACCGATTCCGTCCACATGCCCCTGCGCTCCCGCTTTGTGGATGCACCCCACTACTACAGCACTCTCTTTCACGAGCTTGTACACAGCACGGGCCATGAAAGCCGCCTGAACCGCGCCTTTGGCGATCACTTCGGAGACGACCTCTACAGCAAAGAAGAGTTAGTCGCGGAGATGGGTTCCGCGTTCCTTTGCGCCATCGCGGGAATTGCCAACGAACACACCGACCGCAACACCACCGCCTACTTGCAGAACTGGATAAGCAAGCTGGAGGAAGACAACCGCCTCATCCTTCACGCCGCAGCCAACGCACAGAAGGCCGTCGATTCCATCCTCGGCACCACCTTTGCGGAAGTGACAGAGGAGGACGAAACCAATGTCGTCACCTTGCCGACGCCCGACGCCATCGCCGCCACCGAAGCACTCGCGGAGGTGGCGTGATGCAAACCGTCCTCGACATTCTCAAGATGGCCGGAGGCTGGCACCACGGCCTCCACCTGAGCATCCCCAATCCGCCCTACATGGATTTGGTCATCGAGGCGACCGACGAGTCAGGCCCGTGCGGTCTGCCTTCGCTCTCAGTCTGTCACTACGGCGAACAGAACGGCGATGCCATGCGCGACCCGGAGATGTGTTTCGAGCTTGGCTTTGCCGGAAGCGCACACCTCAACCCGTTCTACTGGCGCAACGACTATCTCGGCATCGAGCAGTGGAGCCGCTTCATTACAGACGGCAATTACTGCTATCACCCGCAGTTCCACGAGCAGCACGAAACCCTCGCCAAGCTGTGGGACAGGAACCTGCGACAGCAGCGGTTCCCGGAAGCCTTCGCGCGGTTGAGGACACAACCCGCCTAACCCAAAGTTTCCCTCGCTACGGAGCGGAGACAAGGCAACGTGTTCCGCTTCACAACCGCAACCGCCAACCACGCCCAAAGGAGGGCACCATGCAGGACAGCAGCGCATTCCAATACCTCACTATCGACTTACTCGATGAATCCCCCACCAACCCGCGCCGCTACTTCGACCAAGCTAAATTGGAAGAGTTGGCCGCAAGCATCCGCTCCGCCGACGGGTTGATTCAGCCCATCGTCGTGCGCCCGAAAGAAGGACGGTTTGAGATTGTGGCAGGAGCGCGGCGTTATCGCGCTTGCATACTCGCTGAGAAGTTTGCCGTGCCGTCCCATATCCGCGAACTTACCGATGCCCAAGTCCTCGAATGGCAGTTGATCGAAAACAGCCAGCGCGTGGACGTTCACCCTTACGAGGAAGCCCAGGGTTATCAACGCTTGCTCGACATGCCCGGCTATGACGTGGCCGCTATCGCCGAGAAGTCCGGCAAGAGCGCGGCGCACATCTACACGCGGCTATCCCTGCTGCAGCTCATCCCCACCGTGGCCGAAGCGTTCGTGCAGGAGCGCATTACCACCAGCCATGCCAACCTGATTGCCCGTCTGCCCCAGGAACATCAGGCGGCGGCATTCGAGAACTGCTGGCGCAAGGACTGGCAGGACAAGGAGGCCCACCTGCTTCCGGCCAAGCACCTGAGCGCATGGATTCAGGCCAACCTCTACCTGAACCTCGCCGATGCTCCGTTTGACCGCGAAGATACCACCCTCAAGCCTGAAGCTGGGGCCTGTGTTACCTGCCCGCGCCGCAGCGGATTCAATACCAGCCTGTTTGCGGACGTGCAGGGCGACCAGTGCCTTGACGGGGAGTGTTACCAAGCCAAAGTGACGGCGCACATCGACCGTGAGGTTGCGGCGCGACCTGAGCTTGTCACCATCGAGACGGCATGGCGGGCTCCCAAGGAACAGCGTCCCGGCGCGTTACAGAAGCAGCAGTACCGCGAACTGCCCGAGCCGGACAATCCCGACGCCGAGCCGCCCTGCCCCACCGCTAAGTCCGCCATTATCGTGTTTGGCAAACACGTAGGGCGCACGGTGACGGTCTGCCTGGACGCGGAATGCCCGGTTCATACCAACCATGCGCCGCGTGAAGCCGTGGAACCGCCGCCGACGCTGCCGCCCGCTCCCGAACAGGAGACCGAGGAGGAGGCCGCGCAGCGCAAGGCCGAACATGAGCAGCGCATGGCCGAGTACGAAGCTGAGCGGGAGCGCCAAGAGCAGGAGCACCGGGACGAGCAGGAACGCCAGCAGGAGGAGCACGAAGCAGAACAGAAAACGCGCGAGAAGCAGCACAACGCAAGGCTCGCTACCTTGGAGAGCATCGTCGAGCACGCCCCCGCCGCGTTCGATGCCGTGCAGCTTCGCCTCTTCGTGGAACTCCTGCTGCATTTGTCGCCCTACGGTCTCTTCGAGGAAGTCGCCGAGCACTTTGTCGGAGACAACGAGAACAACGACAAGACCGAAGAAGAAATCCTCAGTGAGGCGTTGGCCGCTTGTGCCGACGACAAGCTGATGGGCTTTGTCCTTCGCCTCCTGCTGACCGCGCATACGGACATCCCACAGGGAGAGCAGCCCGACTTGCTCGGCAAGGCCGAGGCTGTATTCGTTCCGGTCAAGCCGAAAGCCGCGAAAGCCAAGGACCAACAGAAGGTCAAGAAGGAACCCGCCGTCGTCCCTGCGCCTGCAAAGAAGACCACGAGCAGGAAGAAGGCAGCATAACCGTTCGCCTGCTTGATTCCGGCCCCGGATTCTTCCGGGGCCTTTCTTTTGCGCGGGTGCCGGGAGAACCCCCTTCGGTTTCTCCCGGACCCTCATCCCGCATGGGGCCGGCCAGAGGAGCGATGGATGGCCGGGAATGGACGCGTCAACCGCGGCGATGGAGTATCAAACAAGTTCGGTGGCGCAGTCGCGGAGGTCGGCGATGAACTGGTCGATCCGCTCGGTCATGGAGTCCCACGAGAACATGAAGCGCGCGGCTCCGCCGATGAAGGTATAAAACTTCCATCCTCTGGTGTGAAGAGCGTCAAGGATCTCCTTAGCGGCATGAATGAATACTGCATTCGCTTCGACGGGCCATGCGATTCTGATGTTCGGGATGTCAACGACGCGGTCGGCGAAGTAGCGCGCACAACGGTTACTGTGAGCGGCATTGGCGATCCAGGCTCCGCCTTCGATCAAGCCGACCCACGGAGCCGCGAGAAAGCGCATCTTAGAGGCGAGCTGGCCTGCCTGCTTGCAGCGGTAGTCGAAGTCTTCCGCCAGTTTTCGATCGAAAAATAGAATGGCCTCGCCAACCGCCATACCGTTCTTCGTGCCGCCAAAACACAGCACATCCACACCGCTCCTCCAGCTAAGCTCAGATGGAGAACAGCCGAGACTCGCACAAGCGTTCGCAAAGCGTGCTCCATCCATGTGAAGTTTTAGATTGTGCTCCTCGCAAGCAACAGCAATCATGCGCAGCTCATCCGGCGTGTAAACCAGTCCTGTTTCTGTTGCCTGGGTAATCGAGGCGACGCGCGGCTTCGGATAGTGGATGTCCTGCCGTTTTGTGGCAAGCTCCTGTATCGCCGGCGGCGAGAGTTTTCCATCTTCACTCTTGGCGACCAGAAGCTTCGATCCGTTCGAGAAGAACTCTGGGGCTCCGCACTCGTCCGTCTCAACATGAGCGGAGTCGGCGCAAATGACGCCGTGATAGGACTGGCAAAGAGAGGCCAACGCTAGTGAGTTCGCTGCCGTTCCGTTGAAGGCGAAAAACACCTCGCAGTCGGTCTCAAAGAGGTTCCGGAATGCATCGGCGGCACGTTCCGTCCAAGGGTCGTCCCCATATGCGGTTACGTGGCCCTGGTTAGCGGTTTCCATCGCCGACCATGCTTCGGGGCATATTCCGGAGTAGTTGTCGCTGGCGAATTGCTGCAGGAGAGCGGTGCTGTTGGGATCGGCCATGTCTAATCGCGGCTCATCCTTGCTCTGCTATTTCTACAAATGTACCCAGCACCTTGTCTTTGCGCACCCGGTCTATCGGGAAAACCTGCCCGTGAATGACGACCGATACTCCAGGACCAAGCAAATGGGTGGCAAACAAACCTTCCGTAAGGTTCTGTAGGCCATGGCCGCCCTCGGAACCGAGTGGCGTCATGGCCCCGGTGAGAATGATTGGAACCAACCGGATTCCCTTCAGGAAGAAGGAAGACCAACTCGGTTGCAAGCGATGCCTCGCCCTGACAGCCAACCTCAGCAGCCATGGCACTGAAAGCGAAGCTCTGTCGGACCTCATGGCGTCATGGGGCTGCTAGTCATTCTTTGAGGTGTGTGAGCGCTGTGACTGAACGCAATAGGTTGGCTTGCCTGAGTTCTCTGATACTTGCTGGCCGCATAATGTTTCCCATCGCTGGTATTGCTGGGCTTTTGTGAGGTTCGGGTCCTCGTAACCCTGAAGCCAAAACCGAAACCAGTCAACCGACCCATCTTGCGAGGCCATACGGACTGCAGGATTTGTCAGAACGTGCTCGTTCGTTCTTAGCAATACAAGCTCGGTAGGTCTATGGAGGTATCGTAGAGGCGCATAGTATTCCCACATACTCAACAGACTTGTTGCTCCCTCTCCGACAACCAGCAGTGGCGTGTCGACCTTCTGCATTTTGAAGGCCGGAGAGTGTTTGATCCAGTGCTGCAATCCGTCCCCAAAGGGCTGGCCCTTGTATATGGCTTCGGCTTCGTGAGCTAGCCCGTTCTGATTGAGATCTACCGCGAACAAGTATTGCCAATATCCGTAATTCACCCCATCAGTAACCGAAGCCGCTCTGAAGTTTAGGCTACTACCGGTCAACGCCTCCATAACGTAATAACAAGTGCGACTGAACCCGATAATGCCAAGGCGCGTTGGATCGATAGTACCTTCAGCATTCAATTGCTTTACCGCCGCTTCATACCCCCGTACATTGCACGGTGCCTCTTCCGCCGCGTCATCGTATTGAATTGGGCATCCTCGAACTTGCAGAACCATGATTCCCGTAGCTGCCAATGCGCGGGCCGCAAAGGCGGTCGACATGGTTCCACTCGGAAGGAACAGTTTCTCGTCAAATCCATGAGTTTGGATCACCAACGGATAGCGACGACCAGGGGTGTAATCCGATGGCTTGTATAATCCACCAGTCCACTTAAGTCCAGCCTCGTCCGTCCAGTGATAAACGGCGGCCTCCGTCAACGTGACGGTTTTCAGTTGAGGGTTTGGATCTAGAATTGCGCGCGACGCGTTCGTCTGTGCGTCCTCTGCTACTAATACAGGTGGATTGTTAAGATCTTGATGAATCGTTAGATTGACGATGCCCTGTTTCTCCGCTCCTTGGATTTCGGACAGTTCTCGCCAGACTCCAGAATTGTCTGAGAACTGAGCTATACCCTTCGACTGGCTGTATCGCCGGAAGTCCATCGACAAAGAAGAACCATCGAACGCGAGCCTATCGATAAAGAAGTACGTCGGGTTCGGCTGGCCGTCCTTAGTGTGAGGTGATTCGATCGGCATTAAACACCGGATGTCGTGTTTCACCCTGTCGGAGATTGCGAGACAGGGCGTGTGAGTCTCTCCGGTGAACTTGTCACCAGCGACGAACGTACTGGGTAGCGCGAGAAAGCGACCATCATCGGACCAGGACATTGCGGCCCTACCTCCAGCTACCCATCGCGCCGACCGACCAGTCGGAGTCCCGGTAACCGTTTGCCACGTACCCGTGCGCAGATCGATCGTGACATACTCACCTATCAGCGCAGATCCCAGGTTGACATCGAGATCCTGCTTTCCCCCGAGAAGCTGGTGAGTCTCCGCTCCTTCAAGTGATGCATAGAGGCGCTCCCATTCTTTCGGCACATTATCGACCGGCAAGACGGCACCAAGAGTACTGCCGTTCGGGGACAAAGCCATTGACTGTTGTCCCTCATCAAAGAAAATGAATGGCTCTCGTGTTCTGGAGCGCATCACAGGATGTGGTGAACCGCCAACAGCAGCCCACAGTTCGCTGCGATCGGCCAATGTAGCCTCATAGTTTGGGAACAATACGCTCACGAAAGACCGGCCCGTTACGTCGACGGACGGCATCGATTGCTCTCGCTCGGATTGGTGCAGGTTTGTGCTCCGCACGGTGTATGCATAGTGCAAGTCATCGCGAATGTCGAACGCTAATACATCTTGGTCGCGGAGTGACAAGGCTAACGGCCGAGGCTCGTGAAGGCGCGTCAGCATTAGTTGATCTTTGCCTTGATCGCTCTTCAACAAGAACGCAAGGCCATGCGAGTCGCGCATCCAACGTACCCCAGAGATTAGGACCCCTTCCGAATAGGTCGACCGCTTGATTTCCCAAATAGGCTTGGGTTCCATTGTTCCAGGGGACGAGTTCACGAAGGCCCGAAGAACCTTCATGTCATACACGCACAATTCCGCTTCGAGACGATTCTGTTTTAATAGGCCACGCTCGAAGTGGACTGCAACAAGGCGTCCGTCCGGGGAGACCGTAATGGGTGGCCTGCCCTGTAGTGGGTCATCAAACCGAGCCAGTGCAATGTCATCAGCAACAGTAAACGGCCTTTGTTCGTTGTTCTGGCTTCCCGTCGCGGCGTGTGTCGGAATCGTGCAACTAGCCGATATTGCTACCGCTAACAAGACAATATGCAAACTCGTCCGGCACGTTTTGACAGAATGCACTTCCCCCGGTGTCATCTTGCTGCTATCTTCGCAAGTTTTTCTCATCTCAGATTGAACGACGGGCATTTCTACTCGGCCTTTCCTAGTTGATCCCAACCAATAGCAATACCTCTGGCAGACGGCCTCATTCATCCCAATCTGACCCGGCACAGATGCCGCGCTGGCCACGGTCAAAATTGAAGTTTTAGGGCGAATTGCATCGAACGCGGTCCGCCCATCTGATACAGGGAGCTCGTTGTCCCTAAACTCTGATTGAGAGTCTTCGTTGCTTGACCAAAGGTAGAGGAGGTCAACGTCGATGTGATGGTGCCGAATGTTGGGTGGTTGAGGATGTTGAAACTTTCAGCACGGAACTGCAAACTCACTCGGTCTGTTAGAGGAAAGGTCTTACGCATGGCCAGGTTCAGTTGAGTCGCACCGAAGCCCCGCACGAAGTTTCTGGGGGCATTCCCAATTGCGCCCGTGGTCGGCGCCGCAAATGCGCCCTTGTTGATCTCACGTCCGCCTGGCAAACCCTTCATGAAGAGATAAATGGGTTGATTTGGAATCAGATTCACACCGTTATAGTAGAGGGTCCCCGTCGACGGGTTCACCGAAGTAGTACCAGCGATGTTCACTGGAAAGCCCGAACGCGAAATTAGATGCCCATCGGCAGCCCATCCGTTTAAAACGGTGTTCATAACGTGTCCCTTATTCGCGTCGGGCAGTTCCCACGTTATTCCGCCGGAGAAATTATTGCGGACGTCAAAGTCTGCATTACCGCGCATTAGAGGTATCGTCAAAAAGTTCGATCCATAGTCCAGTGCATGTGACCACGTATAGGAAGCTACTGCTTGCACGCCGCGTGCCACGCTCCGCTGGAACTTCGTCTGCAGCGATTGATAGTTTGACGTAGGCCCATTTGTGAATGTGATAATCGTGCCAAAATTAGGGTTGAGCGCGTGAATAGAAAACTGATTTTCTTGGAGTAGGCGGCGTCCGTTTGAAGCAACATAGCTGATCGTCAACGTTTGAGATTGCCCCAACGCCTGTTCAAGCGCAGCGCTCCATTCAAGAGCAAACGGCAATTGCAGGTGTGGATAAAACGCATACACGCTAGTAGATGTGTACGGCGGCGCTGTCGAAAGAGAGAAGTTTATTCCGCCAGGAAAGGGAGCGGGCGCGTTCGGAACGGCCTGAAAGGCATACGAGCCAGGTCCTCCGTACCCTTCCGAAGCAGTCTGATTGCCAGTGTCGAAGAACACTCCACCTCCCGCACGGACCACGGTCTGATATTTAGCAGATGGGTTAGCAGTCCAGGCAATTCCCAATCGAGGAGCGACATTGCCCCATGTCGTTCGCCATAGTGGCGTCCCTTTAGGAGCTAGCGAGACGGTTGCCGGATCGTTAAGATTCCCTGCCAGCGTGTAGGGGATATTGCCATCACTCGCCCCAGGAGGCGGGTTTACGTCCCATCTCAGACCTATCGATAAACTCAGCCGTGGCTGTAGATGCCACTCATCTTGGGCGAATGCAGAGAACTCATGGTATGTGGGTCGAATATTGGAAAGATTGAGAAGGGCGGTTGCGCTGAGTGCACGGTTGGACAACACTTGGCTTGAACTCGTGTAAATGTACTGGACTCCCGGGGAGCCAATGTTGAACTTGTCTGCCAAGTGCCTATCGTCAATTCCGAACTTAAGGGCATGTCGCCCATGGAGCAATGAAAATGAATCGGTCAGATTCCATTGATGTTTCTCCGCAGACTGTGGGTTGAATTGAATTGCAGACAAATTGCCGCCGAATAACATAAGAACCGCGAGTTGTGCCGTCCCAGTGGTTCCAACGCCCAAGGCATTCGCCAAATCAATGGGTTGGGCTCCGCCGAAATTGTCGAGCGAGTATCCAATTGCTCCATTGCTGGATGTGTAGCCAAGATGAAACTCGTTGTTAATGTTCGACGTAAGTTGGGAGGTGGCTCCCAAAGTGTAGGTCTGAATTCCTGAAGTTGTTGGTGAATAGACGGAGAGAACCCTTGCTGACGCGCTGCTCGGGGTATCACTAAACCGAAAGAACAAACCGAGTTTCGGAGATGCCGTGTGATCGAAACGCACGCTTGTGGAGTCAAGTCGACTCGGTAGCGACGCTGATTGAATGAACTGAGCTGCGCCGGTACCGTAGTCGATTCCGCCCGGAGTCGGAAGGGGAAATGCATTGAGGATCGGTTGCAACGCCGCTGGCGCTTGCGATCGGAGGGACGCTGAGGGAACATATTGGACCGACGCAGCTTGTGGTTGAGTGAGACGAAGCCCTTCATAAGAAACGAAGAAAAAGTCTCTGCCTTTTCCGTTGTAGAGCCGTGGAATTCTGATAGGGCCCCCCAACGTTCCCCCAAAATCATTTTGTCGGAGTGCGGGCCCTTTGGCACCGAGATAATTGGTAAACCAGTTATTCGCATCAAAGTAGTTGTTTCTCAGGAAATCAAATACGCTCCCATGAAAACCGTCTGTTCCAGATCGCGTGACAAACGAAAACTGGCCTCCAGGGGTGCGGCCATATTCCGCAGAATATGTCGAGCTGTTTACGCGAAATTCCTGCAGCGCATCGACGGAGACTAAGCTTTGGGTGGTCCCCAGTGCGGTCGACGATGGGATGTTTCCACCTGCGTTGTAGCCATACGTACCATAGCCCGCATTTGTATTGCCCGACACGCCATCAACGATGTACGTGTTCGACTCCGTTCTTTGCCCGTTCACGCTAAAGTCACCGGTATTGCCCACAGTACCGGTAGTCTGGGGTGTCTGCGTAACAACTCCCGGTATGAACAGGATCAGATCTTGAAAGCTCCGGCCGTTTAGCGGGATATTCTGCACAAACTGACGGTCGATTACAGTGCTCACGGAACCATCGGTTGTATTGATGTTGAGGCTATCGCCATTAACTTGAATGGTTTCCGACGAAGCGCCCACCGGTAGGGCAAAGTTCCGATTGACGATGTCTTGCACGTGAAGCTCAAGATGTTCGACCTCGATCTGCTTGAAGCCCGTGTGCTCTACGCGGATTCGGTATTGCCCTGGCGCGAGGCTCGGTATCACGTAGGCGCCAGCGCTATTCGTCTTAGTCTTGGTAACGACTCCGGTCGCTTCGTTCGTAACCGTGACGTTTGCTTTTACGAGAACGGCTGACGTCGCGTCAGCCACAGTACCTGAGAGCGTGGCCGAGGCAGCTTGTGCGCCCGCGCGCACAGAGAGACATAGAAAAACTGCGGCAAGGCAGAGTTGGGCAGCGACCTGGGCGATTTTGCGCAGCTGGGCGAACGAATGCGGAAGGCTCGGGAGAGCAAAATAGAGCATGAGTGTGTGTCCTCTACTACTGTCTACAGACGCGAGAGACATTCTCTATCACCCCCTTTCGATTAAAACTTCGTGAACGAGACAATGGCCGGCGGCTAGGTGGGTTGGTGGGGATGTGCGATTGGCGAAGCTGGTCGCTTGCTGTAGGCGGAACCCGTCACATGGGCCGCCAGTGTATGGCGAAACTCGTCGCTTCGACGGCCAACTGTTTCGGCCCCAGCCTTCCCTGCCGGCGAGAAGGAGCTAGCCACTCGGCACTGCCCTCAGGGATGATTCGGAGCCGTCCCCAGATAGGCTGTGAGCATTCGTTTGCCCTTCGGCTGGGACTCGTCTTCGTCATTGCGTTCGAGCGTGATGAAGACAGAATCAATCTCTCTCAATACCTGCGGGTTGTCGAAGTTCAGGCTCCAGCGCCGCTGCGTCTGATCATCGTGAAAGAGAATGCCGATCTTCTTGACGGAGGCCTTGTTCCCGTTGCTCTCGCCCCAAGCAACATATTTGTACTTGCCCTCGTCAGAGCGACGCTGCGGCAGGTCGTAAGCGTAGTACACAAGTGACTTGCCTTCCGTGTAGAAGGCGCGGGCGAAGGGCTTGCTGGTGGCTCCGTCTGTGTTGGTGTCTGCAATATCGATGATATGTAGGTTCCGGGCCCCGATGATGTCGCGGATTTCGCGGCCGTGAGAAAGAAGATCGCGTTCGCGGTCGAGGTTTGCGGTCTCCGTATTCATCTTGTCCGTGAGACTGTGAACCTGAATTTCGAGACTGGCTATGGTTGAACCGTCCGATGAATTCGCGGCTCGCGCCTGCGCCAGCGCCGTTGTCTTGGTGTCGAGATCTGCCTTGGTCGAAGTCAAAGCCTGCGACTGCTGGCCGATTTGCGCGCGCAACGCATCTTGAGCCGCGATGGCCTCGGCCAGTTTGTCGTCTTCGACAGACAATTTCCCAGCGAGTTGGGCGTTGCGCTGCCGTTCGGCATCGAGGGCTGCAGCCAACTCTCTATCTTGCGGAGCAGGTGATGCAGAAGCCATCACCGCGGGCTTTGCTATCGGTGCAGGTTGTGTCGCCACAGGGGGAGTGACCGATGGAGCAGCACTTGCGTCAAGGGCTTTGAGCGGCAGTATCCGGCCATAGAAGTGCGCCCCGGCCCAGAACGCTCCCGCGGTAAGAAAAACGGCGCCAGCCACACCGCAGAGGACAACAGCGAACCGGCGTCGGGAAAATACCCACAGAAGCGAGGAGATCGGGAATGGGTCTCTCCGTACGACGGCTGGCTGACTCTCGCGCTCAAGGTCGATGGCGACCACGTCGCGCATGACCGCAGAGCGAATGTCGTTTCGACGAGATTCAATGAACTCCTCATCGGATCGGGTAACGGCGGGGACTACCTGCTGGAAGAAACGTTTGTAGTCGATGGTCGCCTGGCGGCAGGCGTCGCACTGGGCGACATGCTCATCCAACTCGCGGAGCTGAGAGGGACCAAGCTCGCCCAAAGGAGCAAGCGCGCAAAGCTCTTCAAAGTATGCGTGCCTAGCCAATCTCGACCTCCTTCCGATCTACGTTCATCGTGCCTGGCAAATTACGGCCTGCCTTTTCCGCCACCGGTTCTTGTTTCGGCGGTAATTCCGATGGCTCTTCCGACTCCCTCGCGGTGGCACGCAGCTCAGCGATTGCGCGGTAATACTGATTCTGTATCCGGGTACGCGGCTCACGCGTGAATGCGGCCACTTCCGGGATCGTCATTCCATTCAGACAGACCAACTCCACAATCAAGCGTTTCCTTTCGCTTAACCTCCCTAAAATCTGCTGCACCAACCGCTTCGCTTCCGATTCGTTCAAGTCGAGGACGGTTGTCTGGGAGATTGCCAACTCAGAAGGAGACACATCCGACAATTCAACGTGGTCGGAGTGATGTCGCACCTTCAGGGTCTTAATCCGATTAATGCTCCTCCCATATACGTATTGCAGCAACCAGCTCCGCAAATTACCCTTCCCCTCATCAAATAATTTGATTTGGCGGTAGAAATCGGCGAACGCAACCTGAACGACATCCTCGGCCTCGGCCCGGTTTCGCAATACCCGGAGGGCCACCCTCATCATCACGGCGTAATTCCGGTCGAATACAACGGTCATGGCCTCGCCGTGGCCTTGAACCAACAGCCGCACAAGATCTCCGTCTCCCAGCTCCTTGAGCGCGGTGAGGGTGGGGAAATCTCCGGGGACTCCAGAATCCGCCATGCGATGCGTCTCTCGCTTCCAGCTTTTTCTCGTCACTCTTCGAGGGATAATACTCGTGTCTGACGCAGCGGCGGCAGGAAACGCGCCGATGCGTTTGTACCATTGGTTATCAGATTGACGAACCGGACGCAAGGCAAAGCGGACCCAAAGTGGCCTACGAAAAAATAATTACCCTGCAATGATAGAAAACGCTCCCAGCCGCTGTATATGCAGTTGCAAGCGGAAGAAGCAGTAAGAAAATATTTGCGTCCTCAGTGATAGAAATAGTCGTTTTGAACTGTATATGTGTCGGCCTCCTAGGCAAAGCAACTTTGCAGCGTTACTTAAACAATTGTTCAGTGCAAATTTGTAACGCGCGATTCATCATTCTGAGTGGAGCAAAACGATCGCGGCAGAGCACATCAGAGCGCGCAACTTCCGGCTACGTGGCGCGGCGCAATTTCAGACCTAATCAAAGAGTTCAGAGTAGGTAAGGGATGGACACAAGAGGAACTGGGACATCGTTCAGGCTACGATCCTGTCTACATCAACATGCTGGAGCGGGGACGTAGAAATCCCTCGATTCGTGCGCTCGTTGATGTTTGCCAGGCGTTCGGCGTGCGGCCCTCGGTCTTCATCGCAGAGGTGGAGAGACGAGTTGAACCGACAAGCGGCACTGACTACGCGGCCGGCGAGGCACACGCGTCTCTTGATGTCGGTCGTTCTGTACACTCCGTCAGTTCGAAATAGCTATCTGCCGTTGCTGGACTTCAGTTTCGCAACGATGACATACAGCGCTGGAGTTGGCGGGCGGGTGTGTGCTTATGCAGATGAGGAATGGCGGGCCCATGCGGATTCGAGATCTCGAACTCATCGTAGCTGTGTATGAAACCGGCAACCTCACTCAAGCGGCGAC
The DNA here is from genome assembly GCA_036498865.1 of Acidobacteriaceae bacterium. Lineage (GTDB taxonomy): Bacteria > Acidobacteriota > Terriglobia > Terriglobales > Acidobacteriaceae > Edaphobacter. The sequence goes on along the minus strand of DASYEU010000014.1, from coordinate 3,468 downwards.
ACAACTTGGAATCTCGGAACCAGCGTTGAGCAAGCAGCTCCATGTGATCGAGCGGCGCATCAAGATTCGGCTATTTGACCGCGGGCACAATGGGGCCACTCTAACGAATCAAGGGCAGGCCTTTGTAGAGCACGCCCTCGTGTCCATACAGGAGTATCACCGCGCGTTGCACGAGGCTCGTGAGGCGGGAACCGTGACACACCACAAGCTACGGATCGGAACCTGTGTGTTTCTGCCGACGTACTTGATCGAACTCTTAGGTTCGATTGAACTGCGTCTCTACCGGGATCTCACGATCGAAGTCTTCACTGCATACTCGTATGACCTGTTGGTAAAGCTCCAACGCCACGAGATCGACTTGGCCCTTGTGACCTCGCCGCCACCGATCGCGACGATCACTACACTTCGTATCGAAACCAATCCATTCATGATCGTTCTTCGCGAAGGGCATCCTCTCGCTACCAACTCATCCGTGACACTGGAGGACGTTGCGACATACCCCTGGATCTTCTTTAACCGGAATGTGCATCCACCGCTGCACGACCTGATTCTCAATAGGATGCACGTCCTGAAACGCGAACCTCGAATCCTCCATCACATCAGCCACGCCGACCACATTCCGGCGCTACTTACAGACGACTCTCTTCTCGCGTGGCTAACGCCGACCGGAGCACGCCGTGTGGCAAACGGTGCCCTCCGGTTCATTCCGCTGATAGATGCAGATATTCGTCTTGAGACGCATCTCGCCTCGATAGCGGGCAACACTTCGCCGTTGCTCAGCGAGTATGTGCGTAGCTTCATGACCCGACTTGAGGCGACGAAGGCCGCCGCTCAGCTGAGCCTCCCGATCGGAGAGGAGATCAGCCTGAGAAAGTGAGCCGAGAGGATCGACGCTGTCGCACTCCAAATCGTTACTGCTGACTTCCAAACGGTTATTGGACGAGACCACCCATCACCGTGCAGCGTTACCTAAAGGGAGGCGATATTGCAATGAGCATACGATTTCTGACGGAAACCGAAGTCGCGGAACGTACCCACATCAGCCTTGGCACCTTGCGCCGCTGGCGGCTGGAAAACAAAGGGCCGCGATACCACAAGTTCGGTTCGTTGGTCCGCTACCCGGAAGACGGCCTGACCGATTGGGAAGACATGCAGCCAGGAGGCGGCAGCGGCGTGCCCCGGATTGGACCGGCATCGGCAAGACCTTCACCCCGATTGAGAAAGTCAGGTTGAATCGAGAAACTTATGTCCCTACTTGCTCTGCATCGCCCGACCATCTATACTACTGATGGTACGACTATGCCTGCTACGACTTCCCCAAAGATGGGACGCAAGATCAAAAAGAGTTTCAGCATCTCCGTGGAATCGGACTCCTTCATTCGTAAGAACGCCAAGGAACGGAAGTCCAACTCGGAGTCAGAAACACTAGACGCGCTATTGAGCGAACTCATGACAATTCGCCAGCAACGCGCGATTGAAGCGGCCTATACGGACTACTACGACTCTCTCGGCGAGGAAGAAGTCGCAGAAGAGCGCGCCTGGGGCGCGTTTGCGGAATCGCAGCTCGCAAAGGATGTCCAGTGAGTACGGCGAAGGCAACGCGGTTTCCGCAACGCGGCGAAATCTGGTGGACGAACTTTCCTACCGATCCACCGGACAAAGGGCGCCGGCCCGTCATCGTCGTTTCGCCGGATGCGCGTAACCGGCACGAGAGAGCAACGACCGTTCTTGTGATTCCTCTCTCCACCTCCATCCATAAACTCGGCCCCGCGCACATGCTGTTGCGGGCGGGCGAAACCGGGTTGCGGATGGATTGCGCGGCGCAGGCCGACAACATCGCAGTTGTGATTCGCGCCAACCTGCGGGAGCCGGAGCCGGGACAACGCACGCTCTCTCATTCCAAGATTTGCAATTTGGCTTCGCTGGTCAGGACCGCTATGGGCTGCACGCCGTCCACGGTTGCGAGCGAGGCAGAAACACGGAGATAAATCGACATGGCGCTCTATCGACGCGGTGGCATCTGGTGGTACGAGTTCCGGTTTGCGGGGCGGCACATTCAGGAGTCGAGCAAGAGTCCGTCTAAGACGCTTGCAAGAACGGCAGAGCAAAACCGCAAGCGCGAGTTGGAGCAAGGGTTCAACAACGTCTCCGATACACGCCACGAACGCATCCGCGTCTTTGGCGAGGTAGCCGATGAGTTCTTCACCGGCTACAAACTTCGTCTTCCGGCGTCTGCGGTCTATGCCGAATATGCTATCGACCACTTGAAACGACTACTCGGTGGAGCTATGCTGGTCGATTTCAACGAGGCCACCGTCATCAAGTATCAGAACGATCGTTTGGAGGAAGGAGCTGCGCCCAAGACGATCAATGAAGAGGTCGGCTTCTTGCTCCGCATCCTCGGAGAGCCAGGCGACATCATCCGCGTCCGCCTGCGCAAGAAGAAGATGCTCAAGCTGAAGACGCGCAAAGTCCTTGGCAAGGCGTACAGCGAGGAAGAGAAGACGCGGATGCTTGCCGAAGCCCGCAAGGCGCGCTCGCCGCACATCTATCTCGCACTCACGTTGGCGTTGAACGCCGGAATGCGCGATGCCGAGATCAAGTCACTATCGTGGGCGCAGATCCACTTTGACAAGAAGTTTCTGGCCGTGGGCCGCGCCAAGACGGAAGGCGGCGAAGGCCGCACGATTCCTTTGAACTCGGAACTCTCCGCGGCTCTCGCCGAGTACGTTCAGTGGTACGAAGAGAAGTTCGGAAAGATTCGGCCGGAGTGGTATGTCTTCCCGTTCGGCAAGCCTTCACCCAGCGATCCCACGCGCCATGTGACGACGTTGAAGACGGCATGGAGCAACGTCCGCGAGAACGCCGGAGTGACGGGCCGTTGGCACGACAACCGGCACACGCTCATCACGGAGCTGGCCGAGAGCGGGGCGGGCGACCAGACCATCATGGACATCGCCGGCCATGTCTCGAAGCAGATGCTCAAACATTACAGTCACATTCGCATGGAAGCCAAGCGCAATGCGTTGGAATCCATCGTTAAGAAACCGGCAGGTACAAAAAAACCGGCAGTCACCGAGGTTTCAAAGCAAGAGGCCGGGCGGTCCCCGCGCCGGCTGCGGAAGGGACGCCGGACGCAGCATCGCCATCAAGCGAGAGCAATACGGGCCGGAAGCGCCAGGGCGACAAAAAGTCACGAAACAGGTATGCAGAATCACCCGTGATTACGCAGGTTTTTAAGGGGTAGTCCCTACAAAAGTCCCTACATTCTGGCGATTTTGGGGTTGATCGGGAGGCTCGGGTGGGTCGTAAACGATTGAATCTAAATGGCTCCTGAGGTAGGACTCGAACCTACAACCCTTCGGTTAACAGCCGAATGCTCTGCCATTGAGCTACTCAGGAACAAACCGTGCCGCGTCATTCAACTTCGCCGCACAACTCTTTAGTTATAACAAACCTCGACGCCCC
>DASYEU010000013.1:0-44171 GCA_036498865.1 Acidobacteriaceae bacterium | reverse complement strand
CTGCGCTGCCGCCGGTACTGCCCGCGATTGCGAATGCAGTCTTCGCCGCGACAGGGAAGAGGATCCGCACACTTCCGTTAGCGCGCAGCGGATTCAGCTTCGCGTAACGAACGAGTCCGCATTCGTTTTGTGTCACCGGAGAGAAAGCGCTACTGCTCGTCGAGATATGCCCTTGAGTTCAGCAGCGGCCTCTCCATGCTGCGAACCCACTCGGTCATCTCTGCGCCGTTCTTGCCGGCGGCGGCATCGCGCGCAAACTCGTTGCGCATCGCCTGCATCTTGGCCTCGATATCGTCGAGCGCGCTCAGCAGGAGAGCTTCAGGAGTCATGGGCAATTTGGGCGAGCCGAACTCGTACTTGCCATGGTGGCTGAGGATCATGTGCTCTACCAGGATCCGCAGCTTGTCGGGAAAGCCCGCTAGCGTCGCGATCTTGTCGCGCAGCATCCCCTGGGCAATCGAAATGTGCCCGATCATCTGGCCTTCGAGCGTGTAACTGAACGTGGTGCCCCAACTCAGCTCGCGCACTTTGCCGATGTCGTGCAGGATTGCTCCGGTAACGAGCAGGTCTGGGTTCACTTCCGGATAGAAAGGCGCGGTGGCACGGCAGACTCGCACCAGCGTCAACACGTGCTCCAGCAGGCCGCCGATCCACGCATGGTGCAGCACCTTGGCTGCGGGAGCTTCGCGGTAGGCAGCGCCAATCGTCTCATCGTCCAGGAAAGCAAGTACAAGGCGTCGCAGATCGGCGTTGGCGAAGGCGTCGACATAGCTGCGCAGCTCGGTCCACATCTCGCCAATGTCGAACCGCGTCGTGGGCACAAAATCCGCCGCGTCGATCTCACTCGACGCGGCCAACCGCATCTTGGTCAGCGTGATCTGATACTTGCCCTGGTACTTCTGCACCTGCCCCTGGACTTTGACGAAGCAGCCCTCACCGCAGTTGGAGAGCGCGGAAGCGAAGTCGTCCCACATGCGCGCTTCCATAGCGCCGGTCTTGTCGGTCAGAGTCATGGCGAGGTACTGGCCGCCGCCCATCTTTTTGTCACGCACAGACAGGGTCGAGATGGCAAAGAAGGTCGTCACTGACGCGCCGTCAAACTTTGCCGCGTCCGCTATATAGAAATCTTTCATGTTGGCAAGCATACGTCGTGCGGAGGGCTCGCAGCCAGGGACACGAACGTCCTGCGCTGTGAGCGCGTTAGGAGAGGAAGGGCTGAAGCGCGCCTCGAACTACTGCGGAGTCGCAGGCGTTACGGGCGGAAGCTTCGACGGGTCCGGTGGAGGAGCGACCACTGGCTCGCCATTGTCGCGCACGCTCTTCGGCGGAATCGGCGTTGCCTCCGGCTTCGGTGCAGGTGGCGCAGGCGGTTTTGCCTGGATGCGCTCCTTGGGAGCGCCCTTCACCTTCTTGGGCTTCTTCTTGGTCGCGGTGTCGCCGTTCAGACCCAGCGCGGAGCTCTGCGTCTGCTGGGTAGCCTTCTCCTCGGTGGTCATCGGAGTCGGAGTCGCGGCAATCTTCTGCTTCACCTTAGCCGCCTTGGTTGCGGCCTTTACTTTGGCCTCAGTCGGCGCGCGGTCGCTGTAGCGAGTCTTGCCGTGAGTCGTCGCTTTCGGCGCGAGCGGGTCGGAGTCAGATGAAGCGTTCGCCGCTTCATCGGCAGACGCTATCGCTGCGCCTGGCGCGGGCAATGCGCTCGAGACGGCTCCAGCGCCCTGGTCGGCGCCTGCGGTCAATGTCTCTTCGGGGGCTTCGGGCAGGGAATTGCGCGGAGCCTGGCCAAAGCGAATCTTTTCACGCTTCACCTTCTTGGGCTTCTTGCCTGCCTCCATGTTCACCGTCTTTCCTGCGGGCGACGCGCCGGCGGGCGAGGCGACAGCTGCGTTCGCAGCCGCTGGTTTAGGTGGCGGAGGGGCGACGATGCGCTTCTTCTCGGTCTTCTTCTTCTCCGGCAGTGGGGCGGACGAGGCAAATACTTCCTTGGTCTGGCGGGCGCTCGCGCCAGTGTCGACAAAGCCCGGAGCAATGTCGATGTACGCTTTCTCGCGAAGGTCGGTCAGGTAGGCTCGCATCGCCGGCTGAATCGCCTCCTGGTAGATCGCCTCCTGCACATCCCGTTCGACGGCGCTGAGTGGCGGAACTCCGGCTGCTTTGTGGTCTGTCACCGCTTCGATCACATATCCCTGGCGAGTACGGATCGGTGTGGTCCACTCGCCGGTCTTCAGGGCAAAGGTTTGATCCTCCAGTACCTTCGGCAACGCTCCACGCTTGTACTCTCCCAGGTCTCCGTCCGTGCTTGCATTCGGGCCTCCGGAGTACTGCTTCACCATGTCCTCAAACTTCGAGCCCGCTTTCAGCTTGGCCATCACCTCATCGGCCTTCGCCTGCGCTTGCGCGACCTGGGCGTCGGTTGGGCTATCCGGCGTCGGAATCAGGATCTCGCTTAACCGAACGCTCTCTGGCTGCTCGAACTCCTTCTTGTGCGCGTCGTAGTAGGCCTGTTCCTGCTTGGCGGTCAACGTAAGCTTGCGGCCAACCTCGTCGCGCACAACCTCCTGTTGAATGATCTGGTTTTTGATGCCTGACTTGAAATCCTCATACGAGATGCCGGATTGCCGGACGGCCTTTTCGAGGTCTTCCATTGTGTCCAGCTTGTTCTGCTTGCGGATGTCATCCAGCCGGCGAATCACCTCGGCGTCCGCGCTTGTGCCAAGGTCAAGTTCCTTGCCGCGCGAGAGCATCAGTTGTGTGTCGATCAGGTCGCGCAGCAGATCCTTCTGGCGCAGGGCAACTTCAGCCGGGGTAGCGTTTTGGCGCTGCGCTTCCTCAAGCAATTGCTGCTGAGCGCGCTCGTAGTCGCTGCTGTCGATGATCTGGTCGTTCACCCGGACGATAGGGTACTCGACAACGGTGGCGTTCGGCGTAATGGCAGCCGGGGTGGGCACCGAGAGGGGATGGGGAGCAGGAGCCTCAACCGGGCTCTGATACTTTGGCACGGCAATCTGCGCGTAGGCTGCCCCCGAGACCCCGATCGCGACCGCCAGAACCACGGACGGCACTCCTGTTCCACCCAGAATCCGCCGCGGTGCGGCCTTGACCAACCTGGTTTGCATCGTGTCTACAGAATTCAGATTCACAAATCTCAAAAGTCTCTCTCGCTTCCATTGCCCAATGGCCGGTAACCTGCCTTAAAACCAGCGCTGTGCCTGTTGTGCCGGTCCGCCCAATACGATCTTGGACTCACCCGGCGGCCGCTCGATATCCGGCGAGTCCTATTCTATCTGTCGCGCGGCGTACGCACCAATTTCCGGGGGTACATTTCAGGGATCAGCCGGAAACCCGTTTCAGGGGGGGTAAGGGGTCAGTTGGCAGGCTCCCGGAGGGTCGAAACTGACGGCATCCACAGGCTTGCCGGGTGCAATCAGACCGGTACAACGCTCACATACCGGTGCTATACTCGTCCAAGGCTGGAGTGGATTTCCACTGGGTAAAACCGGCATCCTGGACGCCGGTAGCAAGCGTTTCTTGTCGCACTCATTTCGAGGTAATCCAAGCTGATGGCCCCCCGCACTCGCCGCGCCCTAATCTCCGTTTCCCTGTTTCTCGCCAGCTGTGCCGTAGTCGGCTCATTTATCAGCGAGAAGGTTGCGGCGCAGTCCGCATCCGATGAATCCACGCTCCGCGATTCGCTCCACGAGTTCACCGACGTGTACTCCATCGTCGAGCAGAATTACGCCGAGCCGCTCAATCAGGACAAGACGGACAAAGCGATCTACGACGGCGCCATCCCGGGCATGCTCCACGTGCTCGATCCCCACTCGAATTTCTACGATCCCAAAGCCTTCGCCCAGATGCGTGAGGACCAGCACGGCAAGTACTACGGCGTGGGCATGACCATCCAGCCCCAGCCGGATAAGAGCGGTGTTGTGCATATCGTGGTGCTCGCGCCGTTTGAGGGTACGCCGGCGTACAAGGCAGGCATTCGTCCGGGCGACGTGATTGAGTCCGTAGACGGCAAGGCCACCGACGGCCTCGACTCCACTGCGGTTGCCACCATGCTCAAGGGACCCAAGGGCACCCACGTCAGCGTGGTCATGTCTCGCGAAGGCAAGGAAGGCCCGCTTACCTTTGACCTGGTGCGCGACGAGATTCCGCGTTACTCCGTCGACCTGTCCTTCCTGTTGAAGCCCGGAGTCGGCTACATCCACGTCACCAACTTCATGGAGACCACCAGCCGCGAGGTGGGTGACGCGTTAGAGAGGTTCCAGGCCGGCAATGGCAATCTGCACGGCCTCATCATCGATCTGCGCGGCAATCCTGGCGGCCTGTTGAACGAAGCCGTCAATATGTCAGACAAGTTCCTGCAAAAGGGGCAGATCGTCGTCTCGCAACGCGGACGTGCTTTCCCGGACCAGGTGTACCGCGCGGCACACGGCGAGGAAGGCAAGGAGAAGTACCCGATCGTCGTCATCGTGAATCGCAACACGGCATCCGCCGCTGAGATCGTCTCCGGTGCATTGCAGGATCACGATCGCGCACTGATCGTCGGCGAGACCACCTTTGGCAAAGGCCTTGTGCAGACGGTCTTCCAGATCTCCGAGAACACTGGCCTCGCCCTAACCACCTATCACTACTACACGCCCTCGGGCCGGCTCATCCAGCGCTCGTATGATGGCGTCTCGCTGTACGACTACTACTACGTCCGCGACGACGCCAAGAAGGCGGACAAGTCGAACCTGGAAGTGAAGCTGACGGACTCGGGCCGCACGGTCTACGGCGGCGGTGGCATCACGCCGGACGAGAAGATCGACGTTCCCCCGGGCAACCGCTTCCAGGGAAACCTGGCGCAGCACTACGCCTTCTTCGACTTCTCCAGGCACTATCTCGCCACGCACACGGTGAGCCGCGAGTTCATGGTCGACGACGCGATTCTCAAGCAGTTCAAGGAATTCCTTAAGGCCAACCAGGTGGACTACAACGACACCGACATGAACGCCAACATGGATTGGGTGAAGGCGAACATCAAGGCGGAACTCTTCACCTCGCAGTTCGGCCAGCTCGAAGGATTGAAAGTGCGCGCCCAGGCCGACCCGGAGATCAGCAAAGCCGCGACGTTCCTGCCCGAGGCGATGGCACTTGAAGATCGCGACAAGTCGCAGCAGAAGACGGCAAGCCTGGTCCACTAAAACCGGCCACTCGTGTAGAACCGACGTGGCTGCGTAGGCAGACTTCAAGAAACTGTGTGGGGGATTCTGGAGCGGGAGACCGGGATCGAACCGGCGACATTCAGCTTGGGAAGCTGACGTTCTACCACTGAACTACTCCCGCAACTTATTCATAATACATAACGTACAGAACACCATCGCATTTACAAACACCACTAAAAACCACGATTGATAGACTATCTTCATCTTCTGTTCCTCGGAGCGTGACGGGATGAGATTCAGTCGTGAGCGTTACCAGCATGGTAGTGTCCGCAAAGTGCCACGTTCCCAAGGTTTTGCTTGGGAGTTCAGGTTCTATATTACGGCCCCGGACGGGAAACGTAAACTCAAGGTCCAAACGTTCGATGCGGCGAAGTATCCGACCGAGCGTGATGTCCGCAAGGCCGTGGAAGGGCAGCTTGCGGCGCTCAACGCGGGGACGCTTGGCGGTAAGGTCGCAGCTACCTTGGGCACGATCATTGACCGCTATATGCGGGAAGAGTTCCCCACGCTCCGACACTCCACGCAGACCACAAACAAGAGCCTCATTGACCTCCACATCAAGCCCCGGTGGGCAGACGTGCGCCTTGCGGATGTCACCGCAATGTCCGTCAAGCAGTGGGTGGATAAACTGCCATTCGGGGCCGCATCGAAGGCGAGGACCCGCAACATGATGTCCAAGCTGCTGGACCTTGCGATGCTCTGGGAGTACATCCCTGTGGGCCGCAACCCAATGGAGTTGGTCCGAGTGAAGGGAAGCACCAAGCGGCAAAAACAGATCGTCGTAGTCACCCCGGCCCAATTCCGGTCGCTTGTGGACGCGTTGCCGGAACCGTACAACCTCATGGTGTTGGTGTGTGGCTGTCTAGGCCTTCGGGTGAGCGAGACGCTTGGCCTCAAGTGGACGGACTTCAACTTCGATCAGCACACGTTGTCCATCGCGCAGGTGTTCACGCATGGAGCCGTGCAAAACGTGCCGAAGACAGACGCCTCGGGAAACGAGATCCCCGTCCACCCTAAACTGTGCGAGGCCCTCACGGCCTGGCAGGGCGCGCAGACCCACGAGTTTGCGTGGGTATTCGCGAGCACCAGGACGGGTAGTCCATATTCGGACGCCACCATACTCAACAACTACATCAAGCCTGCTGCCGCGAAACTGGGGATAACCGGGCTGGGTTGGCACACATTCCGCCACTCGTATAAGTCTTGGATGGCCGATGCGAAGGTAAGCCCGGCGCAGATGAAGGACTTGATGCGGCACTCCGACATTCAGACAACGATGAACGTTTACGGGCGGACCTTGACACCGAAGTTGCGGGCCGCAAACAAGACGGTGGCGGAGCGGCTACTTCGATAGGGAGAGTACAAACAGAAAAATCCCACTTGCGCGCGAAGCACAAGGGGACTATTCTGTTCCTACAGGTTGGTAGTTCAGCGTCCTACCGGGCGGAATCTCTTTCCACGGAGGCCCCTCGGGACTAGAACACCCATTCTCAAATGGGAGAACCGGATAAACCGGCCACCCTGACCGAATCTTCTAGGCCACCCGTCAAACGGTGGCCCTATCTATTGCTGTTGTCCAACTTCGTTAGCCGAATCTCTATACCACAGAATTACGAAAAAGCAATCTAGGATGAGCAAACGCGTAAGCTTGACCCTTTACCGAGTCTAATTCTGCGCCTCATTTTCTGCAAGCATGAAATTGCAAAGCTAAATACGATAGACAACAATTTGAATAGCGATTTGGAGCACTGAAATAGGGTTACTTTATTTCGGTGAGGAAAAAACTCGCTTGAAAACCGATATAAATAGGCTCGGTTGTCCAATTTATGGACCCTATTTATTTATCTCACTCGATATTTTGCTATTACGCGCTCATAAACTGGGCGCGGAATTCTAATACTGCGATAGCGCCGTTTGTTCATAGCTGTTGGCCGCGCAACTATCAAGACGCCGGCTTCTCGCTCAAATATGCGGATAACGGTGCGACTGGAAAAGCCGGTCAACAGAGCGACCTCGGCCACCGTTAGAGCCGGCTTTTCCACGAGGGCTCGAACATCCCGCATCAAGCGGCCCCTTTTTCTCGCATGAATGCCGCGATGCACGTTGCCTCCAGCGCGGTAAGCGGGCGGCGAGATTCCATTCGGAAGATCCCTGCGCGGGATGAAACGGTTGCTATCCATCGTGAGCCCACAACTACGGACCATTTGCACTTTGTGACTGGCGCGAACTCTAACATTGGTTTGGCCCCTCCCTGGGGCTTGCTCACCCGTTTGGAAGGGCGTGCGAGAACCATCACACCACAGTCCGCTTTGTGTGTCACTTACACAAAAGTAATCTATGTAGCTGAAACTACATGATATACGTACACGAGATTCGTACACGGTAGGCGTACACGACACGCGTACACGGTAAGTTATTGATTCTCGCGCATGGCCCATTGAATCAATCTGATAGGGCGTTTTATGCTGCCTCGAAATCAAGTATTTTCTGATTTTGCTTGACTCGGCAGAACAATCGGGTGACACTCGCTTTAGTAACAGCAAGTCGTTTGGAAAGATAATAAATTTTATTAGCCGGGGATGGATTCAATGGAAAGCACAACAGCGAGCAAGGGCCAAGACGCAATGCGCGCCCGGCAGAAAATGAGCACAGCCCGCCAAGTGTTCTGGCCCCTCCAGGCGGGAAGGCCGCGGAAGGTTTCTCCGGGACTGTTGGAGGCCGTCATCCTCGGACGCTCCGCGGGCAACCGGCTATATCAGGCAGCCAGTGCCGCGGGGTTGTCTGTAAAGGATGCGACGTGCGTCCTCGTCTGCGCCACTGAGGACGGCAGGTTAGCGCTAGGCAACATAGAGCGCGAGTCCCAAGATTTGGCCGATATCGAATTGGCGCGGCGAATCTACGATAGTCGTGCATTGCCCGCAGGTGTTGCCTTCGCACTCGTTGACCGCGAACTGGGGGAGATTCTCATGCATGGCCGTGCCTTTGGAGACACCGAGTGGCACGTTCGCCTAATCGAAACCGTTCTCGCCGGGTGGTCATCCGCATTCAAGCAACAAAAACAGGAAGGGGCGGCCCAATGATGCAAAGCAAGTTCCAAGAACTCGTATCGAAAGCGCAGTTTGCGATGTGCGTATTTAGCAACCCCGACGCAACAGACGTTGCCCTGGTCGGGTTTGAGTCCGGGGACGAGGCACTCCAGGAATTGCAGGCGCGGGGAGTCTCCCGGTTGGTGGGCGTCGTGGGAATTGCCGACGGCCAAGCGTGCTCGGAATTCGATGTCCCCCTGGACGGGCCCGTCATTGACGCTATCAGCGCCGCCTTTGTCCAGGCGTTCGAGATCCGTTACCACGACGCAATCGAGGTAGAGAAGGCGCGCTTGGGTTCGTTGGCGTGGCTTGAGGATCTCCACGCGCTGCCAGACACGCGCCAAAACTAAACGACTCATCAATCTTTGTTTGGAGGTTCAATAATGCGCGTCTTGGCAACTCTCAACGCACGTCACACCGCCGTACCCGGAATCCGGGCGGTAGTTTCGGACAATCAACTCTCGCTCGACATATACGGGAACATTGGGGCATCGTTTTGGGACGATGGTGTCTCGGTGGCGGACATCGCGGCGCAGCTATCGGCGGCCCGCGGAGTCTCGGGCGTTACGGTGCGCATCAACTCGCCCGGCGGCAACTGCTTTGACGGGGTGGCGATTTACAACCTCTTGAAGTCGTTCCCGGCACCCGTTACGACCATCGTTGACGGATTGGCGGCCTCCGCGGCCTCGCTTATCGCAATGGCCGGGGACACAGTCCGCATGGGCCGGGGCACGATGTTGATGATTCACCCGGCCATGATTATGGCGTATGGGGACAGTGCAGAGATGCGCTCCGCCGCGGACATCCTGGACAAAGTAACCGGGCAAATGGCGGAAATCTACGCCGCCAAGACCAAGAAGAGCACCGACGACCTTACCGCAATGATGTACGCGGAAACATGGATGTCTGCGGACGACGCAGTCGAAGGCGGATTCGCGGACGAAGTGGCGCAAGAGGACGGCGACCCGCTCGGCATCGCGGCCAACTACGACCTTAGCGTCTTTGCCAAGGTCCCTGAATCGCTCAAGATTTTTCAGGCTGAGGCGAACACCAAGGTTCCGTCCGGCAAGTTCGCGGCCCAGGTGCGGCTCCGAACCCTGGAACTGATGTAAACGGGTCCGGCGCGAATAACCCTCCGCAAAGTAGCGGGTGATAACGCGCCAACTGGGAAGCCGCTAGGCTGCGCTACACCCCGCTCGCTACCTAGCGAGATGAGAAAGCGCGCGTCAAAAATACGATGTGAAAGGGTTACAAATGGAAAACGTCTACCGATACCCCGGCATCAACACCCACGCCGCTCGCGCGGAAAAGGCCAGTTTGAAGGCCGAAGCAGAAAAGCTCATCAACGCTGCGATGGAGTCCGGCCACGACCTCAAGGGCGCGGAACTCAAGAAGTATGACTCCATCGTCGCTCAAATTGGGCAGATCAATGATGAGCTTGAAGAACATCACGCCACCGCACACGCGGCGGATGCTTCCCAGCCGAGCCGCATCACGCCCGCCGGGCAGCCCCAATTGGGACTTCGGGAGGTTTATAACCGCGCCTCATCCACCGACCGCACGCAAATAAATGCATTGGCCTCGATTCTTCGTGGGGACATTCAGGCAACCGCCGACCTTCGCCCAAGTGGAGACGGCGGGTACATTATCCCGAGCATTGTGCAGACCACACTTGAGCGGAACTATGCGGCCTTCGCGCCCGTGGTTTCGGTGGCTCGTCTCTTCACGACGGACCACGGCGAGCCGGCTACGTTTCCCGTTCTCAGTGACTCGGAGAGCGCCGTGCAACTTGACGCCTCAGCCTCCACCGGGGCAGACGACACGGTTTCTGGAGACACTCCGCCAACCGCGCTCACCGGCCCGCAATTGAAGGCGTACAAGGTGTCGTCAAAGCCTGTTCTCGTTTCGCGGGAACTCAGCACGGATTCGCCCATCAACGTTGTCCAGGAAGTCATTGGGGCTTTGTTGGCGCGCGTGATCCGTTTCGAGAACTTGAAGTACACGAAGGGCAACGGCACAACCGAGGCGGAGGGCTTCATCACCAACGCAACGGCTATGCACGCCGGCTCCGGTGCGGTCCTGGACCTGGACTTCACCCTGGATCTCGCATACGCAGTCCCGCCGCTGTATCGCCCGAACGGGTCGTACATGGCGAGCGACACAACCATCAAATACCTGCGCAAGCTCAAGACGGGAATCTCTGGGGACAAGCGCGCGTTGTGGAAAGATGCGTTTGAAGAGGGTAACGCCACCCTTGGAACGCCCGCGAAACTCCACGGCTACCCGATCTACGTCAACAACGACATGGACTCGGTGGCCTCGGACGGAACCTTTGCGAGCGCGGCCCCACTCGCGTTTGGCGACTTCAGCAAGTTCGTTGTCCGCCAGGCCGAGAACGGATCTCCCTACCTGTACGTTTACCCGGTGCCGGCTCGTGATGGGCGCGGCGTGATCCTGTTCCGGCGTAGCGACTCCAAGCTGCTTGTGGATGCCGCTATCGCCAAACTTGTTGTCTAAGGCGCGGGGCCCTTCGGCCTTGACTAGCGGGACCTCGCACGGCCCGCGCCGCCCCTATTGCAGGGCCGGCACCGTGCGGGGATTGCTAGCGGCGTGCTGCCAGCGTGCCGACCGAATTGAGAACGCTGGAAATGTCGGGGCCGTTGTCCTTGGGGAGATGACGGCGGCCCCGGCCCCTTTTCAAATTTAGAGACGAGGCTAACGATGGCGCAGCCGGTATGGGTTTTATCCGTAGACTTGCAGGCCAAGACGGCGACATTCCAATCAGGGATGGCCGAGGCGGCCAAGAGCGCCCGCGGGGCGTTCATGGACATCAAGAGCGGCTCCAGCGAGGCGGGCCGCGAAGTCGGCACGAACATGATGGAGGCCCGCCACGGCGTAATGATGTTGGGCGAGGAGTTCGGCATACACTTGCCGCGCGCCTTGACGAGCTTTATTGCGAGCATTGGCCCAATCGGCGCGGCGATGGAAGCGGCGTTCCCGTTCCTCGCCATCGCAGTGGGAGCGACCCTTCTCCTGGAGCATTTGGCGAAGGTCCACGAGGCCGGGGAGAAGCTCACCGAAGATCAAATGAAGTTCGGGACGGCGATTCAAACCGCGTTCAACGGGTTGGACGAGAAGCTACTGCAGGCCGGCATCCGCACGGACGAACTCCGCAGCGACCATTTAGGCGCGCTGAAAAAGCAGCTTGAATTGATCGACGCGCAGAGCATGGACGAGCTAGTCAAGTCCTTTGATACGGTGGCGAAGGCCGCAGACGCCGTCTTTGCCAACCTCAAAACGAGTTGGTATCAGTCCGGCATCGGGGCAGCCGGAGCGCAGCACGCCCTCATAGTGTTCAAGGACGCATACGATTCGCTCTTGGCTCAGGGGAGAACATCGGAAGCCGCGGACTTGTTGAGGGGAACAAAAGCCTCCGCGGAGTCCATCCTCTTCATGCAGAGGCAGGCCGCAGACAACGAGCTAGGCAACTCGGGCGGACGGTCAGACGGGAAACACGCGGATTATCAAAAGTATCTTCAAGCGGTCAATGTATTGAAGGCCGCGGGCGTGGGCTATACCCAAAAGGAAATCGAGTCTCAGGAAAACCTTGTTGGTGCATATGCTGCGCAGGTAACAATCGAGCAAAAGGTAGCCGAGCTAAAGCGGGGTGAAGGCGCGGAGGCCGTGGCGAAGGCCAACAAGGACGACGGCAAAGACGCCATGACCCGGGCCAAGGCGCTTGCGGAGGCGCAGCAGGCCGCAGTTACCCGCGAGGGTGAACTCCTCCGCGAGGCCAACCGGAAAGCCACCGAGCTAATTGAACAGGGCGAGCGGGAACAGATCGACGCCACAAAAGAGGGCAGCGCCGCCCGGTTGGCAGCTATCGAAGCCGCCATCAAGAAGGAAGAGGCGGTGGGTGACGAAGGCGAAGGGTTCTATCGCGGACTTCTAACGTCCCGCATCAACCTCATACGACAGATGGGCGAAGAGGAGGCCCGGCTCCGGGCCGATGCGGCCAAGGAAGCCGCAGAGCATGATGCGAAGATGGGCCAACTCGGGGTTGCCGCGACAATGGAACAAATGGCCCTTGCCGATAGCGCCCGGCGGGTCACGGATGCGCAGCGCCGGGACGAGGCCATCCAGGTTGCAAACGCCGAACTCGCTTTGAAGATGACGGCGTTGTCCCAAGAGGCCGCGGCACTCGACAAGGGCGGCAAAGACTACGAGAACAAACTCAAGGCTAATCAGAACAGGCAACTTGAGTTGACAAAGGAGCACGAGAATCAGGTAACCGCCATCAAGAATAAGGCCGAAGAAGCGCGCAATTCCGCACTAGTGTCTGCGGAGCAACGCGCGCTAGGCATGGTGGCCTCGGGACTGACCCAATCCATTATGGGTCACGAGAGTTGGGCCAAAATGCTCAACACCTTCGCCAACGAGGCTGCGGAAGGCATGATTAGGTCTTCGATCCTGGTTATGATGCAGCAAGACAAGGAAAAGCTATCCAATGCGCGGGCAGCCGCCACTAGCGCATACGCGAATGGTGAGAAGATAGGCGGCCCGGTGGGGGTTGTATTGGGGCCCGTATTCGCCGCGGCGGCCTTCGCCGGTGTCATGGCGTTCGAAGGTGGCGGTATCGTCCCCGGCGTGGGCCGCGGGGACATCGTGCCGGCCATGCTGACGCCGGGCGAGGGTGTTCTGCCTAAGAACGTCATGGACAACTTGAAGAACACAACGGCGGGCCCAACCGTGACCCACCAAATGCACTATGCGCCCACGTTCCACGTCCAGGTTATCGACGGCGACGGCGTTCGCGGCGTCCTCAACAAACATACGGAAGAGTTCTCGCGCCACTATCAAAACGAACTGCGGAGGCTGAATCGGTGAGTGAGCTAACCGTCCAATACGAGACGTATTCGGGGAATCTGCTAACAGTGAAGTTGAACCCGGTAATTGACATCCGGGACTTCCGCGGCACTGCCGGTTTTTCACTACTAGCAGTGGCAGCCGCAACCCAAACGCGGCTGCCTATCGCCGCCGTGTGGCAGTTCTTGTTGGAGCAATCTCGCATTCCAGGGTGCGAACGTGCGATGCGGAGTAGCACGTACTTGCAGCGGCGGCGCTGGATGTTTCTGCCGTTCGATGCCAGTAACGTGACCAACCGAGACGGCAAGGATCAGCTTGCATTTCAGGTTATGGCCGAATGTCCCGAGGCATCGTTGCGGGATCTCGTTGGCGCGCTGAAAGAACACGGCGTGACCCGTTCGCGCGAGTGGGTTAGGCGTCACCGTTGCGTGACCGACTGACAACTGACACACGTTCGCCATAACTAAGAGTAAGAGTAAGCCATCCGCCCATCCGCCCAGACCGCCCGCTGTACCGACAAGCGGTGCGGGCTGTCAGGGCAGCCGGCTTTTGGCATTTCTAGAAAGGGACAAATTATGGACAAACCGGAGTTGCCGCAATTCAGGGTGCTAGACCTGCCATTCACCACGACGGCGGACGAGGCGGCGCAACTAATGAATGCGTTCTACAGTGAGGGGTATTACGTTGCAGCCGTTGTGCCGTGGGGCGAGGCTGCGCGGGTGTTCGCCAGGCGATACAGCAGAAAGCCCGGGGGCGGGGTCAATTCATAACAGTGGTTCCTAAGTCGCCTACGCCCTCTCAAAAATTTACACATACGCCGATAAATCCGAAAAAGTGGAGTCCTAGAGGATGCGGCGATATTGGACGCAATCCTAACGAACTCCGGCGAGGCAGAGAAGCGAGATGGATAACGACGTACTCACACTGGCGGAGGCTGCCGCACTTCTCCGGGTCCATCCCGTGACCTTGCGGAAGCGCGCGATAAAATGGGGCGTCCCGCACAAGAGGCTGGGTTCCGAGTGGCGCTTCTCCAGGGAGGTACTAACGGCGTGGATTCAGAAGCAAGATGCGCGGTGAAGGATCTAACAATCCGACGTTTTCCGTCATGCACACTGACGCCCCGCCGCGCTGAGGTCAATGCCAAGGCACTTGTGATCCTTCTGAGCCTCTTCCAGAGTTAGGAATTGTGGGGTGATCCGGATGGTGACAAAGCACTTGGTGCAGATGCTTTCCTTTGGATTCTCTGGGCGGCGGACGAACGAGGGAAGCGGCATCGTCGAATACTACTCCGGCGAGGCTTAGGCCGCTAGCTTCTTGACCGCCGCTCTGCTGCCTCTTGTTTAGCGCGTTCCAGACTGAGTAGGTCGCGCAGTTCGCAGACATGCTCGTCCTCCATCGTTGCAAGGTGGCTTTCCTCGGCGGCGAGGGCCACGGTACGAAGGCAGGCCTTACAGAAGGATTGGTGCTGGCCGCAAACTACCCGGCGAATAAAGCTTTGTGTCATCCGATGCACCTCGGGATGTACGTACAACACTCTACCTCATTTTGATCCTGCTATAGTTTCCGTCATGCCGCCACCAGAGCAATTCGTGCATCGTTTTAGCGAGCGGCTTTACTACTCCATTTGCCGAAAGTGTATTCAGACTGCCGGAAAGGCCAAACAAGAGAAAGACCTCGCTGTGGCGGAGGAGTCCCACGTCTGCGACTTGTTCCATCTTGAAATGATTCAGACTTTCATGATGAAGAAATCAATCGGTTAGCGCCGTGATCGAACAAAAAAGGGCCCGCTTCCTTAGGGCGGGAAGCCGGGCCGAATTGGTTTGAGTTTTGCCGTTGCGGATGAGCATACTCCATTTCAAAAAACCGGCTGAGGCACCGGCATAGAACGTCAGGGAAATCGTCATACGTTCTGGCGGTAATCGCACGCCCCGAAAAACCGCTTATGGTGCCGTTCGTGGTGTTATGCTGAAACCCGCATGGATAAAGGGAAAACCACATCCTGAGCCATTGTAAAAATTCCTCTTGACTCTCTACGGCACCATTTAGGCTCTAACCGCTCTTCTAAGTTGCTGAAAACACTAGCGGTAGCCATTTTGGGAAGCTGACGTTCTACCACTGAACTACTCCCGCTCAGGTCCTAATTATACCTTGTGAAATGATGCGTTCGAGGTGGGCTGCGACACCCATACGACCGCTCGTCAAAAGAAGGGTAGCTTGTGTCCAACGTCAGCAGCCAGCGCGGCCTCAGTCAGATAGCTCCCCTGATACTCCAGTCCGAGATTCGCTCCATGTCGGTCGAATGTGACCGCATTGGCGGCATCAATCTGGCGCAGGGCGTCTGCGATACCGAACTCCCGCCGCTCGCAGCCGAAGGCGCCATCGACGCGATCCAGCGCGGCCTCAACACCTACACCCGTCTCGACGGCATTGGCTCACTGCGCAGCGCCATTTCGAACAAGCTAGCCGCGTACAACGGCATCCAGGCCGATCCCGAGAGTGAAATTCTGGTCACCGCAGGAGCCACCGGCGCGCTCTATGCCACCGTCATGGCGCTGCTCAATCCGGGCGACGAGGTCATCCTGTTCGAGCCGTTCTACGGCTACCACGCAAGCACGTTGCTCTCGCTGCGTGCCGTGCCGGTCGCGGTCCCTCTTCCTGCGCCGGACTGGCGTCTCGACGTTTCCCGGCTGCGCGAGGCGATCACGCTGCGCACCCGCGCCATCCTCGTCAACACGCCATCGAACCCGACCGGAAAGATCTTCTCGCTCGCCGAACTGCAGGCCATCGCCGACCTCGCCATCGAGCACGACCTCTTCGTCTTCACCGACGAGATCTACGAGTATTTCCGCTTCGACGGCGCACGCCACATCAGCCTTGCGACGCTGCCCGGCATGTCAGACCGCACCATCACCATCTCCGGCCTCTCCAAGACCTTCAGCATCACCGGCTGGCGCATCGGGTATCTCACCGCCAGCAGCAAGTGGACCCCGACCATCGGTTACTTCCACGATCTCGTTTACATCTGCGCGCCCGGCCCCTTCCAGTACGGAGCGGTCGCCGGTCTGGTTGGCCTGCCCATGTCGTTCTACGACGATCTCGCCGCCGAGTATCAACAGAAGCGCGACCAGCTTTGTGCAGCTCTGCGCGACTCCGGCCTGACCCCCTATGCCGCGGAGGGAGCCTACTACGTTCTCGCCGACGCCAGCCGCATCCCGGGCCAGACTGCCGCACAGAAAGCCCGCACGCTGCTCGCAGCCACCGGAGTCGCTGCCGTCGCCGGCTCAGCTTTCTATGCATCGGGGGGCGGGGAAGACCTGCTGCGCTTCTGCTTCGGCAAGAAGCCGGAAGCCCTCGACCGCGCCTGCGAAGCGCTGCGCAAGTTTTAGCGTCGGCCTATTGCCGCGGCCGTGGGTAGAGTCGCCCGCGATACATCCCCATCGGCTCAATCGAACGCACCTGAATAATCTGCGCAGTCGCATTGTCCGATCCATCCACCTCAACCGCATATTGGATCAGCTCACGCGCAATCCGGTCGATGTCCTTGTTCTGCGACGCGATCCGCGCGATGTCCTCCGGATACAGCCCGCCGTAGAAGCCGTCCGTGCATAGCACCAGCCGGTCGTCTGGCTTCAGCGAGACGCTGCTGGTGTCCGCCGTGACGAACAGCTCGGGTCCCAGGGACCGCGTCAGCATGTGGCGCTTCTCGGAGCGCTCCGCCTCCGCTGCGGAAATCAATCCAAGCTTGCGCTGCTCCGCAACCCAAGTGTGGTCGCGTGTTAGTAGATTGGCTTTGCCATCGCGCACCTGGTAGCAGCGCGAGTCGCCCACATGCGAGATCACCGCCTGGTCGTAGCGAAGTGCGCAAGCCACAACCGTTGTTGCCATGTGCCGTCCGCGCCGCTCGGGCTGCAACCCCTCATCATGCACCGCGGAGTTCGCCAGTTGAATCAGGCCTGGCAATAGGGTCGGCAGCGGAGATCCCTCCGGCGACTTGGCGAATTCCTCCGTCAGCACTTCAATCGCCTTGGCGGAAGCCACCTCGCCCAGCTCCAGCCCGCCCACCCCGTCGGCTACGGCAAACAGCCATCCGTGCGATCGCGATTCCTTGCGCGACCTGGGAGTGAAGGCGCCGGCGGCGTCTTCATTGTGCGGCCGCACTCTCCCTGCATCGCTTGCCTGCCCAAAGACCACATCCAACATGAAGCATCACCACCGTGCCCGTTTGGCCGTTTTTGCTGCACAAGAGTTGACTGTCCGGACAAGTGAAGGACGACCGCCCCTCCGTTGCTTCCAGAGGGGCGGCAATCCTGGCGTTCACCTGCATTGCACAGTGTAGCGTCGGCTACTCTGCGATTACTGCGCCTTGGCGAGAAGCACCGCTCTCCCCTTGGCCTTGGATGACTTCATGAAGTAGATGGCGCCGTACAAGCCCCATACGCATGCGATGCCGATCGCGCCCAGCGGCTCCTTCACGGTACCGATTCCGAGGAATGGCCCGATCAGGTAGAACATCATGCAGCCGATATTCGCGAGCATGCCGAACACCGGAATCAGGGTGTGCTTGACCAGGCTGTGATCCGGACGCTTGTGGTAAGCCACCAGGCACAGGAAGCAGCTCAATGCGTAGAGGATGAACGTGCCGAAGTTGGAAACCAGCGTGATCATCAGCAGCGAGTTGGGCATTTTGGCCAGCATGTCATGCGAGAGATAGCCCACGCTGGAGAAGATGCCGTGGGGCAGGGCTGCAATCGTTGCATCGCTGGGCGCGGACGCGTCGCCGAACACGAAAGAGACCGCGAGGATGCCGATGAAAGCAGTGATGAAGGAGAGCGTGCGTACCGCACGGTGAGGGGTCAGGGTCTTCTCGTGAAGCATGCCGAAGTGCTCGGGAGCCTCATCGTCCTTGCCCATCGCGTACGTTACGCGAGCGCCGGTGTTCATGCAGGCCAGCGTGGTGCCGATCAGCGCGAGAAACACGGTGACCGCCTCAGCCAGCATGAAGTACTTGCCATGGCCCTGGCCGAGCAGAGCATCGCCGACAATGATCATCATGTCGCCGATCGGAGCAGCCGATGCCGCCGCGCTCTGCATGGAGTATCCCGAGTTGAGGAAGTAATTGGCTGCAAAATACTCGAAGAGATAACACACCAGTCCCTGGATCAGCAGCGAGAAGATCACCGCCAGAGGGATATCCCGCTTGGCGTTTCGAGCTTCGCCGCCCATCGATGTCACCGATTCGAAGCCGACCAGGATCAGAATGGCGACCGTGGCCTGAATCATCATCCAGTTGAAGCTGTGCATCGAAATCACCGACTTCGCATTCGGATGAGCCTGGAACACCTTGCCCGTGGAGTCGTACGCCGAGTAGTCAATGGTGAACGGAACCGGCTTGCCGGCCGCGTCCAGCTGCGGAGTGGGCTCGCCATTGGCGTCGCGGATGATGCTGCCGTCTGCCTTGGTTGCAAAGTTGAAGGTATAGGTCTTCTGAACGGTGGAGTCGTAGTTCAGCGCAGTCGCACCCTGCGGGTGGTTCATGCGATATCCGATAGCAAGAACACTGAACAGAATCAGTGCGGAAATCTGAATGACGTTGATCGCGAGGTTGACTGCGGTTGATGCGTTGGCGCCGCGCTGCGCAATCCACGCGACCGCAAACGTAAACACAACGGCGACCAGTGCCATGAAGATCGGGCCGGGGTTCGAGCCGCTCATCAGGCTCGGATTCAGGAAGCCGACCACGTAGCCGACAAATACGCCGGTAACGCCGACCATCACGCCCGGATACACCCAGTAGTACAGGTGCGAGCCCCAGCCGACGATGAACTTGGAGATGCGGGCATACTTGAACGATGCGTCCTTCGACAGCATCGCCTGCTCGGCGTAGTAGTAGCTCGAGCCGGTTCCGGGGTACAGTTTGGAGATTTCGGCGTAGGAGACGGCCGTTGCCAAACAGAGCAATAGCGCGGCGAAGATCCCAATCCACATCGAGGGAGAGGTTGCACCTGTCGTTGCCTGAATGAAGAACGTAAGCCAGAGGAAGGCACCTGGCGCAATGAGAGCCATAGCATTACTGGTCAAACCGGTCAGACCCAAAGTGGCCTGCATTTGCGGGGCGGTTTTCTCTTCTGCCATTAATAGTCTCCTAGTTCATTATGAGAATTTGGGGGTAAGGTGACTCGATGTTTGGGGTCGAGTTGAGGCATTCTATCCAAGGGTTCTATGGAGAACTCATGAAGATTTGTCGCTCTCCCTCGGATTTTTTTAGTGAAGCGGACCGCGCCCCCTGAGGTGTCCGGGGGCGCGGTTCAGCAAATTAGCGCTTCGGCCCGAAGAACGCGATCATGCCGATGGTCGCGGTCTGCTGGTTGCTCTTGGTGGGGGAACCAGACCCGAGGCTGGCATCATTGCCGTAGTTGAAGACCTTTACGTTCGACCAGTCGACCCGGTACTCGGCGCGCAGCAGCAGACCGGCCAGCCACTTGTACTCGTAGGTGGCGGTGAACTCGTTCAGCTTCTGCTTGGTGCCGGTTCCGATCGCGGTGAAGGGGCCAGCGACGGTAAAGTTCGGCCCCTGGTCGGCAAAGTACTCGTACCGGCCAACCAGCGCCGAGTTGCCGGTGATCTGACCACGTGCTGAGACCGCAACGCCCTCAACGTGGCGTGACGTTGCTTTGACCGAGGCCACCGGAACTGCCGGTGTGTGGTTCTGGGTGTAGTCGTAGTTCACGTACATGCTGAACTTCGCGGTAGGAGTAAGCAGCAGCGTTGTGTCGATCAGGTTGCGATAGCCGCTCTGGGTTCCCGCAAAGGAGGGCGGTGTAATGCCGGAGTTCTCCGGTCCAACATAGTAGTTGGTGTTCCACGTGTACTTGGGCTTCACCAGCGAGCTGGTCAGGCCGATCGTGACGCCGCCATTGTTATCGGTCACATTGTTCCAGCCATTCACAACCTGAAAGCCTGCGGTCCAGCTCTTGGTCACCGGCATCGAGGTGCGAAGGCCGAAGTGGAAGTAAGGAATCGCGTCGGTGAACAGAATGCCGTGCGAATAGCTCCAGTTGTTCATCGTCTCGATGACTTCCTGGCCGGCCGAAGTGGCGAACTGGCCGAAGTCCATCTCGAATCCCTTGGCCTTGGGCGGCTTCACCGAAAGATAGGCCTGCTCAATATAGTTGGTGGTCGAATCTGCCGAGTGGAGGAACGTATTGGTGCGGCCAAACATCAGGTCGACGTGTACGCCCACCGGGTCAGGATCGTGATTGAACGTAACCTTCGCCGCTTCCAGGTTGAACTGGTCCAGGTCGTCGAAGTTGTAGCCCTGGTTTGCCTCGACGGCGGGGCGGTTGTGGTTGTAGCTGAAGTAGCCGTCAACATAGCCGCTTAGATCCATGGTGCCGACGCTCCAAACCGGCGCGGCTGGTGCGGCTGCTGGAGTCGTTGAGTCTGGAGCAGTGGTTGGGGTGGGGGCTGGCGTACTCGGCGTCTGAGCTCCTGCGACAATGGCCAGGAACATAACTGCTCCAGCCATACCGTGCAACACGCTGTTCGGCTTAAGATCCATTCTTTTCAGTTCCTCCGTAAGGTACTTGCTGCGGCTCTGCGGAAGGACGCCAGGGCTTCGGCGCCGTGGCTATCCTTTTTCTTCGGCACCCGGATCGGCGCCGGGGAAGTATCTGTTTTCCCGATACTTCCTATGAACGCAAGGAACCTATAAAGAATTCATAAGGAAATAATCAGGATGTCGAAAAATCGCTACCCCGCGCGCGGAGCGCGGGGGTTTTGCGCCGGAGGATGCTAAAATCTCTCCAAGTCACCCTTCAAAGTTCATCGATTTTCAGGTAAAGGGTGCCTCGCAACTGCTCAGTCAACTGGCGTTATCTGACTTGCGGAGAATCTTCTCTCCCATCTCATTCGTAAGTTCCGCAATGCCGCACGGAGACCTGGATGAAGAGGAATCGCGAATACGCTCCCGTCATCAGGATCTCCAGCGCCGGGATGGAACAGAGATGACCGAGTTTCGCCGGCCTCTTCCGGCTGCTTTCCTGGCAACATTCATTGCCTCGCCTCACTCGAAAGCGCATCGCTTCGCCGCTTTGTGGCAGTCCTCTCATTCCCGTTCCTGCCGCCGGAGGGTATACCGCTGATCGCACTTCCACCCCAGGACTGCACAACCAGGCTTCACGCGCACTGGGCCGGCACTCTGCTCGCAGCCGGCCTGCCGGTGATTCCGCGCCTGACCAAGATGGCTCGTGCTGCTGCCAAGCGTTCTCCTGCCGGGAAGTCGGCACCTTCCACTCCCTCCGACACGGAACGCCTCTGCGTCTTCATCGACGAGACAACGCGCCTCGGTACCAATCGCAAGCCCGGCCAGTCCTTGGCCGGTCTCATCCAAACCATCTTCCAGGTCGAGTCCGTCGCCATCCTCGACGGAGACCAGCAAGAGGTCTACCGCGTCGGCGAGTGGTTCGACGATGTGCAGGACCTGTTGCAGAACATCTGCATCTTCGAGACCGTCAGCGAGGACGCCGAAACCGGTATCAGCCGCCGCGTTCTGCACATGGGCAACCTGCCCATCGGCGCCATGATGATCCGCGGCGAGATTCCCGCACCCATCGCCACAGCCATCGGCTCCATCGTCGCAATCACCTTCGACCGCTACCACTCCTTCGCGAACGAGAGCAAGACCGAGAGCGCGCGCCAGGCCGAGCAACTCCGCACCACCGTCCTCGACAGCCTCGCCCACGCCTACAAAACGCCCCTTACCGTCATCGCGACCGCCAGCGAAGGCCTCAGCAGCATGGACGACCTCACCGTCCCGCAGTCGGGACTCGTCTCTCTCATCCAGGAGCAGACCTCGCTGCTCAGCCGCCTCACCACGAGGCTGCTGAAGACCGCGCGTCTTCAGGCATCCGACATGACCCCGCGCGCCGAGAAGGTCGCGATCGTCTCACTACTCGAAGACGTGGTCGCCAGTCTCAGTGACCAACTCTCCAGTGTCTCGGTCAAAGTCGAACTCTCGCGCGACGACCTCGTCATTCACTGCGACCGCAGCCTGCTCGTCGCCCTGCTCACTCAGTACGTCGATAACGCCGCCAAGTACGGAGTCGCCGGCACCACCGTCACCATTCGCGCTGCCGAGCAGGCCGCCGAAGTCGTCTTCTCCGTTCACAGCTTCGGTCCTGTCATCCCGGTCTCGGATTACGAGCGCATCTTCGACCGCTTCTACAGATCGTCCGCTGCGTCCAACCGGGCTCCTGGAACCGGCATCGGCCTTTCCGTGGCCAAGCGTACGGCCCAGGCCCAGGGCGGGCACGTCTGGGTCACCAGCGACGCCGAAAAGGGAACCACCTTCTACGCGTCCCTTCCCACAGTCCCGCAAGGAGCAGCACGACTTTGACAGCATCTTCAACCAATCCAGCCATTCGGGTTCTCCTGGTGGATGATGAGCCCGCCATTCGGCGGGCGCTGCGCACTCCTCTGTGCGAAATGGGATTCCACACCACCGAAGCCTCTCGCGGCGAAGAGGCCATCCACCTGGTGCAGACCCAGACCTTCGATGTCGTGCTCCTCGACGTCAACATGCCCGGCATGGGCGGCATGAAGACCTTGACGCGTCTCCGCTCCATCGCGCCGCGCCTGCCCATTCTCATGCTCACCGTCGTCGATGGCGAAGAGGAAAAAGTTGAGGCCCTCGAGTCCGGCGCCGACGATTACATCACCAAGCCTTTCAGCGTTCGCGAATGCGTAGCCCGAATGCGTTCCGCCGTACGCCGCGCTCAGGCTCCTCAGCGAAACGAAGATGCTCCAATCTCCATCGGCGAGATTCAGGTGCTGCCCACGCGCCGCGCCGTGCATAAGGCTGGCCAGCCCATCCACCTCACGCGCAAGGAATACGACATCCTCTACTACCTGATGACCCACGCCGGCCGCGCCGTTACCTATGGCAAGCTGCTCACTTCGGTGTGGGGGCCGGACTATCGCCAGGAGGTCGACTACCTGCGCACCTTCGTCCGTCAACTGCGCAAGAAGATCGAAACCGATCCCTCGGACCCGAAGTATCTCCTCACCGACGCCTATGTCGGCTATCGCTTCGCTGAGATCCCAGCCGCTCCCGAAGCCACCGCCTCCGAGCAGTCCATCCCATAGACGCCAAGGTTCCAAAAGAAGAGCGGGGAAGCAGAAAGCAAGTAGCTTTCCACCTCCCCGCATGTTTTTGTGAAGTCCGATTTCTGCGGTTTACTTGGTCACAGTGTTGATCGTCTTCAGAATGCGCGAAACCACCTGGTACGGATCGGCCTCCGAGTTCGGACGGCGATCTTCCAGGTAGCCCTTGTAGCCGTTCTTGATGAAGTTTACCGGCAGGCGGACCGAAGCGCCGCGATCCGACAGCCCATAGCTGAACTTGTCGATCGCCTGGGTCTCGTGCAGGCCCGTCAGGCGGAGGTGGTTGTCCGGCCCGTACACTGCGATGTGCTCGGGAATATGCTTCTCGAACGCCTTCATCAGCGCCTCAAGATATTCCTTTCCGCCCGTCTCGCGAATGTGCTTGGTGGAGAAGTTGGTGTGCATGCCCGATCCGTTCCAGTCGCCCTTGATCGGCTTGCAGTGCAGTTCCATGTCCACCTCGTACTTCTCGCACAGGCGCATCATCAGGTAGCGCGCCGTCCACAGATCGTCAGCCGCCTTCTTCGATCCCTTGGCGAAGATCTGGAACTCCCACTGGCCCTTCGCCACTTCGGCGTTGATGCCCTCGTGATTGATGCCGGCTTCCAGACAGAGATCCAGATGCTCTTCTACAATCTGCCGTGCAATGTTCCCCATGTACTTGTAGCCGACGCCGCAATAGTACGGAAACTGCGGAACGGTCGGGTGTCCGTCCTTCGGAAAGCCCAGCGGACGTCCATCCTTGTACAGGAAGTACTCCTGCTCGAATCCTGCCCAGAAATCCGGGTCGTCTTCAATGGTCGCGCGATAGTTTGTGGAGTGCGGCTTCCCATCGGGGTGCATCACTTCGCACAGCACAATGAACGCGTCCTTCCGGCTCGCATCCACATACGAGGCAACCGGCTTCAGAATACAATCGGAACTCTTGCCCTCGGCCTGAAGCGTCGAGCTACCGTCAAAACCCCACAGAGGCATATCAGCCAGAGTCGGCGCCTTGTCGAAGGACTTGATTTGGGTCTTGCCGCGCATCCCGGGAATCGGGGTCTTGCCGTCAAGCCAGATGTACTCGAGTTTGTATTTTGCCATAGTAGTGCGGACTCCTCCCTGCAAAGGGTTTCTTAAGTTAGGGGTACATATCCCACCCTAGCGGGGAGGACATAAAGAACCCATGAAGATTTCGGCCGGGCGTGCCGGAAAGGTCTGGTTTTTCCTACCGATGCCGCGCCAGGAGCATCATTGCCAGAAACAGGATAAATGGGATCAGCGCAAGCCCAGCATAGTACAGAGCTTGCTTCTTTGTCGCGGACTTTCGCTGCTTCCAGTCCGTCAGCTCCGACCGTTCCGCCACGCCAACCTGCTCCATATGCTCCAGATCCTGTGCAAACGAGTGCGCCGAAGGGTACCGGTTCTTCGGTTCCCGCTCCAGCGCCCGGTACAGAATCTCCTGCAACTGCGGCGTGATGCTCGGCTCCGCCTCCCGCGGCGGCAAGGGGTGATTGATCAGCCGGTCGTTCATCACCGCCAGCGGCGACGGCCCGGAAAACGGCGTCTTGCCCGACAGCATCTCGTACAGCATTGCGCCCACCGCGTACAGGTCCGAGCGCGCATCCCCGCGCTTGCCCTTCACCTGCTCCGGGGAAATATAGTCGGGGCTCCCCAGCGCCTGCGTAAATCCGGCATACGTCAGCCGCTTAGCCCCCGCCTGGGAGGCAATCCCGAAGTCAATCAGCTTGATCTCGTCATTCGGCCCCAGCATGATGTTTTCTGGCTTCAGGTCCCGGTGTACCACGCCGTTCTTGTGGATGTAATCCAGCGCGTTCAGAATCCCCAGCGTAATCCTGATTGCCCGTTCTGCCGGTAGCTTGCCCGCCTCGTACATCACCTGGCGCAGCAGCTTGCCGTCCACCCACTCCATCACCATGTAAACCCGCGAGCGGTCCTCGTTCGGGTAGATCCGCATCACGTTGGGATGGTCCAGCGCCAGCCCAATCGACTCCTCGCGCAGAAACCGGTCGAACAGCGCGGGATCGGCCTCCATCGCAAAGTGGGGGATCTTCAGCGCCACCTGCTTCCCGTCGCGGACGTCAGTGGCCCGATAAATCGACGCCATCCCGCTCTCGGCCACGGGAGCATCAATGCGGAAGTGATCTAGTTCCTGGCCGGTGTCCAGAGTTGCGGAAAGGCTCATGGGCTCGCTTTCATCGTCTTCCCGGCATGTAAATCCCTACCCGCCGGACCCTGCGACGAACACTGTTGAGTATATCTGCCCAATCTCCCCCAACCCAGTTAAGAAGTCGTAAGCGGCTGGGCTCATCGCCCAGCGATTCGATTGTGAGGGGGATTCAGGAACGCGATCGGCCGAGACGTGAAAAACGGAACCGGGCGAGTGGGTTGACTCTGCCCGGCGCCGACTACATCACGATCTGTTTGCCCTGGTATTGCCCGTATGGCGAACCCTGTTGCTCGAGTTCCTGATCGTTCTCATACGCCTCGGCGCCGCCTTGCGCAGACGCGAGTCGCAACTCCTCAAGCAGCTTGCGCTCGTCGAACAGCCGATGAATCGCATCCACTGCGGCCGGGAATCCCGCAACCGCTACCGGGCGAGAGAAGTAGTATCCCTGCGCCTCGTCGCACTTACGCGACGCCAGGAAGCGAAGATGTTCCGGCGTCTCGACGCCTTCAGCGATCACCTTGATACCAAGGTGATGGGACATCGCCACGATCGTCCGCACAACCGTCGCCGCGTTCGGCTCGGTTACAGCCTTCATAACAAAGCTCTGGTCGATCTTCAACCGGTCAACCGGATACTGCAGCAGATACGAGAAGCTGCAGAACCCCGTGCCAAAGTCGTCGATCGCGACCCGCGCGCCCAGA
Source organism: Acidobacteriaceae bacterium (assembly GCA_036498865.1). Lineage (GTDB taxonomy): Bacteria > Acidobacteriota > Terriglobia > Terriglobales > Acidobacteriaceae > Edaphobacter. Next base: position 17,977 of record DASYEU010000013.1, on the reverse strand, counting down.
TTGCGAATCTGTTGCAGCTTCTCAAGATTCGACGCCGAGTTGATCATCAGCGTATTTTCGGTCAACTCTACCTGCAGTTGCTTCGGAGGAAGGCCGCTCTCTGCGAGCGACTCTTCAATCGCCTGCAGCAGATTTACCTGCTCAAACTGCCTCGGCGACAGGTTTACCGACACCGAAAGGTCCATGCCCAACTGGTCGCACAGCATCTTAGCTTGCTTGCAAGACTGCTTAAGCGCCCATTCGCCAATCGCAACAATCAGGCCTGTCTCTTCCGCCAGCGGAATGAACGTCGCCGGAGAAATCACGCCCAGCTTCGGGTGATGCCAGCGCAGCAGCGCTTCCATCCCAATCACGCGTCCGGTCGTCAGCGACACCAATGGCTGGTAGTGCAGGAACAGTTCCTCGCGGACCAGCGCATGACGCAGCGCGGTATCCATCGACAGGCGGTCCTGCGACTCCTTCAGCATCGCCTCGGAGAACACCTGGTACTGATTGCGTCCCGCGCCCTTCGCCGCGTACGTCGCAGCGTCGGCGCGTTCCAGCAGGCTGTCCACATCCTCTGCAAAGTCCGGATATACGCAAACACCAACCGAGGCGGTCAGGTTCACTTCCATATCGCCGACCACGGCCGTGTTCGCCACTCGATCGACCAGCCGCTTGGCGCAGCGCTCCACGTCGGTCAGATTCGCGATATGCGGCATCACCACGATGAACTCGTCGCCACCGAGCCGTCCCAGCGTGTCGGAGCGGCGCAGCGACTGCCGCATGCGCTCTGCCATGCCGACGATGATCTCGTCGCCCGCGCGGTGGCCCAGCGAGTCGTTCATCCGCTTGAAGTGGTCCAGGTCGATCACGAACACCGCAACCTTGCGCCCGTGCAGCATCGCCTTCTCAATTGCCTCTGCGATGCGCTCGCGCAGCAGCGTGCGTCCGGGAAGCCCGGTCAACTGGTCGTGCGAGGCCATGTGATTCAGATACGTCATCAACTGCTTGCGCTCGGTGATATCTGAGGCCATCGCGACAAATCCGCTCACGTTGCCAGCACCGTCGCGGATCGGCGTCACCGCAACATGCACCGGCAGCGTCGAACCATCGTTGCGCACATAAGTCCACTCACGCTCATCGACCTCGCCCTGCGCGGCCTTCGCCGTCAGCAGTTCGAAGCCGTTGACCTCGGGTGCATCCTGAGCTGCCTCTGTCTCGTCCGTCCGGCGGCTCAACTCAGCCGGATCGTGCAGGGTAGTGATCGAAACTTTGCCCACCATGTCGGCGCGCTTGTATCCGGTCAGACGTTCGGCAGCGGAGTTCATCGCCTGGATCACGCCAGACCGGTCGGACTCGATAATGCTGAACGGAGCATTCTCAAAGACCGAGTTGCTGAAGTTCGAAAGATTCTGGTAGCGCTCTTCGTTCGCCTTGAGTTCGGTGGCGTCGCTGGTCCGGACAGCAACCCCGTCGGCCAGCCGGTTCACACGCTGCCGTACCCAGAACTCGGTGCCATCGGCCCGCTGAATCGAGTACTCCTCGGAAAGCGACTCGCTGCTCAGCACCACTTGGCGATATTTGTCGAAGTGTCCGTTCGCGCGGTACTCCGGGAACAGGACGCACAGGTCCTGGTTCAACAAACGGTCGCGCGAGGTGCCCAGCAGCTGCTCCGCGTGCGAGTTCACATACACAAATCGAAAATCGATGATGTCGCCGGCTGTGTTTCGGACCGCGTCGAAGATGAAGAAGGCATCGGGGCTGGTCTCGGCTGCCGCGATAAAGCGCGCATCCTCTTCGGTGGCCCGGCGATGCGCCGCAGTCTGGTTCTTCTCCCGCCAGACCAGCAGAAGAGTAGCTACAAAGGTCGTTCCCCAGATAAAGGAATTCGCCGCGGGCGAGGAGAGGGCTTGCCGTCCCGCGGCCAGCCTCCACACCAACAGGAATAGCGCAGCGAAACCGGCCGTCAGCCGAATCATCTGCGAGCGTCGAAAGCCCTGGTTCTGCTTCTTCGTCAAAACGTGCCTGCCTTCCATACCCCGGCGCGATTGGGATTGGTCGCGCTGCCGCTCAGATGGGCCGGGTCTGCTCTGGTTCAAGCGTCAAGCAAAGGCTAGCATTCGATGGGAAGAAAAGAACTCCCCGGGAGGGGTTCCGTCCTACAACTTCTGCGCCATTCCGCCGCGCGGTAAGTTGCTAAGGGATAACGAGTTTGGTTCATCCAGCAACCTGCGCCACACTACTCCGGAACTGGCTCCGGACTGCCTCGCGGGTCGGGCGTCACAAGCATCCCGCTCCTGCCGGCTAAACGTTTACGCCAGGAGCCTACCTCTCCGAGGCCGCCGCCGACATCCACCCATGCATCTGCATCCAGTGTTCCAGCAGCATAGGCCACACCTCAAGTTCTCCAAGTCCCTTTAGATTCTGTCCCATACCGGTGCCGTGTGGGCCAAGCTCGAAAATATGCAGCTCCACCGGAGCTCCCGCCCGCTTCATCGCGTCGTAGAACGCCGTCGCATTCATCGAGTTCACCGTCTGGTCGCCCGTGGTCGAATACAGGAAGCTCGGCGAGGTTTCCCGCGTCACATGCCGCTCGTAGGAGATCTTGTCCAGCATCTCCAGCGTCGGATTCTCCCCCATCAGCGACTCCATGCTGTTCGCCCGAGGTACCGAGCTGTCCATCGTCAGCCGCGCATACGAGAAGATGGCAAAGTCCGGATGCGCCGTAACCCGCTCCACCGGGTCGGTGTTCGTTTTCTCGAATTTGAACGGCTCGGTGGCCAGGTAGCCCGCAAGATGCCCGCCCGCCGAAAAACCCCACACCCCAATCCTGTTCGGATCTATCCCAAATTCGGCTGCATGGGCCCGCACATACCGCATCGCCCGCGCGCCGTCCAACATCGGAGCCGGATACTTGTACCAGGGCGAGAGCCGGTACTGCAGCACGAACGCCGCCACCCCCCGCGCGGCCAGCCACTTGGCCTCCACCGCCCCCTCTTTCTCATTCACCACGTGGACATAGCCGCCGCCCGGCAGCACAATCACCGCCGACTTCACCCCTGCCGTCGTCGCCGGATAGTAGTACAGCTTTGGCACATCGCCCGGAGCGGAGCCCCGTGCCAGCGGAGCTGACGTAGGCCACAGCGGCAGCATCCGGGTATATCCCGACGGCGGCGGATCTCCCAGGTTGGGTCTCAGCGTAAGAACCTGCCCCTGCACGCATGGGACGGCAACTGCCAGCAGCAGGGTGAACGACATCAAAGAGGCGTGTTTCATGATGCAGCCAGCATAAACTCAATCCCTCTCTAACTCGGGGCATTTCAGGGGAATCTCCGCAGGTTCGCACAACTGTTCTCCCCGATTTCGGTCTATCGTCAACATATGGGTTTCCACGCGATCTCTCGCACAGCCTCGTTTCGGACGCTGTTGCTTCTGGCGGCCGCATTCTCCCTCGCCCTGCCTCCCCGAGCCGCCGCGCAGGGCCCCGTTCTGCGCACCCCTGGGTCCGCACCCCGCCCAGCGTCGCCCACCTCCGGCAGCGACAAAACTCCCCCAGCCGCTACCCCCACGCCCGTTGTTGACCAGCCCCTCATCGATATCCCCGTCGTTGTTCGCGACAGGAAGGGCACCCCCGTCCCCAACCTGACCAAAGACTCCTTCACCCTGCAGGTCGACGACCGTCCCGCCACGATCCACTCCTTCAGCGTCGACAAAGATGTACCACTCACCATCGGCCTGCTCGTCGATACCAGCATGAGTCACCGCGACGTCATCGACGAGGAGCGCGCCGCCAGCTCCGCATTCATCGACGCAACCCTCACCGGCGACCCCGTGGAGAACAAGGCCTTCATCGTCCAGTTCGCCCACCAGGTCGACCTGCTGCAGGACGTCACCAGTTCGAAGCAGCAGGTGCAGGCCGCCATCAAGCAGATCACCTCCTCCGGGAACCGCAATCAATCCTCCGTCACCGACGTAAAGGACACCGAGGCCAACGCCGGACGCAACGTCGACACCGCGCTCTACGACTCGCTCTTCCTCTCTTCCGACGAAATCATGAACCGGCAGAAAGGCCGCAAGGTCCTAATCGTTCTCTCCGACGGCGTCGATCGCGGCAGCAGGGAGTCCCTGGAATCCACCGCGGACGCCGCGCTGAAAGCCAACACGGTGATCTACGCCATTTATTTCAAGGGCAAGGAGCCCTTCCAGCGCGGCTTCCACGCCGGCCAGCCCGACCCGAACGATTGCTCCAACTACCCCGGCGGATATCCCGGAGGCTACCCGGGTGGTTATCCCGGCGGCTATCCCGGTGGATACCCAGGCGGCTACCCCGGGGACTGCTCCCCCGGAGGCCAGATGCCCCAGGGCATCCCCCTGCCCGAAGCGAAGAAAACGCTGCAGCACCTCGTCACCAAGACCGGAGGCCGCCTCTACGAGGTGAAAGGCCGGGACACCATCGCCGAGATCTACAAGCAGATCGGCCAGGAACTGCACGCGCAGTACCACCTCACCTACGTGCCGCTCAAAGACACCGCCTCCGACGGCTTCCACCGCATCACCCTCACCTTGACCAACGCCAATCCAAAAGACTTCGCCATCGAGTGCCGCCAAGGCTACGACCTAGGCGAATAGCCCCGCCCCCGGCCCCAAAGATACGCCACCTCAACCGGAACGAAGTGCCCGCCCCACCCCAAAGATGCGTCATCTCAACCGGAGGCCGCACGCCGAAGTGGAGAGACCCCCGCATTTCGCCTTTTGCCCGCCCCCACACTCCCTCGCGCAACTGTTCGCCAAAATCCTCGTCTATTGCAGAGGATGGCTCTCCGCGCATACCTTCGCCCCACCTGGCCGGCCCTCCTGCTGGCCGCATTCGTCGCCGCCGCGCAGGGGCCGGTCCTGCACACACCCGCTACCGCCAGCCCTGCCCCCGCCACGCTCAGCGTCGACGCCCGCCTGGTCAACATCCCCGTCGTCGTGCGCGATAAGAAGGGCGCCCTCGTCCAGACTCTCACCAAGGACAACTTCGTCCTCAACGTAGACGATCGCCCCCAGACCATCCGCTATTTCAACGTCGACAAGGACCTCCCGCTCACTCTTGGCCTATTAGTCGACACCAGCCTCAGCCAGCGCGACGCCATCGAAGACGAGCAGAAAGCCAGCGCCGCCTTCCTCGACGACATGCTGAACGGTCCGCCCGACCGCGACAAAGCTTTCATCATTCAGTTCGCGCGCCAGACCGAGTTGCTGCAGGACACCACCAGCTCCAAGCCCAAGCTGCAAGCCGGTCTCAAGCAACTCGGCACGCCCGGCTCCGGCGGTGGCGCACAGTCCGGTGGCGGCAACGGCAATCCCGACGGCAGTGTCACCCTCCCCGACGACTCAAGCGGCAATGGCAACGGCCGTCCCCGCATGCGTGGCGTAGGAACCACCCTCTACGACGCGCTCTTCCTCTCCTCCGACGAACTGATGAGCAAGCTCAAGGGCCGCAAGGCGGTCATCATTCTTTCGGACGGCGTCGACAGCGGCAGCAAGGAAACCCTCTCTACCTCCATCGAAGCGGCCCAGCGCGCCGACACCATCGTCTACGCGATCTACTACAAAGGCCGAGAGCTCGGTTATCAGGATCGCGGCCGGCAGGGCGGGGGAGGCTACCCCGGCCGTCGCGGAGGCGGCGGATACCCCGGTGGTGGAGGTGGCTACCCGGGCAGCGGTGGCGGTGGTGGGGGTCAGCGCAGGCCGCAGCAGGGCCAGGTCGACGGCCGCAAGATGCTACAGCGTATGGCCGACGAAACCGGCGGCCGCCTCTTCGAGGTCAGCAAGAAAGAAACGGTCGCCGACATCTACAAGCAGATCGGCGAAGAACTCCGCGCACAATACCGGCTGGGCTACTCGCCGGATAAAGACACGGCTGCGGACGGCTATCACCGCATCGATCTTTCCCTCAGCAAGGCCACAGGCAAAGAAAAAGACTTCTTCCTTCAGACCCGCGACGGTTACTACGTCGGCCACTGACCGCATTGGATAGGCCGGCACTTGCGTGCTGGCATGGTCGGCAAAAAACCCGAGCGCTGAAAAACTCGCATTAGATAGGCCGGCACTTTAGTGCCGGCACCTAAGGCCAACAGGACGAAGGCGGCTTTAGCCACTGTGACATGCTTCTTGCCTTTTTCAGCACCCTCTTTAGCCCCGGCGACGTGCTTTCCGCCCCCGACTAGAAATGCTTCGTCAAGTCAGCGAACGAAGCCAGTTCCAGCAGATGCTGCCCCTTGGGTGGCTGGTTCACCACCTCGTGCTCCAGCACCCATGTAAATCCATGCGGAATGAAGATCGCGTGCAGCCCCGCCGCCAGCGCCGGATTGATATCCGACTTGGGGCTGTTCCCAATCATCCATGTCCGGCCGTGATCGCACTCGTGCTGGTGCGCTAGTTCGCGATACGCTGCGTCCGTCTTCTCCGGCAGAACTTCGACGGCGGCAAAGTGCGGCGCCAGCCCCGATCTCCGCAGCTTGTCGCGCTGCTCGGCATCATCACCCTTCGTCACCAGGATGCAGCGATGCCGGTTGGAGAGGTCGGCGATGGTGGTGGGAACATCGGCCAGCAGCTCAATCTCCTGGTCCGCGATCGACTGCGCGAAGCTGGAGATGCGCGCGTGCTTCTCCGGTGTAATCGGCTTGTCGGTCAGTTGCTCGAAGCAGGCGATCAGCGATTTGCGAAAACTGCGAAGCCCGTACCCATGCTTCTTGATCGTCGTCCGCTCCACGTGGTTCAGGTACTCGCGCACCTCTTCCGCCGTGTGCGTTCGATGGTCGAGGTAGGAAATGAACGAAGTGATCGCTCGCTCGAAGTAGATGTTGTTCTCCCACAGCGTATCGTCGGCATCGAAGAGCAGAGTCTGCCCGGGCGCCTTGCGAGTTGAGCTTGCAGTGTCGCGCATAGGTGGATTATAGGTGTCGCATCCCGCTGGCGAGTGTCAAGAGAAATCTCATAACCCCTTCATCGGCAATGCGATAGACATACTTGAACTTAGGCCGATTCCCATAGAATAGAAATAGCGCAAGTGTGTTGAGCCCGGCCCAGCCGGGTCATCGCATTTAAGCCCGCTGGTGAGGGAGCGGAAGTCCTTATATCGCTATGTTTTAGCGGTAAGTCCAATGGAATCCATATTTTACCGGAGGCCGCTGATTCTAGGGATTTTACGGGACAAAACGGGCGATTTCAGCGCAGGAAACAGAATTGCTGAGAGCTGACCGAACTAGAACTTTCCACAGAGCTTGGTAACTAATTCTTTAGTAGATCGTCTGAAGAGATAGCGCGCCGCACCAACGCGCAGGAGATCCGCAGAGTCGATGCCGCCAAGGAAGTCCATCACGCTCACCGAAGCCGAGCTCAGGCTGATGAAGCTGCTCTGGGTGCGCGGCGAGTCGAGCGTCAGCGACCTGGTTGCCGCCATGCCGAACGGCGAAGCGCTGGCCTACACCTCGGTGCTCACCACCATTCGCATCCTCGACCAAAAGGGCTATGTCCGCCACCGGCAGGAAGGCCGCGCCTTCCTCTACAGCCCATGCGTTGAAGAGCATGAGGCCAGCCGGTCCGAGATTCGCCACATGATGCAGCGCTTCTTCGGCAACTCGCGCGAACGGCTGCTCCTCTCGCTGCTGGGCGACGAGGATATCGACGCAGACGAACTCCGCCGCCTCAAGGAAGCCATCGCCAAGGCCGCTGTCGAAACTGAGGCCTCCGGTCACGATGAGTCGTCCAACCCTGAAGCGGACCTGGAGGGCACACGATGATCGGCCTTGCTACCGGAGCCCTGATGGCTGCCATCTGGCAGGGAATTGTGCTGGCCGTCATCGTCTGGCTCGCCCTGCGGTTTCTGCCGAAGACGCCCGCGGCCGTGCGCTTCGCCATCTGGTTCGGAGTCTTTCTGCTCGTGGCGGTTCTGCCTGTGGCCTCGCTCTGGCCGCACGCCGGCGGCATTGCCAAGGCTGCCGCCCACGGTCCGTGGCTGACGCTCGATGCACGTTGGAGCCTCGCCATCGCCGCCGTCTGGCTGCTTGCCTCCATCGTGCGCGCGGGCACTCTGGTCAACGCAGCACTCCGCGTGCGGTCGCTGTGGAAACGGGCGACCCCGGTCGACCTGCCGCTCGCCGAATTCGCAAGCGGCTCGCGCCGCGCGCAAATCTGCACATCGGACGAAGTGGACCGCCCCACCGTGATCGGCTTCTTCTCGCCGAAGATTCTCATCCCCGTTTGGCTGCTCGACAAACTAACCCCCGCTGAGTTGGAACAGATTGTCCTGCATGAGGCCGGACACCTGGGCCGCGCAGACGACTGGATGAACCTGCTGCAGAAGATCGCGCTGGTCGTCTTCCCGCTGAACCCGGCTCTGGCCTGGGTGGAACGCCGTCTCTGCTTCGAGCGCGAATTGGCCGTCGACGACCGCGTCCTCAGCAGGTTTGCCGGAAAGGCCGGCGCAGCTACAGCCTATGCAGCCTGCCTCACCACGCTCGCGGAGCACCGGCTGGAGCGCCGCAGCAGCCTGCCGCTGAAGCTCGCTCTCGTCCTAGGCGCTCTTGGCCGCGAGTCGGAGCTGGGCCGCCGCGTGCGAAGCATTCTGCGCCGAGGCGAAACCATGAAGCCCCTGCACGCCCGGCTTGTTCTCGGCGGAGCGCTGCTCGGACTAACCGTCGGCGCGATCGGCCTGGAGCGCTGCCCGGAGGTAATCGGGTTCACCCCCGACAACGCGCCAACCGTGGCGCATGCAATTCCGGTGCAGCCGGCTCGCCGTAGCCTGGTGGTCAGGACAGCATTCTCCATCAACGGGGTGCGGAGCAACTCAAAGGTGCCGCGGGAAAGTCTGTTGATGGTTCATCAGCCCATCGCATCCGTCCCCGTCAACCCGTCGAAGCCAGTCAACGTCCCAGCGCCTGTCCGCATGGTTCAAACCTCGGCGGCCGGCGGTGCTCGGACGCACAGTGCGAAGAAGCCGATGTCGAATCAGGACCAGATGCGGCGGCTCGTTGCCCAGTGGGTGACGGTCACCGAGTGGCAGAGCTCGGACGGATCGCGCATGGTTCTCGCAACCGCGCGGACCTCCGGCGCGAGCCTGCCGAGATCCTATTCCGACACACCGCCTGACGCGGACGATGCGCCGCAGATCGACCTGATGGCCAACCAGCAGCTCGATCAGCAGCTACCAGCTGGCGCCGACGAAGCTCATCCCTATGCAGCCGTTCCCATTCGTGGCGGCTGGCTTATTTTCCAACTCTAAGTACGGTTCGTAACTCTCTGTATGAGGTGTGGTTATGTTTCAACTAACTAATCAATTAGTAGACGAGGTGAAGAAGATGGCAAGGAAGCCCATGAGTGTAGGCGCAGGCCTGGTGTTAACCGGTGCCCTCGCAGTGAGTCTTGTGTTCCACGAGAGCTCGATGCATGCAGCGAGCATTCCGCCTGCGGTGGACGACAACAGCGTCGCTGCCCTGACTGCGCTCGACAAGGCGATGGAAGCAGTTACGTCGCATGTCGCGCCGGCGGTTGTGAATGTGCAGGTAACCTCGCGGGGATCTGAAGAGCAGATGTCGCAGATGGGCGGTGGTGGCCAGGATCAGCAGATGCCTCCGGGCTTTGCCCAGTTCTTCGGGCCAAACGGGCCCTTCGGTGGCGGCCAAGGCCAGGGCCAGGGGAACGGTCGCCGCTTCCAGCAGCAGATGCCGCTGCAGCGTGGCGTGGGCAGCGGAATCATCATCTCGCCGGATGGCTACATCGTGACCAACAACCATGTTGTCGATGGCGCAGTGAACGTGAAGGTAACCCTGAACGACCGCCGCATGATGGATGCCAAGGTGATCGGCACGGACAAGCTGACTGACCTGGCGGTGATCAAAGTTGAAGGTCACGATCTTCCATTCCTGCAGTGGGGCGATTCGTCCACCCTGCGGCCGGGCCAATCCGTCCTCGCGTTCGGCAGTCCGTTCGGCTTCTTCCAGGACTCGGTAACCCGCGGCATCGTCAGCGCGATCAACCGCCAGAATCCGTATAGCGACGACGCACGCAAGCCCGGCGGCTATATCCAGACGGACGCGGCGATCAACCCCGGCAACTCGGGTGGCGCGCTGGTCAATTCCCACGGCGAGCTGATCGGGATCAACACCTTCATCATCTCGGACAGCGGCTCGTTTGCAGGCGCCGGGTTCGCGATTCCGTCGCAGATTGCCAAGAGCGTTGCCACGGAGTTGATTGCGCATGGTGCAGTGCATCACGGCTACCTGGGCATCAGCATGAATGACGTGACACCCGCCAACGCCGGCTTCTTCAACCTGAAGACCGCGACGGGCGCAATCGTGGCCCAGGTTACTCCGGACTCGCCCGCAAGCCAGGCCGGAGTGAAGAGTGGCGATGTGATCGATGAACTGAACGGCCACAAGATCGCCGACGGCAGCGCGCTACAGGTTGCGGTCAGTCAGGATCAGCCGGGACAGACGATCCAGCTCGGCATCCTCCGCAACGGTGCGCCAATGCAGGTCAGCGTGAAGGTTGGCGAGTTTCATAAGCCCGGCACGGAGGTCGCAGACAAGGACTCCGGTAACGGCTCTCCGCAGAACACCGGCAAGCTCGGCCTCTCGGTCGACGATCTGAACCAGGATGTGCGGCAGCAGCTCAACCTGCCGTCGGAGGTGAAGGGTGCGGCGATCGCCAACGTTCGTCCCGGTTCTCCCGCAGACGACGCTGGCCTGCAGCCGGGCGATGTGGTGCTCGAAGTGAATCGCAAGCCGGTCACTTCGGCCGAGCAGTTCGCCACCGCCGTGCACTCGACTCCTCAGGGTAAGGACATCCTGCTGCTGGTCTGGTCGAAGGGCAATAACAGCTTCCGCGTGTTGCACCCAACCGAAGGCAACCAGAACGGTATGTAGGACGATGGAACATTGGGCCGCCGCAGAGGCTTGCGGCGGCCCGTTTTCTTACGAGTGAAGTGACAGGAAGGCAAACGCTGTTGCCCTGGTCTTGCATAATGCCTCTATGAGATTGAGTCTGCGGGTTCTCGTCATCGCCGCTCCATTCTTCCTGGCCCAGGCAGGCCTGACTCAGGCTGTTCCGTCGATGGTGGCCGACGCGGACCCGACGTTTGATGTCGCCACAATCAAGCCAAGCCGGCCCGACGAACAACGAAGCGTACTGGTGCAGGGGACTCGACTTGTCACGGCCGATACTTCGCTCGTGGACTTGATGATGTTTGCCTATGGCATCCACCCGCTCCAGATCGTGGATGGGCCCGAATGGTTCAGCACTGAAAAGTTCGACGTCGTCGTGCAGCCGAATCTGCCGGGGCGGCCGAGCACCGCGCAGATGAGGTCCATTGTTCAGAAGCTCATTGCGGACCGATTCACGCTGACGTTTCACCACGCGCAGAGAGAGCTTCCCGTATACCGGATCGTGATCGCCAAGGGCGGGCCGAAGCTGCCTGCCACAACGAAAGAGGGACTGGAGACGAATACGGCGGCTGTGGCGTTTCGCGAGGGAACTATGACGGTGAGGAACGCGACGCTGCCGGAGTTTGCCAGTCTGCTGCAGCGATACGTTCGTCTGGATCGGCCCGTCGTGGATCACACCGGGATCGCCGGAAAACATGACTTCAATTTGCACTGGACACCGGACTTCTCGCAGTTCGATGGGAAGTCTCCCTGGTCAGTGAAAAGCGACGAAAATGCTCCAAGCTTTTACACGGCGATTCAGGAACAGCTAGGGTTGAAGCTGGAAGCGGCGAAAGAGCCGGCTGACGTTCTGGTAATTGACCACGCCGATAGGCCGTCGCAGGATTAGCCGCTCCATTTATGGTCGCGAAGGGCCATGCGCGCGGCGTTCGCTCCGCACATGCCGTGAACGCCCCCGCCGGGAGGCGTGGAAGAGGAGCATAGATAGATATCCGGCGCCGACGTGCGGTACTGTCGGCGAGTGGGCCGGAACAGCAGCTGACGAAGGTTGCTGGCGCCGCCCACAATGTCGCCGCCGATAAGGTTGGCGTCGCGTTCTTCCAGCGCAGCCGGTGAGAAGACGTGGCGCGCGAGGATGGTCGAGCGAAAGCCGGTGGCGAATCGTTCAATCTGCGATTCCAGCCGCTCGAGCATGTCCTCTGTCGAGCCGTTGGGGACGTGGCAGTATGCCCAGGCGATGTGTTTGCCTGCGGGTGCGCGTGTGAAATCGAAGAGGGTCGGCTGAGCCAGCAGGACGAACGGCTTTGCCGCAGGAGAGCCCGAGGCCATCGCGTCTTCCGACGTGGCGAGTTCGTCGAAGGTGCCGCCCAGATGCACGGTCGCCGCGCGGAGGCATGCGGGAGCGTTCCACGGTATGGGCCGCGAAAGCGCGAAGTCGACCTTGAAGGCCGCAGGTCCGTACTTGTAGGTGTCGAGCCGGCGACGGTAGCTTGAGCTGAGCTTGCCCGGAGCCGCTTGTCCAGCCAACGCAAGCAGCTGGCGAGGCGTGACATCGCAAAGGGTCAGGTCGCAGGCAGGCAGATCGGCCAAGCTCTGGATGCGGGTTGAGGTGGTGATGCTGCCGCCCAGGTGGGCCAGGTGAGCCGCAAGAGCGTTGGCGAGGGACTGAGCTCCTCCGCGCGGAATGGGCCAGCCTGCGGCATGGGCAGCGGCTCCCAGCACGATGCCGAACGATCCGCTAAGTGGTTGGTTGAGCCTCAGAAACGAATGCGCGGCGAGGCCTCCGAACAAAGCGCGAGCGCGCTCGGTGCGGAAGCGGCGCGCAACGGTCGTAGCTGGAAGGATCGCCTTGAGGCCAAAGCTTGCCAGGAGGAAGGGGTGCTTCGGAACGGCGAGTATCGGGCGCAGCAACTCGGGTACCAGGTCAGCCCAGTGCGTGGCGAGTGGCTGCATCAGGCTGCGCCAGGCCGAGCCATCTGCCTGAAGAGCAGCGGCCGCTTCGTTGATGTTGCGGTTCAGCGTGATTGCGGTGCCATCGTCGAACGGATGCGCGAGCGTCTCCGGCGAGTGGACCCACTCCAGTCCGTAGTCGGCCAGGGGCAGGGAGGAGAAGAAGGGCGATCCGGCCGCGAGAGGATGTACGGCGGATCCGAAGTCGTGGTGGAATCCGGGAAGCGTCAAGTCGAGCGTGCGAACGCCGCCGCCGATCTCAGGTTCAGCTTCGAAGACTTGAACCTCCAGGCCGGCCTGCGCAAGCACAATCGCCGCGGCAAGGCCATTAGGGCCTGATCCGATGACGCAGGCTTTGCGGCGACGTTGCTTGGTTGAGGTCTGTGGCATTAAGCTCCGGTGCGGAAGGCTTGCCTGTAGCTAAGGTTAGTCCCGTTTGGCGCGACCGGCGTAATATCTTTCAACGCACGGCGCGGCACAGCTCGGGAGACTTCCGCCAGTGAGGGCGGCGATGGATACGGCCAGGCGCGTTTTTGTCTACCTGTTTGACTCCGAACATGGCGCGCGAGATTACCTGATCGCGCGCTGGGTGTTCCTGCGAGCGCTGGGACTGATCTACTTTTCGGCGTTCCTCGCGCTCGTGTTTCAGGCGCGCGGACTGATCGGCGCGCATGGAATTCTGCCCGCGTCGGAGTTGCTGAGCGATGCGCGGAGCACGGGGGCAATGCGGTTTTGGGCTGTGCCTTCGCTGCTATGGACCTCCAGCAGCGACCACATGCTGATGGCGCTGATGGTCGTGGGGCTCGTTGCGTCCGTGCTGCTGGTGGCGAGCGTGTGGCCGCGTGGAATGCTGCTGCTGTGCTTCCTCTGCTTCCTGTCGTTTGTCAGCGCGGCGCAGGACTTCTCCGGCTATCAGTCGGACGGTATGCTGCTGGAAGCGGGGTTCCTCTCGCTGTTTCTCGCGCCACCGGGACTATGGCCACGATGGGGCCCGACGTCGCCGCCGAGGCGTGCCGCAATCCTGCTGCTGCTGTGGGAGTGGTTCCGGATCTACTTCGAGTCGGGCGCGGTGAAGCTGTTGAGCGGCGATCCGACCTGGCGCAATCTGACCGCCATGTACGAGTACTACCAGAACGGGCCGCTGCCAACGTGGATCGGCTGGTACGTTCAGCACCTGCCGTTATGGTTCCATCGCGCGACGGCCGGGCTGACGCTGGCCATGGAACTGGTGCTGGTCTGGATGGCGTTTCTACCGCGGCGATGGCGGATCACCTGCTGCCTGATCGTGACCGCGTGGCAGATCGGCGTGATCGCGACGGCAAATTACGCGTTCCTGAACTACCTCGTGCTTGCGCTCGCTGTGCTGCTGCTGGACGACGCGTTCCTGAGGCGGTTCGTGCCGACGCGGTGGCGCATTGGACTGGATGCCGCTCGGCCCGCGGATACGGTTGCGTTGCACGCTGAGGACGCGATGGTGCGCCTCGATCTCAGCGGCTCGGCAGAGGTTCCGGTAGCTCCACGTGAGGTACGGGAGTTTCGCTGGCTCGGGATAGTCCATTCCGTGAGCGCGAGTGTCGCGGCGGTCGCGCTGACCTGGGTGTTTTATGCGACGTCGGTGCTGCTGTTGCGGATGTTCTGGCAGGAGCAACCATTCCCAACAGCGCCGGTTGCCGTGCTGGGACCCTTTCGCATTGCGAACCAGTATGGGCTGTTCGCCGTGATGACACCGCACCGGTACGAGATCGAGTTTCAGGGATCGAATGACGGGCAGACCTGGGTTGCCTATCCATTCCGGCACAAGCCGCAGGACGTGCATGAGCGGCCGGGTATCTACGCGCCGTATCAGCCGCGGTTCGACTGGAACCTGTGGTTTGCCTCACTGGGTTCGTGGATGCAGAATCCCATTGTGCCGCGGACGGAGGAACTGCTGCTCGAGAACGATCGCGACGTGATGGGATTGTTTGCGGACGATCCGTTTCGTGGAACTCCACCGAAGTTCGTGCGTGCAGTGATCTGGCAGTACTGGTTCAGCACGCCGGAGGAAAAGCGTCGGGACGGGGTGTGGTGGACGCGTCAATCGCTCGGGACCTACGCGCCGACCCTAACGAAGGCTGGCGATGGGCGGTTCGCAGTGGTGGCTAAACCGACGCGGGATGTTGAGCCAGAGCCGTGAGCGCTCCGAGGGGAGTGCTCTACCAATAGGAAAATTATTCCTGTAGACTCGCGTCCTGCGACAAACGAGGCGCGTCTCCATGAAGGAGCCCGCTCCCGCCAGCTCCATCGTGCCATTCCGTATTCCGGAGTATGCACCAAGATCGCGCACCAGAGGATTTGCATGCAGACATTGCCGTTTTGCCCGTTCCGCCTCCACTCCTCCACCAAGATATCGAAGACAGCCGGACTAACCGTGTCGCTGCTGACCGGCCTGTTTGCCGTGGCGCTGGCCACCTTCGCGCAGACCGGGAAGGTGGCGCCGGCTGGTTCCGCGGCGACATCTGGCACTGAGTCGCCGGTAACGGTCACCGACACCGGTACCAACTTCGTGCTCTCGAATGGATATCTGACGGCGACGATCAACAAGCGCACCGGCGATATGAGTTCGCTGAAGGTGAACGGACTGGAGACGCAGGGGTATGTCTCCGGACACCACGCGGGGTACTGGGAGCAGAATCCTGCGGGCGCTGCGCGAATGGAGGCGAAAGTCACGATCGATCCAGCGGCCAACGGGGGAGCGCGGGCCGAGGTCTCGGTGAAGGGTTGGTCGGACGGGAAGAATCTGAACGGAACGCGGGGCGCAGGCGCTGGAGCCGGCGGTGCAAGGCCGGCTGGAGCGGTTGCAGGCGCGGGGCAGGACGCTCCGAATGCGGACGATGAAGTCCCCGCAGGTGCACAGACCCGGTCGCTGGTACAGTTGCCTCCGGGAGTGCAACGCAATCGTGGAACGGCAACAGGTCCGCGTCCCGGTGGGACTGGCGGCGGCCGCGGGCCAGGCCTGCTGGTCGATATGGAGATTCGTTACACACTGGGGCGTGGCGAAAAGGGAATCTACACTTATGCGATCTTCAGCCACCAGCCGAGCTACGGGGCGACGCAGATTGGCGAGAGCCGCTACGGCATGAAGCTGAACGGCAGCGTATTCGACTGGCTGTCGATCGACGGGCAGCGCAATATGGCGATGCCCACCGGCGTCGATTGGGACAAGGGCACCGACCTGAACATGAAGGAAGCCCGGCTGCTGACGACCGGCGTGAAGAAGGGAATCGCCGAGCACAAGTACGACTACTGCGCCGATCAGTTCGATACGCCGGCGTTTGGCTGGTCGAGCACCAAGCAGCATGTGGGAATCTTCTTCATCAATCCGTCGATGGAATACCTGTCGAGCGGGCCGAACCACTTCGAACTGACCGGGCACCTGGACGACGGCGACGGCGGCGATCCGACGCTGCTCGATTACTGGCGCGGCTCGCACTACGGCGGCAGCATCCTGCCCATCGCGGCGGGCGAGGACTGGACCAAGGTGGTGGGGCCGATGATGATTTACGTGCCGACCGGGCCGACGCCGGACGCGATGTTTGCAGACGCAAAGCGGCAGGCGAAGGCGGAGGCGGCGAAGTGGCCGTATGCCTGGGTGAACGGCGTCGACTTCCCAAAAGCGTCGGAGAGAGCCGCCGTCAGTGGGCAACTGGTGCTGCGCGATCCGCAGGCGTCGGGCGCGACGCTACCGAATCTCCTCGTGGGGTTGGCATATCCGGATCAGGAACCTGCGCCCACACCGGTCGGACAGCCCGGGGGACGAGTGCCCGAACGAATGACGTGGCAGAACGATGCCAAGCACTACGAGTTCTGGGCGCACGGCACGACAGATGGCAAGTTCACTATTCCGAACGTGCGGCCTGGAACGTATGAGTTGCATGCGCTCGCCGACGGCGTTCTGGGCGAGTACGCGAAGGCGGATGTGAAGGTGGGTGCGGGCGGGAAAATTGACCTTGGCAAGCTGGAGTGGAAGCCGGTGCGGTTTGGCAGGCAACTGTGGCAGATTGGTGTTCCCAACCGGTCGGCGGCGGAGTTTCTCCGAGGCAACGACCACTGGCACTGGGGTGAATACGTCGAGTACGCAAAGCTATTCCCGAGCGATGTGAACTTCACCGTGGGCAAAAGCGACTACCGCAAGGATTGGTTCATGTACCAGGTGCCGCACGATGAGGAGTTGCCGGACGCTCTGGGCAAAGGCAAGGGACGAGAGACTCCATGGACGGTAAACTTCACGCTGGCCAAGGCTCCTGCGGCAGGGGAGCGGGGAGTCCTGCGGCTGGCGATTGCGGGCGCGAGCGCGCGCTCGATTGCGGTGAAGGTCAATGGCAAGGACGCCGGTACGGTCGACGGCCTGGTCTACAACGCCACCATCAATCGCGACGGTGTGGAGGGTTCCTGGGTCGAGAAGGACCTCCAGTTCGACGCCTCGCTGATGCAGGCCGGAGCGAACACTTTGACGCTGACTGTGCCCGCCGGCGGAATTACGAGTGGAGTCGCCTACGACGTGGTGCGCTTGGAACTGGCTCCGGCGCAGAGGGCCAGTGCGGATCGATGAATTTGCGGGGAAAACGGCGCTTTCGGGGTTGCTTTTTACCTCTAAATGCCTTAGAATGAATATCGCTCATAGTTGTCTAAACTGCTATGGTGACCGCATCACAGAGGACTTTCCAGGCCTTTCTAAGGGACTGGAAATAAAGGACAAAGGACAAACAACTGATGGCAAAGCGTCGTGGAAATCCAAATTGGGGCAAGCCGGAGCCGATCGGCCCGGTGGTTCCGACCGTTACATCGTTTGAGCAAGTGGTAAAGGAATACAAGCTGACTCCGGATCAGTACATTCGTTCGACCCGGCTCCGTGAGTGGGCCCGGCGCAACAAGAATTCGAAGTACATCCCGGAGGCGCTTCTGGAAGCCTGGGGATTCGAGATCGAGTCGACCCTGTAGAGATTGACGCACAGAAGTTCGAGACGAGCGCCGCCTGGCACGAGGGCGGCGCTTTTGTTTTGTCCCTCGGAGCCGGTGCGATGCATGGTTCCGGGCTGCATTTCCGCGTCGGTCCGATGCCGTTGCCGCCCCTATGATGA
>DASYEU010000012.1:0-15149 GCA_036498865.1 Acidobacteriaceae bacterium | reverse complement strand
GCGGACGCACCAACGTGACGATCCCACCCGGCGCACTTATTGTCAGCGACCCGGCCGCCGTTACCGTGCCCGCGGAATCCGATCTCGCGGTCAGCCTGTTTCTTCCGGCACAGACGATCCATCAGCTCTCGCAGCATGGCGGCGCCGACCAGACCAGCTACCGCGCACACGGCAACGTCGTGGGCGCGAAGACGCTCGACACACCTGCTGAGTTCCGCAGCTGGATCTTCCTGAAGGGCGTCGATGTGGCCGCGCCGACGCGCGCTGCCGCAGTGGTTGCCTTCGGAGACAGCATAACGGACGGAGCCTTTGCCGCGGTGAACCAGAACGCCCGCTGGCCGGACGAACTGGCCCGGCGCCTGGTGACGGACAAGCGCACGCCCGACATCGGCGTGCTGAACCTCGGCATTGGCGGCAACCGGATCCTGCATGACAACACCGGCCCAAGCGCGCTCGCCCGCTTCGACCGCGACGTGATCGCACAAGCCGGCGCGAAGTACGTCATCATCCTGGAAGCCATCAACGATATTGGCCATGCCTACGATCCCGGCCGCTCCTACGACGTCGTCTCGGCCGATGACCTGATCACAGGCTACAAGCAAATGGCCGAGCGCGCCCACACGCACGGCATGAAAGTCTACTTCGCCACGCTGACTCCGTACGCAGGCGCGAAGTACATGTCGCCCGCCGGCGAAGAGGTCCGGCAGACACTGAACAAGTGGATCCGCACTACGCGGGAGATCGATGGCTTCATCGACTTCGACAAGGGCACCGCGGACCCTGCCCACCCGGACACCTTCCTGCCGGCGTACGATCACGGAGATCACCTGCATCCTAGCGATCCCGGATACAAAGCGATGGGCGACATGATCGACCTGACACTGTTCACGAAGTAGCGGCCCAGATCTGCCCCATGTTCGGCGCTGATGCGTCGGGCATGGGGCTACTTCTTTTTCGAGGACGTCTATGAAAAAGCTGCCCTTCGTTCTGGCGACTCCAGTGGTCCTGTTCTTCTCGGGTTTCCTGGTCGCGCAGCAGCCTGTATGGACCGGCTCGTGGGCTGCCGCACCCGTCGCAGCACCCGCTACAGAAAAGCCGATTGGCCCTGACGGCGTGACCTTTCGTGACATCGTCCATCTCTCGCTTGGCGGCCGCAGCCTCCGCCTCCGCATCTCGAATGAGTTCGGCCAGACACCGCTGACGGTTGCCAGCGTGCACGTCGCTCTCAGCGCTGCCGAGGGCGCTATTCAACCCGGGACGGACCACTCGGTCGGTTTTGGCGGAGCGGCCTCGGTTGAGATTCCCGCGGGCACGATCGCCGTTAGCGATCCCGTCCCGATGCCGGTGCCTGCTTTCGCCGACCTCTCCGTGAGCCTGTTTGTTCCGGCGCAGGCAGGCGTCACATTGACGCTGCACTCTCTCGCTGTCTCCACCAACTACGTCGCTCCCGGCAACGCTACTTCGGCCACGTCGCTTCCGAACGCGACGAAGGTGACCACGTGGCATCTGCTCAAGGCCGTCGACGTGGATGCCGGCCCGCTCGGCTCGGCGATCGTCGCTCTGGGTGCGTCGATCACGGACGGCTACCACTCCACGGTGGATAAGAATCTTCGCTGGCCCGACGATCTCGCCATGCGACTGCACGCGAACCCCGCTACCGTCCACGTCGGCGTGCTGAACGAAGGCATCAGCGGCGCGCGCATCCTGCACGACGTGACCGGCCCCGGCGCGCTCGCTCGCTTCGACCGCGACGTCCTTGCGCAAGCTGGCGTGAAGTACGTCATCATTGCTCTCGGCACGAACGACATTGGCCGTACCTTCTTTCCGCGCGTGCCGAATGAGAGTCCCGCGACCGCCGAGCGGATGGAATGGGCGCTTCAGCAGATCGTCGCGCGCGCGCATGCCCGCAACGTCAAGGCCGTCGCCACCACTCTGAGTCCGTACGAGGGCGCTGACTACTATAGCGCCGCAGGCGACCAGATGCGGCAGGCGTTCAACACGTACGTCCGCACCAGCAGCATCTTCGACGGCGTCGCCGACTTTGACCGCGTCGTGCGCGATCCGTCTCATCCGACGCGCTTTCTGCCTGAATACGATTCCGGCGACCACCTGCATCCCAACGACGCGGGCTACAAAGTGATGGCCGGAGCCATCGACTTGAAACTGTTCGCGCGGTAGAAATCACCCACGAGGAGCAACGGATGCACTACCTGCTGTTTTACGAGGCTGCCGACAACTACGTGGAGCGTCGAGCTCCCTATCGCGACGAGCACCTGAGAAAAGCGTGGGCTGCCAGCAGCCGCGGAGAACTGATCCTCGGGGGCGCGCTCGCCGATCCGGCCGACGGCGCACTGCTGCTGTTTCAAGGCGACTCAGCGGCGGTCGCTGAACAATTCGCGCGGACCGACCCCTACGTCGTCAACGGCGTGATTCGACGTTGGTACGTTCGCGAGTGGAAGACGGTGGCGGGGACGAACGCGGCAACGCCCGTCCACCGCGCCTGAAAATGGTGGCCCTGAAAATTCCGGGACCGCATAGCCGGCGGTGATTTCTACTTTACCGCCTTGCGCTCCCAGGGCTGCAGTACTTTCACGCTCGCCATGCCGGCAGCGGTTGCGGCCTGGATGCCCATCTCGGTGTCCTCGAAGACGAGGCAGTCCGCGGGCGCCACGCCGAGCCGCTGTGCGGCCACCAGAAATGGCTCCGGATCGGGTTTGGGCCTGGTATAGTCCTCTGCACAGACCAGCGTGTCGAACTTGTCCAACAGGCCGAGGGTGGTCAGCGAATTTGTAACTGATTCACGATTGCCGCCCGATACTACGGCGAACGGAATGTGCCCATGGCTGAGGTCGATGTGCTCGAGCACTTCGGGCACGGCCTGGAGTTCGGGCAACAGCTCGTAGTAGAGCAGTTCCTTGCGATGCGCGACCGCCTCGGCGTCCATGGCGATCTCCTGCTGCGCACCGAGCGTCTCCACAATCTGCACTGTGGGCATACCGCCCCATGCGTAAAACGTGCGCTCAGGAAACTCGCAACCGTGCTCGCCGAGCGCCTTCTTCCATGCCACGTAGTGCAGTGGCATGGAGTCGGCAATCGTCCCATCGCAGTCGAATAGATAGGCCTTGAACGGACCTTCGGGCAACTCTAACTTCATCGTTGATTCCACTCCCCTCACCAAACCTTGCAGACGTTGGCCTTCACCATCGCCTGGCCTTGCTTGCACGAAAATGCTTTCTGGAACTCCGGCATGTTGACGACGACACCGTTCACGCGGGCGAAGCCGGGAGAGTGCGGATCGGTCGCCGCGCTGACGCGCAGGTTCTCGGGGCGATTGTTCTCGCACGCCCACTGCGCCATGCCGATGAAGTACCGCTGGTCCGGCGTAAACCCGTCCCGGCTCGCCAGCGTCTGCCCTTCGGTCTGCTTCTTCCATGCGATATACGCCAGCAGCGTACCGCCGAGGTCGGCGACGTCTTCGCCGCTGGTCAGCCGGGAGTTGATGTGGATGTCGTCCACCACCACGTAGCCCGCGTACTGGTCGCGGATGCAGTTGATCCGATCCTCGAATCCTTTGGCGTCGGCCGGCGTCCACCAATCGCGCAGATTGCCCAGCGCATCGAACTGCCGTCCCTCGTCGTCAAACGCATGGGTCAGCTCGTGCCCGATGGTGGAACCGGTGTCGCCGTAGTTCGGTGCGTCGTCCAGCTTCGCGTCGTAGAGCGGAGGCTGCAGCACGCCCGCGGGGAAGTTGATGTCGTTCATCTGCGGATTGAAGTAGGCGTTTACGGTGGGGGGCGTCATGCCCCACTCGTTGCGATCAACCGGCTTGCCCAGCTTGTGCCACTCGCGCGCGTCCTCAAACTGTCCCGACCGCAACACGTTTCCAAAATAATCGTCTGGCTTGATCGCAAGGGCCGAGTAGTCTCGCCACGCCTCAGGATAGCCAACCTTGTTGCGGATGGCGTGCAGCTTACGCAGCGCCTCCTGCCTGGTCTCGGGGCTCATCCAGTCCAGCGCGGCAATCTCCTGGCCCATCGCTGTTTCGACCTGCTCGGTCATGTGTTGGGTTTCTGCCTTCATGCTGGCCGAAAACGTCCGCCGCACGAACTCCTGCCCCAGCGCCTCGCCCAGGTTACGATCGACCTGGCGCGTGCAGGACTTCCAGCGAGGCGGCATGCTTGGCACTCCGCGCAGCGTCTTCGAGAAGAAGTCGAACTCCGCTAGCTGAAACTGCATCGCGAGCGAGGGAGCCTCCGCAGTCGCGAGATGGAAGCGGAGATAGGCACGCAGCGCATCCAGCGGCTCCGTCGTCAACTCCGCGTCCACCGCCTTCATGAACTCCGGCTGCGACACATTGAGCGATGTGAGCCCGGCGGCACCCTGGGTGCCAAAGTAGGCTGCCCAGTCGATTGCCGGTGCGAGACCATGCAGTTCCGCCGAGGTCATCTTGTGATAGACCTTGTGCGGGTCGCGCCGATCCACCCGCGTCAGCGAAGCCTTCGCCAGCGCCGTCTCGATGCGCATCACCGCATCGGCGTCCGACTTCGCGCGCCCCTCAGGTTCGCCGACCATGCCCAGCAGCTTTACGATGTACGCGACATACTGCTGCCGGAGTTCCACGCTCTTCGCGTCGGTCTTGAGGTAGTAGTCGCGGTCGGGCAGCCCCAGACCGCCAGCACTTACCGCGGCAATCACGGTGTTCGAATCGACTGCGTCCTGCTCTGTTCCCGAGCCAAAGAAGTAGGTTCCCGGAAGTTCATGATGGATGCCGGCAATCGCGGCGATCAGCTTCGGCCTGGTGTTCAGCGCGTCAATCCGCGCCAGCGCCTGCTTCAGCGGATCGTAGCCTCGCTCGTCAATCGCATCCGTATTCATGCATGCCGCAAAATAGTCGCCGATCTTCTGCTGCACCGGCGTGCGATCCCTGGCCACGGAGACATCGCGCAGGATTCCCCACAGGAACTGCAGGTTTTCGGTGGAGAGTTTTGCGTAGACGTCCCAACGCGCCTGGTCGGCAGGAATCGGATTGTTCTTCTGCCAGCCGCCGCAGGAGAACTTATAGAAGTCCTGGCATGGATCGACACTGCGATCCAGGTCCGTAAGATCGAGCGACGGCGAATAGGGCAACGCGTCCAGCGGCTGAACGGGTGTAACCGTCAAGCTCGCAGAACCTTGTGCGCCCGCAGTCAAGGAAAAACCGGCGATCGCCAGCGCAGCAAGACCAGGCACAGCGTTAGAAACTCTGAAGCCCATCGCTCACCTCGACTTCAAACAATCCACTGCATGGTCCGCACACGAATCGGCCGCCGGTTTTCAAGCCGGTTTTCCATCTGACGACTGAGAATTAACTCCTGGCAACTGCCATTACTTCAGTTCAATTCCCGCGAAGAAGTACCCAATCTCGAAGGCCGCGGTCTCTTCCGCGTCCGACCCGTGGATCGCGTTTTCGCCAATCGACGCTGCGAACTTCTTGCGAATCGTTCCCTCTTCCGCCTGCGCCGGATTGGTCGCGCCCATCAGCTTGCGCAGATCGGCAATCGCGTTGTCCTTCTCCAGCACCATCGGGAAGATGGGCCCTGAGCTCATGAATTCAGTCAGCTCGCCGAAGAACGGCCGTGCCGCATGCACGTAGTAGAACCCCTCGGCCTGCGCCTTCGAGATCGACATCCGCTTGATGCTCACAATCTTGAACCCGGCCTTCTCAATCTCTGCCAGGATGGCCGCGGTGTAGCCCTTCTTGACCGCGTCCGGCTTGATGATGCTGAATGTGCGCTGTGACAAAATCTCTCTCCTGAGCGCGAAGAACGCGCTAAGTTCAGTGTACTAGGTTCCGGTTCTCAAGCCCTTGCCCCTGGGTCAAGGTCGCTTCCTGCACCGGCGCTCTCGCAGCTACAATCCAGCTAGCGCGGCCAAGGAGGCACCGTTGAATCTGTTCTGGCTCAAGTACGTCAGCTATGCGTTTCTGGCGGGTGCGGCCTTCTTCTATTTTGCCCTCAGACTGAATCGTCTCCCCCTCCGCCGCGCCACTCAGTTGATCCTTTACGCGGTGTGCATCGTCCTAGCTTGCGTGGCTTGGCATGTTCAGGAAAGCAACTCGGATCGATACTCCCCAAGGCGGCTCATCATTGGTACCGTCACTTCTGTCAACGAAAACGGCCACAAAAGCGGAAGCATTGACGACGACTTCCAGTTGCAGTTCGAAAGCGGCTCACGCTCTCCTGAGTTTTCGACTGACATCGTCGCCGACAGAGCCGACAAGCAACCCATCCACCGCGGCGATCTCCTCGGCGTACTGTATCGCACCTGGGATAACGTCCCTCTCACCATCGACGAGATCCAAGGGCAGCATGTAGGCTGGCGCTACAAGCGTAGCGATGACGGCGACGCCTACATCTTCGGCGTCTCCGCAGGCGGACTCGTCGGATTCATCGGAGCTTTTGCGGCCAGCCGCAACCGGCGTGCACAAGTGCCGTCACCGGTGACCGCCCTCCACATCAACGAATGACACTATTCGGAGTCTTTTCACGTCCAACCTGACAGCGATGCGTAGAACAGCATGGATCTGGTTCGTCGGATGTGTCGTCTGGGCCGCGGATGGAGTCGTTCAACTCCACTTCCGCGCCCGTGCGCATGCCCAGCTTGCGTTCATGCTCTCCATGCTGTTCCTGGTGGCGGGGCTGTTCTATCGTCGCCAACAAAACTAAAGCGTGGCGTCCTTACGAGCACGCCACGCTTTCCCACTTTATCCAGACTCGGCGACTACTTGCCCAGCAGCTTGGCCATGGCCTCGCCCATGTCCGCGGGCGAGACTACGACGTGAATTCCCGCCGCCTTCATGGCTTCCATCTTGCTGGCGGCCGTGCCTTCTCCGCCGGAGATGATCGCGCCAGCGTGACCCATGCGGCGTCCCGGGGGGGCGGTCTGGCCCGCGATGAAGCCGACGACCGGCTTCTTCACGTTGGCCTTGATGTACTCCGCCGCCTTCTCCTCAGCCGTTCCACCGATCTCGCCGATCATGATGATCGCCTCGGTCTCCGGATCCTCGTTCAGCAGCTTCAGGGCGTCGATGTGCGTGGTCCCGATGATGGGGTCGCCGCCAATGCCAATCGCGGTCGACTGCCCGATGCCGCGCGTCGTCAACTGATAGACCGCCTCGTAGGTCAGCGTGCCCGACTTCGACACGATGCCGACCGAACCTTCCTTGTGGATGCGACCGGGCATGATGCCGATCTTGGCCTTGCCCGGCGAGATGACGCCGGGGCAGTTCGGTCCGATCAGCCGCGACTTCGTCCGCCGCACGATCTCCCACGCCTTGACCATGTCCAGCGTCGGGATGCCCTCGGTGATGCAGACGATCAGCGGCAGACCGGCGGCCGCGGCCTCCTGAATTCCGTCGGCGGCAAACGGCGGCGGCACGAAGATCATGGTCGCGTTTGCGCCGGTCTCCTTCACTGCCTCCTCGACCGTGTTGAACACCGGCCAGCCCTCGTGGATGGTCCCACCCTTGCCCGGGGTTACACCGCCGACCACCTTGGTTCCGTACTCCTGGCAGCCCTTCGCGTGGAACGTGCCCTCGCGTCCGGTGATGCCCTGCACAATCAGCCGCGTTTCTTTATTGACCAGAACTGCCATTACTTGCCACCTTTCGCCGCTGCGACAGCGAGGTCGGCAGCCTCTTTCATCGTTGCGCCCACTTCAAACTTCAATCCGGAGTCCTTCAGAATCTTCCGGCCCTCTTCGACGTTCGTGCCTTCCAGCCGCAGGATGATTGGCAGCTTTACATTCAGCTTCTTCGCCGCAGCCACAACCGCGGTCGCCAGCACATCTACGCGGAGAATGCCGCCAAAGATATTAATGAAGATCGCCTTCACGTTCGGATCGCTCAGCAGGATGCCGAATGCGTTCTCGATCTGTTCCTGGTTTGCGCCGCCGCCTACATCCAGAAAGTTCGCGGCCGAACCGCCCGCGTACTGGATGATGTCCATCGTCGCCATCGCGAGGCCGGCGCCGTTCACCATACAGGCAATCGAGCCGTCCAGCTTGATGTAGTTCAGGTTGAACTTCGACGCTTCGACCTCCAGCGGATCCTCCTCCGCCAGATCGCGCAGCTCCTTCAAATCCTTGTGGCGGAACATGGCGTTGTCGTCGAAGTTGATCTTGCAGTCCAGCGCCATCAGGTCGCCGCTCTTGGTGGTGATGAAGGGGTTGATCTCCATCAGGCTGCAGTCGTTCTCGATGAAGGCCTTGTACAGGCCCATCATGAAGGAGACGGCCGCGTTGATCTGCTTCGAGTTGAGCCCCAGCTTGAACGCGAGTTGACGCGCCTGGTACGGCTGCAGCCCGACGGCCGGCTCAATGTATTCCTTGTAGATGAGCTCTGGAGTGTCGTGCGCTACCTGCTCGATCTCCATGCCGCCCGACTGCGACGCCATGAACACTACTTTCGCGCTGGCACGATCAAGTACCAGGCCGAGATACAGTTCGCGCTCGATGGCCGAACCGGCCTCGATCAGGAGACGCTGAACTTTTTGTCCGGCAGGCCCGGTCTGGTGCGTCACCAGCTGCATTCCCAGGATCGCCTTCGCCGCGGTGTCCGCGTCCTCGATGGTCTTGACGACTTTGACGCCGCCACCCTTGCCGCGTCCGCCGGCATGGATCTGCGCCTTTACTACTACGGCCACATTGCCCTTGCCGAACAGAGCTTTCGCTGCCGTGTCTGCCTCTTCCAGGGTCGTGGCCATCTCGCCGTCAGGTACAGGCACACCGTACTTGCGCAGAATCTCTTTCGCTTGATACTCGTGAATCTTCATGTGTGGTTTTCTCGGGCGCGGAAAAATATCGAAAATGCGCGCACACTCGATACTAGCGGATAGGCAAAATAATGAGCAATCGAAGTGTTCGTTTATCGCACTCAGGATACGAGTATCGTTCGCCCTCCTGAGCGAAGAAAAAGTACCGCTGAGTTGACACAAACTGTTGGTTAGGGGGACTTTGCGTAGAGAATTCCCGCCCTTTCGTCCGCCGCTCGGCGTTGATCGCGGCTAAATGCAGCAAGTCAAATATTCATTCAATTTCCGAGGAGGCTGTTATGAGGTTTCCACTTCATCCGTTGCCCAGTTCTCTCGCACTCGTTCTGTTCCTTGCTCTAAACCCGGCCGGGTGGGCCCAGGCGGACGCCGGTGCTTCCTCTGGCCCGGCGCCGGTTGACCTGTCGAAAACGGCCGACGAAACCGCAGGCTCCATCGGTGTCACTTCCCTGTTGGGGCAGCTCCGCACGGCGCAGGCGCAGCGGACGTGCGACTCGGCCGCTGGCGCTGAGGAACTCGCACTCCGCCAACAGCTGATGGAGTCCGTCGTGGCGACCTCGCTGGATGTCGATGGAGTGCTTGCCGAGATCGCGAACGAGCGGACGGACCTCTCGGAGCTGCGCGCCACCCTGGAGGCGCGCCGCGACCGCACCGTTGGGCTGTTGAATGCGGCCAACCTGATCACGGGCACAGGACTTGGAATCGCGGTCAACGCGATGCAGTTCAGCACCTCCACCGCGAACCTTGGCGACGGAATTGGTGTCGGATCGGGAATTGCTTCGACGGTGCTCTCGATTGTTGGGATTCGGCGCCAGAATGGCCCCCAGCATGGGGTTGGAGCCGTGCCGAACATGCTTGCGCCCCTCTTCGACGCGAAGCCGGCGCTGAACACCTACTATCCGCCGGAGGTTCTGCGCTACCTGCAGAGCGTTCCGCCGACCGAAGATGCAGCGCGAGGGACGCGACTCGACCAGTTGATGGCCCAGTGGACGCGCGATGGGCGGCTCGTGCCTCCCGGTTCGCCGAAGCGCGATCAAAAGGTCGCCTCGCTGACTGCGAGTATGAACAAGAGCATCAAGGTGTCGATCGGCGATCTGGCCGACCGAAGCGCGATGCTGGGCGATGTGAGCGGCCGCGTTGCGCTGATGAAACGGGACATGGCGGCCATGATGCGTTCATATCTTCGCGACGAACATACGTGCAAGCCGTAGACCGATGCCGGCGTCCGTAGGGTCCGCGCCTGATACCCTTTTACGGATGGCCCTGCACGTCTACCTCAAACGCATCGTCGAGCAGCGCGAAATTCTTTCGCGCGACGACGCACGCATGCTGCTGGAAGAGGTTCTGGCCGGCGATGCGGCTCCCGACACTCCTTCCAGCCCGCGCTCGATGCAGCTTGCGGGCCTGCTCGCCGCATTTGCGACGCGCGGTGAAACTCCCGCCGAAATCGCGGGCTTCGTCGACGCCATGCGGGCAGCCGCAACTCCCGTTCCGCTCAGCTCCGCGGAACAGGCTTTGCTGGTCGACACCTGCGGTAGTGGCGCTGACCTCTCGGGAACCTTCAACATCTCGACCGCCGCCGCACTTGTGGCCGCGGCCGCTGGAGCAACGGTCGCCAAACACGGCAACCGCGCTGTGACGTCTCAGGCCGGGTCGGCGGACGTGCTGGAAGCTCTCGGCATCCCCATCGGCCTTAGTCCCGCCGACGGAGCCGAAGCGCTCCGCAGCCACCGGTTCGCCTTCCTGCACGCGCCCAGCCTGCACCCGGCCATGAAGACGGTGATGCCAGTGCGGCGGGCGATTGGAATCCGGACGATCTTTCACCTGGTGGGACCGCTCTCCAACCCCGCCGGAGCTCGTGCCCAGGTGATGGGCGTCTATGCTCCGCATCTCGTTCCCATCGCCGCCGAAGCCATGCGCTTGCTGGGGACTCGCCATGCCTTCGTCGTCCACGGCGACATCGGCCCAGGACACACCGGTGGACTGGACGAGCTGTCCATCTCCGGCCCCAGCCAGATCGCCGAAGTTCGCGGCGACACGATCACGCTCTTCGAACTCCTGCCGGAGCAGGTTGGCCTGGCTTCGGCTCCCATCGATGCCCTTCGCGGCGGCGACGCGAAAACGAACGCGGCCATCCTCCGCTCCATTTTCGCCGGCGAATCGGGGCCACGCCGCGATATCGTGCTGCTCAACGCTGCCGCCGTTCTGATCACCGCCGGCCTGGTTGCGGGCAAATCCGATCCTTACACCGCCCTCCGTGGCGGAATCAACCTGGCAGCGCGCGCCATTGATTCGGGAGCTGTCACTGCGCTGGTCACCAGCCTCGCCCACAGGGAACCGTAGCAAAGCGCCAAGCGTACAATCTCCAGCAACTGCAGTCAGGAGAGAGCAAGCATGTCCGCATACCCTTCGTATCCTGCCGGCCAACCCGGCACTCGTCTCGACCCCGCCATGGTCACCACGGCGTTCGAGCTTCCCGGCTACAAGATCGTCCGTAATCTCGGCGTCGTCCGAGGCATCGTGGTGCGTTCGCGCAATCTGTTCGCCACCATCGGAGCCGGCTTGCAAACCATCATTGGCGGGAACATTACGCTTTACTCGCAGCTATGCGAGAAGACCCGCCAGGACGCCTTCGTCATGATGATGGATCACGCCGCCGAGCACGGGGCCAATGCAGTCATCATGGCGCGGTATGACGCCAACGAATTGATGCAGGGAGTCACAGAAGTTCTCGCCTATGGCACCGCCGTCATCGTGGAAAAGATTTGACTCGCTGAATGATGGAAGGAGACAGGCATGGCCCGTGTAACCGGCATCGGCGGCATCTTTCTTCGCGCCCGCGATCCCAAGGCGCTCGCCGCATGGTATGCCCAACATCTCGGCATCAAGCTCAACGATTGGGGCGGCGCACAGTTCCTCTGGTCCGACGAAGTTCCGCCCACTACCGGCAGCACCTCCTGGTCTCTCTTCCCGGCTGACACCAAGTACTTCGGCGCGGGAACCTCCAACGGCCGGCAGTCAGCCATGGTCAACTACCGCGTCGACGACCTCGACGCCCTGCTCGCCCAACTCACCGCCGCGGGCGTCCCTGTGGATCCGCACCGCGAAAATGCCCCTTACGGCCACTTCGCCTGGATCACCGACCCGGAAGGCAACCGCCTCGAGCTCTGGCAGCCGCTGGTGCCTGAGAAGAAATAGAGGTCGACACTCAATCCGAAGAAAATCCGCGAGCGGCCTGTGCGGTCTCAAGTGAGGCCACGGACGCCGACTCTTCTGCGATGCTGTACCCCGCATACACCCGCTGGAAGACCGCGTCCCAGGAGCATCCCATTGCATACGCCCGCGCCGCCTCCCGCATCCGGCGCAATCGCACCCGATCCCGTGCCAGTGACGCAACGACCAGGGCAAAGCCGTCGTCCGGAGCGACGAAGCCTGTTTCGCCCTCGCGGACAATAAACTTCGGCCCGCCATCCGGAGTCACCACCGCCGGGACGCCACTGGCGAGGGCCTCCAGCACCACATTGCCGAAGGTGTCTGTGTGCGATGGGAATACCAGCACGTCCATGTTTGCGTAGGCCGCAGCCAGGGCCTCGCCGCGCAGGACACCGGCGAACTTCGCGTTCCGCAGCTCGCGGCGCAGCATCTCCTCCTCGTTGCCGTGGCCGACGATCAGGAACTGCGCATCGTGGACGCCCAATGCATGCAACTCGCGCTCCAGCCGCACCAGCAGGGCGACGTTCTTCTCGATAGACAGGCGGCCCACGTAGCCCAGCACCAGCCGGCCATCCTCCCAGCGTGTCCGTCGCGAAGGCCGGAACAGCACGGTATCGACTCCGCGCTGCATCAGGTGGCATGGCTTGCCGGTTGAGCCCTCCAGCATTGCGCATAGTTCTTCGTTAGGCGCATAGAGAGTTCCCGCGAGGTGATAGAACCAGACGATCGTCTTCAGCGCGCCAGCTTCGACGCCCATCTCCAGCTTTGCCGCCGCTTCCAGGGACATCATGCGGCTGAGCCACTGCAGCCGCCGTGCTGCGTACTCATGCAGATTGGTATGCCAACTTGCCGCCAGCTTTCGCTTCTGCTTCCAGGCAAAATATGCACCGAAGATCCCGAGTTCGCTGGGCCCGGTGACGTGGATTACGTCCGGTTCAAACGAATGGAGCTCACGCTCGATTTCCGCGGCGTAGCGCCAGAACAGCGGGTCGAACCAGAGATCTTTCTCCATGCGCACAGCGAGAGGGCTGCGTTGCAGTTCGAGCGTCCACTGCTCCTGCTGCCGGGTGCGCACGATGGGGCGATTGTCTGTGCCGCCGCCGGCGCTCGCACGGACGCACAAAAACGGCAGCCCTTGCCGCTGGGCATACGCAGCGAAGTTCCGGCTGGTATGCGCGACGCCGTTGACCTCATGGAACGAGTCGGGAAAGTAAGCGACCCGCGGCACTCTCATCGCGCTCACCCCACGCCCCGTGCCCGCAAGTCCCGCTCCTTGCCGTGCAGCGATTCGAAATTACGCTTTCCGCTCAGCCAGTGCTGTTCGCATGGCGCTGTTGTCATTCCATGCCAGCCGCAGACCGCTCGAGACGGGTGCGGCGCCCAGCATGCGAACCCCGTTCAGAATCGCGCTGAGGTACACCGGCGCCTGGCCGTTCGTCCAGAGCTCTGCGAGCGTGCGTGCGTTGCCGTTGGAATCCGGGTGATAGACACGCTCATCCCACCGCTGCGAGCCTTCAGGAAACTCCGGGTAGTTCCGGATGGCCGCGAGTGTCGAGTTCAGAATCCGGTGCTTCCAGGGCTCCGCATACTGCGGCATGAACAGGACATGGCTTTGCCGCTCTTTGCGCACCTCGTGGACGAAGCCGGTAAAGCTGGTCGCTCGGGTAAGGTTGACATTCGCATTCGGCTCTACGCCATGGCGATCGCCGCCGCTGATGAGCAACTGGTTCCACTGGCCTGCGAGCCGCGTGACTTCGCGATTTTCGTCCCAGTTTCGCAAGCCGTTGAGCTCGACAGCGTGAACGAACTGCCCATTGACTGCGAGGAAGTCGTTCACCAGGAAGCGGTGCTTCTCCATGCCGATGCGGTACAGGTCCCACAGCGGATGATTGAACACGATCAGCACGCCGGGAATCTCGTCCAGCTCCGCCAGCATGTCCGTCAGCATCTTGGCTGGGCGCTCCGGAATCGGGATGGCCGTGAAGGCTTCCATGCGCTGCATCCATTCCTGTCCGGTGGCGCTTGGCAAGTTGTGGACGCCTAGATGAAACGCTCCCTGGCCAAAGGGTACGGTCCATTCGAGCGATACCGGAATCTGCCTGGCCGCCGCCAGGGCGCGCAGCAGCATCGGAGCCTTAATGTCGTCGTGGTCTGTAATCGACACCATCGCCGCCATTTGCAGCTTCTCTTCGATCTGCGACCGTTCCAGGTCGAAGGCCAGCTTCGGCGTTAACGGCGGAGTCCAATAGCTGCGCGCGTAGTCGGGACGGATGCCCGACGTCTTCACGCAGCGCGCCTCGCACCAGCGCATCAGCGGCTGCAACAGGCCCCAGTCCGTGGAGAGCTCAGCAATAAAATCCAGGGTCTCCTTCGACTGATTGGTGTGGCTATGCAGCGACACCCCTGCGGTAAAACCTGCCGCCGCGTTGGGCTCGCGCCACAGATAGGAAACGGTTTGGCTCATCGGACTCCTCCGGCGTATGCAATTCTCTACACCTACAGTCTTGCGAAGCCGTATGAAGGGAGAATGACTGCACTGAGAATTGTGCGAGAAGCCGAACCAGATCGGGCAAGAGCTTTCTGCGTCAATAGATGCGGCGTTTTGTGGATGCGGAGACGCAAACGTTGCAATCAAAAGAGAATTCGCGACAGCCGATCGTCTTTCCGGCCTAGCTGGCAGAGAAGATTCTGTCGCCGGAACATTCACTGCGAAGAAACATACCCTCGATACGCTGACGTCAGTGCCGGAGGATCCTTATGGCGGAGCTTTCAGGATCGGACGACCTACGCATTGACACCACAGCCGGGCGCCGAGGCCAGGCTCCGCGAGTTCTTCCAGCCCTCGTCCTGTGGCAGCGCTTTTGGATGTTGGTGGGGAGGTTTAACTGGAAGACGGCGGCGACCAGCGCTATGCTGCGGGCCATCCTGTTCTTCTGCACCAACCTCCGCGCCGGAGGACAACTTGCGCTCCGCGCGACGCTGGTCGAGGCCACCTACGCCGTCTGCGCGATGGGTATCTTCGGGGCGGTGACGCAGCGCATCCGCAATGCCCGTCCCGTCTGGCTGACCGGAATGATCGTGTGGCTTGCGATTCCCGGGGTACTGCTGTCGGCCCAGTATTTTGTCCAC
>DASYEU010000011.1:0-4507 GCA_036498865.1 Acidobacteriaceae bacterium | reverse complement strand
CTCGACCTGCTGATCGACGCGCTCAAGCAGATCGCCCAGGAAGCCGCCGAGAACCCGGAGCTGGTCCAAACCGCGCCGCACAACACTCGCGTCCGCCGCATGGACGAAACCGCCGCTGCCCGCAAACCGATCCTCCGCTGGCAGGGCCCACCAGAAGACGTCGTCGCCGACACCGCCGCCAAGGAGTGGTAGCCAATCGAGGGCCCGCGAAAGCGAGTCCTCCGACGCCTGCTCACGGCTCTCTTGCCCTGTCATTCTGGCCCGAAGGGTCAGAATCTCCGTCTTTGGTCTTCGCCTGGGCTCTTACGTCCCGGGCGTGATTTATCGTCGATGATCGGCGGACGCCCTACACATCAACGCGGCTAAGTCTATATTCTGGAAGATCCTGCCGCGGCACCCGCCGAATTCATTGCCTTTTTTGCGCTTTTCCGCTGTGTCTGATCCGCTAACCAGCCTGTTATCTGGATTATGCGCTTTTCGATAGGAGGCTCCGGCGCGGTCAGGCCCCTCCGCGGCGCAGCTCCCTGGTCTTCAGGACGATCATGTACTCATAAATAGATTGCAGCGTGGAATACGCGACGCCGGCGGCGCCATCCAGAATCGCCCCCCGCAGAAACATCATGTAGCTCCACTTAATCAGCGGCCGCCCGGGCAGCCGATAAAACAGCGCCTTTTGGTGCAGTCGCCGCGTATGGAAATCAGGGTCGCGCAGCGCGGCGCGCAGGCTCGGATTTTGCAGCCCCTGCTGCCGGACGATCAACTCCGCCTCCATCGTCGAGTACGTGTTGTGCTTCGCGACCCAGTGCGCGATGCCCTTCGAAAAAGGGTAATGATCGAGCGGATGCAGCAGCTCCGCAATCGGCCCATCGACCTCGAGCACCTCGTTGATCGCGCGCGTGTACTTCGCCCGTTCCGGCCGCACCAAGCGAATGTAGAACGGCGAAATCTGCGCATGCTTCAGCCAGGTGCCGAAAAGGAAATCGCGGCGGCGAAGCCGGAAACCGGCAGTGTTCACGGGGGCCTCCGCGACCACGCGCTGCATCTCAGCGGAGAGTTCCGCGGTCGGCCGCTCATCCGCATCCAGCAAAAACACCCACGCATGCTTGAACGGCACCTGGAACGCCGCATTGCGATGCGTGGCGTAATCGTCGAAGACGCGAGTATGAAGTTGCGCTCCAGCGGCGCGGGCAATCTCCGCCGTTGCGTCCGTCGACTGCGAGTCGAAGACGTGAATATCGTCCGACCACGCGACCGAGGCGAGCGCGCCGGGAAGGTCGCGCTCCTCATTCTTCGTGAGGATCAGAACGGAAATGGCAGGCGCGTTCACTTGGGCTATGGTATCGCGGCTCACGACGTATATCGGCGCAGAGCGAGGACGGCGTTGAGCCCGCCGAATGCGAGCGAGTTGGACAGCGCAAGATCCTTACCCACCGCGAGTGGCCGAGTCGCACCCATGATGACGTCGAGATTAAAGGCGGGATCAATCTCGGTGACGCCCGCCGTGTACGGCAGATTCGCGGCGTCCAGCGCGAGAACCGTCGCCAGCGCCTCAATCGCTCCAGCCGCGCCAATCGAGTGGCCGGTGAGCGACTTGCTCGCCCCTACTGGAATGTGCGGCGCAAGTTCGCCGAGCGCCTGGTGAATGGCCGCCGCCTCGACCGCATCGTTGGTCGGCGTTCCGGTGCCGTGCGCGTTGATGTAGCCAACGCGCCCAGCCGCATCGTCCGCGCCGGACTGCGCGGCGTCTTCCAGCGCGCGGCGCATGGCGAGCGCAGCGCCCTCGGCGCGTGGCTGCGTAATGTGGTGCGCGTCGGCGGACATGCCGAAGCCGACGATCTCCGCGTAGATCCGTGCCCCCCGTGCGAGCGCCGCATCGAGCGGCTCAATCGCCAGCATGGCCGAGCCCTCGCCGAGCGTCATGCCATCGCGATCCAGCGCAAACGGCCGGCACGACGTGGGCGAAACAACGCGCATCGAGTCCCACGCGCGCAAAAAGCCAAAGGTCAGCGCCGCCTCGTACCCGCCCGTAATCGCCGCCGGCGCGATCCCGGCGCGGACCATCTGGAATGCGAGCCCGATCGCGTGCGTCCCCGAAGCGCAGGCGGTCGAGACGTTCAACACCTGCCCGGTTACGCCCATCTCAATGGCGATGCTGCTGGTGCCGGAACTGGCCATCGTGCGCAGAATGGCCGTCGGCGCAACCCGCGCATTGCGAGTGTACAAATGACGGTTCGCCTCCTCGTCGGCAGCGCGCCCGCCGCAGGCGCAGCCGGTGATGATGGCGATGTCCGCTGGATCGTAGTGGCTCAGCAACCCGCTCTCCGCCGCCGCCTGCCGCGCAGCCACGATCCCGAACTGCGCACTGGAATCGGAGGACACGATGACGCCCGAAGCAAGGTGCTGTGCCGGGTTATTGACCGGATCGAACCCCTTGACCTTCGCGGTGGTTCTAAAGCGCAGGCCAGGATCGGGAGAAAGGGCTCCGGCAAAGGTGGTGTCGAAGGGCGCGATGCCGGTGCGCCCCGCGAACATCGATTCGCGAAACTCCTCGACGGTGTTTCCGATTGGAGTGATGCATCCCAGGCCGGTAACAACGACGCGCTTCACTTGACCTCACACTTCAGCGGCTTTGACGGACAGCCTGGGTTAGGACGCGGCGGCATCCGGCGGCGCAGCGGCACGCAGGTTTTCCACGCCGCGGACGACGTCTCCCACGGTCTTAAGCGAGTTCAGGCTCTCGTCGGGAATTTCGATCGAGAACATCTCCTCCACCGCGAAGCTCAGGTTAATCTTGTCCAGCGAATCAATCTGCAACTCGTCGAACGTAGTATCCATACGGACGTCCGATGTGGGCAGGTTCTTCGACTTGGCTACGAGTTCGATGATGCGGGACTCGATGTCGTCCATGCTTTCCCCCGTACTCCTCCTCAAGCCGTCTTCGGCATGAGGTCTTTGAGCAAACGCCATGCAGGCGAGCGGCGCTGGCGACGCCCTTTAAATCTACAACTTACTCTGTGTTGTTGTATCACCCGAACGTCCCAGCGAGGTAATGTTTGCTCCGCTCACCACTGCAGCAATACCAGTTCCAGGCAGAATCCCGGTCCCATCGCCGCCAGAATACTGTAACTGCCGGGTTCGCCCCGGTGGTTCTCCAGCGTGTCGGCGAGCACCATCAGCACCGAGGCCGCAGATAGATTGCCAACCTCGCGCAGGCTCTTCCATGATCCTTCAAGCGCGTCCTTCGGCAGTTCGAGCGAGGCTTCAACCGCCTCCAGCACCTTGGGCCCGCCGGAGTGGAAGATCCAGCTGCCGACGTCAGACATCCCCAACCCGTTCTCGGCCAGGAAGCTCTCAACATCGCCACGCAGGTTCTCGATCACCACCTTGGGCACGTCGGGCGAGAGCACGATGGTGAAGCCGGTGTCGCCGATGTCCCATCCCATGACGTACTCGGTGTTGCGGTAGAAGGTAGAGCGCGTAGCCAGGATGCTGGGGCCGGGCGGGACCGAGGACGTCGGCAGAGCGACGTGGTCGCCAGTGATGACCACGGCGGCGGCTCCGTCGCCGAAGAGGCCGCAGGAGATCAGGTTGGCGATGGACTGATCGTCATCCTGCCAGGTGAGCGAGCAGAGTTCGACCGAGAGCAGCAGCGCAATCTGGTTAGGGAAAGCTCGCACATAGTCGGAAGCGCGCGCGATCCCGGCAGCGCCCGCCACGCATCCCAGGCCAAAAATGGGAGTGCGCTTGACGCTCGCGGGAAATGGCATCCGGTTGATAAGGCGGGCATCGACGGTGGGGCTGGCGATGCCGGTGACCGAAGCGAAGAAGATCGCCGAGACATCCTCCGGGTTCAGGCCGAGAGGCGAGAGCGCGCGGGTGATGCAGGTCTGCCCCAGATCGACGGCGTTCGTGATCCAGACGTCGTTGGTCGCATTGAAGCCGACCAGCGTTGGATAGGCTTCCAGCGGAAGCACAAAATGGCGGAAGTCGACTCCACAGTTGGCGTGCAGCCGGCTAAGTAGACGCGGCTCGGGAAGCTTGCTCTCCCAACGCTGGACGAGGGCTTCTGTGATTTCGGATTGAGGATAGCGATACGGAGGAAAGGCAGTGCCGACGGACGAGATGCGCATGAAGTAGGAGACCTGATTTCCTGAAACCGTGCGTGGGATGGTGTGCCTGGGAGTCGATCGTGAGAAGGCCTTTCCTGGCTCCCTAAGAGTCTACTGGATGCAGTCAAGATCGCGTCAGCGGGAGGGCGTGTCTCTCTGGGCACCCCGTCGAAAGTGGCCGGCTTAGCCGCGAGCAGACCACCCTGAATCTTAGAACCGCAAGACATCCTGCCCCGGTAGCGCCGCATGCCTCTGAAGTTGGTGGGCCCACCAGGACTTGAACCTGGAACCAACGGATTATGAGTCCGCTGCTCTAACCAATTGAGCTATAGGCCCTTGTTTCGGGATGCAACGCTTATTGTAATGGCGGCGAGTGCCCGAGCGGGAATCGCACCGAG
>DASYEU010000010.1:0-12110 GCA_036498865.1 Acidobacteriaceae bacterium | reverse complement strand
GCTGCAAAACTCGGCTACGCCCCAACGGTACCCATCGCTTACCTCGACTCCGAGAAGGCTCCCAAAGACGTAAAGGAAGCCCTGGCCTCGGCGCTCACTCCGGTCATCGTTGCTGCCAATCGAGCGTCGAGGTCTGACATCGTCCTCGAAAAGGGAGCAGTCATCTCCGGCACCGTTCGCTTCGACGATGGCGAACCCTACTCGCAGGCCACGGTCTCGCTGCTGCACAAGGACCAATCCGGCAAATGGAAAGAATTCGCCGCTCAAGAGGGTCTATTCTCTTCCCCCGGCGGCGGGGGTGCACCTACCGACGACCAGGGCAACTTCCGTCTTACCGGACTCCCCTCGGGTGACTATCTGATTCGGACCACCGTCTCCCTCAGCGGCGCAGAAGTGAACTCTCCCGGCGTGGACTCACAACACGAACCCGACTACCGTTGGGATGTCTACTTCGGCAACGGCATCCGCCCCAGCGACGCGAAGATCATTAAGCTCAAGGATAGCGAGCAATCGAATGGCAATATGATCGAAATCCCGCTCGCCAGGCTTCACTCCATCTCCGGAATCATCCTCAACCTCGAAACCGGCGCCCCGATCAACCGCGGTGATGTCGAACTCCACAACGCCGACGACGACTCGCTGTGCACCGTGACTGCACTCCGCTCCGCCGCCGGCCAGTTCCACTTCCCCTACGTCGCAGAAGGCGAGTACACGCTCAAAGTCAGGAAAGCCTCCGACGTTTCGCCAGGAGCGCGATCCCACGACGAAAAGCCGCTCCGCACCTATGCGGATGCTTCGCAGCCTATCCTTGTCAAAGGCGAGATGAACGGCATCAGCATTCCCGTCAAGCCGTCCACGCATATTCCGGCGGTCACTACGCAGTAGATATCGGCCGCATTTCATCCATGAAAGTGTTATTTCGCATACAATTTCCACGCCACCATTTTTCGCACCGGAGCCTCCCTTGAAACTGACTCGCCTGCTCACCACCGCCGCCGCCCTGCTTGCCGTCGCCCCGCTCTGCCTCGCTCAACTTGAGAGCAGCCCGCCGATTCCCACCTCGGCCAATCATCCCGTGCCCGCCATTCAGGATACGGAAACGCCCGCGCAGCATGACGCACGCATGGCCTGGTGGCGCGAGGCGCGCTTCGGCATGTTCATCCACTGGGGCCTCTACTCCATCCCCGCCGGCACCTGGGATGGCAAGCAGATCCCAAGTCTCGGCGAGTGGATCATGAACAACGCCTCCATTCCCGTGGCGGACTACAAGGGCCTGGCGAAGCAGTTCAATCCCACCGGCTATTCCGCGCACGACATCGTCGCGCTGGCCAAGTCTACCGGCATGAAGTACATCGTCATCACCTCGAAGCACCACGACGGCTTTGCCATGTTCGACTCCAAGGCCGATCCCTTCAACATCGTCGCGGCCACGCCCTTCCATCGCGACCCGTTGAAGGAGCTCGCCGACGAGGCGCATAAGCAGGGCATCAAGCTCGGCTTCTACTACTCGCAGGATCAGGACTGGACCGCGCCCGGCGGCGCTGCAGCACTGCGCGGCAATCACGACCCCGTCACGCATCACTGGGACAAGGCGCAGGACGGCGACTTCGCCGCGTATCTCCACACCAAGGTGATTCCGCAACTTAAGGAGCTGCTCTCCAACTACGGCGACTTCCCCGCCGTCATCTGGTTCGACACGCCCACCAAGGACATGACTCCCGAGCTGGCCGGCGAGATCGTCGCGCTGCTCAACCAGCACCCCAACCTCATCTGGAACAATCGCCTCGGCGGCGGCTACAAGGGCGACACCGAGACGCCCGAGCAGTTCATCCCGCCGCAGGGCTATCCCGGCCGCGACTGGGAGAGCTGCATGACCATGAACGACACCTGGGGCTTCAAGTCGTATGACACCAACTTCAAGTCCACCCAGACGCTGCTGCGCAATCTCATCGACATCGCCAGCAAGGGCGGCAACTACCTGCTCAACATCGGCCCCGACTCGCACGGCGTCGTGCCCGCGCCCGAGGTGGAGCGGCTGCATGCCATGGGCGCATGGCTCAAGGTGAACGGCGAGGCCATCTACGGCACCGAGCCCACGCTCTTCGGTGCGGAGGCCGGCAGCTTCTCCGCCACCGAGAAGGACAAGAAGGGTCAGCCGAAGTTCGTCCCGTCGTGGGACTGGCGCTCCACCACGCGCGCGGACAAGATCTACCTCGAGATCTTTACCTGGCCTACCGGCACATTCCACCTCGCCAAGGTGCCGCGCACTGTGACCAGGGCTTACCTGCTCTCCGACCCCGCGCACAAAGCGCTCAAACTCACGCACGCCGGCGACGCGCTCGACATTCAACTGCCGGCGAAGGCGCCTGACGCCATCGCTTCAGTCGTTGTGCTGGAGACGGCGAAGTAAATTCACCTCGCGATGCCCAAGCCCGCTGGCCCTTCTCTATATAGAGAAGGGCCGCGTTGCGTTTCAAGGCGCTTGCGGAGTGTGCGTTTTCCCTGTTCTGGGTGGCCGCAAAGTCATGTGATCGTTATCACAGCCAACTTGGGCGAACGCTGGCATTCTTGTTTCTAGAAGTCGGTGTCGCAGGGCCAAAAGCGCACCGACTGAATCCGCTCCCGACGGAGGAGGTTCCGGTTCTACAGTTCCCCCGGAGTTTCCAAGCGGAGTGCAGTTGTTGTACTGATGTAGCACCTGGCAGTAGATGTACTGATGAATGTAGTTGGCAGTAGACGTACTGATGAATGCAGCAGGCAGTAGGTAGTTCTTGTTGTCCTGAAGGCGTAGCACAATGCAGTAGTTGTACTGATGAACGCAGTCGCAGTAGATGTACTGATGCATGCAACACGCAGTAAGACGCTGAACGTACCACCCAGTAGGCAAGCTGAAGGTAATTCCAGTAAGCGAGCTGAACGTAGCACGTAGTAGCAGAAGTAGTAGCAGTAGCAGTACCTGCAACACTTGAGCGCGGCCACCACCCCCCGGTGCGCCGCGTTCTGCTTTAACCCTCCCAGTTGTCCGTGCCCCATGGTCGACCAAGGTCGGCCATGGGGTTTCAACTCCAGGGGCTACCGATCCGGGCCGTAACAGCTCGCGGAGTAGCAGCGGACTTTAGCCGGGGCCCGGAACACAATCGCTCAACCGGGCTTTAGCCCGCGGGTTCTTCCTCGTTGCGCCACGAATCTCCAGCAGCCTTTACCGCCGAATTACGCCCATCGTGATCTGCATCCCGCTGTCCAGCGTGAAGTTCCTGCCCATCGCGGTCAGCGTTCCGGAGGCGGTCGGCGAGGTCCACAACATTACGCCCGGCAGGCCCGTCGCTCGCGGAGCCCCCGATACCGACTCGCCGGCGTCCGACACGCGCCGGTTGGCCGCAGGCGCCGAGACTCCCCCCAGCGAACCCATGTCCGTCGTGCGCTGGCCAATCACGGGTCCCGAGTCTGCCACCGAGGGCACGCCCGATCCAGCCGTCCCTCCGCCGGGGTTGCCCATCCCGCCGCCGCCCGGCATACCTCCCTGCGGATTCTGTGGGTTGGTTGATCCCGGATAGCCGCCCACGCCGCCAATCCCTCCGCCTCCGTTGCCGATGGTTGGCACGGTTCCCGGCATGCCGCCGGCCACGCCACCGCGCGATCCACGCCCGGTTGTGCCTACGGGTGGACCCGCAGACATAGGCATCGGAGCCTGGTCCGCCATCTCGCGAGCCGCCGTCATCGCCGCGTTCGGAGCCACCGCCCGGATCACCGCGCGCACGTTCAGGTTCTGGCCGGCCTTCACCTCGGCGCGATCGAAGGTCAGCGTCAATATGGCGCTGCCCTGCTCCTGCCCGCCCGGCTTCACCTGCACCACATGCCCCAGCAGCTTGGTCCCGCGGGGCAGGTCAGTCCCGTCCGCAAGGTGTTCTTCCTGCAGGGTGCGGACGGTCACCTCCTGGCCCGGCACCGCATTCTTG
The DNA here is from genome assembly GCA_036498865.1 of Acidobacteriaceae bacterium. Taxonomy (GTDB): domain Bacteria; phylum Acidobacteriota; class Terriglobia; order Terriglobales; family Acidobacteriaceae; genus Edaphobacter. Next base: position 8,154 of record DASYEU010000010.1, on the reverse strand, counting down.
GTGTCGACTTTGCTTGCCATCTCCACCGGCACGGCCGTCAGGTAGCGATCGGTAATGGCATTCTGGCGTGCCAGCTCCGCCTGTGCTTCCGCCGCGGTTTCCGCCGCATTGGTGTTTTGAGCCAGTGTCCGGGCGGCCATCGGCCAACTCACCGCCACCGCCAGAGCCGCAATCAACATTTCATGGGATCGCATCTCGCCCTCCCGTTACTTATGATTCCCCGCTTGCTCTGCCGGCTCGCCCCGTGCCCCGGTTGGGGAGTATTAGACTAACTCCAAAGCCCCACCCAAGTCGTGAAAATTCGCATCGGCCACGTCACTGCTGCACCCCGCTCCGGGCATCCAACCTTGCAATCGGGCTGCAAAGCAGAACAAAAGAATGAGCGAGGATGTCACCATGACCGAGTCGTCAGAGCCGAAGCAGTCCGCGCAAGACCAGCAAATCCTGGACGCACTGAATCTGCACTGGCACGCGTCGGCGATTGGCGATGCGAATGCCGAACACGAGATTTATCACGACGATTCGATCTGCGACTATCCGCAGTCAGGCGAGCGGATCCTGGGGCGGAGCAATCTGCAGGCCTTGCGCAGCCATCACCCCGGCAAGCCGTCTGGTTTCAATGTCCGGCGCATGCTCGGCAATGGAAATCTCTGGATCACGGAATACATCATCACCTACCAGGGGCGCCCGGCGTACACGGTAAGCATCATGGAATTCCGCGACGGCAAGGTCGCGCACGAAACCCAGTACTTTGCCGATCCCTTCGACGCTCCCGCCTGGCGCACTCAATGGGTGCAGCGGATTCCATAGCACCCGACACCCAGGCGCGGCAGTTCGAGGGCTCGCGCAACTCCACCCGCGCTAGTTCGTATCCGGCCGCTCAATGTGGTCGATCACAATCTGATCCACCGGCCCTTTCGCGGGCACCAGCGCAAGGCCGAGCTGTTTCAACCCTGTCTGCAAGCTGGGGACGCCTGCATCGTCCGCTATCTGCTGTATCTGCGCCGGCAGAGGCCTCGGAGTCAGGGGCAGGACAAAGTTATACGTGCCGTCGAGTCCCGTCTTGTCGAGCACCACACGTCCGGAGCGGTCCGGTCCGGAGAGCATGTTGACCAGGTCGGCCATGGTCGCGTCCTGTGCGTTCATATAGAACGGGCTGCCCCACCATCCCATTACATGTCCGGCCACCGGGGCCTGGCCCGCCACCGGCAGCGTGTCACCGGCATGGTAGTCCATCAGCTTTGAGCCGCCTTTGGCGACGACCAGTTCGTACACCGGCTGCGGGTCCGGCTGCTGATGCACCTTCAGCTTCAGCGTGGTCTCCAGCATCCTGCCCACCATGGCGCGCTTGTCGGTGAGCGTCATCTGCTTCCACGTAGGTAGATCTTCCGGCGCCACCTTGGCAATGAACTCGTAGAGCTCTGTCCGAACCCAGTCCGGCTCGCTGGCGTTGTCGATCGATGCGTATCCCTTGGGCGCGATGTGCGCAAACATGATGAGGCCTTCGATGGGCGAGCCGTGGTAGGCGATGAAGTCCCCATCGTCAGGGAACTCGCGCCCGCGCCCCGGCTTGTCGGCGCGCCGGAAGGAGACCACGTCAAACGTGATCGGCTTGAGCCCGTGGGTCAACACCATTCCGCGGTCGAGTGCGCCTCCGGGCATCTCCGGCTGCTGTCGCCCCTGCGGAATGGGCGGCACCCGGCCTGCGTTCGCCCCGGTGCAGCAGTTCTTGTAGAACGCCTCAACCTTCGCGTGGTCATAGTTGTGCGCCGACTTGTCGGCAAACGTGACCTGCTCCATGAACACGACCAGGTCCCTGGCGTCTGCGCGCGCCGGAGCATCCAGATTCTTGACCGGGTAAGCGCCGCTCGGCTCCAGCCCGAAGGGTGGCTTGATCGGATCGCTCTGATGGAACTCCAGCCCTGACGGCAGCGCGTAGGCCCAGCCCACGCGCATGGAGGTAATCTCCGCATGCGTGCGGCTGTATATCTGCACCATCTCCAGCCAGTTGCTGCTGCCCTGGGTCATGGGCGCGACCTCAGCCGGGAACCCGTCCTGCCGTGTCGGGATCATTCCCGGTATGGGGTGCGGAGCGCGAACGCTCTGCACCGGCGACGGAATCGTCATCTGCGGAACGCCGGGATTCTGCGCTGCAAGCGACCCCGCGCCAACCGCCCACGCTGCAATCCATACCAGGGAAAAGGAAAGTGTCCGATCGAGATGCTTCGCCATTCTCCACGCCTCACGCGACGAAACTGCGGCCCTGGCGTCGCAACCCATCCGCACGGCCCGCTCCGATGCGAACGATACTATCCGCCCACCCGCACCCTCGTCCATGAGTCGCCCACCCGCGAATGCTGCGGAGCGAGTCTGCGACCGCAGCTAATTCGGCGTCGGCTGGTTGAGCTGGTCGATGACGAGCACAGGGACGTGTTCCTTCTTCGGGACCAGGTGAAAGCCGAGCGTTCCGATAGCGCGGCGCAGGCCATCCGGACGATGGTCTTCCGGGCCGCCGTCGCCGCCGTCCAGGTCGCTCGCCGGCATGTTGAGGATGAATTCGAAGTTGCCGGCAAGGCCGGTCTCGTCCACGATCTGGCGGTCCGGGATGAAGCGCATCAGTATCTCGGCCAGCTGGGGCATGGAGAAGCTGCTGAAGTGAAGCGCTTTCTGGCCGCCGCCCGCGTCGCTGACATAGATCTGGTCGATGTCGAGCCCGGGATCGGCGTGCGGCAGCTTCGCAGCCGTCTCGTCGCGAGTGAGCGCGTACACCGGCAAGGTCTGCTGCACCGTGTGGAGCTGCAACCCGAACCGGCTCGCGAGCAGCTTCTTAAGCATCAGCCGATACTGATCGATGCTGGGCAGGCCTTCCGCGTCGGGCTCGCCTGCGATGTCGAACCTGGCGTCGTTCATCCACGCAGGGCCGCCGGAGATCTGGCGATCCTGCACCTGGTAGACAAATTCCATCAGGTCCTTCACCGTTCGGTTCGTCGTCACGAAGTCGCGAGTTCTCCATTTGAAGGAGAACCTGGAGTCGGGCGAGCTGGGCTTGATGGTGGCCACCTCGAAAGCCGGATCGGCCGTCGGCGACATCGGCGGCAGCGCTCCGGGCGCGGTGCGCTTCCACAGCGTCTCGGCCGTCGCAAGCGTCAGCGTCAGCGGCGAAGTGAGCTTGTCCTGATGCGCTCCCGGGGTCTTGTCCTGCGTCCAGGTGCCGCGCATGGATTTGCCGTCGGCGCTGAGCTGGCCCTGGAAGCTCACGCCGAGCTCGATCTGGGTGATAGTGACTTCAGGCGCCGCAAAGGTGACCGCAGAAAGCGCGACCGCCGCGGGTCCCTTGTCCAGCTGATAGAGAACTCCGTGCAGCGCGCCGTCGTCGCCATGCACTAGCTTGATGGCGACGCGCGGATTGTCCGCGATGGGCAGTGTGCCCTGCCACGTGCCGGCGATGGTCTGCGCAGACAGCGCCGCGCCCAACACAAACACCATCCCCGCCGCACACACCAGCATCCGCCTAAAACTGAACCCCATGCCCCATAGACGAGCGAGCACCCGAATCCGCTCGCGAATCTTACCCGGCCCTTCGCTCCATTTCTCGCGCATCGTCCACTTGTCCGCTAAGCCCGTTACACGGACATATGAAAAAAGTAGCAGTCTGGGAACACCAAAACTCGGGGTAAAACCTGTCGCTGTACTTGCGGAAATCGAGCGCATTGCGGTCTAATTGACGACTATTCTTTGAGTTCAAGTTTAATGAAGAGAGCCAATATGATACTGTCCGGGCCTATCCCGCGCGTTTCTTTAGTTGTTGTAACAGGACTAATACTGGTGATGGCTTTTGCACGTAATCAATCAATCCAGGCTCAGGGAAGCACTTCGGATGCGGTCCCCCAAATTACGCTCGGCAAGATCAACGTAATTGATCTCCCTCAGGGGGCGACACCCGAAGAGCAGGCCGCTATTCATGAGGCCGTAAAAGACGTAAACAAAGTGATGGCCAGTGCGGAATTCAAACGAGCTGTTCTACAAATGGATGCGTGGGGTCAGAAAGGATATTCCGGCCAACAAGTGTATGACCTGGTGGTCAAAAATACACCTATAACCATCGATGTCACCATTTTTGAGGGAGATCACGCTCAAAATCACCAATCTCGCACTGAAGGTTACGAAGACGAGAGCAGCCCCAAGACGTGCTTCACAAATAGGTATTTCCTAACCGGCTACGGCAATAATCCAGGCTACCTCGCAAGTCTCATGCTTCATGAGTCCATGCACGTTTTGGGCTTTAAGCACCACGGCCCAGGATGGATGAGGGCGAAGTACGTCCCTTATCGGATGAACTATATTTACGATGATGTTGCAAAGTTGCTCAAACTGCCTACTTCCGATGACGTCCTATTTAGCCAAGACAAGGCAATTGCAACAGAAAATACTAAATAAACACCTTTACTTCCTGTAAGGCCGCTCCGGCTCTTAGTCTGGGATCTGAATTTTCTCGATGGCCTTGCCGGCACGCTGGCTGAAGTCGAACGCATTGCCATCTAATGCCAAAACTCAAAATACCACCTCTACAGGAACGTAATCGTAAATAACCTTGGTCTTGTCGGATGGGTCATCACGCCAGACGATCTCTTGCAACTTCACGGCTAGGTTTACCGGCGCGGTGGAATTTAGCCCGTAATGCCCAGCGGTTCCTTTGCAAATGTCCGCTTCGACTCTTGGCGGCTCCGCTGCCACCGACAGCTTTGTGCCGTCGTTCGTATCGCCGCCCGGCTTCGTTCCTTCTGGCTGAGTGGTGCTGGACGTACCATTGGATGAAGTAGAGGTGCCTCCTGGAGCTGCGGCATCACCTTTTGCTGGAGCTGCGGAATCACCTTTCCCGCCACCCTGCCCTTCCGCTGGTGCGACCACGACCGTAGGCAACGAAGGAGCGGTCGTCGCGCAGGTGGTGGCGGTTTTATTTAGCGCCAGGCTCACACCGGTAGCTTTTGTCGCCGTCACATACAGCTTCGGTGTAGCAAGGACAGCCTCAATCAGGTAGACGTGATAACCGCTGTAAAGCCAAGAATGAATATTGCTCATCGTCTCCTTGTCAGCCGTTATTAACGTCGTCATTTGATAGCCCGTCAGTCGAGTACCTGTAAATGTGGCCGCATCGTATGACAGTGCGGTTCCGCTCGCGAAAGACGCACTCGGCTCATAACCAAAAAGTTTGGCGGAGAGCGTCACCTTACTTACGAGCGCCATCTGGGCTTGCCCCAAGGTGAATGACGCAGCTCTTTTCTTGTAATCTTCAGCAGCATCACTGGCATCCTCGTACGCTGCCGTGTGGCCTTTATCTCGTAATATCAGCAAACCGCCAGGTTCGACGCTTGATTGATAAACCCCTGGAATTGTAGAAAGCTGCTGCGTTTTCAAAAGTGCAGCGACTGAGTCTTGGCAGATTCCCGATTGCGTCATAAAAGCCAACGCACACGTGGCGAGCAACTGAGTTGCGGTTAGTTTCGGCAGACGAAGGACAACATCTATAAACTTCACAACCATATGAATCTCCTCCTGGTCTTAGGCCATGAGGATAACCGATTAAGTAGTCTCGCTCCGGCTGGGGTTCCAAAGCGGCTCGAAGTGATGGCTGAGCATCCCGGGCCAGAACCCGAACGTTAGTTCGGCAATGACCTTGCCGACCGGGCGCCAGCACCGGCATTACGGCCTATCTACTCAACTGCGGCAGCATTAAGAGCGCACAGGCGAATCGCCTCGCGGTCCCGTCCGGCTGCGAGCATAATCCACCCCTGGAATTTGGGGCCATAGGTTTCTCCCTGAAGCCATTTTCTGCTGATTTTCAGTGCTTCGTCGTAGTCGCCCCGTCTAGCTGCTGCGATGGCCCTTCGTTTCATCCACATGATAGGAAGCGGGTAAAGCAGTATCGCCGCAACGAATACGGCCAAGCATATCCAGCCAAGCGACCCGCTATACCGCATGCCATGCCAATCCTTCGATAAAGAATTCAGAATCCATACTGAAAAAGACAGCAGGAGCACCAATGACAAAATACTTCCTCGTTTGCCGGACCGGGGCGGGGACATGGTTTTCTCATTCTCTCTGGAACGACGTCGATGGTAAACATCCGCGAAACTCAAGAGATTGCCAATGCTTCTTTGGACCAGTCGAAACGCGCCTGCCGTCAGTTGGACGAGTAGTCGCCTTCTCGGACATATGGATTCTGAGGCTGGTGCCCGTTGGCCACTTCTCCGAGATGCCGTTTTTCGTTCACATAGCTTGTCTGCCCATAGCTGATATCACCTGAGAGGCCTGGACATACATGCCTGACCGTTAGGATTTCGCGGAATCTGAGAGACTGAGATCATGACTGGCATGACCCGGTGTCCCTGTTGCGGCTTCCGTACCCTGCACAATACAGGCGAACTAGAGATATGCCCGGTCTGCTACTGGCAGGATGACGGGCAGCCGATCGCCGATGTCAACACTTGCACTGGTGGCCCCAACAATCTCGTGACCCTCGCGATGGCCCAGTCAGAATTCGGAGTCCTAGGAGCCTCCGATTTGCTCTATATCGGCTTAGTGAGAGAGCCATTGCCAAGCGAGCATTGATGCAGAGCCTCAAACTGGGGCATTACCGGCTTGCGAATCCATATGGCCGCTAAGTCGGCATCTCGGACATGTGGCTGGCCCCGACGTGAATTTCAGCTAGCCACGGATTCGCACAGCCCCATCGCGCCAGAAGCCGTTGTATGTCATTCACATACGGCAGTTTAAGTCGCGTCTTGCCCCTTGACAGGCACGATATACTGAAAGAAAGGGGCAAAGAAAATCAGCGTCGTGCCGAAGCGGGTGCTTCCGGCCGGACCTGGTTTCCAAAACTCGAAAACTTGAGCGCCATCGTCACGGGGAAGTCCCCTGCTTTGACGTTCTTAGGAGTAACTCCAGTCATATGAATTGGTTAGCGCAGCGCGTTCCCTGTATGACGAACAAATCAAACGACTTCTCGCCAGGTACGTATGGGGTGGGGTGGGGGCGGCTCCTTACGATGTGTCAGAGTATTCACCTCTGCAAAGGCTCCGTGGAGCCCTTTGCGCCCCTTGGGTGCGGTAGACTAGAGGTGGCGCTTAATTTCGCCTTTCGGCAATCCCTCAAGAGGACTCCCGGCCGGCTCACCGGCAGGGATGGAACGCGCCCAACCGAATCCAAGACTTCGTGCACCCAGACAGGACAACCCAAGCTTTGAGCACCTCCCAAATCATGGATCAGACCACTCCCACTTCCGAGACCGAGAACCAGACCACGACCGGCGTCGTCACGCCAGCCTCGTCCAAGGCCGCGCTGAAGCCGATCTTCAACATCGCCATCATCGCCCACGTCGACCACGGCAAGACCACGCTCGTCGACGCCATGTTGAAGCAGGCAGGCACCTTCCGTGCCAACGAAGCCGTCGCCGATCGCGTCATGGACTCGAACGATCTGGAGCGCGAGCGCGGCATCACCATCCTCGCCAAGAACACCGCGCTCTACTACCACGACAACAAGATCAACATCGTCGACACGCCCGGCCACGCCGACTTCGGCGGTGAAGTCGAGCGCGCGCTCAAGATGGTCGACGGCGTTGTGCTCCTCGTCGATGCGTCTGAAGGCCCGCTGCCGCAGACGCGCTACGTCCTCTCCAAGGCGCTCGAAGCCAAGCTCACGCCCATGGTCGTCATCAACAAGATCGACCGTCCCGACGCGCGCCCGCAGGAAGTCCTGAACGAGGTTTACGACCTCTTCATCGACCTCGACGCCGACGAGGACATGCTCGACTTCCCCGTGCTCTACACCAACGGCAAGCTCGGCACTGCGACCAAGGACCTCGCTGTCCCCGGCACCGATCTGCAGCCGCTGTTCGAGCAGATCATCACCACCATTCCGCCGGCCAAGGGCGATCCCGATGGGCCGGTGCAGATCCTCGTCACCAACCTCGACTACTCGGACTACCTCGGCCGCCTCGCCATTGCTCGCGTCTTCAACGGCACCATGCGCACCGGCCAGGAGTACAACGTCGCCCGCGTGGACGGCACCTTCTCCAAGCACAAGATCACCAAGCTGTTCAGCTTCTCCGGCCTCAAGCGCACCGACATCGAGGAGACGCAGATCGGCGACATC
>DASYEU010000009.1:0-108852 GCA_036498865.1 Acidobacteriaceae bacterium | reverse complement strand
CCGCGCCAACGAATACCCCCGCGAAGGCGTCACCGGAACCTTCGCCGTCTCTGCTGGCGCGCGCAACTTCACCCGCTACGGCTACGGCGACTTCTACCAGCAGAACAGCGGCATCGACCTCCTCTACCGTGTCTGGCCCGGCACTCAGCGTCATCTTCTCTGGGGCGACCCCGCGCTCGCCTCCGGCTACGGCCGCGCCGCCAACTTCTGCGGCGCCTCCGGCCTCGAGCTCATGGAGCCGCTCTTCTTCAAGGGCCGCGAAGGCTCAGGACTCCCCGGCGGCCGCGACGCCTACGCTGACGCCACGCTTGCGAAACCGGACCTCGACACCGCCAAGTTCAACGTTACCTACCTTCTCTGGGGCCGCTACCTCTATAACCCCGACACCGCGCCCGACGTCCACCACCGCTATCTCAAGCAGGCCTTCGGCCCCGCTGGCCCCGCGCTCGAAACCGCGCTCGCCCACTCCAGCCGCATCCTCCCGCTCGTCACCACCGCGTGGTGCCCATCCGCCTCCAACCACGAGTTCTGGCCGGAGATGCTCACGCACTGCTCCATCCTGCCGTACACCACCCGCCCGCTCTTCACCGACAATCCCGCGCCACACAACGTCAGCGCCATCTCGCCGCTCGACCCGCAACTCTTCACCAGCATCGACCAGCACGCGAAGGACCTCATCTCTGGCACCGTCAACGCCCGCTACAACACCAGCGAAGTCATCGCCTGGCTCGAATCCCTCGTCGCCACCTCCACCAAAGGCCTCGCCGCCGCCCGCACCGCCGCCGGCGCCAAAGGCCGCACCCCCGAGTTCCGCCGCGCCGAAGAAGACATCCTCATCCTCAACGGCCTCGGCAGCTACTACGCCAACCTCTTGCGTGCGGGACTCTACTACTCCATTTACAAGCTGAAATCCGAGCCGGCGCCGCTGAACCAGGCACTCAATTCGCTCATGACCGCCCGCGCTAGTTGGCGTCAATTTTCCGGCCGCTCCGCCAAGGTCTACGGGCAGGACATTACTTACGGTTCCACGCCGTTTCGTCGCGGAAGTTGGGCAGATCGCCTCAACCTTATTGATGCGGACGTGGAGAAGTTACAACAACTCGTGGCTGACTTAGTGCCCGGACACGTGAACGCTCCGGCCTCGATCTCCGGCTCATCTTCCGACGTCATCGACACCACCATGAGAGGGCTCAAGACATCACCGCGACGCCCCATCATCGCCGCCAAGCACACCGCCCCCGAATCCTTCCACCCCGGCGACGAGCTGCACCTCGCCATCGACGCCCCACCCACCGTAACCGCCGCCATCCTCTGGTATCGCCACGTCAACCATGGCGAGCGCTGGCTCTCCACCGCCATGCAGCACCGCGACGCCCCTTTCACTGCCGCCATCCCCGCCGCTTACACCAACTCCCCCTACCCGCTCCAGTACTACTTCGAACTCCACACCGCCGCCTCCGCCACCTTCCATCCCGCGCTCAACCCAACCTTCAGCAACCAGCCCTATTACGCCGTCCACAAACGCACCTGAGCGCACTCAGGCGGTCTCCAATTCCAAGGTGAAAGATCATGGGCGGCAAGGGCCGCGCTGAAGGCGCGTGTTAACTTAGCCTGGGGCGGGGCCCCAGGTTTCCCGCCCCCAAAAGCATGCGGGCTGAAGGCCCGCGTTAAAATGCTCCGCGCCAGGAAGCTGCCCGCACTACCACCGAGCGAGAGTTGCGGGTTAGCATAGACTCCTATGTCGACCACACTTCCCGCCGGCGTTGAAGTCAGCGCCCCCATCTCCTCCGCCTACGCCCAGATCCTCACCCCCGAAGCCATCAGCTTCATCGTCGGCCTGCAACGCGCGCACAACGCCCGCCGCAAGCAGCTTCTCGCCGCCCGAGTCACCCGGCAGGTCGCACTCGACGCCGGCCAGAAGCCCGACTTCCTCCCCGAAACCGCCAACATCCGCAACTCCGACTGGATCGTCGCGCCGCTCCCCGCCGACCTGCTCGACCGCCGCGTTGAGATCACCGGCCCCGTCGACCGCAAGATGATCATCAACGCGCTCAACTCCGGCGCCAAGGTCTTCATGGCCGACTTCGAGGACTCCACCACCCCCACATGGGACAACCTCATAGACGGCCAGCTCAACCTGCGCGACGCCGTCCGCCGCACCATCACCTACGAAGACCCCATCACCAAAAAGAGTTACAAACTCATCGAGAAGCCTGCCGTCCTATTCGTCCGCGCCCGCGGCTGGCACCTCGAAGAGCGTCACATGCTCGTCGACGGCGAACCCATGTCCGGTTCCCTCTTCGACTTCGGCCTCTACGCCTTCCACAACGCCAAGGAACTCCTCGCCCGCGGCTCCGGCCCCTACTTCTATCTGCCCAAGATGGAGTCGCATCTCGAAGCCCGCCTGTGGAACGACGTCTTCATCCAGGCCGAGCGCGAACTAGGCATCCCCGCAAAATCCATTAAGGGTACCGTCCTTATCGAAACCATCCTCGCCACCTTCGAGATGGACGAAATCCTCTACGAACTCCGCGACCACTCCGCCGGCCTCAACTGCGGCCGCTGGGACTACATCTTCTCCTTCATCAAGAAATTCGCGGGCGACACCGCAGTCCTTCTCCCCGACCGTGGCCAGGTCACCATGACCACGCACTTTATGCGCAGCTACTCCAAGCTTTGCATCAAGACCTGCCACGCCCGCAACGTCTCCGCCATGGGCGGCATGTCCGCACTCATCCCCATCAAGTCCGACCCCATCGCCAACGAGAAGGCCATCGCCGGCGTCCGCGCCGACAAGGAGCGCGAAGCCTCCGACGGCCACGACGGCACCTGGGTCGCGCATCCCGGCCTCGTCCCCGTTGCGCTTGAAGTCTTCGACCGCATCATGCCGCAGCCCAACCAGATTTCGAAGCAACTCCCCGACTACACCACCACCGCGGCCGACCTGCTCCAGGTCCCCGCCGGCTCCATCACCGAAGCCGGCCTCAAGCAGAACGTCGCCGTCGGCCTTGGCTACGTCGAAGCCTGGCTGCGCGGCATCGGCTGCGTCCCCCTCTTCAACCTCATGGAAGACGCTGCCACCGCCGAAATCTCCCGCGCGCAGCTCTGGCAATGGGTCCACCACGGCGCCAAAATCACCGACGGCGCCAACCGCGGCATTCCCATCACGGTCGACCTCGTCGAGCAGACTATCGCCGCCGAACTCGCCGCCACGCAGCCCAAGGTCGACGCCGCCCGCTTTACCGCCTACCAGCGCGCGGCCGTCCTCATGCGCAAGCTGATCGAGTCGCCCACCTTCCCCGAGTTCCTCACCGTCCCCGCCTACGCCGAAGTTTTGGCTGAGGAGAAGTTCTAGCGAAGCCTTATCATCTTCGCCAATAACCACTTTGTACATCTTGACAGTCCGCCCGGGAATCTAAATCATCGGGTGTAGCTGTCCGCGAGGTGTCTTTTGGCGCGTCCTTACTGGTCCGGTCATATTCAAATCTCCCTGGTGTCCTTCGGCGTTAAGCTCTACGTCGCGACCGAAGCCAAGGGCGAAATCCGCTTTCATCAAATCAGCCGCAGCACCGGCGAGCGCGTGCGCCACCAGAAGGTGCTCGCCTCCGCGCTGGAGCAGGCTCCCGACGAGGCCGCCGCGCCCGTCGAAAAAGATGAAATCGTCAAGGGTTACGAATACACCAAGGGCCAGTACGTCATCATCGAACCCTCGGAAATCGCCAACCTCCGGGTCGCCTCCAAACACACCGTAGAAGTCCAGCAGTTCGTCTCGCTCGACGAACTCGCCCCCGAGTACCTCGAGAAGCCTTACTTCGTCGTCCCCGAAAACGAGATCCAGGCGGAAGCATTCGCCGTCGTCCGCGCTGCCCTTGCCAAGTCGAAGAAAGCCGGCCTCGGTAAGATCGCCTTCGGCGGCCGCGAGCACATCCTCGCCATCACCGCCGCTCCCGGCGACGAACGCGGCATGATGGCCTACACCATGCGCTACCAGGAAGAGCTCCGCAAGCCCTCCGAGTACTTCAGCGACATTAAAAACGTGAAGGTCGACGAAGACTCGCTCGAACTCGCCGAGTCCCTCATCAAGAAGCGCACCGCCAAGTTCGATCCGTCCAAGTTCGTCGACGGCTACGAGAGCGCCCTGAAGGAATTGGTCGAAGCCAAGGTCAAGCACCTGCCCATTCCCAAGGACGAGCCGGTGGAACCGCAGCGCGGCAAGGTCATCAACCTTATGGACGCCCTGCGCAAGAGTGTCCAGAACACCGAGACCGCCCCCGCTGTGGTCAAAAAGAAGCACGCGCCCGACACCCTCTTCACCGAAGACGAAGAGAAGGCCGGCCCCACCCTGGTCAAGTCCACAGCCAAGGCTTCTTCGCGCGCTTCCTCAGGTAAGGCTGCAAAGGCCGCCTCCAAACGCAAGTCGGCCTAGCAAGATCTGCTGCAAAACGCGATCGCATAGACCGCAGTCATATGGAGTAGACCGCAGGGTCATATCGGATAAACCGCAGGATTATATGGGGCTCGTGAGACTCCTGAAGAATCCGTCTTGCTTAAGGGGACGGCTTCAGCCGTGCCGTAAAGGCTACATGATCAGCGAGGGCTTTAGCCTCTGGGGTCGCACTCGTATTCGGATACGTCGCAGGGTCATACGGACTTCTGCGACATGCCTCTTACCGCGTCGGCGAGAAACCATTTTCAGCCGCGCGCCACTCGAACGCATCTGACCATTTAGTTGGAGTGAGACGATGGCAGCCGCCAGCGCAAAAAAGACCGCAAAGCCCAAAGCGGCAACCGCCCCCAGGAAAGCCGCAAAGCCCTCGACCCACAAGTCGGCCGATACAGCCTCCAATGCCGTCGACGAGCAGCTCGCGCGCTACCGCTCCATGCGCGACTTCAACATCACCGCCGAACCCTCCGGCCATGCCACAAAGGCCGGTGCAAAAGCCCGCTCCGAGCAATGGTTCGTCGTGCAGAAGCACGCAGCCTCGCATCTGCATTACGACTTCCGCCTCGGCTGGAACGGTGTGCTCAAATCGTGGGCCGTCGCCAAGGGACCCAGCTACGTCGTCGCCGACAAGCGCCTGGCCGTCCAGGTCGAAGATCACCCCATGGAATACGGTGGCTTCGAGGGCATCATCCCCAAGGGCCAATACGGAGGCGGCACCGTTATGGTCTGGGACCAGGGCACCTGGGAGCCGCAGCCCGCCTATCCCGATGTCGACGACGGCCTCAGCAAAGGCTCGCTGAAGTTCATCCTTCACGGCGCCAAGCTTCAGGGCAAGTGGGCGCTCATCCGCATGCACGGCAAGTCCGGCGGCTCCGAAGCAAAGCCCAACTGGCTGCTCATCAAGGAGCACGACGACTTCGAGCGCCCGGCCACTGATCCGCTCATCACCGACTCCGAACCCAACTCCGCCGTCACCGGCCGCAGCATCGAAGAGATCGCCCGCAGCGAAGACCACGTCTGGAACTCCAAAGACACGCGCTCCGGCAACCAGGCCTGGTATCGCCAGGAGAGCAAAGCCGAACCCGCGCGCGAAGTCGATCTCTCCAAGGAACTCGCCCAGCTCCCTAAAGAGTCGCAGCCCACCTTCCTCTCCCCGCAGCTCGCGCAGGAAGCCGAGACGCCCCCTTCGAATGACGGCTGGCTGCATGAACTCAAGCTCGACGGCTATCGCATCCAGGCGCGCAAAGACGGAGCCAGCGCCCGCGGCAATGGAAATCCAGTCCAGCTCCTCACCCGCACCGGGCTCGACTGGACCCACCGCATGCCGGCCATCGCCCGCGAGATCGCCCGCTTGCCCGCCGACAAAGCCACCCTCGATGGCGAAGTCGTCGTCCTCTCCCCCGACGGCACCACCAGCTTCGCGGATCTCCAGGCCGCATTTCAGGAAGGCACCAGGCACCACCTCACCTACTTCGCCTTCGATCTCCTCCACCTCAACGGGCACAATACCCGCAACCTCTCCCTGCGCGACCGCAAAGCCCTCCTCGCCAAACTCATCGCCAACGAGGATCAACACGCGCTCCGCCTCTCCGAGCATCTCGAATCCGACGGCCCCACCATCTTTCACAACGCCTGCAAAATGCGCGCCGAGGGCATCGTATCCAAGCGCGCCGCCGCCAAATACACCTCCGGCCGCACCTCCGACTGGCTCAAATGCAAATGCCTCCACGAGCAGGAGTTCGTCATCGGCGGCTACACCCTTCCCAGCGCCGGCCACACCGGCATGCGCGGAGTAGGCGCGCTCCTCATCGGCTATTACGGCGCCGAGGCCGATGAAGACAAGCCCAGGAAGCTCATCTACGCCGGCCGAGTCGGTACCGGCTTCACCCAGAAGACTCACAAGCTCCTCCGCGATAAGCTCGAGCCGCTCGCGCGATCCTCAACCCCGTTCGAAAAGCCGCCTGCGGAAGCCCGCGCCGGCGCCTACTGGGTCACGCCCTCGCTCGTAGCGCAGGTCCGCTTCTCCACCTGGACCGCAGACAACCTCGTGCGCCAGGCCGCATTCCTCGGCCTGCGCGAAGACAAGCAAGCCGCTGAAGTTACCCGCGAAACCTCCGCCCCCACCCCGAAATCTTCCTCCCCGAAACGTTCGGGCCACGTGTCCAATGAACAAACTTCACCCAACATGACACCCTCTCACAAACCCGCAACCGAACATCCACCCGTCCGCCTCACCCACCCCGCCAAGATCCTCGATCCCGAATCCAGCCTCTCCAAGCAGGCCCTCGCCGACTACTACTGGGCCGTCGCCGACCGCATGCTCCCCCACATCTCCGGCCGCCCGCTCTCGCTCGTGCGCTGCCCCGAGGGCGCCGCCAAACCCTGCTTCTTCCAGAAGCACGTCAACGCCACGCTCCCCCCTGGCATCGGCACCGTCAACGTCCCCGACAAGAAGACCGGCGTCATCGAACCCTACATCACCCTCTCGACTCCCGAAGTCCTCGCCGGCCTCGCCCAGCTTGGCGTCCTCGAGATCCATCCCTGGGGCTCGCGAAACGACGACCTCGAGCACCCCGACCGCCTCATCTTCGACCTCGACCCCGACGAATCCCTCACCTGGTCCACCGTCACCGAAGCCGCTGCCGAAGTCCGCGATCGCCTCAAGAAGATCGGCCTCGCCAGCTTCCTGAAGACCACCGGCGGCAAGGGTCTCCACGTCGTCATCCCCATGGAGCCCACACTGGATTGGCCCGACGCCAAGAACTTCGCCCACCGCTTCGTCCTCGCCATGGAGAAGGCGAACCCGCGCCTCTACCTCACCAAGATGACCAAGTCCGCGCGCGCCGGCCGCATCTATCTCGACTACCTCCGCAACGAGCGCGGTGCCACCGCCGTCGCCGCCTACTCCCCCCGCGCCCGCGCCGGAGCCGCCGTCTCCATGCCCCTAGCCTGGTCCGAACTCGACGCCCCCGAGCGCCCCGTCTTCCGCGTCGCCGACTTCGACGACTGGCGCTCCCGCCTCAGCAAAGACCCCTGGAAGGCCATCGCCACCACCCACCAGACCATCACCCCCAAAACAACCGCGGCCATATAGAACAGCCCGTCACGCCGATAGGTACGTATCTTCAGCTTCCGATTCGGTGTAGCACCCTCTTCACCTTCTGATTCGGAGTAGCCGCTCTTCAACCTCCGATTCGGAGTAGCAGTGGGCTTTAGCCCGCGGTAAAGTGTGGCAAAGAGATAGCGGGCTTTAGCCCCGGGCCATCCGCGACGAAGCCAAAATATCACGCAGATGGATAATTCCCCGCATTTGTGCCGCCACTGAACCCAAACGCCCCAATGTGACGCCCGCACACGTATGACGTACGTCACTGCGCCTCGCCCCTCCCGCTGCTAGCTTCAACTCAGGACCTCGATCTCAGGTCCGAGGAGTCTCTATGCTGTATATCGTTATCGCGATGACGGGTTTCCTGATCGCCATCCAGGCCGGCTGCAACGCCACCCTCGAGAAATCCCTGCAGAACCCCGTCCTCTCGGCGTTCCTCAGCTTCTGTGCCGGCACAGCCGCATTGCTCCTCGCGTTCGCCATCTACGCCGCCATCACCCGCACCCCAATGCCGCGCGCCGCACAGTGGTCCTCGGTTCCGTGGTGGGGATGGGTAGGCGGCGCACTCGGCGCCATCTACATCCTCTGCATGGTGCTCACCGCGGAAAAAGTCGGCTCCGGAATCTTCGTCGGTCTCACCGTCACCGCCACCATCGTCGCCTCACTCGTCATGGATCACTACGGCCTACTTGGCTTCAAGCAACACCCCGCCAGCCCCGGCCGCATCCTCGGCGGAGCCCTCATGGTCGCCGGCATGCTACTCATCGGCAAGTTTTAGACCACGCTCTATTGCATCTTCCCGAAACGCCCTGCGTCCTATTCCTAGCGCCGTTCGCAGACTGCGCTGCACGTAGATCTTCGTCAAGGAGTGTTCAGGAAGATGTCTTCACCCTTCTCGCCTCAGCATGGCGCGCCCAAAAGTCTTGCACGCTGCGCCGCGCTGCCCCTGCGTCTCATCGTTGGATTCGGCTTCCTGTCCCACGGCCTTGCAAAGTGGTCCAGGGGGGCGGACGCATTCGCCGCAGTCCTGCACGCCATCGGTGTCCCCGTCCCCTACCTCGCGGCGTGCGCCACCATCGCAACCGAAGTCACGGTTGGATTAGCCGTCCTCCTCGGAGCCTTCGTTTCGCTCGTGAGTCTCCCCGGAATCGTCCTGATGGTGGTTGCGATTTTCACCGTCCACCTGCCCTACGGCTTCAGTTCCATCAAGCTCATGAGCTTCAGCAACGGCAGAGCGCAGTTCGGCCCGCCAGGCTACGAATGCGACCTGCTCTACATCGCCTGCTTCCTCGCCCTCGTACTCCTCGGCCCCAGCCCATGGTCCGTCGACAGCTACCTGGCGCACCGCCATCGCACCGCCCCCTGAGTTGCACTGAATGCTATCCCTCTAGTCCAGACTCCATGCGTGCAGAGAAACTTCGGCGATCAATTCCGAAATCGAGCCTAACGCCACGCTCTCGGGCAAGTCGGATTGCGTCGCCGCATCCTCAGCTTCCAGCCTCAGCCGGCGTGCCTCGTCCAGAAATCGCTCCAAAGTCCATTCTCCGGATCTTGCCGCAACCAGAAACTCCCGCTCCGGACGCGGAAGCGTGATCTTGCCAAATCGCATCAATTCAATGCACTCAAGATAGAGCCGAAGACAATGCATCGCCGCCTTCGTGTCGTACCCGAACTTGCCCTCGTACTCAGGCCGTATGCCCTTGGCTCCGCGCCCGCGTTCGCCGGTGATCCGCCGCAGTTGATTGTCGGCAAAACCAATAAACTGCTCGGCCGAGCGTCGGCTTAGAAATAAATCGGCTCGAGCCTGAATCTGCAACCACAGGTCGCTGGTCGTGGCCGTCGCATCTGCGAAAAGAAAGTGCAGCGCGGTCGCATTCCCTTTCGCCGCCAGGTGAGCCCAGCGATGCAGCGAATAGAGCGTAAGGTCAACGTCGTCTGGACCATTCCGCCGATCATCAGTCGCCGTTGACCAGACAAAGTGAGTTCTTGGCTTGAGTCCCAGCGTCACCGCCGGCCCATCGAGAAACACTCCATACAAATCGAGATCGTCCGTGGCTCCAACTTTCGCGCCATGCAGCTCCGATCCACCGATGAACAGGTGAATGACCGTCTCTGGTCTTTCAAACCCAGAGCGAACAATTTGTTCCATCAAAGGAGTGTTGAGCATGGGTCGAGGCTGAGCTACGCGTTCTTTATCGTTTCTCCGTCATACTGGCTGACCACTTCAATTGCGCCCACAATATTCTCATTGAACTCGCCCAGCATCCCAGCGGGTATCCAATACTCTAACGCGGTCGCGCCTCCTACCTTCTGCACTTGAAACTGAGACAGATAGCTTGCTCGAACCGAAAAACGCAGAACATATCCGACGAAGCCCGAAGCCGCGTCCTTCGTATTCCACTCACGAGCGATGAACGTCGCATACTCCTCGTTCAGTACCGGATAGAAAATCGGCTGCCCCTCCAAGCGTGGTGGAAAGGCACGAAAGGTGCTTCCGACGATGAGGTCGTACTCCTTCTGGCCCACGGGCCGATAAAGAACAATCACCTCGTCGCTCTGCATAGTTCGCTCCGTCGTTTACGACTGCCCATACGTCGCCGTCGGCCCGTGCTTCCGGAAGTAGTGCCGATCCAGCAGCGCCTGCGTCACCACATTCACCTCCGCCTTCAGCGTCAGCGTCTTGAACGCCATCCTCGCGCAGTACTCCAGCACAATCGCATTGTGCGCCGCGTCGTGTGCATCTCTTCCCCACGCAAACGGAGCATGCCCCGCGACCAAGCATGCCGGAACCGCCAACGGGTCTGTTCCCGTCGCGCGAAACTGCGCCACAATCGCCAGCCCCGTCTCATGCACGTACCGACCGCCAATCGCCGTATCGCTCAGTGGAGCCGTACACGGCACCGGCCCATAGAAGTAGTCCGCATGCGTCGTCCCCAGCGCCGGAATCGCCAGCCCCGCCTGCGCAAAGCTCGTCGCATACTCCGAGTGCGTATGCACCACCGCGCCAATCGTCGGAAACTCCCGATACAGCAGCGTATGCGTATCCAGATCCGACGACGGCTTCAGCGTTCCATCCACGATCTTGCCGTTCAGGTCGGTCACCACCATGTGTTCCGGCCGCAGATCGTCGTAGTCCACACCCGAGGGCTTGATCACCACCAGCCCCTTCTCGCGATCAACGCCGCTGGCGTTCCCAAACGTGTACAGGACCAGCCCGGCCTTCACCAGTTCAAGATTGGCATCAAGGACAGCAGTGCGAAGTTCTTTCAATAGCATGACTAACAGGATAAACCGCAGACTACTCTCTGTGCCGACCATCGGGAGGGACCACGCGAAGCCCAACATGAGTCACGAAGTGACCGCCGCCCGAGCAGGGCGCCCGTCCGGCAGGACTATTGCAGAAGAGATTCTTCGCTCGACCGCAGCCGCAGAATCCGGTCAATCGCATACGGTGCGCGATGGCTCGGCGTGTGGAAGTGCCTCACCTGCAACTCGCCCAGCAACCCGATCCCCAGCATCTGAATACCCGCCAGAATCAGCACGCCGGCAATCACGAAGATCGGCCCGTGCGCCATCATCACATGCTGGCCCGTCAGCATCTTCAGCACCAGCAGCCACAGCGCCAGCGCGCTGCCGCCAATCATCCCCAGCGCTCCAATCGATCCGAAGAAGTGCAGCGGCCGCGTCATGTACCGCAGCAGAAACCGGATCGTCATCAGGTCGAAGCACACCCGCACCGTGCGCGAAATCCCGTAATGACTCTGCCCATACTGCCGCCGCGGGTTCGAGATCGGAATCTCGCAGATACTCGCGCCGTACCAGCTCGCCAGCGCCGGAATGAACCGGTGCATCTCGCCGTATAGCGGAATGTTGTGGATCACCTCGCGCCGGTACGCCTTGAAAGTCGTCCCGAAGTCGTGAATATCCACGCCTGAAATCTGCGCCATAATCCAGTTCGCGCAAGCCGAGGGAATCCGCCGGAAGATCAGGTTGTCCGCGCGATGCGAGCGCCACCCGCTCACCACGTCGTAGCCTTCTTCCAGCCGCCCAAGAAAGTTCGGAATCTCTTCGGGATCATGTTGCAGATCGCCGTCCATCGAGATCAGGTAGTCGCCCTGCGCATGGTCGAACCCCGCCGCCAGCGCCGACGTCTGCCCGAAATTCCTCCGTAGCTTGATCACCAGCACGCGGCTGTCCACCGCGGCAATCTCTTCCAGCAGCCGGTAGGTGCGGTCGCGCGAACCATCGTCCACAAACACCATCTCGAAGGACTCGCCTACCTGCTCCATCACCAGCTTCACCCGGTCGTAGAGCGTCGTGACGTTCTCCTCCTCGTTATGGAACGGCACGACGATGGAGTATTTCGGCACATTTCGATGATACGCCCGGGAATCGCGGTGCGTCATGCACTCCCGCCGCCGAATTGCCAGATTTTATGACCCCGTCGCAGGAATCAACCATGGTACGCAATTCCGCCACCAAAGCCTCGACTCCGCAACCCCATCCCATGAAAATAAAGCCACGGGAGGGCTATGAAACCGATCGTTCGCATCATGGTCATCGTGCTGGCCGTCGTCCTGGCCGCCGTGTGGTACATGCACTGGTCGCGCAACCGCGCACTCAACAGCGGCGAAGTCTTCGTCCGCAACGCCGACAAGCCACACACCGAAACGCCCGGCTCCACGGCCCCCGCATCCACGCAGGAACTCGCGGACAACGGCACTGCTTCGTCCCGTCCAGTGGATGTCACCAATCTGTCCGCTTCAGATTCCCTCACCCGCAACTCACCCAACGGCATCGTCAACGCCCGCCCCGGCCGCTATCAGCTCTACCGCCAGGGAGACATCACCTGGCGCATGGACACCAACACCGGCGAGGCTTGCGTCCTGTTCGCCACCGAAGCCCAATGGCGCAAAACCATCGTCTACGACCACGGCTGCGGTCCCAGTTAGTGAGCAGCCTTCCTAGACCGGTCTCGACACCACAATCTCGCGTCGTTGCTTGAGGAGCAGGAACGGCCGCTCGAGCCAGTGGTAGGAGAGATGCGCCATCCCGACGCACAAGATCAGTCCCACGATGATTACGCCGGGCAAAACTCCGCGATGCAGCACGTGAGGCACAATCTTCCGGGCGGCGATCAGGCACTCATAATGGAACACGTATAAGCCGTACGAGATCTTGCCCAGATAGCGGAGAGGCTGCACCTTCCCCAGCGCTTGGCTCCCAAGGAATCCAGCCAGAATCCCCACAGTTGCAAGCCCTATCACTAGATAGACTAGATAGGTGTTTCCAATCGTTGTGACATCTCCATGAACGTCCCGGTCCAGCACGTAGGTTACCCCGTAGAAGGGCAGGAGCGACGCCGCAATCATCAGGAAACGCGAGGCTCCTCCAATCTTTGGCAAAGTTCCGTTCAGGAGCAGGCTAAGCCCCGCCCCAAGAGCGAAATACTGCAAGTGGACAAATGAGTTGGGCCATATCTCCGATCCGTTGGCATGGCGGAGGCACAACAGGATCAGCGCCAACTGGCTTACACACCAGGCCAGGCCACAGATCAAAATCAGACTGCGCCTCCGCAACGAACGGAGAAAAAGCGGCCACACGAGATAGAACTGTTCTTCAACCGAGATAGTCCATAACGGCGATATGCCCGCTGAGAGGTAGCCGTGGTAAGCCGTGTACCAGTTGCCGGCCAACAACAGATAAGCCGCAACCGCAGCCGGTGGAATCCTCCATGCCGGGTGCAGCCGCGACGCCACCAGACCTGCCGCCAGTGTGAAGAAGTACAACGGACATATCCTCAGAATGCGGCGGATGTAGAACGCTCTGACCTGTAGCGTCCCAGTGGCGCGCTTTTCCCGCACAAGCAGTTCTGTAATCAGGTATGCGCTCAGCGTGAAGAACAACGGAACGCCGATGCCCGTCAGCTCAAACGCTGTCTGAATCACCGCGTGAGAGCTCAAGGGATTCCTGACCGCGTGCCCCAGGTACACCATCAGAAACGCAACGAACCGAAGCGCGTCCAACTCGGGGCGATAGAAACGGCCACCGTGGACTGTCGTTAGCGGAGCACTGGAGGCAATGGCTGCGTGACCGTTCAGCTCGATATCTCAACGCTGTCCATAGGGAAGCTACGCGCATTCTTCGCTGGACGCCAGCAGGGTCCCGCGAAGAACACGCGCGCTCTTGCAGTTTGGGGGCGATTCACCCGCCATGTCAACCCTGCATCAGCCCCAGGAAGCCCGCCGGCTGTACCTTCGATCCCGGGAACACCGCCTCAAGATTGCGCGAGCCTAGCGTCTTGTACGCCGCCTCGCCCAGCACGTTGCGGAAGTCGGTCGTCACTGCCAGGTCGCGGCCTTCGTTCAGCTGCTCGTTCGCAACTCCCGGCCACTTCCCGTACACCTTGCCGCCCTTCACCGCACCGCCCAGCACAAACATCACGTTCGCGTGTCCGTGATCGGTGCCGCCGGTGCCGTTCTGCCGCGCCGTCCGCCCGAACTCCGACATCGTCACCAGCGTCACGTTCTCCGCGTCGTCGCCCATGTCGCGCCAGAAAGCCGCAATCGAGTTCGAGAACTCAGTCAGCCGGTTCGCCAGTTGCCCCGTGGACGCACCCTGATTCTGGTGCGTGTCCCATCCGCCAATGTCGGAGAAGGCCGCCTCAACTCCAAGGTTCGCTTTCATTAACTGCGCAATCTGCTTCAAACTATTACCGAAAGGAGTATTCGGATACGTCACGCCAGACGCCGGCTGATACTTCGCCGGATCGGCCGCCTTCAGCATCTTCACTGCCTCAAACGTCTCCTGCCCCGTCCCCTGCAACACCGCGTCCGAGCTCTGGTCGTACATCGCCTGAAACGCATTCGAGATCGGCGATGTCTGCGGCCCCTTGCCGCCCACGGAAAAGTCCGCCAGGTTATTCAGTGCGATCGCCGGCACCTTGCCCTGCAGCGTGCGCGGAACCTGAGTCCCCAGCGCTACTGCGCGGAACGCCGACGCCTTGCCTTCCATCTTCTCCGCCGCCAGCGCGCGATTCAGCCAGCCATCTTCCGTTACCTTCACACCCGGCGTTCCGCTCTCCATGTAATCCTGCGCGTCAAAGTGGGAGCGCGACGGATCGGGAGATCCCGCCGCATGCACAATCGCCAGATGTCCCTGCTCGTACAGCGGCTTGAACGGAGCCATCTGCGGATGCAGGCCGAAGAACCCGTCCAGGTCGATCACCTCGTTCTGCTTGATCGCGATCGACGGCCGCATCGTGTAATAGTTCTTCTCCGTGTACGGCACCACCACGTTCAGGCCGTCCACTGCGCCGCGCTGGAACAGCACCACCAGCTTCTTCTTGTTCGCCGCGGCGGTCGTCATCTCCGCCAGCACGCTTCGCGACAGGAACGCCGGAATCGTCGAGGTCCCAATCAGCGCCAGTGCGCCATTCTTCATGAACCCGCGCCGCGTGATGCTCCGCTTCAGTGCGTCCCGCCCGCAAATATCGCAACCCCAGTCGCTATGGTCCGCCGTATTCCATCCTCTGCTCGTCATGTCGCCGCTCCTGTTACCGGACTTCCACGTGCAAGGAGTCCCAAGTCAGAAAACCATATGCATCTTCAAACGCCACAGCTACCGCAAAGTTGTCGCCGTTCGGACATCCTGGCGCCTTGTACCCTGCGCCTTGCATCTATCTCCTCTGAAACTCAGGCGATCCCAGCATCATGCCCGCCATAATCGCCGCCTGCCTGTCGTCCGGAACCGCATTGCGCGCCGCGAACGCCAGTGCTCCTTCGCCCATGGGCCCGCCGGTATACGTCCCGCGCCCGCCGCCGCCCTGGAACTCCTTCACCGCCTGTATCGCTGCCGTCTGGTCGCTCGACTGGCTCAGCACCGCCGTGCGCGTCTTCTCGCTTAGCGGCATGCCGAGCAGGACCGCCTCCAGCTTTTTCTCCTTGGCCGCCACCTCGGGATCAATCGCGCCATCGCCGGAATCCATCGCCACCGGCTTGCCCGCGGCCGCCGCCGACTCGCCCAGCAGCTTCGTCCAGTCCGTCCGCACGCCCGGGAGCTTGTCGCCGCATAGCACCAGCGCGAAGTTCATCCGGCTCACCAGCGCTCCTGTGCTCACCCAGGGTTCGCTCATCCACGAGTAGCCATTCGGCGTCTGCATCCCGTACAGCGGCATGCCCAGCTTATCCAGCGCCTGCACCAGGCCCAGCGAGTTGTTCACCGTCGCACCGCTCGCCCGCACCGCCGACACCACAAACTCCAGCGGCGTCTTCACCTTCGACCGCTCCGCTGCCGGTGTCCAGAACTCCGGCGAGTCGAACATCGTCTGCATCACCTTCTTGATGTCGCCGCCGCTCGCGAGGAACGACTGCGCCATCCGGTCCACCAGCGCCGGCGGAGGATTGTCGCTCACGAACCGCACCGCCAGCTTGTTCGAGATGAACTTCGCCGTCGCCGGGCTGGTCGCCAGCATGTGCAGCACTTCCAGCCCTTCGTTCATGCCGTTCTCTTTGATCGTCTTGCCCAGCACTGTCTTCGATCCCTGCTCATGCCGCCGCTCGTCGAACTGGAACTCTCCGCCCCGTTCCGGTTGCGAGATCGTCCATCCGGTAAACACCTTCGCGACCTCGGTCACGTCCTTCTGCGTATACCCGCCGTTGACGCCCAGCGTGTGCAGCTCCATCAACTCGCGCCCGTAGTTCTCGTTCAGCCCGCGATCCTTCAGTGCTGCCTTCACCTGCGGGTTCCGTGCGATCGCCGCGTAGCGCGGCCCATTCTTCGCCGCCGCAGAATCCGGCCCGATGCTCTGCCAGTTGTCCAGATACACCAGCATCGCCGGACTCTTCGCTGTCGCCACCAGCAGGTCTTCAAACTTGCCCAGCGCATTCGGGCGAATCACGTCCCGCTCGTACGACGGAATCAGGTACGGCTCATTCTGGTTCTTGCGCACATACACGTTGAAGTGGTTCAGCCAGAAGTCGGTCATCACCGCCTCCAGCTGCCGCTCGCTGTAGATATCCCGGATCAGCCGCACCTGCATCTCCTCGGCGCCCACCATCCGCGTCGAATTCTGCATGGCCGCAAACGTCTCTCGCTGCTGCGGGTTCAGCCCCTGCGCAAACTGCGCCAGCTCGCCTCCACTCAGACTCTGCCGAAAGCCCAGAAAGTCCTCGGGAGACATCGCGATCACCTTGCGCATCCGCTCGTCCGGACTCATGTTGATGATCTTCATCGCATCCAGATCGCGGTACAGCTTCTCCACATGCTGATCCGGAGCCTGCCCCGTATCGGAGATCTCCGACTTCGGCAGCATCGCGCTCGCATTGCTCGCCGCGCCATTCTCGCCGGCCATTGCCTCGTAGTTCGGCATCGCCATGCTGTCTGCCGGACCGGTCGTCGCCATCCCCGCAGCCTCCGCGCCCTGCTCCGCCGCGGCAGCCTTCTTCGCCGCGTTCTTCTTTCCCGTTGCAGGAACTGCGGCAGGCGCTGCTCCAGCCGCCATCGAATTCCCGTCGCCCGCCGCTGAAGCGGTCGTCGCAGCCGCGTCCTTCGCCGCCTTGTTCGTCTGCTGTATCTTGTAGAACGCCATCTGGTCGCCGTAGATCGCGCGCTCCGTCGGGTCCGACGGCAGCCACATATTCCGCTGCGACATCACCCGGATAATCTGCTGCGTTGGATACCGCGCCAGCAATTGCTGCTGCGGCAACTGCATCGCCGGATACTGCGCCAGCCTCGCCGTCAGCGCCGAGTCGTCAATCTTCGACGGGTTCAGCTGCATCTCGAACCACGTGCTCAACCCCATCGCCTGCACCGCCGCCACATCTCCCGGCCTCGGCCCGAAGGTCAGCCGATTCAGTGCATGCAGCGCCCTGCTCTCGCCCTTGGTCTGCTGAACTCCCGCCGTCGGGCCGCGCTTCACCACGCTGCCATACAACGGCTGATCCACCATCAGCACGCACAGCAAACACGCCAGCGCCGCCCGTCCTGCCCCGCGAGGTCCAAATCCCTGCATTCCGGGCAGCCAACCGTTACCCTGTACATCCCCGGCTCTTCGCATCCTACCGAACCTCCACGCGCCTCTAGCTTAGTCCGCTCAGCGCACGTCCCGCCAGTCAACCCGGGCCCGCGACCGCACACTTGCTTATTGCCTGCGTAAACCCACGAAACCCAAGCCAGTTGCGGCCCAACGATGATTTCCCCGTAAATATCGTTCACGGTACCCAGTTGGACGCGTCCAGCCGCACTCGAGCCGCACCCACCTCAACCCGGACGACGAATGCCTACGAAACCGGCCGTCTTTTCTTCAGCTTTCAACCACTGCGATACCCTTGACCTAAGGGAGAAATCAATGCAGTTCGAGATGGATACGACGCCCCACCGCCAGGTCTACAACCTCCTCATCGGCCTTTGCGCCCCACGCCCCATCGCGTGGATCACCAGCATGGACCGCGAGGGCAATCTCAACGCCGCTCCCTTCAGCGCGTACAACTACCTCTGCACCGACCCGCCCATCGTAGGCATCGGCGTCACCAACCGCCCCGGCCACGCCGCCGTCCCCAAGGATACCGCCCACAACATCCGCCGCACCGGCGAGTTCGTCATCAACGTCGTCACCGAGGACCTCCTCGACAAGATGAACATCACCGCCACCGACTTCCCCGCCGGCATCAACGAGCTCGAGATGGCCGGCCTCACCACCGCGCCCTCGTCCATCGTCAAAGTCCCGCGCATCGCCGAGGCTCACGCCGCACTCGAGTGCCGCGAGCACACCACCATGGAGATCGGCCGCTCGCGCATCATCCTCGGCCGTGTCGTCGCCATGTATGTCGAGGACAAGTTCATCGACCCCGCCGGCCCCTACATCCGCGCCGACGAACTCCACGCCGTCGGCCGCATGAACGGCCTGGGCAACTACGCCCGCACCCGCGACGCCTTCCTCACCGTCCCCCGCATCTCCTACGAAGACTGGCAAAACACCAAGCGCTGATTCGCACAAGGGTGCCCCATGATCACCGAGCCCGGAGGGTGAGGTTATCGTGGGCGGCGTCTCCACCCGGCTCTTTGGTTGTTATTTTCGAAGGGGACCCGGGTTTGCTGTTTCCCTTCAAGACCGCGTCATCTCGACGGGAGCGCGAAGCGCGCAGTGGAGAGACCCCCGAATTTGCCTTGGTGCTGTCGGCTCGGTGGGGTCGATTGCGGTGGATTGCGGGGCCGGGTCTTGGATTTCGACGGTTCGGCCTGGGGGCGCGAGGTCGGGGTTGGTTTCCGGGATGGGGGAGGCGGATTCCTTTTCGACGTCGCGGACGAGCTGGGTGGGGCGGCGGACGATGCGCAGTCCGCGGACGTTGGTGGAGGCAAGCTGGAGGCCGTAGAAGAGCGAGTTGGCCTGCTTGCGGTCGATGTATCCGCTGGCAAGCGCGTTGATGACGCAGGATATGGCGAGCTGCGCGGACTCGCGGTCTTCGACAGCGGGAAGCTGGAGCGCGGCGTCGTGGTGGACGCGCTGGGGATGGAAATAGGCCTGGTCGCGGAAGATGTCGTGGCTGCGGTGGAGCTTGCGGTGGAAGTAACAGAACTCGGAACCGGTGAGCTGGACGCCGCGGCACTGGAGGCCGTTGGTCTTGACGTGGCGACAGAGATTGACGTGCATAGCGTGCTCCTTGAAGTGGCCCCCCCGGGGGGGGTGGTGGGGTTAAGTGGCTGCGGTAGAGCAACTTAACGTTTTGACTGTCTGCAAATATTTGATTCGCGGATGGTTAGAGGCAAATATTTGGAAACATGCGAGTTAGCTGGCGATTGTGGCAAATTGGGACTTCCCGACGACCGATTGCGGCTGGTGTCCGGATCGATTTGCTATGCCTTCCCCCTGAAGGCTTTTTGAGTTGGGGAAAAGGGCCAGGCGACGAGGCCGCGCACCTTTTGCTCCATATCTTAATTGTAGGCCTCTGTGTCAAGGAATTTTGGTGGAAAAGTGGGTGGAGGGCTGATGGGGAGCGGGTTTTATTGATGGCAGTGTAGTCAGTGCAAAGGCAAAATTCGGGGGTCTCTCCACTGCGCGCTTTGCGCTTCGGTCGAGATGACGCATCTTTGAGGGGGGCACGGGCAAGTGCAAAGGCAAAGGCAAATGCGGGGGTCTCTCCACTGCGCCTGCGGCTCCGGTCGAGATGACGCATCTTGAGGGTGGAGAGAACAGGCAACGGCAAGGGCAAAGGCAACGGCAAGGGCAGAGGCAAATTCGGGGGTCTCTCCACTGCGCGCTTTGCGCTTCGGTCGAGATGACGCTTCTTGGGGGGTGGGGAGAACAGGCAACGGCAAGTGCAAAGGCAAGCGCAAATGCAAGGGCAGAGGCAAATGCGGGGGTCTCTCCACTTCGCTGCGCTCCGGTCGAGATGACGCTTCTTTTTGGGGGCACGGGCAACGGCAACGGCAAGTGCAAGTGCAAATGCAGAGGCAAATGCGGGGGTCTCTCCACTCCGCGCTTCGCGCTCCGGTCGAGATGACGCACCTTTGGGGGGCGGGGCTGGAGAGAGCAGACGGCAATTACGACAGGCTACGGGTGGGTGTTTGGAGTGGTGGTGAGGGTCCAGGTGGTGAGGGAGTGGTAGGGGTGGTTGGGGCGGACTTCGGTGGAGGGGAAGTTGGAGTGGTTGGGGGAGTCGGGGTAGTGCTGGGTTTCGAGCGCGATGCCGCCGAACTTTCCGTAAGCAACTCCTCCGACTCCGATGAGCGATCCGTCAAAGCCCTGGCCGGTGTTGCACTGAATGCCGGGTTCGGTGGTTTGGATGAAGAGCGTGCGTCCGCTGGCGGGATCCGTGACGCGCGCGGCGGGGTGGAGCTTGCCGAGGGGACCGCGCAGCACGAAGTTGTGGTCGAAGCCGCCGATGGGCTTGAGCTGCTCGTCGGAGTCTGCTTTCGCAACGTGGTCCCCAATGACAGATTCGCGGGTGAAGTCGAATGGCGTTCCTGCGACGGGAGGGAGTTCGCCCGTAGGGATGAGCGTCGCGTCGACGGGCGTGTAGCGGTCGGCGTAGAGGGTGAGGCGCTGCGAGAGGATGGTGCCGCTGCCTTCGCCGGCGATATTGAAGTAGGCGTGGTTGGTGAGGTTGATGACGGTGGGCTGGGTGGTGGTGGCGGAGTACTCGATGCGGACGGTGTTGCGCTGGAGCGTGTAGCGGACGCGGGCGGTGACCTCGCCGGGGAAGCCCTGGTCACCGTCGGGACTGACGAGGGTGAACTCGACTCCGCCGGGGATGAGGTGCGCGGTCCAGTTGCGGCGATCGAAGCCCGCGCCGCCGTGCAGGGTGTTGCCGCGATTGTTCAGCGGGGTTTGAAACGTCTTGCCGTCGACGACGAGGTGGCCTTTGCCGATGCGATTGGCGTATCGGCCCACGGTGGCGCCGAGGTAGTTGATGCGCGGGCCTGCGTAGAGGTCGAGCGATGGGAAGCCGAGGACGATGTTGGCGAACTTGCCCTCACGGTCTTTGGACTTGAGTGAGACGACGCGGGCGCCGTAGGTGATGACGCGAAGCTCGACCTGCGGACTGGTGAGGGTGTACACGTCGACGGCGGTGCCATCGGGGAGAGTGTCGAAGTGAGCGCGCGTGGCTTGTGCGGGGGCGAGCGACGGGAGGAGGAGCAGAAGGGCGGCGATCCGGAACGATTTCATTGGGCGGGGCTCGGGGTGAGGCGGAACGTGAGGGGAGCTTCGGTGCGCTGCTGGAGTTCGCCGGGGGTGGTGCCGGGCGCGAGCTCGATGACTTGGAGGCCGGTGGGGGTGACGTCGGCGACGCAGAGGTCGGTGATGATGCGATGAACGACGCCGGTGCCGGTGAGCGGGAGGGTGCACTGGCGGAGCAGCTTGGGCGAACCGTCGGGGGTGGTGTGCTCCATGACGACGACGACGCGGCGAACTCCGGAGACGAGGTCCATGGCACCGCCCATGCCTTTGACGCGCTTGCCGGGGATCATCCAGTTGGCGAGGTCGCCGCGCTCGGAGACCTGCATGGCGCCGAGAATGGCGAGGTCGATGTGGCCGCCGCGGATCATGGCGAAGGAGTCGGAGGAGGAGAAGGTGGCGGCACCGGGGACGCAGGTGACGGTCTCCTTGCCGGCGTTGATGAGGTCGGGGTCGACGTCAGAGTCGAGCGGGAAGGGGCCCATGCCGAGGAGGCCGTTTTCGGATTGCAGGGTGACGGTCATGCCGGCGGGGATGTAGTTGGCGACCAGGGTAGGGATGCCGATGCCGAGGTTAACGTAGTAGCCGTCCTGCAACTCGTGTGCGGCACGTGCGGCGAGTTGGTTGCGGGTGAGAGGCATATGAGGGAATCAGAGTAACAGCCAAAGCGGACCACAGAGAACACGGAGAGAAGGAGAGAGCACGGAGGGGTGCGAGGTTCGAGGACCCCACCCATGCGATGAAGGTACATGGATGGGGCACCCAAGTCTTCGGCGCTAGCCGGCGGGGCGAATGGTGCGTTTTTCTATGCGCTTTTCGGGGTGGGGGTTGTGGACGAGGCGCTGGATGTAGATGCCGGGGGTGTGGATTTCGTCGGGGTCGAGTTCGCCGGGCTGGACGAGGATCTCGGCTTCGGCGATGGTGATGCGGCCGCAGGTGGCGGCGGGCGGGTTGAAGTTGCGGGCGGTGCGGCGGTAGATGAGGTTGCCGTGCAGGTCGGCCTTCCAGGCTTTGACGAGAGAGATGTCGGCGTGGATGCCGCGCTCGAGGAGGTAGGTGACGCCGTCGAAGTCTTTGTGCTCCTTGCCTTCGGCGACGAGGGTGCCGATGCCGGTGCGGGTGTAGAAGCCGGGGATGCCTGCGCCGCCGGCGCGCATGCGTTCGGCGAGGGTGCCCTGGGGACAGAACTCGACCTCGAGTTCGCCGGCGAGGAACTGGCGCTCGAACTCGGCGTTCTCGCCAACGTAGCTGGAGATCATCTTGCGGACCTGACGGGTCTGGAGCAGGAGGCCGAGACCCCAGTCGTCGACGCCTGCGTTGTTGCTGGCGATGGTGAGGTTGCGGACGCCGGTGTCGCGGAGGGCGTGGATGAGGGCTTCGGGGATGCCGCAGAGACCGAAGCCTCCGATGGCGAGGAGCATGCCGTCGTGGACGATGCCGTCGAGTGCGGCATGGGCATTGGGGTAGAGCTTGGAGAGAGCGGAGACGGGGGGCGCGGACATGGTGGAGGTAATCGTAACGCGGATCACGGCCGGGCGCAGTGCGCGGAACTTTGCGGGTGAGAACGGCGGCGCTATGAGTCGCGCAGTCCGAGGCGCTGGGGGAACTCGTCTCCTTCTTCGAGTGGGGTGTCGAGAGCGGCGGCGTCGAGCGCTCGGGCATGCATCCGGGTCAGGAGAGCGTGGGCAAGGAGGAGGATCAGGGCGGAGACGAGCAGGTGGGTGGCGCTGGCTTCGATCCAGGGTTCCCGATGAAGGACCAGGACAACGAAGAAGGGGAAGAGGATGAGGTAGCGCACGATCATGAACGGGAAGTCGGTGATGGCGCTGGTGCGGAGATGGGTGAACGGAATGGTGCGGAGCGGGAAGAGGACGAGGTCGGTGAGGAGGAGAGAAACTCCCACTGCGACGATGAACTGGCCAGCGGTGACGAGCGGGGTTCTCATGCTGGCGGGAGAGACGGCGTGGAGGAGCAGCGCGGAAGTGAGACTGATGCCCAGGGCCCAGAGGGTGATCCAGAGGCGGACGGCGGTGAGGTGGCCGGGGCCGGGGCGTCCGAGAAGGGCGCGGAAGAGCCATGAGCCGCGGCGGTCGATGGGAGAGGCGAGAACGTTGTTGAGGGCGAGGACGGTCCAGAAGGCCATGATCGGGATGGCGCAGCGGATTCCGTAGGGGAGCAGGGTTGGGTAGAGATGGCCGGCGCCAATCCGGAGGGCGAGCATGTTCGAGAGAGTGAGCGCGAGGGCGAGCCCGCCGTAGAGAGCCAACATGACGCGCTGGCGCGGGCTGCGAAGAATGGTCTGGGTGATGAAGTGAAAGATGGCTCGATGAGCCGGGATCCGAAGCAGGGTGGCGTGCAGGAGGCGGTTGAAGGGGAGGGCTGCGCGGGTACGAGTTTCGATGGCTCCGGCGCCTTCGACGACCTGCCGGACTCGCCGGCGGTAGGCGAGAGGATAGGTGAGGATTACGGTTCCGACGGCGAGGAACAATGCGATGAAGCCGGTCCGGGCCAGATGGCTGAAGATGGGCAGGGCCGTTGGGCCTTCCAGAACGCGCTGATAGACGCCGAGAAACCAGAAGGGCGGGAACCAGCGCACGGCGGCGATGTTGGAGGCGAGCAGAGGGCGGAGTGAGCGAGACAAGGTTGGGTAGAGAAGGAGCACGGCGAGCAGCAGCATGATGGAGCCGCCCTGGAGGATCGGAGTGATGCGGCGGAAGACGCGCTCGCCGACGGTGTTCAGCAGAATGCCCTGGAGCGCGAGGACGGTTGCGGCGGCGAAGGTGCCGCTCATGGTGACGGCGAGCAGGTGAGCGAGGAGATGGCGGCCGAGGCTGGGGAGTCCGGCGACCAGGGGGAGGAAGATGGTGCCGAGGATGCTGGTTCCGATGAGGACCAGGGCGAGGAAGAGGACGAGAGCGAGCACTCGGGCGAAGAAGAGACGGCGGGTGGAGATGGGGAGGACGGAGAGGACGAAGATGTCGAGGGCGTCGGGGAAGAGGAGGTCCCACTCATAGACAGTGGCGGCTCCCATGATGAGGAACGAGTACATCACGTAGAAGTAATGGTCGCCAACCTGGGGCCAGAAGGGGCGTGGATAAGGCGCGGGCGGAAAGGCGTGGTAGGCGGGGTAGAGGAAGAGGGACAGCACCAGCGTGGGCAAGCCGACGGAGTAGCTGATCAGCATGACTCGCTTGGTCTCGTCGTCGGAGGTGAGCAATTCGTTGTGGAAGAAGCGATCGAGGAGATGGCGGACGAGCACTTCGAACTGGGTGCGGATGCGGTCCGGGGTGGCAGTCTCGGCCTGAACCCTGAGCGAGCGCACGGGGTGTTTCGGCGGGGCGAAGATGGCGAGCCAGTTAGACATGGTGAACCGCCATGGTGCGTGCAATGTCGGAGGCAACGCTTTGCGTGTCCTTCTGCTGGACGAGCTGGGCGAAGACGCTTTCGAGGTTGGCGAGCTGGAGCGAGGTTCTCAGCTCGGAGGGCGGTGCATCGGCGAGGATTTTGCCTTTGGCGATGACGATGACCCGGTCGCAGACAACCTCGACGACTTCGAGGACGTGGGAGATGTAGAGGATCGCCTTGCCCTGCGCGGCGAGCTGCTGCAAGAGGTCTTTGAAGAGGCGGGCGGAGACGACGTCGAGGCCGGAGAGAGGCTCGTCGAAGATGAGGAGGCGGGGATCGTGGAGCAGGGCGGCGGCGATGAGGACGCGCTGCTTCATGCCCTTGGAGTAGAGCGAGATCGGCGAGTGGCGCCAGGATTCGAGGTCCAGCAAGGCGAGGAGGCGGTTGGCCTTGAAGTCGATGAGGCTTTCGGGGAGGCTGCGCAGGCGGCCGATGAGCTGGAGGTACTCGAGCGCGGAGAGATGGGTGTAGACATGCGCCTCCTCCGGGACGTAGCCGAAGGAGGCGCGGTAGGCCTTGAGGTTGGTGCGGATGCTTTGGCCCTCGAAGAGAACCTGACCGCTGTCGGATTCGAGCAGGCCCGTGACGATCTTGACGGTGGTGGACTTGCCGGAGCCGTTGGGGCCGACGTACCCGACGATTTCTCCGGGGCCGACGCGGAAGCTGACGTTCTCGATGGCTGGAAGGCGGCGATAGCTTTTGGAGAGGGCTTTGATTTCGAGCACGGGAACCTCACGTTTTACACCCCCTATGTAGCATTCAGAATAGGGAGTCGTCAAGTAGCCTGCTACATAGGTATACTGTGCGGCATGGCAGCGGATACGAAGCTCTCGCATACGGCGGCGATGATTCTGCAGGCAGTGAACGCAGGGTACGTGTATGGGTTCAGCGTGATGGAGATGACGGGGCTGCCGAGCGGCACGGTGTACCCGGCGATGCGGCGGCTGGAGCGCGATGACCTGATCCGGTCGCATTGGGAACAGCAGTCGATTGCGGATGCAGAGCAGCGGCCGGTGCGGAAGTACTACAAACTGACGCGGACGGGAAAGCTGACGCTGGAAGCCTCGCGGCGGCGGTATCCGCTGCTGGTGAAACTGATTCCCTCCGAAGAGGTGGAGGCGCTATGAGGCTACGGCCCGCTTCCGCTTTTTATGTGCTGCAACTGATGGCGCTGCGCTGTGTTTCGCTGCTGGTGCCCGGAGGCCGGCGCAGGGAGTGGTGGAGGGAGTGGCGGTCGGAGTTGTGGCATGTGCGCCAGGCGTGCACGCCGCCGCGTGGAGTGTCGTGGCCGGCGGAGCAGGAGGTGGCGCAGTTTTGCCTGGGGGCGGTGCAGGATGCTCTTTGCCTGAGGGGGCTG
Source organism: Acidobacteriaceae bacterium (assembly GCA_036498865.1). Lineage (GTDB taxonomy): Bacteria > Acidobacteriota > Terriglobia > Terriglobales > Acidobacteriaceae > Edaphobacter. The sequence goes on along the minus strand of DASYEU010000009.1, from coordinate 82,865 downwards.
CCGGGGCAGCCGCGCATTCCGCTGGCGACGACGATGGGGTCGGCGGCGCAGTGCATTCTGTGGCTGGCGGGGCTGGTGATTGCGAGCTACGCGATTGGGCAGCTTCTTCCGGGGAAGGTCGTGGTCAGCGAGTCCGCGCACTATCGCGACGCGCGCAACCTGACGCTGATTCGCGATGCCCGGTTTGGAGATATTTCCGAGCCGACGATCTCGGCGGAGCAGTACCACTTGTGGAAGCGGCGGCGGCAGGATCTTTTCGACGGCTTTGCGTTTTATCAGCCGATGCAATCGGGCCTCCATATTGAGGGTGGTGGCACGTTTGCGATTGCGAGCTCGAACCTGTTCGATGTGCTGGGTCTGCCGATTCGATTCTCGACGGCGAATGGCGCGGGATCGGCGAGGCTGATTCTGAGTGACGATGCGTGGAAGCGCGAGTTCGGCGGGGACCCGCATGTTGCGGGACGCACGATGCAGCTGGGTTTGCGCTCGGTGGTGATTGGGGGAGTTGCGCCCCCGGGTTTCTGGAGGCTGCCGGGCAAGGTAGATGGCTGGCTGCTGGTTCCGGACGCAGAGGTTGAACGCCGGCTTGGGTTTGTGGTGGGGCACTTGAAGTCGACGGAGGAACACAAAGCTCTGGGCGCGAGCTGGGAGATGGCTGCGCCGACGCCGGACGGGACGATGAGCGATTTTGCCTGCGCCCGTTTGACCGAACGCATGCTGGGGACGAACGACATCTTCTTCTTTGCGGTATTCCTGGCGTGCCTGGCGCTTCCGGCGACGACCTCGCTGCCGCTGGGAGAGTATCGGGTGACCTCGCAGAAGCTGAGCTGGTCGACGCGGCTTCGGCGCTGGGGATTCCTGGCGAGCAAGATTGGGCTGCTGCTGCCGATTGTTTATTTCTTTTCGCTGGACCTGTCGCACCTGCGGGCGACGGCGAGCCCGTTCACAGCGGAGTATGTTCAGCTTGCGTCGTCGTTCTCGATCTGCCTGTTTGGGTTGCGTTGGGTGCTGCGGGATCAACGGCAACGATGCCCGGTGTGCCTGAGGCGGTTGACGCATCCGGCGCGGGTTGGGCAGGCGTCGCGGAACTTCCTGGCGTGGAGCGGGACCGAGCTGATCTGCGTCGCGGGGCATGGGTTGCTGCATATTCCGGAGATCCAGACGAGCTGGTTCGGCACGCAGCGGTGGCTGTATCTCGATCCTTCGTGGGACGTGCTGTTCGCGGATTCGGGGCTGGCTTCGGCCGGTTATTTCTGAGGGGGTGGGCCCCAGCCGCCGCCGCCCGGCGTCTCGATGCGGATGATGTTGCCTTTCGATGCGTGCAGGCTGCATTTTCCTGGTAGCTCGGTTGCGTTGGCGTCTGCGCTAGTGGCTAACGATGCGCGGCCGGGAGTTCCGTCGTGTGCGCCCTGCAAGCCATAGGGAGCGAACTTTCTGCGGTCGGCCAACAAGGTGACCTGCGCATCCGCGAGCAGCTCGATCTCGCGAATGAGTCCATCGCCGCCGGCGAACTCGCCTGCGCCACCCGAGCCGCCGCGGTAGGAATAGCGGAGCACGCGGAATGGGTACGCGTATTCCAGGGCTTCGATTGGGGTGTTGAGCGAGTTGGTCATGTGGGTTTGAACGCCGGATATGCCGTTGAGTCCGGGGCGCGCGCCCATGCCGCCGGCGGCGGTTTCGTAGTAGGTGAAGGGCTCGCCGGTGCGCGGATCGATGCCGCCGATGGTGAGGTTGCTCATGGTGCCGGCGCTTGCGGCGGGAACGCGCTGCGGGACGGCCTGCGCGAGTGCGCGGAGAAGCACGTCCACGATGCGCTGTGAGGTTTCGACGTTTCCGGCAGCGACCGCGGCGGGCGGACGGGCGTCGACGATGCTGCCGGGCGGAGTGTCCAGGGTGAGAGGACGGAGGATGCCCTCGGTTGCGGGAGCGCCGTCCGCGAGGAGGCAGCGCAGCATGTAGAAGCATGCGGAGAGCGTGATGGATCGCACCGCGTTGATGCTTCCGGCGACCTGGGTGGAGGAGCCGGCGAAGTCGGCGTGGACGGAGGCCGCCGCGGGATTGAAGTGCAGGGAGACTGCGATTCTGCGCGGGGCATCGGTTACGCCGTCGTCGTCCAGCCAATCTTCTGCGTGGAAGGTGCCGGCGGGCATTTTGCGAAGTTCGGAGCGAACGAGACGTTCGGAGTAGTCGAGCAACTGCTCGCCGAGCATGCGGAGTTTCTGGTCGCCATATTTCTCGATGAGTTGGAGGATGCGCTGCTCTCCAACACGGCAGGAGCCGATCTGCGCTTCGAGGTCGCCCTGACGCTCGGCGGGTGTGCGCACGTTGAGCAGGATCAGGGCAAGCATTTCGTGGTCGATATTGCCGCCGCGAACGATGCGCACGGGAGGAATTCGAATGCCTTCCTGAAAGATCTCGTTGGCGGGGCCCATCGATCCTGCGAAGGTGCCGCCGACGTCGGCGTGGTGTGCGCGGTTGGAGACGTAGAAGGCGGGTGTGTCGCTGAGGGTGTCGGGAAGGAATACGGGCAGCACCATGGTGATGTCGGGGAGGTGAGTGCCGCCGGCGTAGGGGTCGTTGAGGATTGCGATGTCGCCGGGGGCGAAGCGGATGGCGGAGATGGCGGCCCGCACGGACATGGGCATGGAGCCGAGGTGCACGGGCATGTGGTCGCCCATGGCGATGACACGGGCGTGGGCGTCGAAGATGGCGCAGGAGTAGTCGCGCCGCTCCTTGATGTTGGGCGAGAGGGCGGTGCGCCGCAGGGCAGCGCCCATCTCCTCGGCGATGGAGTGCACGGCGCTTTGGAAGACGGCGAGTTCGACTGGATCGGCGAGAGGATGCGTCATGCGATCTCCCCGGTGAAGGTGAGGATGAGGTTTCCGATGGCGTCGACGTGGGCGCGGCAGTCGGGCGGAACGACGGTTGCGGAGGTGTACTCGGTGATCATCGCGGGACCCTGGATGGTGTCGCCTGGGATGAGGCGGTCGCGCCGATAGAGCTGGGTTGGGATGAATCCCGCGTCGAAGTAGACGTCGCGGACGGCATAGCGGGCGGCGCTGCCGTCGCCGGGGACAAGCGCGCGGGGTGCGGGGGAGTAGCGGTCGCCTGCGGCGGCCATTCGCAGGCGCAGGTTCACGACTTCGACGGGGCGGTTGGTGTCGCTGAATCCGTAGCGCTGCTGGTGGAACTGATGGAACGCGGCGATGGAGTTGCCGGGGGTGTGCTCGTCGTAGGGGACATTGAGCTCGTAACCTTGCCTGCGATAGCGGAGATCCATGGTGCGCTGGGGTTCGCCGTGCAGGCCCTCGTCGGCAGACTCCTGGCGGCTGCGATGTTCCAGTTCCGTGAATGCGGCGGCGATGTTTTCCATTGCGTCGCCGGGCAACATTACGGTGCGGGAGTAGTCGCGCACGGAGTCGGCCAGCAGGATGCCCATGGCGGAGAGTGCGCCGGGCATGGCCGGGATGAGCACTCGTGGGATTCGGAGCGCGCGCGCGAGTGAGCAGGCGTGCAGCGGTCCGCCGCCGCCAAAGGCGACGAGCGTAACCTGGCGCGGGTCGTGGCCGCGCTCGACGGAGATGACGCGGATGGCTTTCTCCATCTGCGTTTCCACCACGCGGAGGATGCCGGCGGCGAAGTCTTCCACGGTTGCGAGCGGGCCTTTTGCTTCGCGCATGATTTGGTACGTGCGTTCGCGGTCCAGTTGAACGGATCCGCCGAGGAAGGTGTCTGCGTCGAGCCGGCCGAGGATGAGGTTGGCGTCGGTGACGGTGGGCATGGTTCCGCGCCCGAAGCAGATGGGGCCGGGAGCGGAGCCGGCCGACTCGGGGCCGACACGCAGCATTCCACCGGCATCGAAACGCGCGATCGAGCCGCCTCCGGCTCCGGCGGTGTGGATGTCCAGCATGGGAACGCTGATGGGAAGGCCCGCGACGATCGACTCGCCGGTGCGTGGCGCGCCTTCGTTTGCGTTGGCGAGGAAGACGTCGGTGGAGGTGCCGCCCATGTCGAAGCCGACGATTTGATCGAGACCTGCCCAGCGCGCGACCTGGCACGCGCCGATGACTCCTCCGGCAGGGCCGGAGAGCACGGTGCGTACGGGTTCCTGCGCCGCGAGGCGCGCCGAGATGATGCCACCCGAGGATTGCATGACGTCCACGCGGCTGCCTGCGTGCTGGGCGGTGACGCTCTGCTCGAGGTGGAGCAGGTAACTCTGCATTTTGGGCGCAAGGTATGCGTTGACGACGACGGTGGAAGCGCGCTCGTACTCGCGGAACTCCGGCAGGATGCGGTGCGAGGTGGAGATGGGAATGCCGAGGCAGCGTAACGCGGCCTCGACTCGGAGTTCCGTCTCCGGGTTGGCAAAGGAAAACAGGAGCGAGATAGCGACTGCTTCCGCCGCGCTGGCGCGTACCGCATCGGCGAGAGAGGCCAGTTCTTCGGTAGTGGGCGAGCGCAGGTTCTCTCCCTCGGGGCTTACGCGCTCCGGCACACCGAAGCGGAGTTCTCGCGGCACGAGGCAGATGGGGACGGGAGCGAACCAGTCATAGAGACTGGCGCGGGTCTGGCGGCCGATGGCGATGGTGTCTTCGAAGCCTTCGGTGGTTACGAACGCGACGCGGGCTCCCTTTCGCTCCAGCATGGCATTGGTGCCGATGGTGGTTCCGTGGCGGACTTCGAGGGCGGTTTCGGGTGCGATCCGGGCGAGTGCGTTGAGAGCGGCCTGCGAAGGATCGACGGGGGTGGAGAAGACCTTGAGCACCTTGAGTTGGCCGTCCACAATGTAGACGCAATCCGTGAAGGTGCCGCCTGTGTCGACCGCTACGCGCAAATTGCGTGACTCCGCATGGAGGTATGGCGGCAAGAGGGGCCGCTATGCTCGAACTGTATACCAAGCAGAGCGGATTGCGTGCGATGCGTATTGGGTGGAGGTGCGACCCCAGAATTCCTGGGGTCTATTGGGCGGCACTCTGCCTGAGGTAGGCGATGAGGTCCTTGCGCTCTTGCGGCCTGGTGACCAGGAAGTCCATATTGTTGCCCGGAAGAAATGCGTCGGGGTCAGCAAGCCACTTGTCGAGCGACTGGTCATTCCACGCGAGGTGCGCATTCTTCAGCGCGTTGGAGTATGGAAAGGATGGCACGGCTCCGGTGGTGCGGCCGTAGACTCCTTTCAGAAGCGGGCCTTCACGGCTGGTGGTGAGGGAATGGCATCCGGTGCATCGCTTTTCGAAGAGCGCTGCGCCGTGGACCGGATCGCCGGCCGAGGTGGGCTGCGCAGCAGAGTCCGCGGGTGCGGGCGTTCCATGCGCCCAGCCGGAGAGAGTCTGAAGATCGGCGCTGGTGATGCGCGCGTTCCAATGGATCATCCGGTACTGCGGCAGGGGCATATCGCCGGACCTGGTCTCCTGCACGATCTTCGCGGCGAGAGCCTGCTGCTCATCCGCGGTGTAGGTATCCCATTGCGACAGGTTCATCGACTGTCTTGCCTCCATGATGTCGCGTTCGATGAGCCAGGACATGGGAGCGAAGTGGCCGTAGAAGGGTGTGCGTACCTGCGATGAGTGGCAGTCGGCACACTTGGTGGTGAGGATTGCGCGCACGCTCGGCGGGATAGCGCCATGATCCGGGATTGGCGGCTGCGTGGCGCCCGCCGCAAACAAGCCCGCGTTCCCGAATGGGTGAACGTGGGCCAGCAGCAGCGAGGCCGCCAGCGCAAACGCCGCAATGGATCCTTGTTTGATCCAGGTCATGCCTTTTCCTCCAGCGAGGAATCGATGACTGCGAGGGGGCCGCGCTTGCCGATGTACTTGACCTCAGTGACGCCGAGGACGCTCTTGAGCTTGCCGGCAGGGACGACCATGGGGCCTGCGCTGGGAGCCTTGCCCGGCGCGGGCTGCGGGAATGCGGTTGAGGTTGCGGTGTGGAAGGAGACGTTGCCTTCGACCTTCTGCACCACCTGGTGAATGTGGCCGTTGAGGACGGTGACTGAGCCGAAGCGACGGAGGTACGAGAGCGCTTCCGCGCCATCCCTGGTGCCCCAGCCCCATTCGGGATAGACCATCCACAGAGGAATGTGCGCGAAGACGACGATGGGGGTGGATGCGGAGAGCGATGCGACGTCCTTCTTGATGAAGTTGAGCTGGTCCGCGCCGAGGCCGCCCATCGCGTCGACCTGTAGCGAATTGTTCAGGGCGATGAAGTGGACGCCCTTGTGGTCGAAGCTGTACCAGCCGGTGCCGAGCGTCCCCTTGCCGAAGCGCTGGAGATAGAGTGCGCCGTCGTCGGTTGCCGTGTCGTGCTCGCCGGGGACATAGTGGATGTCGCCGATGCGGGAACCTTTGAGGATCTGCTGGGCGGTGTCGAACTCCGACGCTTTTGCCGACTGAGTGATGTCTCCGGTGTGCAGCAGGAAATCCGGCTTGCCGGGCATGGCGTTGATCTTGTCGATGGCGAGCTTGAGGGTTCCGGCCACGTCCTGGTTTGCGGCTTTGTTGAAGCCGATGTGGCTGTCGCTGATCTGAACAAAGCTGAAGGCCGAGCCAGCGTGAGATGCCTGGGCGGCTGCTCCAGGGGTGGCGGCGAAGAGTTTGGACGTGGGAACGCCTCCGGCCATGGTCCAGAGGAGGCCGGTTCCGGCCCAGGCCATGCAGCTGAGGAAGTTTCTGCGGTCGATGCCGTCGTTGGCTGGTTCGGCGACGTTGCCGGCGATTTCCGCGACGGTTGTATGGGATGCCTGTTCCGGCTCTTGCGGCACGGGCAGGGCGTTTTGGGTATCCTTCATGGGTAGATCCTCCACGGAGGCTAACTGGCGGTTCGGATTTTTATTCCTGGAAAGCTGGAATAAATCCGGGGCAGGCCAGTTTTGCTTCCAGGAGAGTAACTATGAAGCGGACCTCTTCCTGACGATGACGTTGTTGCCCTGGAAGCGCGTTGTTCCCAAAAGCGATCCCCAGACCCCCCGGTTTGAGGATCTCGCGCTCCCGTTGCTGCCGTCGCTTTACAACGTTGCCGTGTGGCTGTCCCGTAATCCAACGGATGCGGAGGACCTGGTGCAGGAGACGTTTCTGAAGGCACTTCGCGGGTTCGATGGCTTTGAGCCGGGTAGCAACTTTAAGGCCTGGATCTTCCGGATTCTGAGGAACACATATCTGACGTCGCGCAGCGGGCTGGCGGCGACGCGGACCGTGGCCCTGGAAGAAGAGTTGGAGGAGCGTGACGACTCCGGGCCGCGGTTGGTGCCGGAGGGCGCCATCGACCGGCAGACTCCCGAAGTGAACGTGCTGTGGATGAGCGACCGGGCCGCGTTGCAGGCAGCCATGGAGAAGCTGTCTCCGCCGCTGCTCGAGGTGGTTCTGTTGTGCGACGTGGAAGAGATGAAGTACCGGGAGATCGCGAGTGTGCTGGAGATTCCGATTGGCACGGTGATGTCGAGGATTGCGCGGGCGCGCGCTGCGCTGCGCGAGATGCTCCAAGGGACGGTGCGCGTGCCCGGTAACTCCGGTGCTGGAGGTGCAGAGAATTGAGCGATCACCTTACGTCCGCTCTGCTGAATGCACTTGCCGATGGGGAACTCTCCGGGGATCAGTCGGCGATTGTGAGCGAACACCTGGCGGGCTGCCCGGAATGTACGTCGCGTGCGCTGGAGCAGAGTCTGCTTAAGTCGGCTACGGCGAAGGCTGGGGAGCGCTATACGGTTTCAGCGGAGTTTCAAGGGCGGATGGAGCGGCTGATCTCCGAGGCAAAGAGCTCGCGGCCGGTGAAGTCGCCTTCGCAGCCTCAGCGGGCCTGGAATGAGAGTTCGCTGCGTTGGGCGTCGCTGGCGGCGGTGCTGCTGGTGTGCGTAACTATCTTCGGTCTGCAGCGATGGAGCTCGCGGACGGTGTCCGAAACCACCGGCCTGGTTTTGGAGGTTCGCGATCAGCATATTGCGACACTGGCAGCGAACGCTCCGCCGGAGGTGATTTCGTCCGACAGGCACACGGTGAAGCCCTGGTTTCAGGGGAAGATACCGTTCAGCTTCAATCTGCCGCAGAATCTGCCCGAGGACACGACGCTGGATGGGGCGAACCTGACGTATCTCGGCGGGCGGCCTACGGCGCAACTGCTCTACAGCGTTGGCAAGCACCGCGTCTCGATTTTTGTGCGGCAGGAACCGACGGCGTCCGGCTTGCCGCTTCGGTTCCCCGATCAGGCGGGGTTTCATGTCACCGGCTTCCGGGCGGGCGGCCTGGAGGTGGTGGCCGTGAGCGACACGGAGATGGGCCGGCTAAGCGATCTGGTCTCCAGGTTTGAGCAGGCGCAGGCTGGGGGGCAAGGGGGGGCGAAATAGCCTCGCTCTTGCGGCTTCGTTTCAAAATTGTGACAAACAGATGACGGTGTTCCTACATCGGCATGACATCTTGCGGGGCGGCTGGCTCTAACGTGTAAGCAGTTCGTTTGAAATAGCCAGATGCCCTCCGATCGACTCCTCGAACAACGGCCACTCACTGCAACGACTCAGCCTCGCGCCATGCGTGAACCTAACTTCTTCATCGTCGGTGCGCCGAAGGCGGGAACCACGTCTCTGTACCACTATCTGGATCAGCATCCGGACATCTATATGAGTCCGATGAAAGAGCCGTGCCATTTCAGCTACGAGGTGCGGGCGGACAAGTTTGAGCCGGGCCTTCGCGCGCGCGCGATCCAGATGGAGAAGGCGGTCCGCGAGTATCTGGACGGGCCGATGGATCGCAAGTTTTCCGGCGGCATCGTGGCTGAGTGGTCCGATTACCTGCGGCTGTTCGCCGCCGCGACTACACAGCGGGCGGTTGGCGAGGCAAGTGTCAACTACCTGATGTCGAAGAGCGCTCCGGGGGCGATTGCGTCGCGCATCCCGCATGCGCGCATTGTAATGATTTTGCGTTCGCCGGCAGAGCGCGCCTTCTCACAGTATCTGCACTACCTTTCGGACGGTCACATCTCGCAGAGCTTTCGGGAGTATGTGCGGGCGAGTCTTCGCCATAGCGGGCAAGGACTGGGAATTTACGAACCGTTCCTTGAAATGGGGTTCTATGCGGATCAGGTACAGCGCTACATGGAGCACTTTCCCCGGCAGCAAATCGGCATCTGGCTGTATGAGGAGACCAGGGAGCGGCCGCAGGCGTTTATGCGGGAGCTGCTGGAGTTCCTTGAGGTGGACAGCACATTTACACCGGACACCACCCGGCGCTACAACCAACCTCACATTGCGAGGATGGTGACTCCGAACCACATGTTGCGGCGCATTGGGGTGTGGAAGATGCTGCAACGTATGGCTCCTAAGTCTCTCAAGTCCGCCGCGCATCGGGCGCTCTACCGGCCGACCGGGTCGGTGGTGATGGAGCCTGCGGACCGGCGGCTGATGCTTGATTTTTACCGAAGCGACATTCAACGGCTCGAGGGCATTCTCAACCGCGATCTTCGAGCCTGGTTGAGCTGACTCCGAGGCTCGATTTTTGTGTGAAAGGATATGTGCCAATGCAGCGGACAGCATCAACCCAGGGTGGTCTGGCGGTTTGGTTCACGGGGCTGAGCGGTGCGGGAAAGACTGCGCTTTGCAGGGCACTCGAACCTAAATTGAGCGCACTTGGCTACGCGGTGGAGGTGCTTGATGCGGATCAGATTCGACAGCATCTGAGCCGCGATCTTGGCTTCAGCAAAGCTGATCGGGACGAGAACGTGTTTCGCATCGGCTGCCTGGCCCGGTCGCTGGTGCTGCAGGACAAGATTGTGCTGGTGGCTGCGATCTCTCCGTATCGCGAGGCCCGGCTGCAAGCGCGCGAGCAGATTGGGAGCTTCCTGGAGGTCTACGTGAATGCGTCGCTGGAGACCTGCATCCGGCGCGATCCGAAGGGCTTGTATGCGCGTGCGCTAGCGGGCAAGATCGAGTGCTTCACCGGGATCGACGACCCCTACGAGCGGCCGCTTGCGCCGGAGGTGGAGTGCGTCACGGACAGCGAAAGCCTGGCGGAGAGCGCGGAGAAAGTGCTCGCGGCGGTCAGCGATGCATTCCAGCGAGGGGCGACTGTTCTGGGGAAGGCGTAACGGTCGGCAGCCGCGTCAGTAAGGATTGTCGTGGGTGGGGTGGTACTCCTCGCCGAACTTATTGGTGTGGTGCGCCATGGGGTTGGCGATCGCAGTGAGATTGATATCTCCCAGATGCGCCGGCCCCTGAGCCACTTGTACGATTCGTCCGGCATCGGCCGGGTTCGCGAGTTCAGCGGCCTCGCTCCACAGGTGCAAATGGTAGCTGCCCGGCGGAACGTTGTGAATAGTGAGCGCGCCGTCGGCACCAGACACCGCGTAGTACGGCGTACTGAGCGCGAGGACGATGGCTCCCATCTCAGGGTGAATGTTGCAGAAGATGTAGGAGGCCCCTTCGCGGTCGAAGCGGACGGCGCGGCTTTTTCCCGACTCATAGAGACCAAGGTCGAAGCGCTTTCCGTTGAAGAGCGAGAACACGTTGTGGAAGAAGGGGTCCTGGTTGGGAAATTCGACGCTGCTGCCGGTTGGAACGACGAGCAGGTGCGGCGTGAACATCTTGTCCTTCTGCACCAGCCTGAACGGGCCGGAATGTCCAGCAGACGCAGGACGTCCGTCCGGCTGGAGAGGGGTGAGCCACGCGACGACGTCTCCAGGGCTCAAGTTGCCTTTGTGGTGGGCCGTGGCGACTTTGTCGTGGACCACAACGTGGGCTGTCACCTCGGCGCCCTGCGCGAATGCGCGCGGGCTAACGAGCGCCAGGTTGACGAATGCGAATCCAACGATCATCCCACGATGCATAGATCGCACTACGGTGCCTCCTTTAGAACTGAAACCCTGCGGAGAGTGTGAAGATGTCGAGGGTGCTCGCGGTCCCCGTGATCGGCGAGCTCCAGATTCTCCGGTATTCGGGAGAGAAAATGAGGTAGGTTTTGGGGCGAAAGATGAGGTTGGTGACGACCATCTTATTTCGGGCCCGTACCTGAGTGGCGCCGGCGGTTGAAGGGAGCACGACTGCGTGAAAATCGCGGGCGAAGCCATCGTCCAGACCGATGCTCATGTTCGTCTCCAGCGAGGAGCTGAAGCGCGTCTTGAATTGGGTCCAGCCGCCGATGGCGTTGAGTCCGTGTAATACGCTGGCGCCGCTGATGGGGCTGGTGCCGGTGACGATGTCCTTGTAGACGCCGCCTCCCAGGCCAGCGAGCGCACGGCCTCTATATCCTTCGCCGCTGATCTCGAAGTGGGAGCCAAGGGGGAGGCGGAAGTCTGTGGCGGTGGCCCAGGAGTCGAGGTGAAGCGTTCCGGAATATCCCTGGTACCCGGGATACGCCTGATGGCTGTAGTATCCGCTGACCCCGAGTTGCAGACCGCGATCCCGCGCCCCGGCATAGGAGAGGCGGGTTTCATAGGCTGGCTGCTCACCGTATTCGGCGGGGCTTGCGGCGCGGAAGAGCTGATTGGAGTTGTAGCCCGCGGCGGGCGAGTCCCACAGCCCGAATTCAAGCTGGACTCGATTGCCGTTCTGCAGGGGAAAGCGGTGGGTGTAGCGGAGCTGCGGCGCCCATGTCCACAAGTTGCCTGCGCCGGCGAGGGACGGCTCTGCAACGGTTGCGAATGAGGATGGCGAAAGGGGAGAGATCAGGGGGGCGACCATGCCGATGTCGATGGAGTCTTTGTCCCAGTCCAGGTTGATGCTTGCGGTGCGCATGCGGACCACTCCGGCTGAGGTTCCGTACGGGGTGTAGGCCACATTTGAAAAGAAGTCGATGTTGACGTTGGCGGACGTGCGAGCGCCAGCTACGCGAGGGCCATCTCCTTCAATCCCAAGGATGGTCTGACGCAGACCCGCTCCCAGGCTTCCGTTGCCCGAGGTGGAACTTGAACGTTGCGCGACCGCCGGAATGTCGGTGTTGTCCGCCACGCCCCGGTTGAGGAAACCGTTGAACAAGATCAACCCGGTTAAGCGGATGGGATACTTTGAGGTGCTCTCTACCTTGGTTTGGTCGTGAAGCTTGACTGCGGCTTCCAGAGCTTGTTCCCGCTCTTCGATTGGCGCGGTGCTCGGCGCCGCGGCCGCGGTGGATGACGAGGAGGTGCTGGGGGAAGCGAGTGGGCTGGCGGAGAATCCGGCTCCCGACGCCGCTACTTGCTGGCGCAGTTCCTGGAGCTCCTGTTGCAGTTGCTGCATCTGACGTTGCGATTGCTCGATCTGCTGCTGGGTTGTCGCGAGCGCGGACGACAGAGTCTCGATCCTCTGCTCCAGTTGGGCGTTTGCCGGGTCAGCGGCACCGGTGGAGATCGGTGGTCCCGCTGTCTGTCCGTGGCCGGCCGGAGCGGCCGAACCAAGGAGCAGGCAAACCAGTATTCCATGACCCATGAATTTCATATGCCACCTTCTCGCAATCTGCCGGCGCTCGGCGCTGTGTTGCATGCCCGTGCAATTGCTCTCCTAACTGGCCTGCAGAGCTTTTCTATCCGCAGCAGCACCGAGTGCGCGTAATGCGGCTTTGGGGAGGGTAATGATAAAGACGCTGTATCCATCGAGAGTTTCCTGCAATTCGATCGTACCGCCGTGCTCCTGGGCGATTTGTTGCGCGAGCGTAAGGCCCAAGCCTACTCCGCTCTCTTTTCCTTCGCTGACGAAGGGTAAGAACATGGTTTTGCGAATCGACTCCGGTACACCGGGACCGTTGTCCGAGACCTTGATGCGGATACTGCTCTCATCTTCGTCGAGATTGAGAGCGACCAGGGGAAGGTCTTTTCCGCGGCGGGCTGCCTGGCAGGCATTCAGCAACAGGTTATAGACTGCGCGCCCGAGTTTCTTCGAATCGATCCAAGCTTCGGTTGTCGAGTTTTCCGTCACGACAATCCGGACATCGCGCGCTGCCGGGTGAGAGCGAACCATTCCGACCGCGCGCTGGACGACAGTGGCGATGTATTCCTGGGAGGGCTCGAGAGCACGGCCTGTCTGGGTGAACAGGAGAAGGGAATCGAGCAGATCCGTCATGCCCTGAACTGCGTTCTTCACTTCCAGGAACAGCTCTTCGCGCTCGGCCTGCGGAAGTCGCTCGCTGCTCATGAATTCGGCGTTGGCATACATGGCGGAGAGGTAATGCCTGAGGTCGTGGGAGATTGAGCTTGCCATACGGCCGATGGTTGCGAGGCGTTCGGAATCGAGCAGGTCGCTCTGGCTGCGTTGCAGCTCGACTCGCATGCGTTCAAACGCTCGGCTCAGCTCGCGGATTTCTTCTACGCCGTCTTCGCTGAGCCGGTAGTTGAAGTTTCCGAGGGCGAGGGCGCGGGTTCCTTCGACCAGAGTTTCGATGGGCCGGGTGAGTGTGCGGGAGATTGAAACGAGCATGGTGGCGCCGGCGAGCAGTGCGACCAAAACAAGAGTGAGGACCCAGCGATTGACGCGGCTCACAAGTTGAGTCGCTTGGGCGAAGGACTTCAGGACGACGAGCTGCGGGACCGGGACGCCCGCGTTTTGATTCTCCGGGCCGAGCGGAACGGACGCGGCCAGGTAATCCTCTTTGCCCAGGCGGAGGGTGCGGTTCTCGGCGGCCGAGGCCGTGAGTTCGCTCGCGTGGCTGACAAACTGCTGCTCCAGCGCCGGCTGAAGGGTGCTGGCGACGACTGTTTTCCCGACGGTGAAGGTCACCTCCGCGGCGGCAGCTTCACTGACCTCGCGGGCCACTCGTTCGTCCACGGCATATCCGACTGCGACGAAGCCGAGTTGACTGTCCTGGTCTCCGAAGACGAGCGGCTGGATCGATACTTCGTACAAGCGGCTGCCAAAGGCGAGCAGGACCGAGTCCTCCGAGCGGCGCAGGCAGCCTTCCAGACCTTGTCCCACGACGGTGCGATCCAAGGGCGGACCCTGGTTGTAGGAGACGATGAGATTTCCGTTGCGATCGAGGAGGGCGAAGAAGTCGCTTCCGCTGACTTTCCAGAACCTGGAGCCGCCATCTTCGATGGTGCGGCTGTCGTCGACGGTCATCAGCGCTTTGAGGCTGGGGAGGTCGGCGAGCAGCGCCGATTCACGGACGAGCAGTTCGCGCCGCTGGCGAGCCTGATTTTCGTAGGTTTTGACGGAGTGTTGGAGATCCGAGGAGAGGCTTCCCTGGACTTGTTGCCGAACGATGGTCTGGAGGATGAGCAGGCTGATTGGAGTAAAGCCGAAGCACAGCAGCAGCAGCGGGATCAACAATGTTGTCCGCAAGCGCAGCCGATGCATCAGACTTGCCTTCTGCTCCGCCATGTCGTCAACTTCCGCCGACGAATTTATAACCAATTCCGTGCATGGTGCGGAAGTGAACCGGTTTGGCGGGGTCCGCTTCCAGCTTCTGCCGCAACTTCATCACCTGATTGTCTACGGTTCGGGTGGTGGGGTAGGAGGTGTATCCCCAGACATCGTTCAGCAACTCTTCCCGCGTGATCACCCTTTCGGCGTGATCGATGAAGTACCGGAGCAGCTTGATTTCGTTCGCGGTGAGGACGACGGGAGCGCCATCTTTCGAGAACTCCATCGCGGAGAAGTCTGCGGTGATGCAGCCGAACGAAACCTGGTTCGATGTGCTGCCGGTGGGTTTCTGGGTGCGCCGGATCGCCGCCTGGACGCGCGCCATCAATTCGCGAGGGCTGAAGGGCTTGGTGACGTAGTCATCGGCGCCGAGTTCAAGCAGCAGGACCTTGTCGGCAACTTCCGAGACTGCACTCAGAACTACGACGGGTGTATTGGGAGACCAGGACTTGATGCTCTTGCAGACGTCCCTGCCCGGCATGCCTGGCAGCATCAGATCGAGGACTACGCCTGCCGGCTTCAGGGTCTTGCAGGTTGCCAGGCCCTCTGCGCCGTCCCCGGCCACATGAACCGTGTAGCCTTCCGTGGTGAACTGGCGGTGGAGCGCTTTCTGAATCCGAGGGTCATCCTCGACCACAAGAATCGTACTCATCTGTACCTCCCAGGCCTCAAGCCGAGCAACTGTATGGTCAGCGAATGCTGAGAGCGCCTTAGTTCGATTCGCGTCTCAGCGTAGCTTCCAGTCTCTCAGCTTGTCGAGCAAATGCATCGAGGAATACTAACAAATGACACCCTCATTACATTCCGCTGACATTCTACATGTGCATGTGGCTGGACTGGAATGATTTAGACAGCTCCGACGCCGCGAATGACCGCTGCGATTGTGCGCAGAAGAATTGCGCTGTCGAGGGTGAGGTTCTGGTGGTGGATGTAGTGGAGATCGTATTGCAGGTTCTCGTGAATTGGCATGGCGCGCGCAGGGCTGACCTGCCACAGCCCAGTGATCCCAGGCTTGACTGCAAGGCGCGCGCGTTCGAGGGGGGTGTAGCGTTCGACGATGAAGGGCATTTCGGGGCGGGGTCCGACGAGACTCATCTCCCCTTTGAGGACGTTGATCAACTGCGGAAGCTCATCGATGCTGACGCGACGAATCAGACGGCCAATGCGCGTAAGGCGCGGGTCAAGGTTGCTGGTTGGGGAGGGCGCGTAGTCCGGGGCATCGACATGCATGCTGCGAAACTTCCAGAGAAGGAATTCCACGCCGTCTCTCCCTGCCCTGCGCTGACGGAACAGGGCCGGCCCGGGAGAATCGAGCCTTACCAGGAGCGCAACCAGAAGGAGGAAAGGCGCCAAGAGGGCGAGCAGAACAATGGCTCCGAGAACATCCATTGCCCGCTTGGCTGCACTGTAGGCGCGCCGATGAGCGAGCGGGTCGGGTACGGGGATGGACATCGGCATGGCCCTGAGATGGGACCAGCCTTCGCGCCGCACGAACGCGTCGTGAAGCAGCCACAAGCCACGGTCGCGCCAGCCGTTTCGATCGGGAAAGGGGGGAGTGCCCGCGAGATGACCCGAGGTTGCGGATGACTCATAGCCCGCTTGTCCGGCGGCGATCTCGTGGGCGTTGCTCCAGGCGAGGAAGAGGGCTGGCTTTGCGGAGGTGGAGTCCTCCGGCGCGCCGGAAGCGAGGCTGGAGTGCTCCTTTGGCAGAGCCGCATACGCAGGTGGGATCATGTGCTCAGGATTATTCATAGTGTTGGAGTGCTTCCTTTGAGGTCGCTTTTGCCGTCGTCGTGGAAACGCTGTAGCTGCACAGGCCGCTGATTTGCAAGGCGGCCTGAAAGAGGAACAAGGGAACGTTTACGAGATACCGTCGCCAGAGACGCGATGGCTCCTGCACCAGACGGTGGAGCCACTGCAGCCCGGCTTGCTTCACCCATGCGGGGCTGTCCTGAATGGCGCCTGTGTGGAACAAGAACGCTGCGCCAACGCCAATCATCAGTTTCGTTTCCAGGACGGGAAGATAGCGGGCCATGAATCGGTCCTGCTTCGGGGTGCTTAGCCCAACCCAGATGATGTCCGGCCGAAGTTGTTGTACCTGCGCTGTAAGCGCGTGTTCTTCCGCGGCTGTCATGGGCCGGAATGGTGGCGTATGGGTTCCAACGATGCAGGCCCAGGGGAAGCGGCGCAGCAATTCGTCGCGCAGTTGTTCCGCCACTCCCGGCTCGCCACCGCAGAGAAAGTGCCTGCAATGCGCGAGGTCTTTGCGGCCGATGACTTCCAGCATCAGGTCCGGGCCGAAGACACGCCGCATGCGGGACAAGCCCTGCAAGTGTCCCATCCACACAGTGGGCATGCCGTCCGGCGCAACCAGCCAGGCGTTGGCGAAGATAGCCCGGAGATCCGGATGGCGGCGCGCTTCCATAATGCCGTGAACGCCAGCGAGACATACATATCCTTTGCGGCCTTCATCGAGCGCGAGTCGAATTCGCTCGATGGCCATATCCATGTCGACAGCATGCACGCCGATGCCGAGTACATTGGCGAAGATGTCTGCGTGATGTAAGCGGGCGGCTGTCATTGCGAATTGCCTCGGGGCGTTTTTCTCCGATCGGTACTGTGCTCGATCGCGGTCATGCCGAGCGGGCCTGCAGCGGCACTCGAGCTTGCCGGTAGATATCCATTAACAGCGCGTAGTTGATCGTGTCGGTGTAGCGTTCCGCGTAGATGTTTCGGCAGGTTTGGCGCATTCTCTGGTACGCAACGGGGTCGGCCAGGAATGAGGATGCCTTCGCGGCGAGGTCATCCGGATTGCCTGGCTCGAAGCGGAGTCCGGTGGTTCCGTCCTTGACCAACTCAGCTATGGATGGGAGGTCCGCTGCCAGCACGGGTGTTCCCTGAGAGAACGCTTCCACGATGGTAAGGGCGAATGGCTCGTACGACTCCGAAGCGAAGAGGAGGAATTTCGCGCCGGCCATGGCTGCATAGACTTCTTCCGTGGTGCGCTGTCCCAGGTACTGCACGTGCGGGAGAGCTTCCGCCTGGGTGCGCACTTCATCGGCGAGCGGACCGTCGCCCATAATTTTGAGCGGCAAGGCGACCTTGTTTCCGGCCCATGCCTTGAGGATGGTTCGGATACCTTTCGCCTCCGTCAGTCTGCCCACAAAGAGGGCGTATCCGCCTTCACCTTTTCCAAGCAAGCCACGGTCTTTGACGAAGTTCGGCTTGACCACGATCTGCGCAGGGGGCACGCCCCCACGTATCAGCAATGCCCGCTGATGCTCGGATACTGCGATGAAGGTAGACACTCTGTCCCATGTATGTGCCAGCCGGTGGTACGAGAATGCTGCGGTCACCAGCGCGGAACCGACTCTGCTGCCCGAGTAACAGCCGTGGATGACGGCGCCCATGGGCAGGGATTGCCCGGCGCAGTCGTCGCAGACTCTGCCGTCGCGATATAGAGTTCCGTTGGCGCAGAACATACGGAAGTTGTGCAAGGTCTGCACGACGGGGATGCCCTCGGCGATTGCCGCAGAGATGATGGATGGCGAGAGGAGCGGAAACCAGTTGTGGATGTGCAGCAGATCGGGCCGCAGTCTTCTGAGCAGGGCGGTCATTCTCTGGCTAGATGAGGGGGAGTGAAAGAGCGATCCGGCAGCGGCGATCTTTGCCACTGTGCCGACGATGATCTTGTTGTCGGCTTCGAACAGCTCAACGTCGTGCCCCGCAGCACGCAGCATCTCCACTTCGGAGCGCATGACGGTATCTTCGCCGCCGGCGAACTTATATCGGTTGTGGGCTACAACAATGCGCATAGGAAAAATCCTTCGAACAAGACCTATTGCTCGAGCGAGCCGGGGCGATACTGGGCGAAGTAGTAACCTCGCAGCATTTTTTCGGACCAACGCAACAATCCTGCTGTCGTTTGCAAACCGCGGAAGGCCATGTCCCGAAGACGCGGAGAGCTGATTCGCGCGGCGAGCGGCGATGCGGACCCCATGATTTGCCGCTTTTCCTCCAACTGCACGCGCTTCATCCTGCATGACTTGCTCTCGGGGTGGAGCCTGAAGTCGGCAATGACGCCGGGCAGGTGCTGAATGCGATAGCCGGCGTTGGCGAGGCGCAAAAAGAACTCGTAATCCATTGCGTAGTGGAGATCCGGCCGCAGCAAGTTGCCGTCGGCAAATACACGGCGGCGGAAGAAGGTCGACGGCGTTGGGATGTACAGCACGCGGTGATAGAGCAGGACAAAACGGTTGAATCCGATTTCCCGGCTGATTCTTCGGACAGCGCCGTCCTCATTGATGACGGTGAAGTCTCCATAAAAAACGTCGACCTCAGGATTCTCCGCGAATGCTTTGACGACGTGGTCGAAGCAACCTGGGCGATAGCGGTCGTCGGAATTCAGCCAGCCAACAATGTCGCCTTGCGCTTCCGCGAAGCCTCGATTGAGGGCGTCGCTCTGGCCGCCGTCCGGGCCGGATATCCAGCGAACGTGCGACCATTCGCCGCGGTTGCCGAGAGATTGCAGGAGTGGAAGGGTTCCATCGGTCGAACCTCCATCGAAAACCAAGTGATCCACCTGGGGGTATTGCTGCAGGCGAACGCTCTCCAGCGCTTCCTGCAGGAAGCGGCCTTGATTGAGCGAAGGAGTGACGATTGAAATGCGAGTCATAGCGCGTGCGCCTCCGTCGGCTGGGATCGAGCCAGAGATATGGAGAGGCCTGCCATGAGCCAGAACGGGAAGGAGAGGCCAAAGTTGATGGTGTCTGCCAATCCGCGGACCAAGGAAAAGATGAGCAAGGTGAGACATAAGGCGCTCAGGCCGGTGGTTTGGGAGCGACGCGCCTGCCGGAAGAATGACCAGTAGATTCCAACTGCGACCACAACGCCGACAACGCCGTACTCGAATAGCTGCTGCAGGAGTTCGTTGTGGGCGTGCACCGGCTGAAAGATGCCCAATGGCGGAACGAGCGATTTGAAGGAGTAGATTCCGTGTCCCAGCCACGGCTTCTCAAGGCTCATGGAGATGGCAATCGTCCATAGCACGGTTCTGCCGGTAAGGGTTTCCACCTGATTTCCGGAGCCCGTGGTGTTGTAGGCGGTGATGTAGGCCCGCAGCAGGCCCCAGAAGCACGCAATGACCAGCAAGGCAGCGGCGACGATGCGGGCCTTGGTTTTGCGAGACATCTGCGTGTTCTGCATGAGATACCAAAGCTCCGCGACGAGGAACGCTGCGATTGCTGTCTTGCTCAGGGCGCGGAGGAAGGTGATTGCGAGAGCGATGCCAAGCCACTTCCAGGTGCTCGATTGCGATGCGAGGTACTGCGCAATCAGCGTGGCTATTCCGATAAAAAGTCCCAATGAGTTTGGGTGAAGAAACAGGTCGTTTCCGAGACGGAGATCCGCGGTTGTCGGTGAACACCAGGCGATGAGCGAGACACCAGCAGCGCCAACGACCACGCCCTTCAGGATTCCCTCTGCCTGGCGCACGGCATCCTCCTGCCGAAGCAGCAGTAGGACGATGAGCACATCCACCGCCATGCTTGCCCAATAGGCAGCAGCGGCGAGCGCGGATTGTGCGCCGGTCCAAAAGACGCTGGCAAGGGAGAGGGCGAGGTACGCGGCGATCCATCGCAGCGGAACGATCTGGAACAGGCGGGCAGGGGTGTGCGCCCGCACGTCCGTCGAATATAGGACGGTGCAGAACAGCAGGGCAAGATCGATTGCAAAGCTTACTGCTGCGCCCACTACCAGGTCGGACTGGAAGAACAGGAAATTGAGGCAAATCCGGAATATGAAGAAGAAGCCCACGACGCCAGAGAAGAGGAGCGGGTGCTCTTCCGCGCTCGCTTCTTGGGTTGCAATTGGCAGGGCCAGCGTTGTCATAGGCTGTTCTCCCACGCGACGATGGACGAAGCATCAACCGGTTGTGCAGCTTTTGCGCGCATCATTCTGTAGAGCGGGATGTACAAAATCCAAGTGATTGGGCCGGTGACGAGGCGGGAGCATGCGGTTCCCACCATGCCGAACTTTGCGGTGAGCGGCAGCATCAGCGCGAGCATGGCGACTCCGGCGACAAGGTTCAGCGCGGTTACGAGCCGTACCTGTCCCAGCGCGAGGAGGGCGTAGTGGGCCGTCACGTTCAAGGCGAAAAGTGCGAAGCTGACGCCGAGGATGGAGAGAATCAGCCACGCCTGATGGGAGAATTCGGCTCCCATCCACAGCGAGAGGATGGGCCGGCTAAGGAAGGTCATGGGCACGCCGAGCAGCACGGCGAGCGCTACGTTGGTCTTGAAGGCGATCCATACCGTGTGTTTGAGATCGGCAAGAGGCTCGGTCTCGAACCGGGAACTCAAGTGGGGAAACAGGATGTGCAATCCTGCTCCGGCGACTCCGTGGATTGTCTGCGCGGCCTGCGCACACAGGGCGTAGCAGGCGACGGCGGGCGCTCCGAGGACCATGCCGATGATGAGACGGTCCGCCTGGCCGAAGACGAGAGCCGAAACGGCCTGCAGCCAACTGAAGGAGCCGAAGCCGGCGATCATCGAAAGGGTCTCGCGATGGAACGACGGCAACAAAACGATGCTGCCAACGACTACTCGCACTGCAATTCCCTGCGCGACGAGCGCGATCATCGAGATACACAGCGTCGCCAACATGATGGCCACTACTCCGTGGCCATAGCCCACCAGGACGACTGAGGCAATCAGGGAGGATGCCCGGGAGAAGATTGAGATTCGGACGGGCGGTGCATATCGTTCAAACGCGCGCAGCGTGCTGGCAAAGACGTTGTCGAGCGAGCGAACCACCAGAAGCAGACTGCCAATACGAAACGACTGTATGCAGACGAGTTGCAGGCTCGCTTCAATGTGGGCAACGTGACGTGCTGCGTAGGGAGCGAGGCTCCACAATGCGAATGCGAGCAGCCCGCTGAGCGCGAGGTTGACGGTCATCATGTTGCGGACAACCCGCGCGATGCCGGCGGAGTCGTTGCGTCCGCGATACATGGCCCCGTACTTTACGGCTGCGTCGCCGAAACCGGTGGAGAGTAGATTGCCTCCGCTGACAGCTGCTGTGGCCAGAATCCAGATTCCAAACTGCGAGGAGCCCAGATGATGCAGCAGGTACGGTGCTGCCAGCAGCATTCCGAGCGGCTGCGAAATGTACTCCGCGACGGCATGCGCGGCATTGAAGAATGCCGGATGGGCTTGCCGAGTTCGTTCGAGGAGGCGCAGCATTATGGTTTTGCTCCTCTGAGGCGCACCGGATATACGCGCAGCGTTGCGAGAATCTGCCGTGCGAGGACCTTTCTCGCGTCGGTCTCTTCGGTCTCGCGCCACGAACGGTGCGCGAGCAAGGATAGCGATGTTGCTACGAGTGCCACGGCGATGAAGACTACGATGATGATCAGCCGATGCGGCGAAGACTTCCTCTCCGGCCAACCTGCGGGATCAATCACGCTGACCGTTGGGATGGACTTGGCCTCTTCGATGCGCGCTGTCTCATATTGAGCGGAGAGCATCTCGTACACCGTCTCCTGTATGCGCACGCGGCGGTACAAGTTGGCCCAAGGCACCGCGAGCGCGGGCAATTGGCGGAGCCCGGGATAGGGCTGGGCGTCGTCGCCGGATTGTTCGCTGCTGCCGTCGGTCTGGCGTCCCAATTCGTGGCGCAGAACGGCGACACGGGCTTCGGCGGCGCGGACTCGCGCGTTTTGATCGCCATAAACCTGCCGGAGCGAGTCGAGCTCGGATTCGCCTGCGATCAACTGACCCTGCAACTTGGCTCCCGCGTCGACCATTGCCCGGGTCTGTTCTTTGATGTCGATGGCGGTATTTTTCGTGGAGAAGTCACTCATCTCCACCTGAGCCTGTTGCAGGTCGCGGCCTACGGTCTGCAGGCGTTGCTCGATGAACTCGCGCTCACGCCGAGCGGAGGAGGTGTTGACTCTCGCTACCAGAGAATTGAGCTCGTCCACATAAGCCTGGGCCATATCGCGTGCGCGCCCGCGATCCTTGTCCTCGACCATGATGGTGATTACGCCGCTCTTGGGATCCTCGGTGATTGTGGTCTTACGGGCGAGCTTCTTGGCGGTGTCTTCGACATAACGGTTGGCGTAGATCTTTTGCAGGTGGAAGCGATCGATCAGATGGCCTCCGATTGTGCCGCTGCGGAGGAGGCTGATGAATAGCTCTCCGTTGCCATGGCCACCGAACAACCCACCCAGGCCAGACAGTCCGCTCATTGCCGAGGCCTTGCCCACGAGGGCTGCCAGCATCGCCGCACTCCCGCTGGTTTGTTCGGGGGGGAGAATGCGGGTGGCTGACTCATACTGATTGGGTAAGAGGAATGCGAGCAGCGCACCCAACACTGTCCCCGCCACGGTGGCTCGCATGAGCGTGCGGCGATTCGTCCACAACAGCGTGACGTTTGAGACCCACGCTGCATCGGCGCCCGGCGCGGGCACGGAACCGCGCGGCGAACCCTGAGGCGTTGTGCCTTCGGGGTTAGCGGTATCCATGCGAGCCTCCATTGAGAGCGCTGACGGTGAACTTCGAGATTGGATCAAGACATTGCATGTGATTCGACGAGTTGGTTCGATTGATCTGCATGGCGCTTTACTTGAGCGCCAGTGCGGCAGTGAATGCGATAGAGGAAACGACCTGTGCTGTGGCGAGCATGTTTTTCCAGAACACGGAGCCTCCGACGATCTTCTGAGGAACGACAACGACGTCACCGGGGTTGAGTTTGGCCCCGAGGACTTTCTCCTGGTACCACTGGCTCGAGCGCCTTCCGACAACCAGGCCGTTCGCCCGGATGACGAAGATTTCTTTGCGATTGGCAAGATCCGTTGCACCGCCGGCGCGACGCAGATACCAGTCGGCGTCTTTGCCGGGAACGTAGGTGATCGCGGTTGCGTTGTAGACCTGACCGGTGACGAGGACGATCCCGGGACGTTTGGGGACAGTCAGAACGTCGCCGCTGCGAAGCTCGATGTCGGCGGGCGTATTGGCCCAGCTCGCGACGTCGCCATTGATTTTGATGACGAGACGGCCTACGGCTTGCTGCGTGCGAAGACGCTGCAACACCTGGTTCTGTTGCTGGACGAGCAACTGCAGGGTGCCGCTTTCATCTCCTCCGGAAACACTCTGTCCGAGTTTGCCGCCAACGGAAGTTGACTCGATCTGATGGATCAACTCGGAACGAGTCTTCTCTTCAAGCTCCTTCACTTGCTTGCGGACCAGGACGGCGCCGTCGGGATAGGCTGTGGTGCGGAATCCTCCCGCACGTTGAATGACCGAGCTCAGCTTCTCACCCTCTTGCAGCCCGTAGGTTCCGGGGTAGGTCACCTCTCCGGCAAGCGTTACCGACGCTCCAATGTCGTTCCATCCTGAGACCTGATGAACGGTCAGCACATCGCCCGGCTTCAGCGGCACATCGGCATTGGCATCGCGGCCGTTGACTGCCAGACCGATGGCGACATCGCGGCGGCGGCTCACGACTTGTTTGCCGTCGACAATCTCGTAGCTGGCGAGGTCGGCCTGGTCGAGGAGGGCACTGCGTTTGAACCCGCCGGCGATGCGGACGAGTTGTGCCGCGGTCATGCCCTGAGCCAGCGCATACGGTCCCGGCTGCAGAACTTCTCCGCGCACGGTGACTTTCGGTGCATCGCTCTCGTAACGGCCGCGGATGCGAATGGTGTCAAAGGGCTGCAGGAAGATGGTGGCGCCCCCGGTGAGCACATCCGCGACGCTGAAGTCGATCGCCTGCGGGCGCAGATCCGGAGGCATCAAGCGGATGATCTCGCCGTGATCTGAGGGTTCGGGAAGGAGATCCTGGTAGGAGTGAAGCGCGTCGCTCAGCTTGATTCCGTCGTGGTAGGGCAACTTGCCGGGACGGACCACGTGGCCAGTGACGTAGATTGCCTTCTCGCTGTAAGGCAGGATGGGAGCGACGATCACGCGGTCGCCGTCTCTCACCATGAAGCTATCGAGCTGTGCGTGTGCAGACTCAGCCGTGCTGCCTTGAGGGACACCGACCTCGAGCGTTGAGCGATGACCGTCCGGGTCGATCCGCTCAATGCGGATATGCGAGAGCGCCGCTGAGACACGAACACCGCCGGCCTGGTCGAGGACATCCGACAGCTTCATCGAAGTCTTGAGTTCGTAGATCGCGGGCCGCTTGACCATGCCGGATACCTCGACCTGAGGCCCGGCCGCAGGGACGAGGATGGTGTCGCCCGGCTCCATGCGTTCTACGTCCGAACGAATGCCGTGCAATAGAAAGTCGTAGAGGTCGACCTCGCGAATCAGAGAATTTCCGCGGTAGTGTCGAACGGTTCGAAGGGAGCCAATATTGGTTGGGCCGCCAGCGGCGTAGAGCGCGTTCAACGGCGTGGAGAGGGAACTGATGTCGTATGCGCCGGGTCGCTGCACGTCTCCGACGACATACACTCGCACGGTGCGGAGGCGGCTGACCGAAACGGCGACGTGGGCGTCTTTGAATTGAAGCGCCAATGCACCCTGTACCAGCGCCTGGGTGCGTTCGAGTGTGAGGCCGGCGACAACGATCGACCCTGCCTCTGGAAGAACGATCTTGCCTTCGCGATCGATTACGCGGGAGAAGCTCTGCGAAATTCCACCCCACAGAGAAATGGTTAAGCTGTCTCCCGGGCCCAGAACGTAGTCCGGGCCGATGGGAAGGTCAATGGGCATCTCCTTGGTGGCCATGCCGCGGGTGAGGAATACTTCTGCGCCAAAGCGCTTCACCTGCACGGTCTGGTCCGGGACCTGGGTATAGAGGTCGCGGAGCGCCTGAAGATTGTAGGGAGCGGTCTGATGCAGAAGCTCGATCGTGTCGGCGTCCGCGCGCTCCGGCTTCTTCGGCGGCGGTTGCCGGTCATCGGTCCGTGGGCGCCTGTTGAGTTGCGGGGTTTGGTTGTTCGACCTGTCAATAAGACTCTGATTTCTGGAGTCCTGGTCCGCGGAGTTCGGGTTTGAGAGGTTCTGGTTCGTTGAGTTCTGGTTGAGGGAGCCCTGGCTGGTGGAGTTTTGAGGGATCAACTCGCTGTCTGCGGGCAGGTTGCGCAGGGCCAACTCAAGCTGGCTCATTCCATTGGTGCCGTCGTCCTCTGCATTCCGGGTGCTCTCGTTTGAGATCCCGTCGGGCCGTTCGATGTCGGAGGTCGGTTCGGGAGATTCGTCGAAGGCAGCGTCCGAAGCGTAGCCTCGGGCTCGCAACCAAGCGGAGATGGTCTGTCTTAGTTCTGCGTTGGTGGCGATGTTGCTGAAGAGCATCTCGTCCGTGATGGAGCTTTCCTGGACCGATATGCCTCTTCGATAAAAATAGTCCGCCATGACGCGCTTAACGTCGACGATAGCTTCGGAACGCTGATGCAGGATGCCAATGATCTGATTGGCGGAGAGCACGGTCGATGACCCGGTCGCGTCTTCGTTCGCGTTCGTGTCGCGCCGAGGTTGGCTGTTCTGGTCGGAGGAGGACGTTGCAGTCCGACTGGGCTGCGAATCCGAGTCTCGCGAATAGGGACTGTCCAAGGTAGTGGTTGTCCCCAGCAGAGGAGGCAATTCCTGGGCGAAGGCGCATGCGGCGGAGAGGAACAGGCACCCGGCAGCGAAGATTGATCGAGCGCTGAGGAGATGGGCTCTACTCGAGCCTAACGGTGTGGCTCGCTGAGTCATCGCTGATTCTCCATGGGCTCGATATCAAACTCGCTTACTTCGACTGAGATGGATCGCATGATGGCGTCGACGGAGACGACGACTCGGCACGCCTGCTTTCTTCGGGTGAGGATCCCCTCCATGCCGGCTAATGGCCCGGACACGATGCGCACCCGATCGCCGCAATTCAGGTAGGGATGCGGTTCAGCCTCAAGTTTTTCCGTCGCGGTGCGGAGGAAGGCGATTTCCTCGTTCGGAATGGGCAGGGGCCGCGTGGAAGTCGCAGCAAAGCCCAACACGCCGGGAGTTTGTAAGAGGCGCAGGCGATCCTGGAGGTCGAACCTCGCGAAGAGGTAGCAAGGGAAGAGCGGCAAGTCGACTTCGGCATGGACGCCGTTCTTCCAGGTGCTACGGCTGCGGTGCAACGGGAGAAATATCTCCGTTGCCTGAGAATTGAGCCGCGCAGCAATACTTTTCTCGTGACGTGACCTGGTATGAATGGCATACCAATGCAACGCGGGTGATGGAGTGGGGATCGACGTCGCTGTTTCCATCTCGGTTCTCTCTTTCCTTGCCATTCCGTTCTGCGGGCGGCATTGCTCTCGGTTACAGCTCCGCCCTGTCACTTAGGTATTCGTGACCTTCCCTGTCGTGCCATCGCGTTGCCCTCCGTTTACGCGGAGTCGTTGCTGGAGATTTCCGGCGGTGTGTTCACGCCTGAAATCCAGCGACAAATTTCTTCCAGCGCATGGCCTCGATCTTGTATCGGAGGCCCGCTGCAACATGAAACCTCAACCGCGCCCAGACGAAACATAACCGGGTGTACGTGGTCTGCGTCTGCTGCCAAAAGTCGTCGCTGCGCTCGGCCACGATGGCGGTTGTGGGCAAGCGCGACGGCAGCAACTTCTTGCGTCGCTGGCTTGGCCAGTCCGGCTGGTTCGCCATCAGAACGTCCTGCAGCAGCAGGTAGAGCTTGGAGCCGGGAAACTCGATGAATACGACTTCGTCCTCGTAGTGGCAGGCCCACAGCCTTACGCGCTCGGGCAGCACATCGACCGTGGCCGAGCGGAACGGAGCGGGAGGAGCGACGCCAAAGGCTCTGCTGACCAGCAGGCTCGAGACACCGATACCGATCTTCTTTTCTGGTTCGGCCTCGATGGCCGCGACGGTTTCGCGCCAGAATGTTGTGTCATCGAGATGCGAGCGAATCGCGTTCGCATATTCAAGCAGCCATGCGGTGCGCGTCCACTCGGTTTGAAAATGCTTGAAGAGGTGCAACGCCTGGGTCAGCAACTTGTCTCGTTCGGAGAGCGCTGGAAACTCGAACCCATTCCAGACCTGCAACTGCAGCCTGGAAAGTTGGCCGGCCTGCCGATCGGATTCTCCCTGCTCTGTATCCGGAACCAGGTGAAGTTCGAGGCTGCGCTGCGACCTTACCTTGTAAAGCTTGCGCAGCGAGCCAGGTTCGGAGGCGCCTGCGCGAAACTCCCAGGTATCGCCGAACACGGCGAACAAGCGGTAGCCTTGCCGTTCCAGAACTCTGCGGCACTCCTCTGCGTCGCGCCGAGCCACGAGGAAATCGAGATCGTGTTGATACCGCAATGCGGGGTTGGGGCAAGAGCGCGGAGACAGAGTGAACCCTTTCAGGTTCGCGTAGCAGAGCTTGGCCCTCTGCAGCTCCATGTTGATCTCTACGAACTCATTGAAGAGATCTTCCGTGCGCACACGGTTTTGGGCGCAGCTTTCTTTCAAGTGATCGAATGTCTTGTCGGGGATCACATCCTGGAGGCCAAGGGTTCTCAAGCGGTCGAAGAAATAGAGGGCGAGGCCACTGGTGTGCAGCCACTGCGTGCAGCGTTGCCAATCGCGTTCTTCAAACGGCGCGAATCGTGCGCGAACGACATCCGTATTGTCATCACTAAATGACGCAACGATCGCCTTCCCGAGCCCCCGATTCATCTGTTGTCCTTCCCGCCGGATCGCCATACTAGTTCCCGTACATTGCAGGCTCCCCGAGGCTGCCTGCGGGTGGTAGATGGCGAATGAACTGGACGATCGCCCACTGTTCGTCATCGCTCAGGATCCCGTTGGAGGCAGGCATTCCCGACGGAGCAATGCCGTTGTCGATCACCCACTTCAGCTGTCCGTCGGTGTACGACTGGACGTCCGCGGAAGCCAAGGACGGCACAGCCGGTTTCATCTTGTCCGCGAATGGAACGCCAGTGTTTTGCCCGTCCATTCCGTGACAAGCTACGCAGTAGTGGGTGAATGCTTCCTTGCCGTCCGCGACGCTTCTGGCGCTGAACGCGATCGGATTCGGCGTATCTTTGTTGCCGATAAAGAGGTGGTGCTTGGCTTCGGTCATCACAGCAGTCTCCATCTTGCTAGAGCGCGCTGCCTTGCAGCCCTGCAACATCGCACACATCGCCAGTACCGCACTGAGAGTTTTCTGGCGCACTACCGTCACTCCGTCACATGCAGCGTTAGAACCATGGAGCCGTGGCCAGAACCGCAGAAGCGCGAACAGTGTCCAACGAAGTCGCCGGTCTGTGTCGGCGTGAACGCTAGTTCGCTAGGACCTCCCTTGCGGATTTCGGACTGAAGATTCAACTCCTTGAACTTGATTCCGTGGGTTACATCCTCACTGTGAAACTCGAGGATTACCGGCTCGCCCTTTTTGAGCGTGATGTCCGCCGGAGTATATGCGAAACGCTTGGTTACGACTTCGATTTTTCGGGGGGTGTTGGCTGCGGGCGCCGGTCGAGAGAACGCCATGCAGCTCCATATGATCAGGGCCACTCCAAATACCAGCCTCGACGTAGTTCGAAAACTCATCAGTTGCTACCCTCTCGTTGAAATTGCGAACATTGAATGTCTTCCGGTTTCGTGCCTGAGGTACTGCTTCAAAGTAGCGGCTAAAACACCTCCAGTTGTCATGGCGCAATACGGCATTTGTCACTTGTTTGTCACGGCTCCAGCATTCTGATCCTGCGAGACATATCTCGGGCGAGTGGACGCGCGGAGAGCTGGATTTGGCCCGCTATTGCTGCGAATCTGCACCCATTTCCTGCTCCAGAAGGGTCTGGAGAGTGGTTCCGGGAAAGCCGGTCAGGATGGAATCCCAACCGTGACGTTCCGACCAACTTCGTACGCGTGGGTCGAGCTGGGATGCTGCCGACTCGCGGAGGGGGAGAGGGATGTCTCCGCCGAAGATCTCCGCCGCGAGGCGAGCCGCCGTGGCGATCGCCAGTGGGCGGAGCGGGTGTTCCTGCGCTCCCTCGTGGACGCGCTGCCAGAAACTCGGGTCGTTCTGCCGGAATTGCAGGCAGACCTTGAACTCCCACAAGAATGCGAGGCGGCTCCACTCGATTCCGACCTGGCCCAGAATGCGGATTGCCTGAGCGATGAAATGGTCGGGTTCATTGGGGGCAGGGAATGTGTAGCCATCGAGGGTCTGTAGCTGCCGGCGCATCAACATGGAGTAAGGAGCTCGCTCGATGCCCTGCGCTTCTCCTGATACCAGATAAATTGCGATGGAGTTGGGGATGGTCCGCTGATAGATATTCGTGCGCGGGTGTATCAAATCCGGGTTGGGATGGAACTCGCAGAAATGCCGGCTGGATGAGGTGGCCGAGTATCCCAGCTGGAATAGAACTTGCCGGCATCGCTCGATCTCGCTGGCCGAGAGGATGAAATCGAGGTTGAGCTGCCGCCGAAGCGTGAGTTCCGGACACGATACTGGAGCTAGCGCGATGCCTTTTACGTTGCAATAGGTCAGATGTTCGCGCTGCAGAGCTTCATTGACCCTGACAAACTCCTGGATGATCCCTGCTGTCCGGATCTTGTTGTCGGCGAAGTTGCGTTCCATCCGGTCGAGAATCGGTTGCGGTAGCAGATTCTCGAGGGCGAGCGCTTTGAGCCTTGCGAGGAAATACAACTCCAGACCGCTGGTGTCGAGCCAGCGGTAGGTGTCGTTCCACGTGTTCAGGTCGTGCGAGCGAAGGTAGCCCTCGAGTTCGCCGGCAGGCAGGCCACGGAAGGCTGCGACGATCGTTTTCGCCAAATGGGCGGTCGGCGATTGGCCGGCCCGTCCAGCTGTTTCTGACGTATCACCCATCACGGCGCGAGGTAGCGAAGGATGGCCTTCTGGTCGGCCTCGCTGAGCGATGCACGGACGCGCATGTGAAGCAGCACGGTTCCTGTGATACGGGGCGGCAGGTCCTCGGGCGCATTGTGACAGCGGCTGCAGTTCTCCCGGAACTTCCTCTCTCCCTGTTCCTCCGTGGTGGCATGGATTGCTGCAGGTTTAGTCTGCTCCGCGGAGGGCTTGGAGGTTGCCTTGTTTGGCGACGGCGTTCCGGCGGTCTGCGCCAGGCCGAGTAGGCAGCTGCACTGCATTAAGGCGATTGCGAATAGGGTTTGTCGTCTCATTGTTTGCCTGGCCACGCGGGGAACATGAACCGATATACCAGTCCGGTTTTCCATATGTTTCCGTTTCCGGTTGAGGAGAACTGCCTTGAGTAGCTGGTGTTAATTCGCGCATTGTGCGGCAGGAAGTAGTCGAGTCCGAAGTCTGCGCGTTGTGTGTCTACTCCGGGGAGAGCGTCGGTGGAGTCTGGGCTGTTCCGGAAGACTTGCTGCATGCGGAAGAGGGGCTCAAACCGTCCGATGAAACTGTCCGGTCCCTTGAACTGAGAGAGCCGGTATCCAAATTCCATCCAGTAGCCTTGCGCGTGCGTTCCGTGGGCGTACTCCGAACGGATCGTCATTGGCCCGCCACTGGGCTGCCACCAGAAATGGGCGCCGGTGGCGTATGGGTGATTTCCTTCAAACATCTTGTCGATAGAGAAGCCGACTTCGAGCCTCTGCTTGGGAAAGTACGCTTCAATGCGATCGCCGGTTGAGCGCGACGATTTGAATTGCTTGCCGCCTACGTTGGCGGAAAAGAAGGAGGCGTAGTCGATGTTCACGCGGTTGGACGAGTACAAGGATCCGCGCAACTGGCCACCCGTCGTGCCACCGCCCATATTGCCGATGGGGAAGATGAGCGGGTTGTCCTGGAAGTTGCCGATCCAGATGGGGGTGAGGCGCTCGTTGTAGGTGTTGAACGGGGTGAGGAACTTGCCTGCGACGAAGGTGGCGTGCCGATTGGCAAGGTAGTCCAGTTGGAGAAAGGAGACTCCCTTGAGCAACAGGGTCTGGTCCGATTGATTGTTCTTCCTCGGCGTCACAGCCTCGATGAGGTAGTCGCGAGTCTCAAAAAGGAAGTGTTGCGTGATGGGTATGGCTACGACGGGCATTGCCGTTGGGGTAAAGCTTGTTGGCCCTTTGTTCGTGCCACTAAAGAAACCCACGCCGCCACTGATCATGGGCGTATCCTGCCCCGCGCAAAAGCGTGCCAGGCACAAGAAGGCAATCAGGACGGCCGCGCGGGGGGAGAAGGAACGGGCTGTTGTAATTCCGGTTTCACGCGCCATGAAGAGAACATAGCGTCAATTGAATTTGGAGTTGTCGTGGTGCTGCGTACTCTTTGTCACTTCCTTGTCACAACACAGATCGGTCTCAGATCATCACTCTTGTTTTCAGCTTTATGAAGGCGAAATTTCAGGCAGCGTGCAACCTTCCGGCTCATGCAGCAGGGTTCGGAAGAGCAAGGCCGCCACGAACGCGACGCCGGCGATGGTCAATAATCCCGCGGGATAACCGAATTTCCCGAAGCCCGCGCCTGAGACAGCGGATGCGATCGCCTGAAACAGAGAGGTGACGAAGATGTTGGCCGCGGAGGCGCTGCTTCTTTCACTCTCAGGCACACGGTTCATCAGGAGACTGTAGATGCCGGGGCCGCTCATCCACTGAAACGCGGTAAAGCCCAGGTACACGACGACGACCACCGAAACAAGATGAGCCTGTGCGAGCACTCCAAGGGCGAGTGCCGTTGCCAGCTGCGTATACATGATTCCCGTCACCAGGCCGAATCTCTTGAAGATGGCAGGGGCGATGAGGACTGCCAGAACCTGCGCCAATTGGGACGCGGAAAAGATCAGACCGATATGAGTCAGCGGAATGTGGATGTAGCGCGAGAGGTACGCGGTTGCCAGCGGGGAAAAGCCGCCGATTACCAGGCTCCACAGCGCGACAGCGGGTAGGAACCGGAACAGGAACGGATCAAACGTCCAGGGTTTGCGCTTCTTTTCTTGCTCGACCTGCAGCCTCAGGCGGGATATGGGCCAAATTCCGACGGCCACGATCAAGCAACAAAGGAGCAATACGGCGCGCTTTGCTTCCAGCGCTTGCATGGCGGGCCAGAACTGTTGCAGCCAGCCGGGGAGAAATCCGCCGACCATTCCTCCCAGCACGCCCATTCCGATGCCTGCCGAAAAGAGCAGGCTGAACCCGAAGGTGCGATTCTTTTCGCTCGTAAGACTGGCAGCGGCGGGAGAAAAGCAGACCGTCCAGAGAGAGAAGCACAGTCCTGTGATTGCCGCTAATCCAATTTGCGCTCGCTCCGGGACGATGTAGGCGCGCAGGACGGATACTGCAGGAGCGAGAATGAACCCGGCCAGGAGGAGACGATGCAGTTTGACTCGTCTCGCCAGCAGCCCGACGGGGATGGTCCCCACAACGCCGCCGATCGTCATGGCGCCGGTAACGAGACCCAACTGCCGAACGCTGAATCCCACGTCGAGCAGGAAGAGGTTGAAGAGGAAGAAGAAGATGGCGAATCCAAAGTCAAAGCAGAGAGCGCCGAAAAAGAAGATCCAGAACTCCCGGCCCAGCTCCTTGTCGGAAATCCATGCCTTCAGTTTGGTCAGCGAGATTCTCCATGTTGCTTCAGGCGTTTGAGTAACCTGCTGCGTCGAGGCGGTCACTCGCCCGGCTCCCGGACCAGGCGCGTAAGCCTGTCGACCGCCCAGTCCAGATCGCGGTAGCGGATCTCCAGCACCTCAGCGGTCAGCAACCGGTCAATCGATTCCACCTGAGTCCTGCGCAGGTCTTCCAGGCCGGACAGCCGCTGGAGGATTGAGTCCCGGGCGGCTTCCTTGGAGAGGGGCACGATCTCCTGCGCACCTCCACTTGATCGATTCAGAAAGACGACGTAGTCCACATCGGCTGAACCTGCTTTCCTTATGCCCGGAACGGTGGCCGTAAAGAGCTCGATGGATGGCTTGCTGCCGGCTCGCGGTGTCAGGGGCTTGTCTCTCGCTTCCGGGAACAGGTCCACCGCTGACGGACGAAGACGTATCAGATGGCAGTTGCCCACCACG
This sequence comes from Acidobacteriaceae bacterium, assembly GCA_036498865.1. Taxonomy (GTDB): domain Bacteria; phylum Acidobacteriota; class Terriglobia; order Terriglobales; family Acidobacteriaceae; genus Edaphobacter. Next base: position 49,614 of record DASYEU010000009.1, on the reverse strand, counting down.
CGGCGTGCCTTGCGGTCGTTGAGCAGGAAGCTGGCATCGTCGCTGATGAAGGTCCATCCGGCTCGCGCGCAGGCGAAAGAGAGCGAGGACTTGCCCGCTCCGGAATCGCCGCAGAGCAGCACTCCGCGCCCGTTCAGTTGGACGCAGGCTGCATGAATGGGGGCCGTATGTCGATTGGCGATGTGAGCCAGGGCTGCGGCCTCAAGATAGTGATACCGCAGATAACTTTTCCGGGAGGCAGTGGCCCTGGTGACCCATGCGAATGAGAACCCATGGAATACGTCGCTCACGCAGAAGTTTCCCTGGTCTGCGATGCCCGTGATAATGCCGCCGTGGGCGCGAAAGATCGGCCCCGGAGGACATTCGACAGCTTCGTCGTCCAACACCCCGACCTGCAACCGCAACGCAGGGATGTCGAACTCCTGCCGGAAGGCGCCCCAGCTCTCCTGCGCTCCGTCGATCACCTCTTGCGAATTGGTTTTGAGGTGGAGCGGGAATCCCAGGGGGTAAAAGACCGCGGCGAGCCCCATTTCTACATGGCACAGGTATGGGTCCAAAGCGTCGGTCGGTGCCGCGGTGTTGGTCGTTTCCTTCCGTTCCTCGATATTGAGCATCGCGATTGAACTGATCCTCTGGGGTGAGTCGTTGGAGAGTGGGCCGCTAGAACGCGAATTTCAGAGCGAACTGGATGATTCTGGGATTTGCCGCCTTCGCGCTGATGAGGCCAAAGGATGGGTTCAGGTTGACCGGACCATTCGGGCCCTGGGTGAAATCGACACTGTTGCTTGGGTTGGCAAACTGGGGTGTGTTGGTGAGGTTGAAGAACTCGGTGCGGAAGCGGAAGCCGCTTGATTCGGTTACGGGGAACCTGCGTTCGATGGCAAAGTCGAGGTTGTGTTGGCCCGGTCCGCGGACAAGTCCGGTGCTGCTGTTGCCGAAGTCGGTGTCCCCGGGGCCGCTGCTATTCGGAGCCTGGGGCGCCATGGTGAACGCATTCGGGTTGAGGTATCCGTTGATTGCCCGCGAGAAGAGTGAGCCGCTGGTCGAAGGATTCACGCCGGGTTTTCTTTGTGCGCGGGTCTCGAAGTTGTAGTTGCCGTAGACGAGTCCGGCGTTGCCGTCGAGAACGGTAATGGGGCTGCCGGATTGAATCACTGCGATGCCGGAGAACTCCCAGTCGGTCAGGACGCGCCGTGCAATCATGGGTGTCTGAGTGAACTTCGGGGCTTGCCATGTGAAGCTCAGAACCCCGCGCTGGTCGTGGTCGAAGTCGGTCAAGCCGTACGCCTGACGCGGGTTGTTCTGGTCGTTGGTGAGCAGCCACAGTTCAAAGACGGTACTGCCGCCCGACCCGCTGGTCTCGTCCAGAATCTTGGACCACGTGTAGCTGCCGAGAAACTGGAATCCATGCGCGAACCTTTTGGTGAGGCTGCTCTGCAGGGAGTTGTAGTTCGCCATGAATATGGTGTCGTGGAAGAGCGATCCAGTGGAAATTCCCTGGAACGGCAGTCGCTGGATGACATTTGAGGCGGTATTCGTGGTCTCGCCATTCACCGGATGCTGGGGGCTGGCAAGCGAAGCCTGGTTGAACTCCAGGCTTCCCGGAGAGTGAGTGGTGTGCGCACCGACGTAGCCGACCTCCAGCAAGTAGTCATGTGCCGGGGCATATTGAAGGTTGAGATTGAATTCCTGGGTCAAAGGATCGCGGACGTGCGGGGACACGCCATTGGTGAAGGCGCCACCACCTGACACGCGTGGCTGATAGATGGGATAGCTCGAGTCCGCCGGCAGCGACGGGCTGAACGGGTGGGCGAGGGTGGCACCGGCGTTCTGCGAATCGAAGGAGAAGGACTGCACGGCGAACGGCTGCTGCCCGATGGTCGACTCGGAGAATCCGCCGGAAGGATGATCGAAGTAGATGCCGTAGCCGCCGCGCAGCACCAGGACTGGCCGGTCCGTCAACTGCAGCGCAAAGCCCAGGCGCGGAGATACCGCGGCGTAGTCCGCTGCCCACAACCCGGCACTGGAGGTCTTTGTAACACCGGCAGGGATGGATCCTGAGAAATTTGCCGGCAGGGTATAGCCGCTGAGTGAACCTGCCAGGGGAACTTGTCCGGATGCGGTTGCCGGGTTGAAGCTCGGCAACAAGCCGTGGATTTCATGGGGCGGCCCAAAGATCTCGTAGCGGACGCCGGCGTTCACGGTGAGCCGCTGCGTCAGCTTGATGTCGTCCTGGGCGAAGGTGGCGAAGTCGGTGTAGCGCTCGTCGCGGCGAAAGAGGCCCGAGCTGCCGCCGCTTCCGGTCACGTTGCTGACTCCGTTCGGGCTTCCATTCTGGGCCGCGCTCTGACCCAGCAGAAAGTCGTCGAAGGTAGCAATCTGCAGCAATCCGTCTGAACTAAAGGGCGCGTCAACGTCCACTTCGTGGCGCTTGATCTCCGCACCGAACCGCAGGTTATGGCGTCCGCGCGTATACGAGACGGTGTCCTGCCAGATGAAGCTGTTGGTGTTCTGCCACTGCGAAGGCGTGCCGGCGTCGCCTGTGGTGAACAGGCCGGCAATGCTGACGCCCGGCGCAACTCCAGGCGCTCCGGTCGGGGTGCTCATGCCCAGTGCCGATGCCTGGATCGAGTTCGTAACCGACGACAGGCCGTCGAAGCGCATGAAGCCGAAGCGGCCAACATTAATCAGATTCGAGTTGATGACATGGGTGTCGGCCAGAACAAACATCGTGTTCTGCTGCAGCTGATCGGTACCCCAGCCGGGCACGTTCGCAGCGTTGGGTGAGAAGGGTGCGATCGTCGGTGCGCGCGAGTAGAAGAAGCGCCCCGATAACGTGTTCTTGCGCGACACGACGTGGTCGAGACTCACGCTGAACTGGTTCTCACTGTATTTGGCGGGAGTTGCAAACGTCGATTGCCCGATGGGAAGCTGGCTGGGATCCGAAGTGGATAAATTGATCTGCGGGCTTGGGACAGCGTACTGGCCATTGCCGAACTTGAAGTTCAACAGCGCAAGGGCCACCGGATTGATATTCGAGCCGTTGCAGGCTACCTGGGTTCCTCCGGCATTGGTCAGAAATCCAGCACCGTTTCCATGATTTCCGGGGCAGAACTGGGCGCCAAGCGTAGCGGCGGACCGGTCCGCGGTGAGTTGCGGCAGGGTCACCGTCACCTCATCTCCGGACCCGTTGCTGGAACGGAGACCCTGGTACTCCACGAAGAAGAAGGTTTTGTCCTTGAGGATGGGGCCGCCAAAGGATGCGCCGAACTGGTTCTGCTTCAGCGTGGGTCGCGGTTGTCCGTCGAGCTTAGAGAAGAAGTCGTTCGCGTTGAACAGGTTGTTGCGCACGAACTCCCAGGCGCTTCCGTGGCGATGATTGCTTCCACTCTTGCTGATCAGATCGACGTTGGCGCCGGCGCCTCGGCCGTAGGAAGCGTCGTAGTTGGCCGTCTGGACCTTGAACTCCTGGATCGCGTCGGGTGCCGGAACGGCCGTACCGGCTTCTTCTCCGTCGTCCGCGGCGGAATCCTGGGAGAGGTTGTTGGCGTCGATGCCGTTGAACTGAATATTGTTCGAGGTGGTCTTCGCGCCGTTGGAGGTTACATTCTGTGTGTTCCGCCCCAAGGCTGTCGCATCGGGCAGGGACACAACCACGCCGGGGGACAGGTCGAGAATCTGGGTGTAGTTTCGGTTGGCTAAGGGGAGCGCCTGAATCGCTTCTTCCTGTACGGCGCGTCCGAGGGTCGAGCTTTGGGTCTGCGCAATCTCCGCGTCTGCGTTGACCTTGATGGTGACGCCGACCTGCTTGAGCGCGGGCTTGAAGTCGAGGGAACTCGTCTCGCCGACGACTACGCGGACGGAGTGCAGAACGTTGGGCTCGAACCCGGGAACGCTTACCGTCACGGTGTAGGTCCCCGGGGAAAGCAGCGTTTCCGAGAAGACGCCTGTGGAGTTTGTCACCGACGATCGGGTCGCGTCCGTCGACTCGTTGACGGTGGACACTTTCGCGTTGGCGACCGTCAGCCCAGATGGGTCGTGGACGATGCCGGTGATGGCTCCCGTTCCTGGGGCCTGAGCGTGCATCGTACCCACCAACAACAAAAACGCGGTTAGCTGAACTGCGAAGAGTCGTCGTGCGAATGCATGCTTCATGCTGTTCTTTACCTGTCCCGTAGGGTGTGTTCGGGACTAAGTATGGAGAAACATACGTGCTTCACTTGTCACAGGGTTGTAATCCCTTTGCCGCTTTTTCAGCCATTGCGAAATTGCAATCTTCGGGTGGAGTGCCGCAGTGCTTCGCTGAGGTATGTCGCGACGAGTGCGAGCTCGGTGAGGGAGGCGCTGTGCGTCGGAATACAGCCAATCTACGCGTGACTGCGGGCCCGGTTTGACACTGATGCTGGGGGCTGGATATGCTTGCCGCCGCAGCAGCCAGAAACTATTTCTTGACTGGAACCCACCCTATCCTCGGACTTTAGGAGCGTTTCACGGTGGGCAAACCGGCCTTCGGCTGAGGGAGAGGACTCTACACTCATGGGATTTGCATATCGCGCACTCATCGGAACAGCATTGTCGGCAATCATTCTGGGAACGGTAGCGCGCGCTCAAACGCAAGCTCCGATGTCGACGGCAGACCGCGAACAGTACCGCGAAAAACTGCTGACTATCCTGCCCCCTGACCCGCCCTTCGATGCGTGGCTGAAGAAGACGAATGCGTTGCCGCCGGATTTCAACTCCCTTCCGCGGCACAATAGTCTGCCCGATCCGTTGACGTTCCTTAACGGGCATCCTGTGACGACTGCCGCGCAGTGGCCGGCGCGTCGTGAGGAAATCTCGAAGCTGTCGCAGAAGTATGTCTGGGGCACGGTGCCGCCGCGGCCCAAGATTGACCATGTCGTTCTCCTCGATGAGAGGCACGAGGACGGCTACACGGTTCGCAATGTCCGGCTCGAGTTCGGGCCGCAGTCCAAGGGCACGATGCGGGTCCGCGTTTATATTCCGGATGGCAACGGGCCCTTTCCGGTATTGATCAACTCCAGCTTGCAGGGGTGGGCTGCCTCGCTCATTCGGCGCGGGTACATTTCCGCCGGGTTCGCGGGCAACGATTCGATGGACGACGCCGCTGCACTGGCGGAACTCTATCCTGATTACGATTTTGCCCTGCTGCCTCGACGTGGCTGGGCCGCGGGTTTTGTGGTGGACTACCTGGCGACGCTGCCTCATGTCGATATGAAGCACATCGCCATCTTCGGATACTCCCGCGATGGGAAGATGGCCGCGCTTGCGGGCGCGCTGGACCCGCGCATTACCGCGGTGATCGCGGGAAGCACCGGTGTGGGCGGTGTCCTGCCGTGGCGAGCGGCGGGAGAGCGCGGCTTCGGCGAAGGCATTGAGACCACGACACGCTCGTTCCCAACCTGGTTTGCGCCGCAGCTCCGCTTCTTCTCCGGACGGGAAGATCGACTTCCGGTGGACGGCAATCTTCTGGCAGCGATGATGGCACCGCGTTCCATCCTGATGGAGTGGGGCAATAACGACCAGGTGTCGAACACCTGGGGCAACGAGCAGACGTACTATTCGGCGCTGAAGGTGTACAAGCTGCTGGGAGTGCCGGACCGCATCAGTACGCTCCGCGTGCCCGGATTCCATGGAGCGAATGACGAAGAGGCCGACCTTGACTGGCTCGACATCCAGTTCGGACGCTCCAACAAGAAGTGGACGAATAACCTGATCTTCCAGTGGGACTGGGATGCGTGGCGGTCGAACACCAAGTCCATTGTGGATGTGACGAAATATCCGCAGCACGGCAAAGACGATTTGCTGAAGTCGGACGCCGGCAGCGCCATTGCTTCGACGACGGACTGGGAGAAGAAGTCCGCGGAGATTCGCAAGACCATAGGTTCCATGCTGGGGACGGCGCCGGCGAAGTTGACTGCAGCGGACAGCGCGTTTCGAGGATTCGGCGGCGGCCGGCGAAATGCCGGTGCGGCTGCGGCGGAACCCAGTGCTCCAACACGACCGCCGGTGGCAGGCACGATTCCTCCGCCTTCAGCAGCGGGAGGAGGCTTTGGAGGCCCACAGGTTGTAGGCGGTCCAGCTCCGGGCGCTGGACAGGTGGCGCCGAACCTTCCGCTTTGGGTTATCAGCAACGGCGGCAGCTCGTATGGATGGCTGGCGCCGGAGAAAGAAGAGGCGGCGGCCCGGCACACGACGTTCGCGGGTCTCGCAGGCGACCTTTACTATCCGCGCGATACGCCGCCGGGCAAGAAGCTGCCCACGGTGGTCTGGCTGCATGGATACAGCTATCCACTGGGCTACATGTGGGTCTATCACTCGGACCTCCATCCGATCCTGGCGCTGGTGCATGCCGGCTACGCGGTGTTCGCGTATGACCAGAGCGGCTTCGGCAGCCGGTTGTCGGAGACGGGGCCGTTCTACCAGCGTTATCCGAAGTGGTCGCACATGGGGCGGCTGGTGGAAGATGCTCACTCGGCCGTCGATGCGTTGTCGAAGGACGACATGGTCGACCCAGACCATATCTATCTCTTTGGTTACTCGCTGGGCGGAACGGTTGCGATCTACGAAGCTGCGCTCGACTCACGCGTGAAGGGCGTGGTGTCCATCGCCGGCTTTACGCCGATGCGCACGGACGTTGCGTCGCGCGGCGATGGCGGTGTCGCGCGCTACAGCCGCGAGCGCGACCTGATTCCATCGCTTGGCTTCTTCGTCGGGCACGAGTCGCAGATTCCGTACGACTACCAGGACCTGCTTGGGATGATTGCGCCTCGGCCGGTGCTGGTGGTGCAGCCACAACTTGACCGCGACGCATCGCCCGCAGACGTAGAGGCGGCAGTGACGCAGGCGAAGCGGGTCTATTCTCTCTACGGCGCTGGCGACAAGCTGGCGATCAGCGAGCCGTGGGACTACAACCGTCTACCCAACAAGACGCTGGATGAAGCCGTGAAGTGGATGGGTTCCAATCTCAAGTAGCGACGAGCGCTGAACATGAAGCCTGAACTCGATGTGACTCGGCGGGACTTTATGCGTGCGGCGGCGCTGGTGAGCGCATCCGCCGCAGTCGGCCGTGCCATCGTCCTGCCGGGCCTGGACGGAGGCGCGGAGGTGTTCGCGCAGGAGTTGCATCAGGCGAAGGAAGTCGCCATGGGGTCGGTGTTTCCGTACGGTGCGGTGTACTTCCGCAAGTCCAATCCGCCGGCAGAGGACTGGGCTCGCGATCACGCTACCGCGGCGCGCGTGGGGATGAATACTTTCCGCCACTGGTTCCTGTGGAGCGCGATCGAAGTTGCTCCCGGCAAATTCGACTGGGCGGACTACGACAAGATGATGGACCTTGCCGCTGCGAACGGGCTGAAGGTCATCATCGCGGAGTTCACCACGTGTGCACCGGAGTGGGCGTTTCGCAAGTTCGCTCATGCGAAGTACACGGCGAGCGATGGATCAACCGCGAACAGCGAGATCGGGTCGAGCACCGCGGTCGGCGGCTTTCCTGGTCTTTGTCTCGACAATCCGGATGCGCAGGCTGCGGCGGAGAAGTTCCTGACGGCGCTGATCGAGCGCTATCGAAACCACCCTGCGCTGCTTGGCTATGACATCTGGAACGAGAATAGCTACGACGGCGGCGGCGCGCGCAAGATGAACTGCTATTGCGAAGCGACCAAAGGCAAATTGCACGAGTGGCTGAAGGCGCGTTACGGGTCGCTTGAGGTGCTGGGCAAGACGTGGGGCCGGTACAGCTACGAGACCTGGGACGATGTTGAACCGCCAGAGAATCTCGGTGGCTATTCCGAGGGCCTGGACTGGCTGCAGTTCCGTATCGACGACGCGTTTCGTTTGCTGAAGTGGCGGGTCGACCTCTTTCGCAAGCTCGATCCGCGTCACTTGATCTGCGCCCACGGTGTGGCGGGCACGCTGGAGTCGTTGCCTTCATCCGCGCACAATGAGTGGCGTTCGGCGGCGATGATGGACGTCTGGGGACTGACATGGGTCGCCTCGCGACACGGCAATGCGCCGTGGCTGCAGTTTCAGGCAGTGGACCTGGCTCGTGGCGGCGCGCGAGGCAAGCCGTTCTGGCATGCGGAGGCCGAGGGCGGACCGCTGTGGATGCAGCCGCAGGTGATCGGCCACCCACGCGAGGATGGCCGCCAACCGGATGCGGAGGATGTGCGCATCTGGAACCTGATCTCCTGTGCGTGCGGCGCGCGAGGCATTCTGTATCCGCGCTGGCGGCCGCTGCTGGATGGGCCGCTGTTCGGCGCGTTTGGTGCGTTCGCGATGGACGGCTCCGTGACTCCGCGCGCCGAGATGGCGGGCAAGGTGGCGAAGTGGGCGAACGCGCATGCCGACGTGTGGCAGTCGCATCCGGTGAAGGGCGAGGTTGGCCTGCTGTTCATTCCGGAGTCGGAACTTTTCAACTACGTACAGCAGGGCGGGACCGAATACTATGCGCAGTCGATGCGCGGTGCGTACCAGGCGTTCTTCGATTCGAACATCCAGGCAGATTTTGTCGCGCTGGAGAACATCGACGAGTACAAGCTGGTCTACCTTGCATATCCCGTGATGCTGAAGAGCGAGACGGTCGAGCGGTTGAAGAAGTACGTGCAGCAGGGCGGGACACTGATCTGCGAGGGACTGCCGGCTTACTTCGGCGACCACGGCCACGTTGGGACGGTGCAGCCGAATTTCGGCCTCGATGCGCTGTTTGGGGCGCGCGAGAAGTTTGTTGAGTTCGATCCTGACCTCTCGGAGCAGATGACGTTCGAGGTGAAGGGGAGCAAGATCTACGGACGCTACTTCCGCCAGGATTACGAACTGGCCGGAGGCAAGGCGGCTGGCCAGTACTCGAACGGCAACGTCGCCGCGGTGGAGAACAGCGTGGACCAGGGGCGAACGCTGCTGATGGGCTCGTTCCCGGGCGCCGGGTACTACCTGCATCACGGTGCGACGACGAAGGAGCTGTTCGCGGGCTTCCTGAAGACGGCGGGCCTGACGCAGCAGGTGGGGATCGACGACCATGCGGTTCAGGCTCGGCTGCACCAGGGAGCCGGGGGAACGCATCTGTGGGTGACCAATCCCACGCGCGAGCCGAAGCAGGTGACCGTGACACTGGCCGCGGGCGAATTTCGCTCGGCGGAGGACGTGTGGGGCGGCGTTGCCATCAAGCAGGCTGGACGGCAGTTCAGCATGACGGTGCCGGCGCGGGACGCCGTGGTGGCGATGCTGCGATAGCGCGCCTGATACACTGAAAAGTAGAGACTTTGCCGCGCTTTTGCTGGTTTTCCTCCTGGCTCGCGCGGCCCCTCCCTTAGAACAGCATGCACACTTTACATCGCACAGATGATCTCCGTATTCAGTGGACCAAGGTCGTTCTTCCTCCGGTCTTTCTGGAAGAAGAACTGCCGATCTCGGACGAGGCTTCTTCCACCGTATTCAGCGCCCGGGCGGAGGTGAGCGAGATTCTCGCTGGCCGCGATCCGCGGCTGCTGGTGGTGGTTGGCCCGTGCTCGATCCACGATCCCAAGGCTGCGCGGGAGTATGCCGCTCTGCTGAAGCCTGTCATTGCTGAGTTTTCCGAAGACCTGTGCATCGTGATGCGGGTGTACTTCGAAAAGCCGCGCACTACGGTGGGGTGGAAGGGGCTGATCAACGACCCGCATCTTGACCAAACGTTCAAGATCAACGACGGGCTGCGGCTGGCGCGGCACCTGCTGCTCGACCTGGCCGAGATGGGCGTGCCGGCGGGGACAGAGTTCCTGGACATCATCTCGCCGCAGTACTTTGTCGACCTGGTGACTTGGGGCGCGATTGGCGCGCGGACGACGGAGAGCCAGGTGCATCGGCAGCTGGTGAGCGGGCTGTCGTGCCCGGTCGGCTTCAAGAACGGGACGTCGGGCAACGTGCAGATCGCGATCGACGCCATTCTATCCGCGAGCGGGGAACATACGTTTCTGGGCGGGACGAAGAACGGGCAGACGGCGATCTTTGCGACGACGGGCAATCCGGACTGCCACATTATTCTGCGTGGCGGGCGGAACGAGACCAACTTCGATGCGGCGTCGGTGGAAGCGACCAGCAAGGCGCTGGAGAAGGCCCAGCTGCCGGCGCGGATCATGATCGACTGCTCGCATGCGAACAGCGGCAAGGACTACACGCGACAGGCGGCGGTGGCGAGCGACATCGCCGGGCAGGTCAAGGCGGGCGACCGGCGGATCATCGGGGTGATGGTGGAGAGCAACCTGGTGGCCGGCGCGCAGAAGCTGGTGGAAGGCAAGCCGCTGGTGTACGGGCAGAGCATTACGGACGCGTGCCTTGGATGGCCGGAGACGCTGGATATTCTCCGCGGACTGGCTGGGGCAGTGCGTTCCGCCCGCAGCTGACGGGATAATTTCCACCCCTCCCCCCCCGGGGGGTGGTGTCGTTAAGTGGTTTGTTTACATTTAGATAATAAAATTTCATCTTGTAAATATTTGATTCCAGGGTAGTTGGAGGCAAATATTTCATTCCATGCGGGTTACTGGCGGTTGGGGCGAAATGCTGTTCGTAGGTCTTTGATTCCGCGAGTGTTATGCGCATATATTTGATTTTGGGCACAAAAAATCCCGGCTCTTTGCCGGGTTCTTTTCTTTACCTCACCTTTTAATGATAGCAGTTTGGCAAAACTCCAGTGCCACTTTTCTTTTTGGCGTAAGTAGCTGAAAGGATGGGAGAAGAAATTGATTTTCTGGACGCTGGGTCTTGACACCTATTCGCAGCGGGGGCGCGCCCCCTTGAGGGCGTATACGTCAGTCGTGGGCGGGGGGCGGTGGGGGAGCGGTGGAGGACGGGGTGGGTTTGCCGGTGACGGTGAAGGGTTCCATGATCTCGACGCGGGTTCCGTCGGGGTCATACATGTTGACCTGGTGCTTCTGGTTGACGCCGGTGGCGATGACGAGGGGTTTGCCGTAGGTCTTGAAGTAGGGGCGTGACTGGAGCTCGGCGACGGCCTGGTTGATGTCGGGCACGACGAGCGAGATGTGGTTTTTGGTGCCGAAGCTGGTGGGCTTGTCACGGTAGAGCATGAACTCTACGTAGTCGTCGCCGTCGGGGACTTTCATGTTGATCCAACTCAACTCGGCCGGGTTGGCACCGCCGCGCCAAGTCTCGGTGAAGCCGAGCACGTCGTGGTAGAAGGCGATGGACTTCTGGCTGTTACCGACGAGGAAGCCGAGGTGGTAGATGCGGGCGGAGATGCGGGTGGCTGGCAGGAACTTGCCGGCTGCCTGCATCTCGAGGCCGGTGGGGAGGCTCTGGACGAACTCGACGAGCGAGCCGTCGGGGTCCTTGATCTCGAAGGCGTAGTCGCCAGTGCGGGTTTTGCCGGTGTTGTCCTTGACGTCGAAGCCGCGCGAGCGGAGGTAGGCGCGCATCTGACCGATGTTGTCGACTGAGAAGCAGAGGTGGCTCAACCGGTTGGGCGGAGCGGTGGGCGGCTCGTTGAAGAGTTCGATGTGCTGGTGATCGTTGATCTTGATGAAGGCGATGCGGACGTCGGTATCGCTGCCGGCCTTCTTGAGGTCGTAGGACTCGTCGTAACCGAGGAAGTCGTGCCAGAAGGCAATGGCTTTGGGGAGGTCCGAGACGAAGTAACCGACGTGCGAGATGCCGGTGATCCTGGGGCGCGCGAGGGCGGCGGAGGGGGCCGTGATCTGGGCCCGGAGTTGCAACGCGGCCAGCAGCAGGACAGCGAGAGCAAAGGTGGGCAAACAGCGACGGGAGTGGAAGCGCATTGCGGGCCCTTTCGACGGCCGGAGGAGGAGTGATCGCGCTGCGGCTGGGTTTGGCGTGCTTTGTTCCGGCAGGCTCCGGCCCTTGCAGCGGCGGCTACCAGCTAATCTACTCGGTTTCGTGCTGCCAGGAAGGCGTGGTAGATTCATCCTCGAAGATGAGCGGACGAGGGCCTGGTCTCTCGCGCGGTCCACTCCCGGAAAAGTCAGATTGCTGAAACGGCCCAGGTTTCGCGAAGGGGGAGTTTGTGGATATCGAGCACATTGTCGTTCTGATGCTGGAGAATAACTCGTTCGATCGGATGCTGGGAAGCGTTCCCGGCGTGGATGGAGTGGATCCGGCGCACCCGAGAACGAATCCCGATTTGAATGGCGCGCTGGTGCCGGAGAGGACGACCACGATGCGCACGATGTTGTGCGATCCGGCCGACCCGAACTCGAAGAAGATCGATCCGAGCCATGATCTGCCCGACGTACTGGAGCAGATGAGCGGCGGCAACCAGGGATTCGTCAAGAATTTCGAGCGCAACAACTCGCAGTGCAAGCCGGATGCGTGGGCCGAGGTGATGAAGTACTACGGGCTGGGCTCGCTGCCTGTGCTGCATCTGCTGGCGCGGTCCTTTGCGGTGTGCGACCAGTGGTTCAGTTCGCTGCCAGGGCCGACGTGGCCGAACCGCTACTTTGTACACAGCGGCACCTCGCTGGGGCACGTGGATATGCCGGAGGGAATCTTTCATCCGAACCTGCACTGGTACAACCAGGACACTGTTTACGATCGGTTGGATACTGCGGGCAAGAGTTGGGCGATCTACTATGGCGACGTGCCGCAGACGCTGACGATGACACACATGCTGGGGCATCCGACCCACTTCCACACGATGGGCAAATTCTTTACGGATGCGAGTGGGCCGGAGGCTGCTTTTCCGCAGTACAGCTTTATCGAGCCGACGTACTTTGGCGCGCAGCAGAACGACCAGCATCCTCCGAGCGATGTTCTGCGCGGCGAGGTGTTGCTGGCGCAGGTGTACAACGCTATTCGGGCTAACCAGGCGTTATGGGAAAAGACGCTGCTGGTGGTGTCGTATGACGAGCATGGAGGCTTCTACGACCACGTGACTCCTCCGGCGTGCGTTCCGCCCGACCAACATGTAAGCGAGTTCTCGTTTGCTCAATACGGGATCCGGGTGCCTGCGGTTCTGATCTCGCCGTGGCTGGAGGCGCAGGTGATCTCCGACGGCTTCGACCACACCAGCCTGCTGAAGTATGTGACAGACCTGTGGGGCCTGGGGCCGCTGGGAGCAAGGACGGCGGCGGCGAAGTCGTTTGCGTCGTCGTGGAAGGTTGCGGCGGCGGTGCGGACCGATGTGCCAGGGCGGATTCCGGAGCCGACGACTCTGCCGAATCCGGAGGTGGACGGATTGAATCCGAATCAGCTTGCACTGGTTGGGTTCAGCCGCTACCTGGAGACGAAGACGGTTGCCCTGTCGGCGAAGAAGGGACCCACGGCGGCCAAGGCGATGACGATGGCGGTGGCACAGCGGATGCTGCGGTCGACCGCGCAGGACACCCATGGCGAGGTGGCCGTGCAGCGGGTTGCGGAGTTCCTGAAACTGGCGCGGCAGATCCCGATTGATCCGAAGACTGGGGAGCCGGTGGCTGGGAAGCCGACTCGTGCGAAGAAGGCACCGGCCAAGCGCGCCGCAAAGAAGACAGCGGCGAAGAAGGCCAAGAAGGTGAGTGCTCGTGCGGTGAGCAAGAAAGCGGCTCGACCGGCGGCGAAGAAGGCTACGAAATCCGCTGCAAAGAAGGCGGGTGCGAATTCCGGCAAGAAAGGCGCGAAGAAGAAGTCTGCCAAGAGGCGATGAGATGTGGCGCTGTCAGTGCTCGGTGATTTGTGAACGGGTTCTCTCGGCGGCGTAGAGGGTGACGCGGTAGATGTGGATCTGGCTGGCCGACATGGACAGCTGTCGCCCTTGATTGCTTTGGTCGCCGTTGAGGTTTCGCAGCGTGGTCCACTTGCCTCCGACTCGCGATACTTCTTCGATGCTGGTGATTCCACCGACCTGGTTGTCGACGTCCGGATCGCGGGAGAAGGTGACGGTCAATCCGCTGCCGGCGATGTAGAACTCATTCGGCGCGGATTGGAGCACCAGCATCGCTCCGTCCTGGGTGAGCAACGAGTTGTCCGGCCAGGAGCGGGAGAGGGTGGCGGTCATCAGGTAGCCGCCGATGGCCACGGTTTGTGTGGGGCGCGGGCTGCTGGAATGAAGCACGAGCGCGCGAGTGGCTCCGCTGGTCTGCGCTGCGACCAGGAGGTCCTTGAGCGAGTCGATGGCGGCGAAGGTGTCGGTGAGCGTGGGATGAAGGGCGGCGGTGTTCGGGGCTTGCTGGCTGTCGACTCCGAAGGGAGAGAAGCCGAAGGCGTGGGCTGCGCCGAAGGCGTAGAACGCGTTGAAGGGGGCCGGCTCCAGACGGGCCTCGGGGACGAAGACGGCGTTGCCCGGGAGTTCGTAGCGCTTGATCCAGTATTCGAAGTTGGGCCAGTAGATATCGGGCGCGAAGAAATCAAGGGCGGGCGCGGTAACGCGATAGACATCGAGGTAGTAGGGATGCGGGCCGCCGCTGGGATACTCGCCGGCGCGCTCGGCAGGGGCGGGAAGCTGGCAGTTCGCATACATCGGAATGGGATATTCGCGCTTGCCGGCTTCAGTGACGGACTGGATGTAGCGAGCATAGTTCCAGGCCATGAAGACTTCGTCGGCTGCGTCGCTGAAGACTTCGCGCCAGGTCTTTCCCTGGGGATGGAAGTTCGGGGCCAACTCCGGAGAGAGCGAGTCGCGGCGCTTGCTGAGTTGGTCGATCAAGGTGGGCGGGACGGAAGATGAGAACAGGCGGTTTGCGGCGGCGGAGCGATCGCGTCCGCGCCCGAGATAGCCGACTTCATTTTCGACCTGGACCATGAGCACGGTCTGCTGCTCTGCGTCTTTGTCTTTGACGTGCTTCATCAAGGCGGCAAAGGCGCGGGCGTCGCTGCGCTCGGTTTCGGGACCGAGGGTGGAGAGGATTTCGGTGTCGAGTCCTTCGGCGGAGATCGCCCGGGGGAACCGCTGGGTGTCGCGCTTGACCCACGCGGGCGTGTAGCTGGAGAAGCTGTTCTTCCAACTGCCGAACCAGAGCAGGACGAGATGGAGGTGTTGCTGACGAGCGGTGTCGATCCAGTGGTCGAGGATGGAGAAGTCGAACTTGCCCTCGACCGGCTCGATCTGTTCCCACGCGACGGGCGTGAGGACGGTGTTGATATGCATCTGCGCGAGGCGAGGGAGAATCTCGTCGGCCTGCGCGGCGGTTCCGGCGGAGGAGTTGCCGAGTTCGCCTCCCAGGATGAGGTAGGGTTTTCCGTCGACGATGAGCTGGCCGCCAGAGCTGCCGTTGACGATTCTGGGTACTTCGGCGGACGAGGAGAGGAGGAAACTGCACCCAATTACAAGCGACGTAGCCAAGGTCTTGATGGTCAATCGAGAGTCTCCGGCAGCTGGCGGTTGAATGGAAAGGGCGAAGCCGAACTTCCGGCTCCGCCCCCGTGTAACGGTAGCACTGTTTCCGGTTGGAGGGTTAGAACTTCACGGTGGCTCCGAGCCAGAGCTGCCGGTGGCCGTCGTCAGGACCGAAGAAGCCGCCGGGGGACGCGGTTCCGGTGATCACGCCGAAGTTGGTGCCCAGGGTGGCGTTCGGATTGGCGAAGTGTGGAGTGTTGGTTAGGCCGAACGCGTCTGCGCGAACTTCGAGAGTGAGTCGCTCCCAGACTTTGAAGTCGCGCAACACGGCCAGGTTGGTGTTGAAGTACCCCGGCCCGCGGAACTCATTGCGATTGGTGTTTCCATAATGCGCATTTGCATTGCTGGTAATCACAGGCTGGGCAAAGGCGTTTGGATCAAAGTAGCTGCAGGTTGGATCGCCCGCGGCGCAGGATACTCCGCTGCGTGGCGGCTTGCCGTGAAGAAGGCGGAATTTGCCGACCAGGTCAGCCGTTTGTCCGGAACCGTTGGCGTTGAGGGCTGAGCCGTTCCCGCTTACTGTAAACGGCGCGCCGGTCATCCAGGTGATGATTGGATTGAGCAGCCAGCCGCCGAAGATCTGGCCACTCACTCCGCTGGACACCCAGCGTTGTCCCTGCCCGAACGGAAGCGCGAACACACCCCAGATTTCAATGTTGTGAGTCCGGTCAAAGCTCGCTACCGCGCGGTTCTTGTTCCAGAAGGCGGGGTACGGGAAGGAGAGAGAGCTGAGATCTTCGTTGTCTTCGTAATTGACGGCCTTCGACCATGTCCACGCAAATCCAGTACTGGATCCCTGACTGAACCGGCGACTGACCTTGGTCTGCAACGAGTTGTAGTAGTTGTTCTTGAAGGGAACCAGTGCGTTGATGTTGCCGGTGTAATTCTTTCCAAACTTCTGGCTGAGCAGGCCTCCGGCACTGCCTGTTCCAGGCGCTGAGGCATTCATGTTCATGTTGATGAGGGGACGTACTGCCTCGGTACCGACGTAGCCGACATCGACAACCAAGCTCTTCCAATTCTGCTCGACCATCAGGTTGAAGGAGTTGACGTATCCGCGCCGGAAGGGGTTCGGAATGGTGGTGGTGCTGATGTTCGCAGGAAGCGGGATGGAGCCGCTGGAGAGATCCGGCAGTGGAGAGAGAACAATGCCGGTGGGGACGGTATAGCTGCCACCGCCCAACCCAGTTGCATTCAGCCCAGTCAGGCTGGCGGCCGGGGTGTAATCTGCTGCGCTGGCCGTCGGATTCACATTCGCATCCAGCAGGACGGCCGGATAGGCGTTGCGGAAGTAGCGCCAGTTGTTGGGATCTGCGCTCTGTCCGTAGCCGGCGCGGATCACGGTGTTGGGCCGGATCTGGTAGGCGACACCCAACCGGGCCAGGAAGTTTCCCTTGCCCACGTTGATGCCGTCGTTGACGGGAGTGCTGCCATAGCCGCCGATTTGAACGTTGCCTGTATTCAGATCGAGGTAGCGGAGACCTTTGCCGTTGTCGCTATACCCGAACGGATAGAACTCCCAGCGAACTCCCACGGTCAGGGTCAGGTTTGGGAGCACCTGGTAGTGGTCCTGCAGATACCAGGCCCACTGCGTCCAGCGCAGCGCGGTCGGATTGAACAAGGCTCGTGCTTTGCCGGATGCGCTGGGCAGGCCAAGCAGGAAGTCGGCCCAACCGTTTTGCCATGCCGGAGTCGATCCCTGCTGCGAAGTGATGTTGCCGTTGAACTGGAATGCGCCGCGAGCCTCCTGGAAGGTGCCTCCCTGGGGCTGGAAGTGATTGATCTGCGCGTGATTCCATTCGAGGCCGCCGCGGAACGCGTTCTTTCCCTTATTCCAGCTGAGGTTCGCACCGGTCACGAACTGCTGGTCGCGGAACAGGAACGGATTGGCGGGCTGTGCGTTCCCGAGAGCTGCAACCGTGACGTTGGCCGTCGTGAATGTGAATCCGGGATACCCGTAGTAGAGGGAAGGATCGCCGGTTGCTCCCGCGTTATTGGTTCCGGGTATCTTCAGGTCGTTGATTCCCCTGGCGGAGGAGAGATCGAAGGTCGATCCCAGGCGCTGTCGGGTGAAGCCGAAGTTCCAGTCCAGCAACAGGTCGGGGGTAAAGGTGTGAGTAGCGCCGAGGCCGATGCTTTGAATGAGGCCGGGAGCCTGGCCGAGTTGGCCGCCATTGGTTGCGTCGCCGACTGCGGCGCCCAGCAGGGGCGGGTCGAACACAAGTGTCCGGGAGAAGCTGTAGCGCCCGAAGACCGTGGATTTGGCGCCGGGAACATAGTTGATCTTGACGTCGGCGCTGTCTCGATTGAAGAGAGCGGTACCGCTTCCAACCCAGTTGTTCACGCCATTGGCGGTGGCAATCTCCTGGCTGGTAAGCGGCTGAATCAGCTTGCCGATTGCTGCGGACGCAGGATCGATCCGGCTCGCACACATGACATTCAAAACTCCGGCGCAGGAGATCTGCTGCTTATTGGCTCCGTGAGCATCGCCGGTTGCGGGATCGTAGATGATTGGATTTCCGGGAAGACTGCGGAAATCGCCCGTGATCATCGCAGCGGTCGGAAGCGTCCGGATGTCTGGTCCGGCGAGTTGCCGCTGGGTCGTCCGCTCATAGTCGCCGAAAAAGAAGAGCTTGTCCCTAAGAATGGGGCCGCCGATCTGGCCTCCAAATTGGTTCTGATTGTTCCGGTTGAGTTTTGGAAACCGGGTGATATCGGTGTTGAAGTAATTGCGCGCGGCGAGACTCTGGTCGGTGTGGAATATGTGTCCACCGCCGTGGAAGGTGTTCGTGCCGGATTTAATTTGCACGTTGACGGCGGCACCACCGGCCATGCCCTGCTCGGCGTCGAACGAGTTGGTGACGACGTTGACCGTCTCAATGGCGTCAGCGGGCGGGACGTAGGCGACGTTTGCGGGCAGCCAGGGGTAGGCATCCTGTGCGCCGTCGAGCCGAGTGTTGACGGTCTGGTTGGATTGTCCGTTGACGTTGGCGTTGATGGCGCGCTGCGGGTTGCCGGCGAGGGAGTTGGTCTCGGCGGTGAGGCCGACGCCGGGTATGGTGCGCAGGAGGCCCTGGAAGTTTCTGCCCTGGGACCCCATGGTTGGCAGGTCTTCGATCTGCTGGGCCGTCAGGTCCGTATGCACGTCGGCCTTGTCGGTCTGGAGAAGGGGAGCTTCGGTGGTGACGATCACGGTCTCTGTCGCGCTTGCCGCTTTGAGGCCTGCGTTTACACGCGCGATCTCGTTTACGCGAATCGAGACCCCTGGGGTCTCCTGGGTGGAGAACCCTTTGGCCGCGATGGTCACTTTGTAGGTGCCGGGCAGCAGGGAGGAGAACCGATAGTTTCCGGTTGAGTCGGTGGTGTCGGTTTGGGCGATACCGGTTTGCGTCTCGAGCGCGGTGACCTGAGCGCTGGCGACGACGGCGCCGCTGGGGTCGGTTACGGTGCCGGTGAGCGAGCCGTACAGGACCTGGGCATGCGCTGGCTGAACGAACAAAGGCGCTGCGCAGAACATCGCCGTCAAAGCTAACCCCAGGGTTGCCTGCCTCGCCCACTTGCATGCTGGATACATCGAGTGTCGCGTCATCGCATTCCTCCGAAAATTTTGGCGTGGCCGGGCTTCCGCCAGTCCTGCCCTCGTGCGCTCCCTATATTTTTATGCGACCCGAACTTTATCCCCGACATTCCGACAATGTCAAGCAATTTGTAGAGGAAAAAGGCCCTCTAACTCCAAGGATTTTGCCGATTCAATACAGGGAATGTTTATAAACGACGGGGATTGTAGCGAGTATTGTGAGGTCGACCAGGATTTTGATGGGATCAACGAGCGACGGCATGGTGTCTCCGAGCTATTAAGTTCGCGCGGCGAAGTTTATTGAGAATGCAAGGGTTCTCCTCTGAGAAGTATGATGGGCGACTGAGGAGATTACGATGCAGATTGATGGAGTGGACCGACGTTCGTTTCTGAAGACCATGGGGACGGCCGGCCTTTCGACGGCATTTCCGGCCGCGGCTTTTGCCGCTGCCCCTTCCACCGGGGTTGTGGAGGAGATGGCAGCCCCAGCGCAAGGCACGAATGCGAAGCCGGCCTATTCGGTTCGATTCGCGGTCGCCGGTATGAGCCACGACCACATCTACGGGATGGTGGACGCGATGATCCGCGGGGGCGGGGTGCTGGTGAGCGTGTATGCTGCGGAGCCCGAGCGGGGAGCCGCTTTTCTGAAGCGCTATCCGCAGGCGAAGGCGGCGCAGTCTGAGGATGAGATTCTGAACGATTCTTCCATTCAGCTGGTGCTGAGCTCGGCTGTACCGAATACGCGTGCGCCGCTGGGGATCCGCGCGATGCGGCATGGCAAGGACTTTCTGAGCGACAAGCCCGCGGTGACGACGCTCGACCAACTGGCCGAGGTGCGTAAGACGATCGCAGAGACGAAGCGCATCTTCGCGATCATGTATAGCGAGCGGCTGGAAGTGAAGGCTGCGGTCCGCGCCGGTGAACTGGTGCAGGCGGGCGCGATTGGCAAGGTGATTCAAACGATCAATATTGCGCCGCACCAGATCATCCAGAAGGGCGGTGACGCGGGAGGTGGGTCGGGCCGACCGGACTGGTTCTGGGAGCCGGAGAAGTACGGCGGGATTCTGTGCGACATCGGCTCGCACCAGGTCGACCAGTTTCTTTTCTATACGGGGTCGACACATGCTGAGATTGTTTCGTCGCAGGTGGCGAACGTCCGCCACAAGGACCACCCCAAGTTCCAGGACTTCGGCGACATGACGCTGCGGGGCAATTCCGGTTTCGGCTACGTGCGGCTGGACTGGTTTACGCCGAACGGGCTGGGCACGTGGGGCGATGGGCGGCTTTTCATCCTGGGGACGGATGGCTATATGGAGCTGCGCAAGTACACGGATGTTGCCGCGCCTGCCGAGCGCAAAGGCGGTAACCACATCTACCTGGTGGACGCGAAAGAGGCACGCTACATCGACTGCAACAACCTGACTCTGCCGTTTGGGCCGCAGTTCATCAGCGACGTGGTGAATCGTACGCACACGGCACAGGACCAGACGCAGTGCCTGCTGGCGGCGGAGCTGGTGATCCGCGCGCAGCAAGGCGCGACGCACGCAACGATCGAGGGGTGATGCTATGGGACATCCTGTCGCGGCGCCAGTTTCTCCAGACGGCGGCTGCGGCTGCCGCCGCGACTGGACTTCCGATGATCCGCTGAAGGAGCAGTTCAGGGGCGACGCTGCGGCCAACGCACTGCTCTCGCGCCGCAACGCAAGCCGTATACGTTGGACCAGGCGTAGCCTGAAGGTAGACTCGTGCCTGAGGCTTCCCGCAAGTTATGAGCGTCGACCCGCGGACTAACATCACTGCCGAGCAGGTACTGGAAGGCGCGTCGT
Source organism: Acidobacteriaceae bacterium (assembly GCA_036498865.1). Lineage (GTDB taxonomy): Bacteria > Acidobacteriota > Terriglobia > Terriglobales > Acidobacteriaceae > Edaphobacter. The sequence continues at coordinate 28,874 of DASYEU010000009.1, read as the reverse complement.
GTCTGTTTGCGGAGACTCGCACGCACGCTCCGGGACCGGAGGGGCAGCTTCCGATCACTCCGGAGATGCTGTTGACGCAGCCCTCAGGGAATCTCTTTGGACTGAGCCAGAACGCAGGCATGGGATGGGAGCCGGCGCGGCTGCTCGACCCAGAGTTCCTGATCCTGAGCACACACGGCGGCATGCGTGCGCAGGATGGGACGCCGATTGCGCTGGGCTTTCACACCGGACACTGGGAAGTGGGCCTGCTGGTTGCCGAGGCGGCGCGTGAGCTGCGGAGCCAGCATTGCGTTCCGTTTGCCGGAGCGTGCACCGATCCGTGCGACGGCCGCACGCAGGGTACCGATGGGATGCTCGATTCGCTGCCGTATCGCAACGATGCGGCGATCGTGCTGCGGCGACTGATGCGCTCGCTTCCCATGCGCAAGGGCGTTCTGGGTGTGGCTACCTGCGACAAAGGGTTGCCGGCGATGATGATGGCACTGGCATCGTCCGGCGCGTTGCCGAGCATCCTGATTCCGGGTGGAGTGACGCTGCTCCCCGAGAACGGCGAGGATGCAGGCAAGGTGCAATCCATCGGCGCACGCTATGCGCAGGGACAGATCACGCTGGAGTATGCCGCGGACATCGGCTGCAGAGCGTGTGCGACGCCAGGCGGTGGCTGCCAGTTTCTGGGTACGGCGGCAACGTCGCAGGTGGTTGCCGAGGCGCTGGGTCTGTCGCTACCGCATGCTGCCCTGGCTCCGTCGGGGCAGCCTATCTGGCTGGATGCTGCGACTCGTTCCGCACGGGCGATTCTGCGTATGGCGCAGCTGGGGATGGGGACGCGCGATGTGCTCACCGATGCGGCGATCCGAAACGCGATGGTGTTGCATGCGGCGTTTGGTGGGTCGACGAATCTGCTGCTGCATGTGCCCGCCATTGCGCACGCCGCGGGTTTGCGGCGGCCGACTGTGGCGGATTGGACGTCGGTGAACCGCGAGGTTCCGAGACTGGTGGATGCGCTGCCGAATGGGCCGAACAACTTTGCGACGGTGCAGGTCTTTCTTGCGGGAGGAGTGCCGGAGGTGATGCTGCATTTGCGGCGCGCGGGTCTGCTGGATTGCGGAGTGCGCACGGTGACGGGCGAGACGCTGGACGAAAACCTGAACTGGTGGGAGCGGAGCGAACGGCGCGCTGCACTGAAGGAGCGGCTGCGCGTGTTGGACCAGGTGGATGCCGGCGATGTGATTCTGTCGCCCGATGGCGCGCGGAGGCGTGGACTTACCGCTACGGTTTGCTTTCCGGCCGGCAATCTGGCGCCGGAGGGAAGCGTGATCAAGAGTACGGCGATCGATCCCTCTCTTGTCGATGCGGACAGTCTTTATCGCCACCGTGGCCCGGCCCGTGTCTTCGTCACGGAGGCCGCGGCGATCGACGCTATCAAACGCGGCGCCGTGTCGCAGGGAGACGTGATGGTGCTGATTTGTGGCGGCCCGGTGGGTGCGGGCATGCAGGAGATCTACCAGGTCACCTCCGCGCTGAAGAGTCTGCCCTACTGCAAGCACGTCGCGGTGCTTACCGACGCGCGCTTCAGCGGAGTTTCGACTGGTGCGTGCATTGGGCATATCTCTCCCGAAGCGCTGGCAGGCGGAACGATTGGGCGCGTGCTGGATGGCGACACGATTGAGATTGTGATCGACCGCGAGGCAGTGCATGGCAGCGTCAACCTGGTGGGCGAAGGAGACGAACGGTTCAGTGCGGAAGAAGGAGCGGCTCGCCTGCGGGGCCGCGCACAACGGGACGACCTTGCTGCTCACCCGGCTCTGCCGGAGGACACGCGGCTGTGGGCTGCGCTGGTGCAGGCCAGCGGAGGCGTGTGGGGGGGATGCGTCTACGATGCGGACGCGATCCTAGCGAGGCTGGCTTTGGCCGCGCCGGATGCGGAAGAAAGGCCAGGCCAATGAAGCTCTATCGCACCACCAACGGAATCTTTGTGGAAGATGGCGGTGGTTTCCATGCCGTTTCCATTGACGACTGGGACGAGTTGATCCGCAGCGCCGATCTGCTGGAGCGCGTGCGCGCGGCGACGACTGAAGCGTCGGTGAAAGCGTTCGAGCCGAGGAGCATTCTTGCTCCAATTGTCAGCCAGGAGGTGTGGGCCGCGGGTGTTACGTACTACCGGAGCCGCAATGCGCGCATGGAGGAGAGCAAAGATGCGGGTGGCGGCGATTTCTACGACCGGGTGTATGCGGCTGAGCGGCCGGAGCTCTTCTTCAAGGCTACGGGGCGGCGCGTCGTGGGCACGCAGGGGCGCGTGCGAATTCGGTCCGATGCGAAGTGGTCCGTGCCGGAGCCGGAGCTGACGCTGCTCATTAACCCTGGTGGGCAGATTGTTGGCTGCACGATTGGCAACGATATGAGCTCACGCGACATTGAGGGAGAGAATCCGCTCTATTTGCCGCAGGCGAAGGTGTATGACGGGAGTTGCGCGCTGGGTCCGTGCATTTTGCTGGCGGTGGAGCCGCTCGGCAAATCGACGAGGATTGAGTTGCAGATTGTGCGGCAGGGGGAGGAGGTCTTCGTGGGCAGCACCACGCTCGCCGAACTGAAGCGCGAGCCGAAGCAGCTTGCCGAGTATCTCTTCCGCGACAACAGCTTTCCCGATGGTGCGTTCCTGATGACGGGTACGGGGGTTGTGCCGGGCGATGACTTCAGCCTTACAAGTGGCGACCGGATTCGCATCGCGATTGACGGAATCGGTGTTTTGGAGAACGAGGTGGAGTAGTGCGGATGGTTTCCGAGGGTGGTCCAATGATTTCTTGTCGAGCCATATCAATACAGAAATAAATGCACTGAAGCTCTTCTGGTTGCATGCGTGGCATAGACACGATTGGCTTCGCGTCCCTCATTATAAATTGATGAAGATATGGAAGATAATAGAATTTTTTGAGAAGTAAGATTCTTTGTGGAACCGCTTTTCCCTGACTTACGTATTTACTTGTAGTACAAATTTTATTGACGACATTCGATGAATCGGTCTACCTTTTGCGGAGTCAAGGCGAAGTCAAAGGTGCGGCTTGCTTTTCTGGCGTCGAACGAAGTTTCCTGGTGATTGGATGGCGTGGCCCAGATGTTCGATCTAAGTGGACGATGTGCAGTGGTCGTGGGCGGCACGACCGGAATTGGCAGGGCCATTGCCCAGGCGCTCGCGTGCGCGGGGGCCGATGTAGTGGCGAGCTCCCGCTCCAGTGAGACCGTTGCCTCGACTGCCGACCAGATTGAAGACCTTGGCCGCAAGACTCTGCGGATCGTCTCCGATGTCTGCGATCGCGCGAGCCTCCAAGCGTTGCATGACCGAACGACTGCGGCGTTCGGCCACGTCGATATCCTGGTGAACTCTGCCGGCGTTACGCGGCGAATCCCCACACTCGAGTGCTGTGACGAGCAGTGGAACAGCATTATGGACGTGAATTTGAACGGGACACTGCGCGCCTGCCAGATCTTCGGCAAGAGCATGATCGAGGCGGGGTACGGCCGCATTGTTAATATTGCTTCGCTGGCGACCTTCGTCGCGTTCCAGGAAGTTGCCGCCTATGGAGCGAGCAAGGCGGCGGTGGGCGCGCTGACCAAGTCGCTGGCGGTAGAGTGGGCTGGGCATGGCATTACCGTCAACGCAATTGCGCCTGGAATCTTTCCGACTGAGCTCAATCGGAAGCTGCTGGATTCGGGGCGCGGCCAGGAACTCCTGCTACGCACACCGATGGCGCGGTTCGGAGCTGTGGATGAGGTGGCGGGCGCCGCCGTATACTTTGCTGCGGCGGAGAGCGGCTTCGTAACCGGGCAGATTCTCGCTGTCGACGGTGGGTATCTTGCCAGCGGCGTCAACCAATGAAAGGGCGCGCAACCCAGCCATGAAGATTACCGCGGCACGCCTCATCGTCTGCTCCCCGGACCGCAACTTTGTCACTTTGAAGATCGAGACCGACGAGGGCATCTATGGGCTTGGCGATGCAACGCTCAATGGCCGGGAGTTGGCCGTGGCCAGCTATCTCTCCGAACACGTGCTGCCTTGCCTGATTGGCCGCGATCCGTTCCAGACGGAAGATATCTGGCAGTATCTCTATCGGGGCGCCTATTGGCGGCGCGGTCCGGTCACTATGACTGCGATTGCCGCGGTCGATGTAGCCCTGTGGGACATCAAGGGCAAGGCGCTGAATACACCCGTCTACAACCTGCTGGGCGGGAAGAGCCGCGAGGGTGTGCTGGTGTATACCCACGCGAATGGCGCTGATATTTCTGAGACGCTCGACTCCGTCCGGAGGCATATGGAGGAGGGATACCTTGCGGTGCGAGCACAGAGCGGCGTGCCGGGCGTGGCCTCGAGCTATGGCGTTCCCAAGGGAGGCAAGGCGTACGAGCCTGCAGAGCGTGGCCTGCCATCGAAGAGCCTGTGGTCGACGGAAAAATATTTGAACTTTGTTCCGAGGCTGTTTGAAAAGCTGCGCGTTGAACTGGGTACCGATGTCCATCTGCTGCACGATGCGCACCACCGGCTGACTCCGATCGAAGCGGCGCGCGTGGGCAAAGCGCTGGAACCCTATCATCTGTTCTGGTTGGAGGATCCTTGTCCTGCCGAGTTGCAGGAAGGATTTGAGTTGATCCGGCAGCACACTACGACGCCGATTGCGACCGGCGAAGTTTTCAATTCCGTATGGGACGCGCACGATCTTATCCGTCGCCAGTGGATTGACTACATCCGCATGACGATTGTGCATGGCGGAGGCATCACACACGCGAAGAAGACCGCCGACTTTGCCGCGCTCTACCATGTGCGCACAGGATTCCATGGTGCAACAGATCTGTCTCCTGTCACCATGGCCGCGGCGCTTCACCTGGGGCTCGCGATTCATAACTTCGGGATCCAGGAACACATGCCCCACACGGCGTTGACCGAAGAGGTGTTTCCGCATCAGTACCGCTTTGCCGATGGCTATATGCATCCGGGCAGTGCGCCTGGGTTGGGTGTGGAGATCGATGAGGCGCTGGCGGCGAAGCATCCTTACCAGCGGGCGTATCTTCCGGTCGCGCGCAAGCTCGACGGCACGCTTACGGACTGGTGAGTAGATCGCCGAGGCCGAAGATTGCGCGTTGCGCGCGACGTTGGCAAGACTTGTTCGACTCTCTCGTCATGCTGATATTTGATTTGCCTACGCAAATATATCCGCGATGAAGATATTCAGCGGGTGCTGAGCGGTGAGGGAGCAATGCAAACGTGGAGGGATAAGCCGCTAATCACTTGATTATTTGGATCGAATGGAGCGACGCCGAAGATTTGGCTGCGGCCGGAGTATTCGCAGTTGCATTTGCCCGCATCCTCGCGCTACAGTGGATTTCTTCGAAATAGAGAACAAAGTCAAATGACAATGCGCACACTTCATACTTCGACCTTTTCGCGCCGCAATCTTTCAGGAATTCGGCATTTGCTTCCGCTGTGCGCCTGCGCGCTTACGTTGACTCTGGCGGCGCAGGTTCCGAACCACGTTCCTTCGCCGGATGTGCAGCGGCGCGTGGATGAGCTGGTCGGGAAGATGACCCTGGAAGAGAAGGTCTCGCAGATGCAGAACCACTCCATCGCCATTCCGCGGCTCAATGTGCCGGAGTACGACTGGTGGAGTGAGGGGCTCCATGGAGTTGCCCGATCGGGCTACGCGACTGTGTTTCCGCAGGCGATTGGGCTGGCGGCGACATGGGACGTCCCGCTGATGCGCCAGGTGGCGACGACCATCAGCACGGAGGCGCGCGCGAAGAACAGCGAAGCGTTGCGGAAGGGGATTCATAGCATCTACTACGGGCTCGATTTCTGGTCGCCCAACATCAACATCTTTCGCGACCCGCGATGGGGGCGAGGTCAGGAAACGTATGGTGAGGATCCGTTTCTGACAGGCCGGCTGGGTGTGGCGTTTGTGGAAGGCATGCAAGGCGACGATCCGAGTTACTACAAAGTGGTTGCGACGCCAAAACACTTTGCGGTTCACTCCGGTCCGGAGAGCACACGTCACAGCGCAAACGTGGATGCCTCGCCGCACGACCTTGAGGATACGTACCTGCCGGCCTTTCGCGCGACAGTGACCGAGGCCAAGGCAGGGAGTGTGATGTGCGCGTACAACTCGATTGACGGGCAGCCTGCCTGCGCGAACACGATGCTGCTCTCGGATACGTTGCGCAAAGCGTGGGGCTTCAATGGCTATGTCACGTCAGACTGCGCGGCTATTACCGATATAGCGGCCGGCCACAAGTTCTCTCCGGATCTGGAGCACGCTGCGGTCGCCGGGGTTCGCGCGGGTACCGACACGAGTTGCGGCAAGGAGTACGCGGCGCTGGTACGAGCGGTGCACGATGGGCTGATCGGCGTGAAGGAGCTGGATGTTTCAGTGAAGCGCCTGTTTACGGCGCGCTTTGAGCTCGGCCTCTTCGACGATCCGGCGAAGGTTAAGTATGCGCAGATTCCGTTCTCCGTGAATGACTCGCCGGAGCACAACCGGCTGGCGCTGGAAGTTGCCGGCAAGTCGGTGGTACTGCTGAAGAACGATGGGTTGTTGCCATTGAAGAAGGCCACCAAAGTCGCGGTGATTGGCCCGAACGCCGCGAGCCTGGCCGCGATTGAAGGGAACTACAACGCGGTTCCGTCGAAGCCGGTACTTCCGCTCGCTGGCATGGAGAGCGTGTTTGGCGCGGCAAACGTGAGGTATGCGCAGGGCTCGCCTTACGTGAGCGAACTGCCGCTTCCCGTTCCGCGGACCGCCTTCCATCCGGCTGCTGGAGATGCCCGCTCCGGGTTGAAGGGCGAATACTTCGACAACATTGGTTTGCAGGGAGCGCCTGCGATGACCCGCGTGGACGAGCAGGTGGCGTTCGACTGGAATTCGGCTTCGCCGGGGAGGGGTCTGGAGGCGACGCACTTCGGAGTGCGCTGGACCGGCACAATCGAGGCGCCCGTGGCGGGAGACTATCAGTTCAGCTTCACGCTGGCTCATTGCTATCCGTGCGGTGATGCTGAAGCGGTCAGGCTCTTCTTCGACGACAAGCCGGCGATGGAGCAGCCTATCGCTGCCAATGAGTTTCGTTCAAGCGCTCTCAAGCCATTCGTGATGCACTTTGCGGATTCGAAGCCGCACGCGATTCGAATTGAGTACACCCATGAGGCTCCGCTGTTTGGCGGTGGCGTTACGCTGGCGTGGAAGCCTGCCATCGATGCTGAACGTGAGGCGGCGGTCGCTGCGGCGAAGGAGTCCGATGTGGTCGTCGCGTTCGTTGGACTCTCTCCGGAACTCGAAGGCGAAGAGATGCCGGTGCATGTCGAGGGCTTCAATGGCGGAGATCGCACCAGCATCGAACTGCCTACCGTGCAGCAGAAGGTGCTGGAGGCGGTTGCGGCGACGGGTAAGCCGCTGGTGGTCGTTCTGATGAATGGAAGCGCACTGGCGGTCGATTGGGCAAGGCAGCACGCGAACGCGATTGTGGAAGCCTGGTATCCGGGCGAGGAAGCGGGTACGGCGATTGCGCAGGTGCTGACAGGGCAGATCAATCCGGCTGGGCGATTGCCCGTGACTTTCTATGCGAGCACGAAGGATCTGCCCGCTTTTGACGACTACTCCATGAGTAATCGCACCTATCGCTACTTCCAGGGCAAGCCGTTGTGGGGCTTTGGTTACGGACTCAGCTACTCGAAGTTCAAGTGGACCAACCTGAAGCTTTCGGCGAAGTCGCTCGATGCGGGGACGTCGTTGACGGTCGACGCCGATGTCGAGAACGTTGCAGGCCCTGCCGGCGATACGGTGAGCGAACTCTATCTGACGCCGCCGGCTGCGGCTACATCGCCGAGGCTTGCGCTCGTTGGGTTTGAGCGCGCGTCGCTGGCGCCGCACAGTAAGCAGCATATTCACTTCGTCATCGAACCGCGTGAGTTGAGCACCGTCGACGCGAACGGCGTCCGAGCGGTGCGAGCGGGGGACTACACAGTGCACCTGGGCGGATCACAACCCGGCGAAGGCTCCGAGGAATCGATTACGGGGGCGTTCAGTATCCGCGGAAGCAAGGAACTGCCGCGGTGATCTCGTGCAGGAGGCAGGCGCCGCTGGTGGCGCTGTTGCTGCCGATGCTTGCGTCTACCCTGATCGCGGCTCAGGAATTGGGAGCCGGCGAACCAGCGTGGCTCGCTTATCGCGCGGTGAACGCTGCCGTGGTTTTTCCGACAGGGACCCCGGACACGATTGTCGTTCTGGGTCACGATGCGCTGGAGGGCTCCGCGTCTCGCGAACTCGGGCTCGGCTGGCGCGGCATGTTGCAACGCGAACCACGTATCGTCACCAACACGCGCGATGCGAACCGGCAGGCTGTCGTCCTGGGAACGCAGGCCGAGATTAAAGCCTGGCGGCCGGAGGGCGGCGGCCAGAAACCGCTTGCTGCTGAGGCTTACCGGCTTTACCGTAGCGGCGGTGCGCTGATCGTCGAAGGCGGGGACGAGCGGGGCGTGCTGTACGGATCGTTCGCGCTGCTCCGCTTGATTGCCGAACAGCATTCGCTGGCCGCTCTTGAGGAAACGTCGACACCCGCAAACGCGATTCGTTGGACCAATGAATGGGACAACGCTGACGGCTCGATTGAACGCGGCTACGCTGGTCCTTCGATCTTCTTTGCAGACGGCAAGGTGCGCACGGATCTGTCGCGCGCTGCGGCCTATGCGCGGTTACTAAGCTCCGTTGGCATCAATGGCTGCACGATCAACAATGTGAACGCCAACATCGATCTGCTGAAGCCCGGGGGCCTCACTGAGATTGCCCGTATAGCGGACGTCTTTCGACGTTACGGCGTGCGGCTGTCGCTTTCCATCGACATGAGCAGTCCGCAGGTCCTGGGAGGGTTGAAGACGTTCGATCCGCTCGATCCGGAGGTCGCCGCGTGGTGGAAAGCCAAGGTGGACGAGATCTATCGCGTCATTCCTGACTTTGGCGGCGTGCTGATTAAGGCGGACTCCGAAGGGCGGCCCGGTCCGTCGCAGTACGGGCGCACCCCGGCCGATGCGGCCAATGTTGTGGCGCGCGCGCTGCGGCCCCATGGTGGCGTAGTGCTCTATCGCGGCTTCGTCTACAACAATCACCTCGACTGGACCAATCCGAAGGCCGACCGTGCCCGCGCGGGTTACGACAACTTCCATGCGCTCGACGGAAAATTCGAAGACAACGTGATTGTGCAGATCAAGCACGGGCCGATTGACTTCCAGGCGCGTGAGCCGGTCAGCCCGTTGTTCGCTGCGCTTCCGCATACTAACGAAGCGATTGAGTTGCAGATCACGCAGGAGTATACGGGACAGCAGCGCCACCTCGTCTACCTGGTGCCGATGTGGAAGGAGGCGCTGGACACGGATATGCGCGCTTCTCTTACCGCGTCGCCGCTGCTGGTGAAACGCATTGTCAGCGGCCACCCGTCGTCGCTTGAACATCACACGCGGGGCGGGCTGGTTGGCGTGGCGAACGTAGGCACCGATGGCTGGCTTGGCCACCCGCTCGCGCTGGCCAATCTGTATGGCTTTGGGAGACTCGCTTGGGATCCGGGCCTGAGCGCGCCCGCTATCAGCGATGAATGGGCGCGCCTGACGTTCGGCAACGATCCCACTGTGCGCACCGTGGTCAACAAACTGGAACTGGATTCGTGGCATATCTACGCGAGCTACACTGGGCCGCTCGGGGTTGGAACATTGACGGATATTATCGGGGTCCACTTCGGCCCCGGCATTGAATCCGCGGAGCGCAACGGGTGGGGACAGTGGATTCGCGCCGATCGCGGCGGTGTGGGTATGGACCGCACTGTCGCTACCGGCACGGGCTATATCGGTCAGTACCCCGCGCCGCTGGCCGCGAAATATGAGTCGCTCGTAACCTGCCCCGATGAATTGCTGCTGTTCATGCATCATGTGCCGTATAGCTATCGCCTGCATTCGGGCAAGACGGTGATGCAGTCTATCGACGACACGCATTACTGGGGCGCCGAGGCTGCGGCCGCGCAGGTGACTGCGTGGCAGTCGCTCCACGGCAAGGTTCCGGACACGACGTATGCTGAGGTGCTGCGGCGCCTGCAGTTCCAGGTGGGGCACGCCATCGTGTGGCGCGATGCAATCACGCAGTGGTTCACGAAGATGTCCGGTATCGCCGATGTGAAGGGACGCGTGGGCAACTATCCCGGGCGCATCGAAGCGGAGTCGATGCAACTCGACGGATATGCGCCGGTCGATGTGACTCCGTGGGAGACGGCCTCCGGCGGGAAGGCCGTGAGCTGCGCGACGCGGCAGTGCTCTGCCCAGACTACCTGGGACAAGGCGGACGGCTGGTACGACATCAGTGTGCGGTACTTCGACTTCCTGCATGGTCATTCGCACTTTGTGTTGTCGGTGGCGGGAAATGAAGTCGATCGCTGGATCGCCGACGATACGCTCCCTAGTGACAAGTTGAACGGTCACACCGCTACCCGGCGGGTGGTGCTCCATGTTGCGATCCACCAAGGAGACACGGTGCAAATCGACGGCTGGCCGGATGGGATTGAGCAAGCTCCGTTGGATTACGTGGAGATTCTGCCGAGCCCAGTGCGCTAACGGGTAAGGGCCTATCGAGCCGGTGCGCTTGCGCCGGAGGAATCGCCGGGATTATCGTTCTCCCAAATGAAAATGACCTACATCGGCAGCCTTCCAAACGCAGCCTGCATTCTTGCACTCACCTTGTCCGGCCTGCCGCTCCCGGGGCAGACTGCTCCGGCGACGCATGCGCCGGTCGACCCGCTCAAGAGCGGATTCGTCAATCCGCCGCAAAGCGCGCGGCCGTTGGTGTGGTGGCACTGGATGAATGGCAACATCAGCAAGGAGGGAATCAAGCTCGACCTGCAGTGGATGCACAAGGTCGGCATCGGCGGATTCCAGAACTTCGACGCTGCCCTGGCAACGCCGCAGGTGGTCGAGAAACGCCTCGCCTATATGACGCCGGAGTGGAAGGATGCGTTCAAATATGCGACTACGCTGGCTGACCAACTGGGTATGGAGGAGGCTATCGCGGGCTCGCCCGGCTGGAGCGAGAGCGGCGGTCCATGGGTCACCGGGCCGGAGGCGATGAAGAAATATGTGTGGAGCGAGACGGTGGTCGAGGGCGGCAAGCCGTTCACTGGCACGCTCGCACATCCGCCCAGCAATACTGGACCGTTCCAGAATCTGCCGAGCAACAGCACAGCATTCAAAGCGCCGCAGTTTTATGCGGACAGCGCAGTAGTTGCATATCGCGAGCCGTCCAGTGCCGATGCGCCGCAGCCAAAAATTACGTGGAGCAGCGGAACCGTCGATACCGCTCTGCTTGCCGATGGCGACCTGGTGCGAACGACGACATTGCCGAAGGCTGCGCCTGGCGAAAAGGCCTGGATCCAATATGAGTTTGCGCAGCCGCAACGGATTTGCGCGTTTACCATCGTTCGCCGCTCGACTGGCGCCAACGATGAGTACTTTGCGCGCGGAAACAACGAGCCCACGGAAGCCCTGGAGACCAGCGACGACGGTGTCAATTTTCGCGTCGTCACGATGGTGCCAAAGGGCGGATCGGCTGAACATACGATCGCCATCCCACCCGCGACGGCGAAGTACTTCCGCGTGACGTTCAAGACGGCCACAGCAAATTCTTCGGGTGCAACAGGAGCGGCAGCGGACATCGCGCTCTCTGAGCTCGTGCTTCATCCGGACGCTCGCGTGAATCGTTTTGAGGAGAAGGCGGCGTTCAACCAGACGCCGGACCTCTACGGCTTTGCCACACCGGAGGTGGCGTCGCCGGATGCGATCCGCAAGAGCGAGGTGATCGACTTGAGCAGCAAGCTCCGCCCCGATGGCTCGCTCGACTGGACTCCGCCGCCCGGGAAGTGGGTGGTTCTCCGAATCGGATATTCGTTGCTTGGCATCACGAATCATCCCGCCACCCAGGAAGCTACCGGGCTGGAAGTAGACAAATTGAACGCCCACTACGTGAAGAACTACATGGATCGTTACCTGGATAGTTACAAGGCAACGGTCGGCCCTGAGTTCATGGGTAAGCGCGGGATTCGTTACGTCATCAGCGATAGTTGGGAGGCGGGTGCGCAGAACTGGACCGACACCATGATCGCCGACTTCACGCGCCTTCGAGGCTACGATCCGCGTCCCTGGCTGCCCGTACTGGCGGGGCATGTAGTGGAGAGCGGCAAAGCGAGCGACCAGTTTTTGTGGGACCTGCGAAAGACGATCGCCGACCTGACTGCGACCCAGCACTATGGCCAGTTGGAAGCGACACTCAAAGAGCGCGGAATGGGCCACTACGGCGAGTCGCACGAGGGCGGCCGCGCGTTCATCGCCGACGGCATGGAGGTCAAGAAGCTCAACGACATTCCCATGAGCGCGATGTGGGTACAGGCTCCCGGGGTGAACAAGGAGATGTACGGCTACAACGCCGACGATCGCGAGTCCGCGTCGGTTGCCCACATCTACGGGCAGAACCTGGCGGCTGCGGAGTCGATGACGGCGCGCATCAACAGCGCGTGGGCGTGGTCGCCCGCCACGCTGAAGCCGACCGCGGATCAGGAGTTGGTGAATGGCATCAACCGCTTCGTTATTCATGAGTCCGCGCATCAGCCGCTCGTGGACAAGGCGCCGGGCCTGACGCTGGGGCCGTATGGCCAGTGGTTCAATCGCAATGAGACCTGGGCGGATGAAGCGGGGCCGTGGGTGAAGTACCTCGCCCGCAGCAGTTACATGCTGCAGCTGGGACACTATGCGGCGGACATCCTCTACTTCTACGGCGAGGACTCCAACATTACCGCGATCTTCGCGAACTCTGCGCCCAATCTTCCGGCAGGCTACGGATTCGACTACATCAATGCCGACGGTCTCATCCACATGTTCCACGTGAGCGACGGGCGCATCGCCACGGCCAGCGGGATGAGCTATCGGCTTCTGGCTCTCGATCCTTACAGCAAGCACATGTCGCTGCCGGTGCTGCGCGCGATTCATACGCTGGTAGAGCAAGGCGCCGTCGTTGCCGGCGCAAAGCCCACGGACACGCCCAGCCTTGCCGACGATCAAGCAGAGTTTGCGCGGCTGAGCGACGAGCTTTTCGGCGATGGGACCGGCACGCACAAGGTGGGGAAGGGGAAGGTTTTCGCGGGAGAGGATGCCGCAACTGCGCTGAAGGCTATGGAGATCGCTCCGGACTTCGGCCACTCGAAGCCCGAGGCCGACACGCGCATCGCCTTTGTGCACCGCAAGCTGGCGAATGGCGATATCTACTTCCTCGACAACCGTAGCGACCGCGAAGAGACGGTTGACGCGACGTTTCGCGTTACCGGCAAGGCGCCCGAGCTGTGGCGCGCGGAAACTGGATCCTCTGAGCCTGCTTCGTACAAGAGTGCAGCGGGCCGAACGACGGTCCCACTTCATCTTGAGCCATGGGGTACGGTCTTCGTTGTCTTCCGCAAGCCCACGACGTCGCCGGCGCGCTCGCTGCCTGTGGCGGAAGAGACGGAGCTGGCCACGATCGACGGCCCGTGGAGCGTAACGTTCCAGCCAAACCGCGGCGCTCCTGCGTCGATCACTCTCGACAAGCTGGTTTCTTGGACAGACAGCTCGGCCGCCGGAGTGAAGTACTTCTCCGGCTCAGGGACGTACACCCAGAACGTTGATGCGCCCTCCGCGTGGTTCGACCCTGGTGCGCGCTTGTGGATGGATCTCGGCGATGTGCAGAATCTCGCTGAAGTGACCGTCAATGGGGTTTCGCTGGGCGTGGTCTGGCATGCACCGTTTCGCGTCGATATCACCAAGGCGTTGAAGCCTGGGAACAACAAGATCACCGTCAAGGTGGTGAATACCTGGGTCAATCGCCTCATCGGAGATCAGCAACCCGGCGCGGCGAAGTACACGTTTGCGGACATCGCGCCGTACAAGGCGGACTCGCCTTTGATGCCCTCGGGCCTGCTTGGCCCAGTTGAGATTGTGAGGACTACAGCGCGGTAGCGGTGAGACTTGAGAGGTGAGAAACCAAAGCGCGCCGCCGTCAATCTAACGGTGAAGACTATGGCGGTGATTGATCCATCGATAGGAAGGCAGGCCGCTATGACTGAGGAGTCGCTCACGATTTCGTCCGCTACGCGCTTTCGTGCCGCAATGATCCTTGCGATCGTTGCCGATGCGCTCCAGCTTGTCTTTTTCCCGCTGTTTATCGAAGGCGCGGAATCACCCGCGGAGGACGTCCTCGACCTTGGGGTAGGAGGAGCGCTGGTCTACCTTCTGGGATGGCATTGGGAGTTTCTGCCGTCATTCCTGGGCAAGCTGGCGCCCGGAGTTGACCTGGTGCCGTTCTGGACGCTCGCCGTGGCCAACGTCTATCGGAAATCGAAGCAGAAGCTGGCGGCGCCGGAAGATCCTCCGAAGGCCTAAATTCGACTTGAAGAATGGTGTGCCTGGCGAAGTGGGGGCTTTGTTGGGGAAGGGGAAATGCTGTTTGGAGGGGGCAGATTCTTCCGGCGGCGCATAGGCAAGAAAAAGGCTTGCACTGTTTCCAGTGCAAACCCGAGGAGAAGCGTAACCGAAGCAGGTTAGAAAGTGATGTTGCCGCGAAGCTCAACGCGACGAGCTCCCTGGGCAAGGCCGCTGGTCGTTCCGAAGGTTGCGCTCTGCGTGTTGAAGTTGCCGCCATTCCACTCCGGGTGGTTGAAGGCGTTCAGGAAGATGCCCTGCAGGTTGATATGGACCGCCTCAAAGATGGGAATGTCCTTCGTCGCGGAGAGATCGAAGTTGTTCCACTTCGGGCCGTACATGTAAGGCAGGTTACCCTGGACACCCGGCGTTGTGTTGGGTTTGACGTAGGCGGAATTTGCAGTGCTGGTGCTCTGGAATTTCGGATCGATGAGGTTCACGAACGAGTTGTGAGGTGCGGCGCGCGTGACGTGCATCGATTTCTGAATATCTCGCGCGCTTGTGGTGCCGACAAAGGTGACGCCGCCATCCGACGCCGAATTGATCGTTGAGGCCAGCCCGCCGCTGAGCAGAATCGGAGAACCGCTCTGGTAGATCATGATGGCGCCCGCCGTCCATCCTCCGATGACGTAGTTGAGCATCTTGCCATGGTTGAGGAAAGCCCGGTCTTTGCCGAAGGGCAGAGCATAGGTTCCGCTCAGCTTGAAGGCGTTGCGGATGTCGTACGAGATTGGGATGTAGTTGTAACGGAGGTTATGCAGGGTAAAGACACTGGCTGCATTCTGGATGGAACCCGACGCCTCGTTCGACGAGATGCCGAGCGTCTTGCCGTAGGTGTAGTTGGCGTTCAGGTTGAGGCCGTAGGCAACTTTCTGGCGGAACTCCACCTGGAGCGCGTTGTAGTTCGATGAGCCCATGGAGGAGAGCAGGGTAGCGCTGCTGCCTTCGAGATACGGATTCACCTGGAATAGGTTGGCGGGATACGCGGACGTCGCGGGACCGAGTTTGGCGGTCGCGCAAGGTGCGAATGACTGGCTCGCTACATTGCAGAAGAACGTTTCGTTGTTGGCGATACCTGCGGCCAGCGCCCCCAGCGATCCATTGTTGAGAGCGGTAACGAAGCTGCCGTTTTTGAAGCCGCTGGCGGAACTGCCCACAAACGCGGCGCTCAGGATTGGAGTTGGCAGGCCCGGCGTCGGGGTAAAGTCGCCGGGCTTTCCAGCCGCCGCGTTGATTGCAAGGTTTTGCTGCGCATTCTTGAAGTCCTGTAGAAAACCGTTGTTCAGGCCGTTGACTTCGTTGTAGTTGAGGCCGATCCAGTCGTGGATACTGCGGTTTCCAACATATCGGATTTCAATGGCACTGGAGCGTCCGATCTGCCGCTGAATGCCGAGTGTATAGGATTCGATATACGGTTGTTTGATGTTGGGATCGATTGCAGACGGGGCCCCCTTAGACAGGAAGAACAGATCCGCCTGTGGGATCGTCGCCCGGTAGACGGACGGGGTTGCGAAAAGCGCCGGCAGAGCTGGCGTACTTGCCACGTTCACGCAGTTCTGAACCGGGTTGGGGCACTGCGTCGGTGCGACAAGATTCACCGTGCCTGGGGTGAAATTCTGCGGTGCAACTGTGTTGCTTGCGGTAGTGCTGAGACTGTTGAAGAAGTTATAGCCGGAGTTGGATGCGCCTGCCCAGAAGTTCTGTCCGCCTTCGGTATAGTTCTTGAGAGTGTAGCTGGCCCGGATGACGGTCTTACCGGGTCCAAAGATCTTGCCGAGGAACCCGTCGGACATATTTGGATTCCAGGCGAACCCAATCTGCGGCTGAGGCAGCACCAGGTTTGAGTTGTATTTGTGGCCAGAGGTGGTGTACTGCGGACTCTGAACTCCCGAATTAGCACCTGGCTGGAAGATATTGAGAATGCCGGAGGGGCCAAACAGATCGGCTTCCGACGGTCCCGTGTACCCATTCTTCACGTCATGCTGGTCCTCGATCAGGTCCCAGCGCAATCCAAAGTTGAGGGTTAGATCAGGCCGGATGCGCCATGAATCCTGAAGATACAATCCTCCACCGAATTCTGCCTCATCGAGACCGTAAGTGCCGGGCTTGTAGGTCCCGGATGCCCTGTCCACGGCATAGGAGGCATTGGCGCTAGTGACACGACCATTGAGCCACGCATACATATTCCTTACGTCGCCCTGGGCTCCTGTGAGATTGCCAGGAAGGTTGGGGTCTCCTTTGGCGGTGGGCACCAACGCCGTGAGCGGATTAAAGGCAGGGTCGAAGCTGCTAATCCCGAGATTGATATTTACGTATCCGAGAGGCGGGTTGTAATAGTGGTCCTGCTGATGCCAGATATTGCCACCTACTTTGATGGTGTGGGCTCCCTTCTGCCAGGTGACATCATCGTTGGCCTGAAGATAGGGATAAAAACTGCCTTGTGAGACGATGGTGAAGTTTCCGCTGGTGATGCCCTGGAAGGGGTAGCTGAGATTTCCCTGAGACGGTACGTCGAAGCCGGCCGCCTCCGGGCTGAAGCCAGAGCCGGTATACAAATAGCCGAACTTAACCTGGTTGAGCAGATTCGGTGTAACGGTATAGTCGAAACCGAGCGAGGCTACATAGCTCTTGCTGAAACTGCCAGTGGTTTTCGTCTGGAAGTAGGGGCCGGGCAAGGGATCTGGAAAGCGGCCCGGAGAGAAGTTTCGGGTGAGGTTGAATGAGAGATTCGCCTGCAGTTTCTTGGTGATGGTGTAATCGACCCGGGCAGAGGGATAGTAGGTCGTTGCTTTCGTCGAGTCCTGAAACTCGAGAGTTTGCGTATTGAGTTGGGTGGTCAGCGGAGTGAGTAAGGTGCCGTACTTATAGGAACCCTGGTTGAGCTGCTCCTGAAAGGTGATTGCTTTGTTCACGTTGGGGTCGAATCCGGCAGTGCCTGCGCCTTGCAGGACGTTGATGCTGGATATGCCGCCAGAGGCATTTAGGTAGCGGTAGACACCGCTAAGCGCGAGCGCAGTCGGCACCGTCGTATCAGTTGTCAGTGTTCCGGGTTGAATGCGCTGGGAATAGTTGACGAAAAAGAAGAGCTTGTCCCTGAAGATGGGGCCGCCGACTCCGCCGCCGAAGTCGTTGATGACGAGATGCGGTTTTGGCGAGCGTGGAGATTGAAAGCCGAAGGACCAGGGATAGGCATTCAACGTTTCGTCCTGATGGTTTTCAAAGGCGCTTCCATGGAACTTGTTGGTGCCGCGACGAGTGACGAAGAGTGTCTGGACGGAACTTTGGCCGCCGCCCTGGCTGGGGGGAACTTCGCCGCTCTGGACTGTGAACTCCTGAATGTTCTCGGGGCGAAGGGTGACCGCATCGCCGGAGCCGCTTCCGGCCTTGAATCGGCTGGAGGTTGCATTGATGCCATCCACGCTGGCCTGGTAGGCGGCCTGAGGCGTGCCATTGAAGGTGCCGGTGCCGTTGCCGCTGGTAGAGGCGTATCCAGGCGAGAGAGCCTGCAGGCCGAGCAAACTACGACCGGCTACGGGCAGGTTGTTCACTTCGTCCATGTTGATGGAGGTAGAGAGCGTGTTCGACGAAACTTCGATGACCGGCACCGAGACGGACGAGACATTGACCTCCTGGGTGGTGACGCCTACCTTGAGGACGACATTCAAGGGCGTTGCCACACCGGCCTGGACGACGATGCTGTCGTAGTTGACCGTGGAGAAACCGGAATGCTCGACCGTGAGGTGATAGGTGGTCGGAGGCAGTGCGGTGAAGGTGTAAGCCCCCGAACTGAGCGTCGTGCCTTCGCGGACAACGTTGGTCTCGTTGTCTGTCAGCGTGAGGCGCGTTCCGACTAGGAGCGCTTTGGTGGAGTCCATGGTCTGGACAGTGATCGATCCGTTCGTAGTCTGGGCTGCCGCCTGGGACAGGCTAAGTGAGAAAACGAGCATCCCGAGAAAAACGACTGCCGCACTATTTGCTAGCCGCGTGAGCATACAGCCCCCCTTGTTGCGAATGTATTCAAAATCGTATTTGTAGATCAATAATGATTCACACCATTGCTGTCAACTGTTTTCGTCCAATTGGGGAGGATATTTCGCACTTTTCCGCATGCAGCCGCAGATTGGAAATGAAATAAGACTGCGCACTGTTTTCGAGGCAGTGACTATTTAAGCTATTTATTTGCAATCATATGCAGATATATTGAGACTTTCCCTGTTACTTTTTAGTGCTGTGTGCAGCTTTCAAGCGATTACCGGGCAAAGAGTTCATAATTGTATCCTCAACTCACAAGAACGCCGCCGTCACAAGACCCGTTATGCTTAGCAACGCGTCCCAATCAACGGCACGTGTACTCGTCAATTGATCCTCAAGCGTCTGGAGACTTCGTATGCATCGTGTGTTTGGAACTGCAATGAGCCGTGCCTTCTTCTCCTGCTTCGTCTTCTTTGGAGCGCTTCTTCCCTGCGTTGCGCAGACGGACCTGAACGGGTACTGGGATGTCCGCACCCCGAATCCCAGCGGCGATGGCACGTATCGCGACACCTACTTCGAAATTCAGCAGACGGGCGAAACCCTGGCGGGCAGCCTGATTCGCCGACCCCGAGGTATTCCCATCACCGGAACTTTCAAGAGCGGCGCCATCCATTTCGAGACGGTGCCACCCCCGCCGCCGGCTCCTCCGGCAGGTTCGACCGCACCCGCGCGGCCGCCGCAGAGGCCCATGGTCTACGACGGCACTTTCGCTGATGGCAAGATGACGCTTACCAGCCAGGGACGTAATGGTGAAGTGAAATCGGTCGCGGAGAAAGTGACGAAAGAGGCGACGATGCCTCCTGCGCCCTTGCCACTGCCCGAGCTGAAGGACCTGCCCGACAACGGACTGGCGAAGACCCCGCCGATGGGTTGGAATAGCTGGAACAAGTTCGGCGGCAGGGTGGACGACGCAGCCGTGCGCGGTATGGCGGATGCCATGGTTTCCAGCGGCATGAGCAAGGCCGGCTATGTGTACATCAACATCGACGACACCTGGGAACTTGGCCGCGATGCCAGCGGCAACGTCACTTCGAACAAAAAGTTCCCTGACATGAAAGCGCTCGCCGACTACGTGCACTCGAAGGGACTGAAGCTCGGTATTTATTCCAGCCCTGGACCCAAGACTTGCGCGGGGTACGAAGGCAGCTTCGGCCACGTTCAGCAGGACGCGAAGACCTACGCCGCCTGGGGTGTCGACTACCTGAAGTACGATCTGTGCAGCGATCTCGACGTTTACAAGGATGACGCGCCCACCCTGCAGGCGATCTACCAGGAGATGGGGCAGGCGCTCGAAGAAACGCGCCGCCCGATCATCTACAGCCTGTGTGAGTATGGCCGCGCAGCCGTGTGGACCGGCTGGGGCGAGAAGACTACGGGCAACCTGTGGCGCACCACCGGCGATATCTCCGACCGCTGGGAATCGATGGATCGGATCGGCTTCAGCCAGCTGAAACTAGCCGCTTTTGCAAAGCCGGGGCACTGGAATGATCCGGACATGCTGGAGATCGGCAATGGTGGTATGACGGCCGATGAGTACCGCACTCACATGAGCCTCTGGTCGCTGCTGGCTGCGCCTTTGATCGCGGGTAACGATCTGCGCACGATGACGGACGAGACCAAGAGCATCCTGATGAACGCTGAGGTCATCGCGATCGATCAGGACCCCAACTATCAGCCCGTAACCTCAGTCACCAGCGACAGCGGCATCGAGGTGCTGCTGCGGCCGTTGCATGACGGCTCGGTGGTTGTCGGGCTGTTCAACCGTACAGCGACCGCAGCCGATGCGCAGTTCTCACGCAGCAGCCTGCCGGCGAGCTTTGCCGGCAAGAAGCTTCAGGTGCGGGATCTGTGGAAGCATGATGCTGCGACCATGCAGGGCGACGCATTCAAAGCAAGCGTTCCAAGCCACGGCGTGGTTCTGCTCAAGATTAGCGCCCGCTAGCGCTGCGCTTCGTCCAGGACTATCGCGGGGATCAGCGATAGTCCTGGAGCGCCTGCTTCGCTCCGGCAAGATTGGTCAGCTTCATTTCGGCATACTTGCGCGACAGCACCACTCCCGTTGCCCCCGCCTTCAACGCCGCCAGCGTCGCAGCGCGCACGTCCTCGGGCTGAGTCCGCTTCTCGTCGAGACCGGTCGGAACATCGATGTCGATTCCGGGATAGATGGGGATAGCGCCCTGCACGTCGGCGATTGCGCGCCGGGTCTCAATCCCGACTGTCTCGCCTGAAAGCCCGCTGGTGGGCAGTTTATCCAGCGTTGGCTCGCCCTTGTAGCCGAAGAACGCATAGTGCATGTCCAGCACACCCTCCGGAGACATATCGCGGAACACCGTCGATTGCACGTTGCGGATATATTGCGCGAGACGCGGCCCTCCGCAATTGTTGTAGGGGCAGGGCTTCAGGTAGTCGGAGAAGGGAACCAGCCGCGCATAGTTGGTGTCTGCGCTATAGAACGGACTCATTGTGACAACATGCATGATGTGCCAGCCAACGTGCAGCCGCGGATTGATCGACTTGGCCGTGCCATAGATGAGCGCGTACATCTCTTCCTGGCTGGTGTACCAGAAACGCTCCCAGGC
Source organism: Acidobacteriaceae bacterium (assembly GCA_036498865.1). Classification (GTDB taxonomy): domain Bacteria; phylum Acidobacteriota; class Terriglobia; order Terriglobales; family Acidobacteriaceae; genus Edaphobacter. The sequence goes on along the minus strand of DASYEU010000009.1, from coordinate 7,754 downwards.
AAAGATCTCCGGAAACTCGAGAAACAGCCGCCACAGCCCCACAAAGCTTCCATCAGCGGATGTTGTTCCGGCCTGCGTTCGGCTCACCCAGTGGTCGAGCGCGATGTACCCTTCACGCGCCCTCACCCCATCCAGGCCCACCTCCTTCGCCTTGCGAATGCAGTACTGGCAGAAACAGTTGGCATTCGAGCTGCGGCGCGGAAAAATCTTGTTGAAGCTCGCGCCGATGACGTTGTTCAGTGGCCCTTGCCTTTCGGACTCCCACATCATGCCGTCAAGGTCGTTGTTGGTGACCCAGTCAGAGACCATCGCGGCGAGAAATGCGCGCGCCTTTGGGTTGTTGAAACACGTAGTGCCGCCGGTCCTTCCGTACAAGTCCACTTCGGCGACCTGCTCGAAGTTGGGAATCAGCCTGGGGTTGTAGTTTTCTTTCAAAGAGGGCGAAGGTGCGGATGCCCGCTGCCTTGGCCTTGGGGATCACGTCGGCAAGAATATCGAACTCGCCAAGTTCAAGGGCACGAATCTGCTTGATCGGAGAATCCGCGTAGAACTCCGGGTGCACTCGCGTGAAGCTTCCGCCCTGGACGCGGTCGTACTCGCGCACGCCGTGGTCGGGCAGGGGCTCTCCGCGTACCTGGCGTCCCGCGAGGCCCGTGCCGTAGGTGAATACGGTGGCCATCAGTACGTTCACCGCAGCTGTGTCCTGGAGTGTGTGGAGGCACTTGTCGACCCCTTCGTCAACGAAGGAACGCCCGCCAATCTGGATGGCAACAAATTTGTCTTTTCCGGATATCGCCGGCGAGTGTGGTTCCGCCGGCTGGCCGACGGCCTGCGCGAACAGGTTGTCCCCGGCGGCCATGGCGAGAGCCGGCATCGCGGCCATCTGGAGAAACCGGCGGCGCGAGGCTGCCGCGTTTGATTCTGAGCCGTTCATCCCGCCCCTCCACAACTGCAGTTTGGCTTTAGTAATGTATACACTGACGTATACGTTACGCAGGCAGCCCTGTCCGGGCAATCACAATCCATGCTCAAGCTACCGGCTTTCCTGTTGCCATTGTTCCTGGCAATCCCCATCGCGAACGCACCTCACGCTCCGGCGACTTTTCGCACGAGGTTCGAGACGACAGCGGGAAGCTTCGTGATCGAGACACATCGAGATTGGTCGCCGCATGGCGCCGAGCGCTTCTACGAACTGGTGCAGTCGGGCTACTACAACGACTCACGATTCTTCCGGGTGGTGCCGAATCGCTGGGTGCAGTTCGGCATCAGTGGCGATCCGAAGACTGCGCAGCGATGGCGACCTCGCACGATTCCTGACGATCCTCTGACCCACCACAACACGCGCGGCATGGTCGCCTTCTCCAACACCGCGCCCGGGACCCGGTCCACGCAGGTCTACATCGACACCGGAGACAATTCTGCCCGCAACGATAGCGAAGCGGCCTTCGCGCCGTTCGGCGAGGTCGTCGAAGGGATGGACGTGGTCGATCGTTTGTACTCCGGGTACGGAGAAAATTCCGGCGGAGGCATGCGGGCGGGCCATCAGGATGCGATGTTTGAAGGCGGCAATGCCTACATGGACCGGGAGTATCCAAAGCTGGATAAGCTGATCCGCGCCATTGTGATCCCCAGCAACCCGTCACGATAGCCCTACTCCTGCAGGGTCACCACCGTCTCTCCGCTCCCCAGTGCGATCACGGCCGCTCCTGCATCGGTCGTTGTTTGGGTCGCAACCTTCCACGCGCCCGCTTTCGCGCTCGTCTGGGTCAGCCTTAACCGCGCCGCAGGTACCGTGGGAGTCGCCGCAGCAAGATGCAGGCGCACCGTGCGCTTCGCGGGGTCGAAGTCAGCCGACACCAGGCGTCCCGCATCGAGTGTGATCCAGAGCCCCAGCGGCGCAAGGAACAGCCGGTCGCGCGAGGAATCGAGAATTGTCGCGTGCACCACGCCGTCCTGCAACTCCACGTTGCCGCCGAAGCAGAGCCAGCCCATTGCATCGTCGTGCGTCACGAACGTCCCCGTGTTCACTGCATGCCCGAAGAAGTTTGGCCCGTAGTCGCCGGTGTAGGGATCGAACATCATGCGGTCCGGAAACGAGTGGAACGCGGCCGATGCGAAGCCCTTCTCGTCGATGTTGGAGAGCGGCCCCATCACTCCGCCGTACCCTGCGCGTAGCAGGTAAAGATCGTCGGGGTGTGCGCGATACTCCTGCAGCAGAGGGATCGCGTTCAGGCCGGAACCGTAGTGGTGCAGTTGGCGTTCGATGCGCGAGTACTTGGGGTCGCCGCCGTAAACGAAGTCCCAATAGCGCCGTGCGCTGCCGTTATAGCCCCAACTCGGAATCACCGGGTCGTAGGCGAGGATCGCATTCAGCGTCACGTCGGCCTTGTCGTCGTAGTGGAAGTACCGCGACCATCCATAGACCTCTTCCTGGCCGGTGGAGTCCCAGGGCATTTCGCTGCCGAACGGATATGCTTCGCCCTTCCAGCGATCTGCGCGCGTCCGCATCACGGCCTCAAGCTTGTCGGCCTTCTCGTTCCAGCCCTCCGCCTTCAGGTCCTCCAGCAGCCGGATGAACACCGTGCCTTCCATGACGCCGAAACGTGTGTAGTACGGGGCCTGCGAGCGCATTGCCAGTGAGGTCTCGTACGCCTGATCGAGATACCAGTCCCACGGATGTTTGACCACCAGCCCCTTGGTGTTGCGGGCAACGTGGTAGAGCGACCAGTAGGCAGCGACCACGTGCGGATAGTTGTACGCGCGCCCAAGATCGTCCGCGCCCTTCTTGTTCCAACTCGTCCAGCTGGTCCAGTTCAGTGTGGGATCGTATTTGAAGTCGGGCACCAGCGCCGGTTCATAGAAGAAGAGACTCTTGTGGACGCCGTACTTGTGGTCGCCGTCGTTCACCTGCAGGTGGCCCCACAGCACGCCATCCACGTAGCTCTCCAGCTTGGCAATCTCGGCAGCATCAGGCTCGATGTACTCCTTGACCGCGGCTGCCAGCCACGATCCCGCACCCGCTTCGTCGCTCAAGCCTGCGATCCAGACGCGCGAGTCCTGCGTGACCTGTTTTCCCGCCTCATCATCGTAGCTGATGATCGACGGCGAGCGGTGGAACGGATCGTTGAGCTGATCGAACCATTGCTGGTGATAGAGGAACTTGCCCATATCGGCGACTGCCTCGGTCTCAGGCTTGATGGTGCGATAGCCGATGCTCTGCACCGTGCCATCGGCATACGTCACCACCAGGCGAAAGCGTCCCCACTGCTTGCCGCGCAACGTGTACGCATGCAGGCCCGCGGCGTTACGGCCGTCGTCGTGGATAGCCACTGCTGCCGCGGGTTCGCTGGCGATGGAGCGAACGGGCGATGCATATCGCAGAAACAGCCGCGCATCCATATCCTGCGGCAGAATGTAGCCGGGAACGCCGACGGCGACAGGCCGCTTGTGCTCTGCCAGCGTCGCTTCAATATGCCTCACGTCGGGAGCCACCAGGAAGCGCACGCCGAACGTCACACTCTTACCGGGCGCGAGCGTCTCCGAGGTGCCGGGGTTCCACTCGTTGACGCCCTTCCACTCCGTCTCCGCGAAGCCGCGGGAGTGGACCATCCAGTCGTACGAGCCTTCGAAGGTTGTGCCGCGCGGAGTGGGATCATTGCCCGGCAGGCCCTTTCCTGTCTCGCGGTCACGGCGATCGAGGATCGGCTTCCACTCTTCGAACGGCGTGTGGCCATCGGGTACGGCGAGCAACACAGGACCAACACCGCTCAGCCGAATCACCTGCACGTAACCCGCGTCCTCGCCGATGTAGGGGTCGTAGAACGAGCAGGTGCGGTACGACTGGTCGAGCGTCCGCTGATTCATGATGTTGTTGAACACCATGGCAATGCCGACGCCGCCCAGCTCCACTGGCGACGTGGCTGTGTTCGTGACCGTAAAGCGCAGCACCAGGTCGTTGCCTTCGACGGCCCACGTGCGCACCACCTTCAGTGGAGTGCCGTCCGGCAGACTGGAGGTGACGTCGCCGGCGAAATGTGTGCTGTCCGAAGCAGTAACCGTAACTGGCGCGCGATGAAACGCTGTCGACACATCCGTCCAGTCGCTCGCGCCGGCCGCGCGGAAGCGCAGATCGAGGTCGCCCAGATGATAGAACGTATCGGCCGAGCGTTCCTTCAGACGGTCGCCCGGCGTGTAATCGAGCGTCGTGTCCGCCTTGGGCGTCAACGCTGCAGCGGTGCCGGAATACTTCAGCAGATCCACGCTGAGGCTGGGAGTCGTCAGCGTAACTTTGCCGCCATCGATCATCGGCCCGGGCGGCAGGACGCGTGGGCCACGTGGTGGAGTTTGGGCTGCGGCGAAGAGGGGAATCGCCGCGATCAGAACCAGTGCGGCTGCGTTGCGTGCAGGCGAAAAGGAGAGACGTCGCTGCATCGACCGAAGTAAGTGAAGAGACGGCATTGGAACACCTCGTTCTAACTTTGGAGCAGATAGATAAGTCAGTTGCCGGCGCATAGCACTCTACCTTTCGCCGCGTTCCAGTGCGACTACGACCTGGTTGCCAGAGACGGGCACCTGAAGCGTGAGAGCACCATCGACCGGCATCTGCACCGGCTGCGGCTTGCCATTGACCACCAGCCGATAGCTGCCGGCACCGACGCCGGTTAGAGTCAGCGCGGTGGAGTGCGCGGAGCTAGCGTGGTTCTCCAGCGTGAAATGAATATGCGCGAGATCGTCGTCATAGGAGATCGGCTTGCCTGCGGCGAAGGCGTCACGATCGAGGCTGAGATACACGCGTTGATGCCCGGTGAGAACGTGGAAGCGCTGACGCAGGCCGTCGTGCGGCACCACCTCCGTGACGTTCCCATGCTGTGCGATTGTGCCGCCGTATGCGTATCGTCCAAAGACGGGGTCATCAACAACTACCGTGGCTGCGTCGCGCAGCGCTCCACTGAACCCAAGCTCGATCTCGCCGGAGTACCACCACGGACCGTGTCCCATCTCCTTGTTGCCCAGCCACGCTCGTCCCCATGGCCGAGGCTCGAAGCCACCGCTTGCTCCGCCGTCGTTATCTTTGCCCGGATACCAGTAGCCATAGTTCGACTCCGCGGTCCCCGAGTTGATCAGCGCAAACGAACTGAGGTACGACGGGTAGCCGAGCCGCAAATACTTCGCCGGATCGGCTGCGTGATCGTAAGCGTAATCGAGAATGCCCCACCCACCCATCTGCGACATGTAGCTCAGGGTGTAGGAAATGTTGCCATTGCCGCGCAGATCGCTGCCCATTTCGTAGAAGGAGGTCTCCAGCCATCCGCGGCTGGCAACGTTCAGCGCAAACTGCCCGTCGAGAAATGTCTTCGCATCGTCGTACTTCACTGCACTCGCGAACGCATCCTGCCCCGGAAGCTTCTGCGTACGAGGCGTCGCCCCGGGGGCATTGAGCCGCTCCATTGCATACTTCGCCAGCGCCGCGGTCGACTCAAAGCCGGTCGTGTCGTAGGGATACTCCGAGCCGTACAGGTAGGGGTGGTCATTGATGAAGTACTTGACCTTCCGCTCCCACTCCGCGCGCAGCCAGGATGCCTCATCGTGCTGGCCTTCCTGGTCGAGCGCGTCGATCAAGTCGGGAATCACGATCTCGTTGTAGGTCCCCGTGTCGTAGGGTGACCAGTGGATCAACTCCATCGGCACGGTGAAGAACGCCTTGGCCGTGCCGAACGCGCGCTCGAGATACCCCTTGCTGTCGAGATACTTCGTTGTCTCGGGGTATAGCTTCGCTACTCGATACATGTTGTAGTACATCAGCACCACGTGCGGGTAATCGTAGATGCGCCACACGTGCTCCTGACCCTTGGTGCCGGGATCTGCGCTGTCGCGGTTCACCTTCCAGTTCGGAATACCGTAGATCGCATAGGGAAACTTCTCTGTGGTCGTCTCCTGCAGGCCGCCCCAGACGTGTTTGCCGATGTAGTACTCAACAGCCGCAATCTCTTTCTGCTCCGGGTAGGCGATGTTCTTGCCCGCGATGAAGGCTGACTTGCCCAACTCCGTATCGTCGCAAGCGACCGCGTAGGACTGCAGGCCGTCGAGGTCGTCAGGGCTTCGCAACACGTGATTCTTCATGTCCCACTGCGAGAAAAGTCCGTTGTACCACTTCGCCGGATCGGTGTGCTGCTCGTGCGAGACGATGAATGCAGCGCGTTTCTTGAAGAGCGTTTCAATGGGCTCGGTGACAAAGAAATCCAGCGCAAGGTATTGCCCGTTGCCGTATTTCACACGCAGCATGTTGTCGCCGAGCTTACTGAAATGAACCTTGTAGACGTGGGTGTCCTTGCCGTGTTCTCCAAGCGAAGTGACCTGGGTCTTCTCCGGGTGCGCGGCCTCAACTGCGAGATTCGCGTTCTGCGTGCGCAGCGAGAACTCTGCATCGAGATCGCTCGGCACAGTCATGCCCGGAACTACCGCGACGTCGAACAGCTTCTCCTGATACAGCACGTTGCGGACGCCATCGTAGTCCGGCGCCCAGCGAAAACGGAAGCTGTAGGCCTTGCTGTCGCCCGCGTGGCCCTTGGGCGCGAGCATTAAGTGCGTCGTGGCCAGCGGCCAGTTACCACCCTTCGCTTTCAACTCATCCATGCTTGCCGCGGCGTGAATGTATGCGTTGTAGACGCGGCTCGCTGGGAGTTCCGCGAAATACTCCAGCGAGGTACCTGCTGCTGGAGTCATCACCAGGTACTGTCCTTCTGCGTTTGTCCGCATCCAGTAGACGAAGGAACCATCGCCCGCGATTGAGCTGTGCTGGATCACACGCTTCGTGTACGTTTCTGTCTTGTCGCCTACGTAGTGCCGGTTCATTGGCAGGCCAGCCGATAGATCGCCGACCTCCACGATGTGCTCCGTAGGATTGCGTACCGTGATGGTCCAGACCAGCGCATCGCCCGCGGGTTCGAACGTCTCCGTGGCTTGCAGATCATCGACTGCCTGCACCATCCGCCCCGGCTGACCATTCAGACGCCACTGCAGCAGCCCCGCGGTAGCGTCCGGCTGCAGTTGCACCTGCAAGCGCACTCCGCTTGTCGTCACTGCCTGAAACGTCGTCTGGTTGAACGTGTCGGCGGTGATTGTGGTCTGTTTCGCCTGCTGAACCTCAGCCCATCCGTCCGCTGTCTTGTACTGCACCTTCCACGCTGCGGGCAGTTTCGTGTTGATACGTCTGCCGGCATCGGCCGCCCAGAATACTTCGGCGGAGTGGATCGACTGCGGTTGCTCGAAGTCGTACTCCACCCATTCCGTCGTTCCTCTCTTCGCGGTCCACGCGAAGCGCGTTGCGCCGATGTCGCCTGAGGTGGTCGGCTCGAAGTCCGCCGTCAGCACTCGCGCGCCCGGTCCCGGGACTGACGCCGAAACTCGAGCGCTCCCCGCCAGCGTGGGCTGCAGCCGCGCAATGCGATACGTCGCAGCAGGCCCTTGCGCGCCCGTCTCGCGGCTCGCGGCCGAAATCTCACTCCACGTGCTTGCACCTTCCGCACGGTAACGAATCGTCACGTCGCCCAATGCGTGACCGGACTGGATGTAGTCCGTTGCGTACTTGTCCTGCACCCGCTGCAGGCTGGCGATACCCGAAGCCGCGTACCGCACCTGGAACGGAAATGGCGAAGGAGCCTGGCCCACAATCGCCGGATCGAAGCCCAGCAGGAGTGTCGAAGCTCCAGCGGTCCAGCACAGTAGCTTGCCGATATGCCGGCGAAGAGTTGTTT
>DASYEU010000008.1:0-43234 GCA_036498865.1 Acidobacteriaceae bacterium | reverse complement strand
GCTGGCCAGCATCGGCTTCAGCCTGCTGCTGGCGGCGATTGTGCTGTCTTCAGCGCCAGGGATCAACCTGATCGATCGGCCTTGGATTTCACCGGCGCACCTGTTGCGGGCCGCGGTCTGGCTGAACCTGCTGCTGGGCCTAGTGAATATTCTGCCCGCCCTCCCGCTGGATGGCGGACGAGTCTTTCGCGGCAGCTCCGTCGATGGTGCTCCTGGCGGCAAGGACCGCCGCCGGCCCACCGGAGCAGGGACAAGGCTTGGCGCGGGTCTCGGATTTGGATTTGGCGGCGGGCTGGGGCAGTGGATCGCCATCGCGCTCGTTCTGGCCGGACTGCTGCTGGCAAATCTGTGGCTGGTGATCATGGGCGCGTTTGTGCTGATCGGCGCGCACATGGAGAACACCGGCTTGCTGGCCCAGACTGAGGTCGACACGGTGCGCATGCGCGACGTGATGCTGACGCAGTTCAGCACGCTCTCGGCTTCGGACACGCTGGAGGACGCGCTGCAACGCGCGGTGCACACGCTGCAGGATGTCTTCCCCGTTGTACGCGGAGGCAACCTGGTCGGCGCCGTGTCGAGGCAGAACATTCTCGAAGCCCTGGCGACCAGCGGCAACAGTTACGTGCAGGGTGTAATGACACGGCACTTCCAGACTGCGTTGCCCGATGACTCTCTGGTGAGAACCCTGCGCCGCATCATGGGCGAGGAGGGCGCGCAGCTTGTCCCCGTAATGGAGGGCGAGCGCATCGTGGGCATCGTGACTCCGCAGAACCTGTCGCAGTCGATGGGCCTGCTGAACCAGAGCCGGCGCATGCGGCGGATTGAAGAAGTCTAGGCACCGCCGATGTGCATACGATCGGCCACGGATGAGCGCGGATGAACACGGATCGAGAAACAGAGGATGCGGCAAAACCGCTTGCGCCCGGGCTCTACCTGGTGGCGACACCGATCGGCAACCTGGAGGACATCACGCTGCGAGCGCTGCGCGTGCTCCGCTCGGTCGACAAGATTGCGTGCGAGGATACGCGCCAAACGCAGAAGCTGTTGAACCACTTCGACATCCGTACGCCTACCATCAGCTACCACATGCATAACGAAGCGGGGCGGGCGATGGAGCTAGCCACCGCGCTCAAGGCAGGCGCGCGTATCGCAGTGGTCAGCGATGCGGGGACGCCGGGCATCGCCGATCCCGGAGGGCAGATCGCCGCGGCAGCCATTGCCGCGGGTGTGCCTGTCTTCCCGATTCCCGGCGCGAACGCTGCCATCAGCGCGCTGATTGCCAGCGGACTGGCCGGAACCGGCCCCGCGGGCAACGGGAGCACGCCAGAGTCCTTCACCTTCCACGGATTTTTGCCGGCGAAGGAAGGCCAGCGACGAACAGCGCTGGAAGGGCTGCGCAGCCACACTGGCGGCACCCTGATCTTCTACGAGGCGCCGCACCGGATTCTGGACACGCTGGCGGACGTCGAAGCGATCTTCGGCGGCAGTCAGCACGTGGTGGTGGCACGCGAGCTGACCAAGCTCCATGAGGAGTTTCTGCGAGGTCCGGTTGCTGAGGTCCGCAAGACGTTGGCTGAGCGTGCCAGCGTTCGCGGCGAGATGGTGCTGCTGTTTGCGCCTGCCGAATCGGAGGTGTCAGCAGGCGGCAAGCCCAGGAGCGTCGCGGCCGAGGTTCGCGAGCTGATGAAAACGCAGGGTCTGGACGAGAAAGACGCCCTCAAGCAGGTGGCCCGCTCACGCGGCATGGGCAAAAGCGAGGCCTACCGCGAGCTCCAGCGCGAGCGTAGCAAGTAGAGCCCAACCGGCGGGTCACGCGCCAAGTATGCCGAGAACTGTACGAAGTACCTACGCCCGCCCTCTGACCCGGTCGTAGACATACTGGTCGCTGGTCGTCCCCAGCGACTCGTTGTAGAGGCTGGTCGCCCCGGCAGCCTCTTTCAGCTCCTCGGTGAATTCGTGGATGGCCCTCAGGTGGTCCGCGGTGGCCGGAATCTCCAGCTTCGTAGTCTTCAGGAACTTCTGGTACCCCTTATCGACCAGCCGGGCAATTTCACCCGCGAGCAGCCAGCCCGGACGCTTCAGCACCTGAGTGGTGCCGTCGGTTGCGGCCGCAATTTCGGCTGCGACGCCGTATTTGTGGACCTGAAAGGCCTTAGAGCCGTTGCCTGAACCGTCCTTGGCAGCGGATACATCAAATTGGTGTCCGGCGAGCGTGGCTAGCGCGTCGGTAAAGTTTCGCGGCGGGGTCTTCTTTGCCATAGTTTGAATACGTTAGACTCAAATTAACTGTCGCACATCCGCTGTCAGCCTTCAAACGGTATCGGCGAACCGTCCGAGCCGCTCGGGCTAAGGTAATAGGGGCAAACAGCCTTGTCAGTTTGGGATTGAATGCGCAGGACACGAATGAAGGGAATGTCTCGATGATTGCCACGACCCGGTCGCTCGGTGTGACCCTGCTCGAACGCATCGGCAACACGCCGCTGCTCAGCCTGGACCGGCTGACCGCGCATCTCCCCGGAGTACAGATTCTGGGCAAGGTCGAGTGGGTGAACCCTGGTGGCTCCATCAAGGATCGCGCCGCGGCGTCGATTGTGCTGGACGCGGAGAAGAGCGGGCTGCTGAAATTTCACCAGCGCGACGCCGGCGGACGGGGCCTGCTGGACGCTACCAGCGGCAATACCGGCATCGCGTACGCGATGCTGGGTTCGGCGTTGGGGTTTCCGGTGACCCTGTGCGTGCCATCGAACGTCTCTGAGGAGCGCAAGCGCATTCTCGCTGCCTATGGTGCGGAAGTGATCTGGACTGACCCGGCGGATGGTTCCGACGGAGCAATTCGCAAAGCACGCGAACTGGCGGCGGCTGAGCCCGACCGCTATCTCTACGCGGACCAGTACGGCAACGAGCAGAACTGGAAGGCCCACTACCGCACCACCGCCAACGAGATATGGAAGCAGACAGAAGGGCAGGTGACGCACTTTGTCGCGGGCCTGGGCACCAGTGGAACGTTTATGGGCACCACGCGCCGCCTGAAGGAGCTGAATCCGGCGATTCAGTGCATCTCGATGCAGCCAGACTCGCCGTTCAACGGGTTTGAGGGACTGAAGCACATGGCCACAGCGATTGTGCCGCCCATCTATGACGCGAAGCTCGCTGACGAAAACATCTTTATGGAAACGGAACGCGCTTACGATATGGCGCGCGAACTCGGCAGAAATGATGGGCTGCTGGTCGGTGTATCGGCTGCGGGCGCCGTCGCGACGTCGCTCCAGGTAGCCGAGCGCGAGGCCAAAGCCGGACGCGAGGCAGTGATCGTCACCGTCCTGTCTGACTCGGCAGATAAATATCTGAGCGAACGCTTCTGGCAGGAGGGATAGTCGAAATGTTGAAACTAAGTCATGCCGATTACGAGGCACTGCGTGCGCACGGCGAAGAGACGTATCCGCACGAGTGTTGCGGCGCCATGCTGGGCCATGCAACGCCCGACGGCAACCAGGTGCTGCAGATTGTTCGCGCTGGCAACACGCGCACGGACCGCGCCCATGACCGCTATAACATCGCCCCCGAGGAATTGATCAAGATTCAGCGGCAGGCGCGCAAGCTGGGTTTCGACATCGTTGGCTTCTACCACTCGCATCCGGACTGTCCGGCTCAATGGTCGAAGACGGACTTTGACGAAGCGCACTGGGTCGGCTGCTCCTACGTGATCACGCGCGTAAACCAAGGCAAAGCCGACGTGACGAATTCGTTCCTCCTTACCGGCACGAACGAGGAAGACAAACAATTTATCGACGAACCCGTCGAGATCGAAATGGAGAAGACGCAGGCATGAATATCCACATCCCGACCCCGCTGCGCGCCTATACCGGCGGCCAACAGACAGTGAACGTACCCGGAGCTACCGTTGGTGAGGCGCTGACCCAGTTGGTCGGCGCGTACCCCGACCTTCGCCAGAACCTGTACACCGGCGACGGCAAGCTGCGGTCATTCGTGAATATCTATCTGAACGACGACGACATTCGCTATCTGCCGGCGAAAGAAGCGACGGCAACCGGCGAAGACGACGAGTTGACGATCATTCCGTCGATCGCGGGCGGGTGTTAGGGGTACATGCTCGCGCGACTCGTGCATCTGTAGCCCAGTTCGAATGCTGGGAAGATGCTTGTAACCGGAGCTAGCTGAAATGCCCTTGCGAGGGCGAAGGACAACGAAATGGCAACCGCAACGCTGAATGAAACTGCACTCCCGAAGCTTACGAACGAAGAGATCTCGCGCTATTCGCGCCACCTGATCCTGCCCGAGGTGGGCATGGAGGGCCAGCAGAAGCTAAAGGCCGCGAAGGTGCTGTGCGTCGGCACAGGGGGGCTTGGCGCGCCGCTCTCGCTCTACCTCGCGGCCGCCGGAGTCGGCACGCTCGGCCTGGTCGACTTCGACGTCGTGGATGCTTCGAACCTCCAGCGCCAGGTCATTCACTCCACCTCGACCGTTGGCATGCTCAAGGTTGATTCTGCCGAGCTGATGCTGAAGGGACTGAACCCGAACCTGAACGTGGTGAAACACAACACCATGCTGACCAGCGCCAACGCGCTCGAAATCTTCAAGGACTACGACGTCATCGCGGACGGCACCGACAACTTCCAGACGCGCTACCTGGTAAACGACGCGTGTGTTCTTACAGGCAAGCCGAATGCATACGGCTCGATCTTCCGCTTTGAGGGGCAGGCGAGCGTCTTCGCCACGGAGGCCGGACCATGCTACCGCTGCCTTTATCCCGAACCGCCGCCGCCGGGCCTGGTGCCGTCGTGCGCGGAGGGTGGTGTGCTCGGCATTCTGCCCGGGCTCGTGGGCATTATCCAGGCGACCGAGGTCATCAAGCTGATTCTGGGAATCGGGGATACGCTCGCCGGACGGCTGCTGCTGGTCGATGCGCTCGGTATGAACTTCCGCACGCTGAAGCTGCGTAAGAATCCCAACTGCCCGGCCTGCGGCACACACGAGATCAAGGAACTGATTGACTATGACCAGTTCTGCGGCATTGAGAAGCCGAAGAGCGTGGGTCCACTGGAAGTCGCGCGCGACAAGGCAGTTGGCGACGCTCCCGTGGTTGACGGGATTCCCCAGATCACGGTGGAAGAGCTCAAGCGCAAGATGGACGCGAAGGAAGACTTCTTTCTGCTCGACGTCCGCGAGCCGCACGAGGTTCCCATCGCTAGTCTGGGTGCGCCGCTGATTCCTGTCGGCGAGTTGGAAAAGCGAGTCAGCGAACTTGCGGCGCAGAAGGATCGCGAGATCGTTATCCACTGCCGTTCGGGCTCGCGCAGCCAGAAGGCCGCGCTCATCCTGAAGAACGCAGGTTTCTCGCACGTCGAGAATCTCGCCGGCGGTATCCTCGCCTGGGCGGACAAGATCGACAAGTCCATGCCGAAGTACTAGCTCTAATTTGAAGTTGGCCGGCCGAGATCATCTCGGCCGGCCATTTTTGCGCCCAGCTTCAAACCCGTGTGGGTTCTGTTTCTGGTCGTGTAAATCCGTGTTGAACGGTGCTACTCCGCTTTGTCGTCCATCGTCAAAATCTGCAGGCAGAGCGGGCGCTCCAGCATGGAGTCCATCTTCGCGATTGCGGCGACGGCCTTTTCAATCGTCGAGGTGAGGCAGGGCTCGGTGGTAATAACGAACGGCAGCCGGTGCTTGGGATGCCCCGGATGCTGCAGCAGAGAGTCGATATTCGCTCCCACCTTGGCCAGCGCGCCCGCGATGCCTGCAACGATGCCCGGCTTGTCGTCCACTACGAAGCGCAGGTAATGCGGCGCCATGAACTCGCCGGTCACCTGCCGCTTGCGCACAGGAAGCTGTACCGGAATGGAGCGCTGCGCCACCGCGAGAATATCCGACACAATGGCGACGGCCGTGGGATCACCGCCTGCGCCGTGCCCTGAGAACACGACGTCGCCACCGAACTTGCCGGTGGTCACCACCATGTTCTGCGTGCCGTGCGACCACGCGATCGGCGAGGTCAGAGGCACCAGCATAGGCGCCACTCGCGCATGCACTGTCTTGCCATCGAGCTGTGCTCGCGATACCTGGCGAATGGTGCAGTTCAGCTCCTTCGCATAGGCAAAATCGACCGCCTCGATGGTTGAGATCGTCTGGGCAGCAACAGAATCCGGATCCAGCTCCGCGCGCATTGCAATGCGGGAGAGGATGCACAACTTGGCGCGGGCATCGAAGCCGTCGACGTCCGCTGAGGGGTCGGCCTCCGCATAGCCGAGGGACTGCGCATCGGCCAGTATCGAGGCGTAGCTTGCGCCCGACTCCATGTGGCTGAGGATGTAGTTGCAGGTCCCGTTCAGGATGCCGCTGATGCGCGTAATGGTGTCGCCGGAGAGTCCCTGCAGCATGCCGGCGATCACGGGGATGCCGCCGGCGACTGCCGCGCCGTGCATCAGCTGCACATTGTGTTTTGCAGCCTTCCGCGCAAGAGACGATCCACGGTAGGCGATGAGTTGCTTGTTGGCCGTGACCACGGATTTGCCTGCTGACATGGACCTGGTCAGCCACGAGTCCACCGGATCCACTCCGCCGGTCACCTCGGTGACGACGTGCGCGTCCGACGTCAGCACGTCGTGAATATTCTCCGTCCACTTCACGGAAGCCGGCACGTGCTTAGCCGCGTCTGACTTGCGCTTGCGCTCGACGTTGCGGTTGAAGATGTGCGTGAGTTCGATGCCGGGGAACTTGGATTCCGCTAACAGCCGGGCGACTGAGCTGCCAACGGTTCCGAAGCCCAGCAGTGCGACTTTTACTGGGGCAGGAGAGGCGCCGTTCGACTTGCGAACAGCTGCGGACTTCTTGGACGGGGCTTTGCGCTTGGTTGCCATATCAGTATTCGATCCTATCGGGATTGGCTCGCCACAGATTGAACGTTTCGATTGCTTCATCACCGAGCAGCCGCATGGTGGGTATCTTGCGCTGGTCGACTGGACGGCTCACTTCCTCATAGAGGAAGGAATCGTCGAAGCCGGCCGCGGCGGCATCGGCGGCGGAGTTGCCATAAAAAATCGCATCGCATCGCGACCAGTAGAGCGCCGAGAGACACATCGGGCATGGTTCGCAACTGGTGTACACCACGCATCCCTTGAGCTGAAAATCGCCGAGAGCTTGGCATGCTGCGCGGATGGCAACCACCTCAGCATGAGCTGTGGGGTCGTTGGCCGACGTAACCTGGTTCACTCCGCTGGCAATGATTTCGCCCCCACGCACCACCACGGCGCCAAAGGGGCCGCCTCTGCCGGAGCGCACATTTTCAGTGGCCAGGGCGATGGCACGTCGCATGAAGATTGGGTTGCCTTCGATGGTCGTCGTCTCCATTCCCGCCGCATCGTTCGGGCGAGGCGATCACTTAACCCTTATACCGATGTTTTCAATAGCAGATAATAGCGATTATGGCACAGGCATTCACGGCAAGCCGGGTGGTAACTCCCCAGGGCACGCGGCGTGCAGCCCTGCTGCTGGAGGAAGGTCCAGCGGATGGAGCGGGAGGTCTGATCCGCACAGTGTGCGAGATCGGCGAACTCCCAGCCGGCACGCATCTGATGGACTTCGGCGAGCGTGTTTTGCTACCTGGCTTGGTCGACACCCATGTCCACATCAACGAGCCCGGACGCACCGAGTGGGAGGGCTTCGCAACCGCGACTCGCGCGGCCGCGGCGGGTGGCATTACCACGCTGGTCGATATGCCCCTGAACTGCCTGCCGGAGACCACAACAGTTGCCGCGCTGGAAGCCAAACGCCGAGCCGCCGCTGGACAATGCCTGGTGGACTGGGCAACGTGGGGTGGCGCGGTGGCCGACAATCAGGAGCACCTTCTTCCGTTGGCCCACGCCGGCGTCCCCGGCTACAAGTGCTTCCTCATCTATCCCGGCTGCGACGGTTTCACCATGATCGACCGTGAACAGTTGGAGCGCGCCCTGCCGGCCATCGCAGAATCCGGCCTGCCGCTGCTGGTTCACGCCGAACTCGCCGGTCCGATTGACGCGGCCTGGGCGACGCTGCGCGACGCGGACTGGCGCAAGTTCTCCACCTATCTCGCGTCGCGCCCCGACGAGGCCGAGCTCCAGGCAATCCGCCTGATGATCCACTTCAGCCGGCAGTACGGCGTCCGGATCCACATCGTGCACCTCGCGACCGCTCAGGCGCTGGCCGAACTGAAGGCCGCACGCGCGGAAGGCCTTCCCATCAGCTCGGAGGCCTGTCCGCACCATCTTCACTTCGCCGCGGAAGATATTGCTGACGGCGCCACGCTGCTGAAGTGCACGCCGCCCATCCGCAGCCGCGCCAACCGCGAAGCCCTCTGGCAAGGGCTGCGCGAGGGCTCCATCGACATGATTGCCACTGACCACTCGCCTTGCCCGCCCGAGATGAAGCGCCTGGACGAGGGCCGTTTCGATCGCGCGTGGGGCGGTATTCCAAGCCTCTCGGTTGCGCTGCCGGTGGTGTGGACCGACGCTGAGAGGCGCGGGTTCGGGCTGGATGACATTGCACGGTGGATGTCCGCGACGCCCGCGGTGCTTGCAGGGCTCAGCGATCGTGCCGGCGCGCTCGAGGCCGGGCGCAAGGCGGACTTTGTCGTGTTCGATCCGAAGGCCGAGTTTGTGGTGACTCCGGAATGCCTGCACTACCGCCACCTCATCTCCCCCTACCTGGGCGAGACCTTGCGTGGCGTTGTGGAAGCGACCTACCTGCGCGGAGAGCCCGTATATCGGTCCGGTACTTTTCTTTCGGGCGCTCGGGGCAGAGAACTCACGTTATGCTAGACCATCGAACCGATCCACCGACGCGCTCCGAACGATGACGATGACAACCGCCAATGCCGTCCTTACCCGCTGGAATGGGCTCGATGCTGTGGCCGCTGTGCGAGAGATTCTCCCCTGCTGCGGATCCTCGGCGTGGGCCAATGTGGTTGTCGCACGCCGTCCGTTTGCTGATCCCGATGAATTACTCCGCGCGTCCGACGCGATCTGGTCAGCACTTCCCGAACCGGACTGGTGCGAGGCATTTGATTCGCACCCGCGCATCGGTCAGGAACACGCTCGCACGGCCACGGCTGCATCACTCGCCTGGTCCAGCGACGAGCAGCGTGCCGCGATGAGTGGGGCAGGATCGAAAGAGGAAGCCGCCAAGCTTGCCCTCGCCGAGGGAAACCGGCAGTATGAAGAAAGATTCGGCCGCATCTTTATCGTGTGTGCAGCGGGCAGAAGCGCCGCGGAGATTCTCGACATTCTGAACATGCGCATGCGGAACACCGCCGCAGACGAGTTGCTGGAAGCGGCGGAGCAGCAGCGCCAGATTACGCAGCTTCGCCTTCGCCGATGGCTTGGAGTGAACTAGCAATGGGACTCTCAACGCACATACTCGACACGAATCTCGGCCGTCCTGCTGCTAACGTTGCGATCACCTTGGAGGAATTCCGCGAAACCGCTTGGCATCTGATCGGCTCGGCATTCACCGACGGCGACGGGCGCTGCAAGTCACTGCTTGGCGACCACGCCTTCGTAGCGGCAGACTATCGGCTGCACTTCGATGTGGGCAGTTACTTCCGCGATCTTGGCCAGCCCTCGCTGTACCCTTACGTCGAAATCATCTTCCGTATCACCGATCCCGCGCAGCATTACCATATTCCTTTATTGCTGACCGCGAATGGTTACACAACCTATCGCGGGAGCTGAATTCTTTGGAAAGCAGGAACGCATGATCGAACTCGCTGAAAACCGCTATGGCAAGTCGCGGGTCCGCCTGATGAAGGTGACGCGAAGCGCCAAGGGAACCGAACTACGCGAATGGACAGTGCGAGTGCTCCTCACCGGAGACTTCGATTCTGCTCACTACTACGGCGACAACAGTAAGATTCTGCCGACCGACACGATGAAGAACACGGTCTACTCCGTCGCGCGAAATTCCTCCGCAATCTCAATGGAAGATTTCGCAAAGGAACTCGTCGAGTTTCTTCTCGGCCGCAATCCTCAGGTCTCAAGCGTCTCGGTCGCAGTGGAAGGAGCCATGTGGAAGCGGCTCACCATCGACGGCAAGCCTCACCCAACCAGCTTCATGCGCGGATCGGATGAGGCGCAGACAACGACGGTTTCGCGCGGCCGCAGCGGAGGGTTCAGTGTTCAATCCGGCCTGAAAAATCTCGTCGTGATGAAGACTGCCGACTCGGCCTTTGAGGACTACATCGTCGACGAATTGACCACACTGAAACCCGCCAGCGACAGGCTCTTCTGCACAGCCGTTACCGCCGAGTGGCGCTACACCGTGGATACGCTCGCCTTCGACGCGATGCGCACGGCGTTACGTGAGGCAATGATCAAAACCTTCGCCAATCACAAGAGCAAATCGGTGCAGGAGACGCTGTATGTAATGGGCAAGAGCGCCTTGGAGCGCGTCGCGGAGGTCGACCAGGTCGACCTTGTAATGCCCAACAAGCACTGCCTGCTGGTGGATCTTTCGCGCTTTGGACAGGACAATCCGAACGAGATCTTTGTGCCGACCGACGAGCCGGCAGGACACATTGAAGCACGCGTAAGGCGCAGGGATTAGACGAATCTGCATCAGATTGGAAGGCCTAGTTGACCGTTGCGAAGACAGCGCAGGCAGACCGTATCATCGCTCGATGCCGTGAGCTTGCACTCTGCACCGAAGTCCACGGCGAGATAACGCGAACGTTCCTCGCACCGTCGATGCACCGCGTTCACTCGCTGGTCGGCGGTTGGATGCGCGACGCTGGAATGCAGGTACAGGTTGACGCTGTCGGTAATCTGCGGGGCATACTGCCTGCAGCCAATTCGGGTGCGCCTCGCCTGCTCATCGGATCGCATCTGGACACGGTGGTAAACGCCGGCGCCTTCGACGGAATTCTGGGTGTGGTCCTTGGCGTTGCCGTTGTGGAGCAGTTAGTCGAGGATGCGCGCGCAGCCTCCTCCGAAGCGCCACAGCCATTCGAGATCGAGGTGGTTGGCTTCTCGGAAGAAGAAGGCGTGCGGTTCGCAATGCCGTTTCTCGGCAGCCTGGCGCTGATAGGCGAACTCGACACTGCCACACTCGCTCGCTCCGACCGCAACGGAATCACGGTGGCCAATGCAATCCGCAACTTCGGCCTTAATTCCGCGGAGTTGTCTGCGGCTGCCCTTCGCGATTCCGCATTCGGCTACCTTGAGCTCCACATCGAGCAAGGCCCCGTCCTCGAAAGTGAGGGACGCACGCTCGCCGTCGTCGATGCCATCGCCGGCCAGACTCGCATGGAATTCATCTTCACCGGGCAGGCAAACCACGCCGGCACCACGCCCATGGGCTCCCTTCGGCACGATGCTCTGGCCGCTGCCGCCCAGTGGATCGTTGAGGTGGAGCGCTACGCCAACGCCTGCCCCGACCTCGTAGCCACAGTCGGCAAGGTCGAATCTGGTTCCGGTGCAGGCAATGTCATCGCCGGGCGCCTTACCGCTACGCTCGACGTGCGCCATGCGTACGATGAGGTGCGCCATGCTGCGGTACGCCACTACGTCGACTATGCACAAGCCGCAGCCACCGCCCGTCGCTGTTCGGCCGCTCATACCACCGCGATTGACCAGCCCGCGGTCCCAATGGACGCTAGGCTCTCCGGTCTGCTGGCCGCTGCCGCTGTCCGGGCCACAGGTCACGAGCCGCGATGGATGACCAGCGGTGCCGGCCATGACGCCATGATTGTTGCGCGCCGACTACCAGCCGCAATGCTGTTTCTCCGTACTCCCGGAGGCCTCAGCCATCATCCCGACGAGGCTGTTCTGGCCGAAGATGTTGAAGCCGCCTTCGCAACAGGGGTGGAGTTCCTGCGAAGCTTGCGCGATGATAGAGCGATGCTCGCACGAATCACAGCTTCCACCTCGCCTGCTACGCGGGAGGATCTCCATGCATAACCTTGGCCGCACCCGAAGCGCCAACCAGCGCGACCACCTGTTGCTCACTCCCGATACATTCGTTCGTAGCCCTTTGCCGGGCATGGTGAATGGCGCTGCGGTTGTCCACGTCTCACCCGCGGCTGGCGCAGCGTTCACGCAATACACCGCAGAGCTCGAACTCGGCGGAACGCTTGGGCCGACATCCGCGCAGCGCTTTGTGTACGTGCTCGCCGGCGCCGTCGACCTGACTACCGACACCAGCTTTCAGTCGCTAGCGCCCTGCGACTACGTATACATTCCGGCCGGCCTGACGCATACGGTCACCGCGCAATCGGCATCGACCCTCGCAGTTGTCGAGAAGTCCTACCAGCCTCTCGCGGAAGTTGCCGCGCCAACTCTGCTGGTCGGCAGTGAAGCAAAGGTCGCGTCGGCGCCGCTGATGGGGGACATCGGCCTGCAGGTTCGCGCGTTGCTGCCGGACCAGCCCGCCTTCGACTTCGCCGTGAACACGATGACTTACCAGCCTGGAGCCGCGCTGAGCATGGTCGAGATCCACGTTATGGAGCATGGTCTGTTGATGCTCGAAGGGGGCGGCATCTATCGACTGGGCGACGCCTGGTACCCGGTCACCGCAGGCGACTTTATCTGGATGGCACCCTACTGCCCGCAGTGGTTCGGCGCGATCGGCAAGCAGCCGGCAAAATATCTAATCTATAAGGATTGGAACCGACACCCGCTGGGAAGCTAAAGCGATTCACGCCGCACATCACTGCGCCGGCGCAGGAGGCAAGGATGCACACCGAGACAGGAACCTCGACGGCCGTCACCGCGCCGCGCGAAATCGTGATCGACGCGCCCCGTCTCATCAGTGAACTCCACACCCTGGCGTCGTTCACCTCCATCGAGCCCTCCGCTGAAGGCACGGCGGTCACGCGCATTGTGTTCTCTCCCGATGATCTGCGCGCCCGTGCATGGCTCAAGCGCCTCGCTGAATCCGAGGGGCTGGTCATCCGCGAAGATGCGGTCGGTAACACCTTCTTCCGCTGGGTCGGCGCGGAGCCAGATCTTCCCGCCGTCGCCACCGGCTCACACATCGACGCAATTCCTCACGCCGGCATGTATGACGGCACGGTCGGTGTGCTCGGCGGTCTCGAGGCGATTCGCGCGCTCAAGCGTAGCGGTGCGCGTCCCCGTCGCTCTATTGAGTTGGTATTGCTGACCTCTGAAGAGCCGACTCGCTTCGGCATCGGGTGCATCGGCAGCCGGCTGCTCTCCGGCACACTGGATCCCGATCGTGCCGATGCTCTCCATGGCGCCCAGCGCGGCTCCGAGGAAGAGACACTAGCGCAGGTGCGCGGGGCTGCGGGTTTTAGCGGACCTCTCTCGAGCACCCGCCTCCCGCCGGACACCTATCACGCCTGGGTCGAATTGCACATCGAGCAGGGGCCGCTGCTCGAACGCGAACGCATCCCGCTCGGCATCGTCACTGCCATCGCCGCACCCGCCAGCTATCGCTTCGTCATCGAAGGTATCGGTGGCCACGCTGGTGCACTGCTGATGCCGGATCGCCGCGACGCTCTCTGCGCTGCGGCCGAAGTAATCCTGTCGCTCGAGAAGCATGCGCTCGCCACCGGAGCCATCGACACGGTCGCCACCGTCGGGACGTGTGAGGTGTATCCCGGCGCCGTGAACAGCGTGCCCAGCCGCGTCACGCTCCAAGTCGACATCCGTGACATTGATCCCGCCCGCCGCGAGGGGGTGATGCGGTCCGTTCGTCGCGACATCGAAGCCCTCGCCGCGCGCCGCGAAGTCCGCATTGCCGAGACACTGGTCAATGCCGATGAGCCCGCGGTGTGTTCGCCGCACATCGTTGCGGTCGTCGACGAGGTATGTCGCAGCCAGGGCATTGCGCCCAAGCACATGGTCAGCCGCGCTTACCACGACTCGCTCTTCATGGCCCAGGTTGCACCCATCGCGATGATCTTCATTCCCTGCCGTGGCGGCGTGAGCCACCGGCCCGACGAATACGCGACTCCCGCGGACACCGCGACAGGCACGCGCGTACTGGCCGCTGCGTTGGGCAAGCTTGCCTCGGAGTAGATCCCCATGCCGATCCGATCCATCAATCCCGCCGACGGTACTGAACTCCGCAGCTTCACTCCGCTTACCAGAGAAGCGATCCTCCGGAAGATCGGCCTCGCGGAGTCCGCGTTCGCTCGCAATGGCGATGTCCCGCTCAGTCATCGCGCGCTGTGCATGCGAAAACTCGCGACGCTGCTCGAAGCGGAGGCGGCCGAGTTGGCTGCGCTGATGACCGCTGAGATGGGCAAGCCAATCGCGGCCGCGCGTGCCGAGGTGGTCAAATGCGCCAGCGTGTGCCGCTACTACGCCGATCACGCCGCGCGCATCCTTGCTCCGGAGCGCATCGACACCGGCACCACCGACTCCTCTGTGCGGTGGGATCCCCTTGGTATTGTGCTCGCGGTCATGCCGTGGAACTTTCCGTTCTGGCAGGTATTCCGCTTTCTTGCGCCCGCATTGATGGCGGGCAATGTGGGTCTGCTCAAGCACGCCTCCAACGTGCCACAGTGCGCACTCGCGATTGAGGCCCTGGTGCGGCGCTCCGGTTTTGCTGAGGGCACCTTTCAGACGCTGCTGATCGAGGCCAGCCAGGTGGAGATGGTGCTCGCAGACGAGCGCGTGGCTGCCGTCACCGTAACCGGCAGCGAGTCAACGGGCCGAGCGATCGCGGCCCAGGCTGGATGGCTCATCAAGAAGTCGGTCCTCGAACTGGGCGGCAGCGATCCATTCATCGTGATGCCGTCGGCAGACCTTGACATCGCTGTGTCTGCCGGTGTCCGGGCACGCTGCATCAACAACGGTCAGTCGTGTATCGCGGCCAAACGATTTCTCATCGCCGACTCGATCTACGACGAATACGTAGAACGGTTCGTCGCCGGCATGAACACCATGAAGATTGGCGACCCGATGCTCGAAGACACCGAGATTGGGCCGCTCGCTACCGTGGCACAGATCACCGATGTCCATGCGCAGGTGCAGGCGGCGATCAAGGCGGGCGGGCGCGTCCTCGCAGGGGGAGAGCGCGTGCCTGGCAAAGGCAACTACTACAAGCCCACCGTTCTGGTCGACGTGCCTCGTACCTCGGAGGTGTATCGCGAGGAAGTCTTTGGCCCAGTCGCAATGATGTTCCGTGTGCGCGACGTGGACGAGGCAATCACCGTGGCGAACGACACGCCGTTCGGGCTCGGCGCGTCCGTATGGACCAGCAGCGACGCGGAGCAGCGGCGCTTTATCGCCGGTCTGCAAAGCGGCGCAGTCTTCGTCAACGCGCCCGTCGCAAGCGATCCCCGCGTTCCCTTCGGAGGCGTCAAGCATTCGGGCTACGGTCGCGAGCTTTCTGCCGCCGGTATGCGGGAGTTCCTGAATGCCAAGACGGTGGTCATCGCCGAACCCGTGGCGGCGAAACAGGCACAGCCGGCATTGGAGCCTGCTCGTCGCGCCGCTGGCACCGATCCCGCAGGACCTAGCCTTATTCCGTTCCGCGAAGGTTCGGAGCGCCGTCCGCAGAAGTAGAACACGCATCACAAAGAGAAGAGGCGCGACCGGATGGTCGCGCCTCTGTGGTTCGAGCAATGGTTCGGTTAGAAGTTGAAGTTTGCAGTGAGCGTGATGTGCCGCACGGCATTGGAGCTGCCAAAGCCGCCGCCGATCGAAGTGACCTTGCCGAAGGACGAATTTGACAGGTTGGCAACTGGCGATCCGTAGGGGACCTGGTTGAACAGGTTCAAGACCTGCAGCCCAAGCGACAGGTTGTATTTGTGACCCGTGTTGGTTCCGCGTCCGCCGCCAAAGCCACCGCCGCCACGTCCACCGCCACCGCCACCGAAGCCGCCACCGCCGCCACGTCCGCCGCCGCCGGGGCCGCCACCGCCAGGTCCGCCCATTCCACCTGGTCCGCCCATTCCTCCGGGACCACCAGGTCCACCGCCGCCTTGCTGTGCGGCCCGTCGTGCCTGGGCAGCCAGCGCTGCTTCAGTCTTCGGACCGAACCCGAAGGTCCTGGACAACCGCAGGTTGAAGCTCACATTGTTCGGGCCGGTGCAGAAGTTCACCGGAACCTGGGTGTAGCTTTCGCCTGCGATCGGGGTAGTGCCTTGCGTTCCTGCGACGAAGTTGTTCGGATTGATGCAATTCAGGAATGACGAAGATACCGATCCACTCTTGAAGGCGGGGCGATCGTCCGTCACGCCGTCGTCGTTATTATCCACGCCGGTCGTAATGCTGTAGGGCCGGCCGGACGACACCTGCATGATTGGGCTGGCCGTAATCAGGAAGGGCAGGGGAATCGACCCCAGCAACGTCATCTGGCTGCGCACTGCAAAGCTAGCGCGTCCATAATCAAACGCGGGGTGATATGGATCGGTGATGCCGCTGGTGTTGGAATTCGCCCAGTTGGCTGAATAGAAGCCCGTGATGCTGGTTCCTCTCGGTGTCTGGATGCGAACGTTGGTCGTGATCTGGTTCTGCCGGAAGACGCCCTCCGACTGGTTGCACTCGATATAGCCCGTCGTGAAGGTCGTCGGGTTCGGGCAGTAGCCGGCGTTGATCGGGAACACGCGCGTAAGGAACTGGTGGATTCCGTGTCCGTTCAGATAGGTAATGGAAAGGCTGGTGTACTTGCCCAACTTCTGTTCCAGCGTGGCCGCCGCCTCGACCATGTACGGCGAGCGCAGTCCAGATCCTGCGGCTGGAACTTGAATGCGGCTCGTTGTACCGCCGCTCGAGATGCAGCCGGTGGTGTTCGTTGGCGTGCAGGCAGAGGTGAGATTCTGGTACAGCGTGGTGGACTGATTGGTTGGGTTGCCCTGGACAATGTTGGTGATGCTGCCGAGGCTATACCGGTCATAGAAGATACCGAACCCACCGCGCAACACGGTGATGGTCGGCTTGCCGCCCTTCCGCGGAACGCCGTAGGCGATCGACATGCGCGGGGCAAAGTCATGCGAACTGTTGATGTAGTTTTGCGCCTCCATGCGTATGCCGTAACTGATCGTCAGATCGTTCCTGGCCTTCCAGTCGTCTTCCAGGTAAAAGCCCACGTCGGTCTCGCGAGCGCTAACCGTCGCGTTGTTGACCCTTGTGAGCGAGAACTGAAATGGAATGCCGCACTGGTAAGAAGCGTAGAGCGGTTGATTGACCTGCATATTCGCCTGTGAACACGGAGTGGCATTCACTGGAAGAGTGGCCAGGCAGTTCGCCCTGTTCGAAGCGGAAGCGTTGGGGTCGGTGCAAGGATCCAGCAGGTAGGAATACTGCAGCGATCCATTCTGCGTTGTGCTCGAATGGATCGTGTTGTCCTCCGTCCTCAGGCGACCCCCCACCCGGATGAAGTTCTTGGCCAACTGGATCGACGTGTAGTTCTGGATCTCGATGTGGTTCGTGGTGCTGCTGGTGCCGCCACTGCCGGTTCCATGAGTGGTAAAGTTACCCACTACCGAAACCATGGTCCCAGGATTGACCGGGTTGGAGTTGGATGTTTCGTGCTCAAACTCGAACCTTGTCTCGTTGATCACGCGATCGCTCAACAGTTGCGTATCGCTGATCTGGAGGGTGTTGTCGGCGCTGTTCGACGAACTCGCCTGCGTGGTCAGGGAGTTGCCGTTGCCGGGATTCTTGCTGTTGCCGGTCTCGTACGAGTAGCGAGCCGTGAACGTATTCTTCGCGCCGATCATCGTGTCGAAGCGTGGATTGATCTCCCACCGCTTTTGCGGAGCGGACACCGCGCGCGACGTTAGCGGATATGGATTAGCGCTGCAGGTCAGATCGCCAGGGTTGCATACCGTGGTTGCGTTCGGTCCGGCGCTGTAGATCAACGGAGGATTGATGATGTTGTTATTGGCAATATCGCGGTAGGTCCCGTTCAGAGAGAAGGACATGCCGGGCTTGATCGGCCCGGTGATATTCCCGATAAAGAACAGTTGGTGGTAGTCAGGCTGAACGTTCGCTGGACCCAGGAATGGCGTAGAGGTGTTGAAGACCTTGTCCTGGCCCTGCATGCTTGCGCTGCCATGGAACTTGTCAGCGCCCGGCTTGGTGATGATCTCAATGCGTCCGTATCCGGCGCGGTCGTACTGTGCCGAGAACGGATTCTGATTGATGCGGATTGCCAGGATGGAAGACTTGGGGGGCAGTTGGCCGCCGGTGAACCCATCGATGTAAATCTGCCCGCCATTCGGTCCCATCGAGGGACCTGCCAGCGCCGTCAGCTCCGCCGAAAGCTCGTCCGGGTCGTCCGAGAGCGCATTCAGCGCATCCCCACTGATCACGGTCGCGCTCTGGTTGCTCTCCGGGTCCACGCTGAGTTGCACCGTGTCCGTCGTAACATTCACGGCCTGGGTGATGTCCTCCAGCGCCATTTTCACGTCGGTGTTCACGTTCGCGCCTGCCGTCACTACGATGTCGGTCTTGGCGAAGGGCGCGAAGCCGGGCGCTGTCGCGGCCACGGAGTACGTCCCCGCAGCAAGACCGTGGAACGTGTAGGTGCCGTCGCTCTTGGAGGTCGTGGTCTGCATCTTGCCGGCGGCAGTCGTCAGCGTCACGGTCGCTCCCGGAATCAAAGCATCATCCGGATCGACAACCATGCCATGCACCGTGGCGCCGGTGGCTGGAGCCTGCTGCGCGATGGCGGCAAAGGGCAGCGAAGCCATGAGAGAGACCACAAAAATAGACAGAGCTTTACGAAAAGACATCCTCACTCCTAGAGTTCCAAGACAAATTGCATTCGCAAAAAAATAGAAAGACTTCATTCGGCCCCGCCGCCACCACCATTGCCACCGAGGCTCATCGATAGATCCATGCCGCCATTGGGATTCGCAGTCAGGATCGGGTCAACGCCGCTGAGCACAGTCACCGCAGTCACCGTGTTCGCACCCGGCGTGCCTTCGTTGGCAACGATCATCACGGCATCCCCTTTTTTCAGGTCGGCAAGGGTAATCGTTGGGAACCGGCTAATCATCTGGGAGAGATCGGCTCCCGCGGAACGTCGCGCTCCGCCGGCTGCGGCTCCCTCGGAACCAGCCGCCGCACCGCCACCGCCACCGCCACGTCTACGCCCACCGGTTGCTGCCGCGTCGCCGTTTGTGCGCGCGGCAAACATGTTCGCCACCTGCATTGGCATATTGCGAACATCGGAGTTTGACGTTATGTCCACGGTAATCATCTTCTTGGTGGCAAGATCCTTCAGCGTAATCTTCCCCGCCGCCGCATCGATCGTCGCAATCTGGCCCGAGAGGTTCTCGAACGATCCCGTGATCACCTCTTCAGCCTGCACCGTCGCACCGTCTTCGGATTTTGCCCCGCGCGCCTGCAACTGATCCTTCGGCTGAATCTGCGCGAGCGTCCCCGCTTTGGCGTCCTGGTACTTCACCGAATCGCCCGCGAATCTCTTGAAATCCGTCTTGCCGGTCGTATTCACAACAATCTTTTTGGTGCCGGCCGTAATTGTGATTGCTCCGCTTGCAGGATCGACCGAGCTCACTACGCCACCTACGCCGCGAGCCTTCCAGTCGGCCTGCTGCGCCGCCTGCATCGAAGCGATGTCGGAGGACTTCATCAGGATCACTCGCAATGCGCTGAACGTGGTGGGCGTATCGCCCGGCTTGCCCGTCACCAGCACACGGTCGCCCACTGCCACGTCGGTCAATTCACCGGGTGTTGCGGTCTTCAAATCGGTGCTGCCTACTGGAAGCTTCACGATCTTCGCGCTGGAGACGACATTCACCGTAACCGTCTGTCCGGCATCCGCAGTCATCGTGATGGTGCTGCCGGAGATCGCCTTCACCGTTCCCCTTTGCGAGACCGCAGCCGGAGCCGCAGCAGCCGGTGCTGGCGTCTGTGCGGCGAGCCCCTTCATCGGGCCGGCCAGCACAAGAAGTGCACCGAGGCTGAGTGCGGTTTTTGAGCGAAGCGTAGTGTTCCAAGTTGCCATTTAATTCCTCATCGAAGCTTGCCCCCGGAAGGACCTCTCCCGAACGACGCCATTCAACCGCCGGACCCCAGGCACCGGACTCGCGTTCATGGGCAAGCTGAGTGTGTTGTCTAGTTAAGAATACGAGCCGGAAACCCAAAAGTTTCGCCCAAATTGAACATTCCGGCCTTGGGGTGCGCTTTCCTGCAAGCGAAGAAGCAGCGAATCTGTCGAAATCCCACAGGCTGACCGGCAGGCGTGACCGTATGCCCCGATCGCCAGAGGCCTTCTCTCGTCTTTTCTCCTGTGAGTTACCAGAATAAATGCATCTCGCTTAAGAAAAACTTAAACTTTCCTCAGGCCGTTTTTTACGCGCCTGTTGCGGGCTCGCGCGACAGCACTGCAAGCGTGGTTGGAGGAAGCACGATCTTTCCCGCATCGCTGCCCACTCCAGCGCGCGATACCAGCACTGCGCGGAAGTCGTCTGCCACCTCGAAGGTCGCATCCTGCTCTCCGAGGTTCGCCAGCACCTGGGAGTCCCCCCGGTCCATGACCAGCCATCGCGCCTGCTCGTCGAACCGCACCTGAATGTGCCCCATGTCGCCATCGTTCAGAGCAATCGAATTGCGTCGCAGACGAATCAACGCGCGATACCACTCCAGCATCTCCCGGTGATGCCCCTCTCCAACCTCCCGCCAGTTCAGCTTCGATTGGTCGAATGTCTCGCGCGCGACCGGATCGGGAATCTCCCCTTCGCGAAACCCAAACGCAGCAAACTCCCGTTTACGTCCCTCGGAGACCGCCTTCGCCATCTCGTCATCGTCGTGATCCGCGAAGTAAAGGAACGGGGTGGACGCAGCAAACTCCTCGCCCTGAAAGAGCAGCGGCATAAACGGCGCCGTAAATACAATTCCGGCAGCCACCTTAGCAGCGTCCATCCCTACGATCTGCTCCAGCCGATCACCCTTCGCGCGATTTCCCACCTGATCGTGGTTCTGGATGAACCCGATAAAGCGGTGCCCCAGAAGGCCATCCACGGGCCTTCCATGCCGTCGCTGGCGGTAGATCGAATATTCTCCGTCATAAACGAATATGCGGGTCAGCGCCTTCACCAGTTTCTCCAGCGTGCCGAAGTCGGCGTAGTAGCCCCAACCTTGCTCGCGATGCAGCACCGTGAACAGCGCATGGTGGAAATCGTCGTTCCACTGCGCATCCATTCCGTACCCGCCAGCCTCACGCGGCATCACAACGCGCGGATCATTCAGGTCGCTCTCTGCAATCAGGACCAGGCGCCGTCCCAGTGTTGTCGCCAGCACCTCGACCTCGGCGGACAGTTGCTCCATGAAGTGAACTGCGGACCGATCGACAAATCCGTGAATCGCATCCAACCGCAAACCGTCGATGTGGTAGTCGCGCATCCACATGAAGGCGTTGTCGCTAAAGAAGCGCCGCACCTCGTCGCTGCCGGCATCTTCCAGGTTCACGGCATCGCCCCACGGAGTGCAATGGCTCGTAGTGAGATACGGCCCGAACTTTCCCGCATAGGCGCCCACCGGCCCAAAGTGGTTGTAGACCACATCCAGCACAACGGCGAGTCCGCGCGTGTGGCAGGCGTCGACCAGGCGTTTCAGACCGTCCGGCCCGCCATACGGTTGGGATACGGCAAATAGATCGACGCCGTCGTACCCCCATCCGCGGTTGCCCGCAAACTCTGCCACCGGCATCAGTTCCACGTGCGTAATGCCCAAATCGACCAGGTAGTCCAGACGCTCGATCGCAGCATCGAACGTTCCTTCCGGCGTGAAGGTCCCGAGATGCATCTCGTAGGTTACGGCACTGGCCAGCGGCGGAGCACGCCAACGCTCATCGTTCCACACAAAAGCCGCGTGGTCATACACCCGCGATAATCCGTGCACCCCGTTCGGTTGCCACAGGCTGCGCGGGTCGGGATACACGCCAGGATCGTCGTCGAGCGCAAAGCCGTAATCCGAGCCCGGCCCAGCGTCCTCCACCAACGCTTTCCACCAGCCACGTTCGTCGGGCCCCTCCATTGCATGCAACCGGCCCCCCACCTTCACCGAGATCTTTTTCACTCCCGCCGCCCAAACCGCAAACTCATGCATCGCTCACGACTCCCGGACCAGAAGTGCTACCGGAAAATCCCGTAACACTTCGCTCATCTCTGCCTTGCCACCCTCCACAGTCGCCCCCGTCAACCGATTCATCCATCGGCCCGGCGGAAGCTCCACAACCGTCTCTCCCCATTCTCCTGTAAGCGATGCCGCCAGGCGCGGCACAATCGTCGCCACTGCCTCTCCCCTCAGATACGCAATCCCATGGTTTGCCTTGGGGCCCATCACCCCAAGCGGAACATACGCCGCCTCCGCGCGAAAGCTCTCCGGCCGTTCGCGGCGCAGACAAAGAGACTGGTGGATCGTCCACAACTTCGGCAAACCTTCCTCCACGCGCCGCATCGATTCGGCTGCCACTTCGCCCGCCGGCCGCCCGAGCATCTCCTGCAGCAGCTTCCTCCGCAGTCCATAGTCGACTGGCCGCCGATTGTCCGGATCCACCAGGCTCAGGTCCCACAACTCCCCGCCCTGGTACAGGTCGGGCACACCCGGCGCCGTATGTTTCATCAGCGTCTGGGCCAGCGAGTTCACTCGTCCCGCATGCTTTACGCTATCCACAAACCGCTCAAGATCGGTCACAAATGGAGCATAGCCCATCACGGCTTCAATAAATGCTCCCAGCGCACTCTCGAACTCGACGTTGTTCGCGGTCCACGAGGTTCGCAGCTTGGCTTCGCGCACCGCTTTCAACATGTACTCCTGCAATCGTTCCACTGTGATCGGCCACGCCCCGATCAGCGTCTGGTACAGCAGGTACTCTGTGTTACGGTCGGGCATATCGCCATGCCCGCCGCCCGGCAACTCCGGCCGCAGGTCGTTGTTCATCCTGGACCAGCGATTCAGCGCCTCGCCAAACTCTTCTGGAACCTCGGAAAGCACCGCCAGTCGCGCTCGCACGTCATCGCTGCGCTTCGTATCGTGGGTCGACAACGTAACCATCGTATGCGGGCGCGTCGCATGCATCTTCGCGTGATACGTGTGAAAATCGGCCACGCCAATCCCATTCGATCCTGGATCGCCCCCCACTTCGCTCATCGCTGCCAGGCGGTTGTAGCAATAGAAGGCCGTGTCCTCCACGCCCTTTGCCATCACCGGCGGCGTGAATTGCTGAAATCGCATCAGGAATTCCGCCTCTTGCTTGCCCGGTACTTCCAGCGTCAGCACGCCGCGCATAAAGTCGAACAATCCTGCCCCGATGTCACGCCGCTTCTGCTTGGCGCATTCGATCGCCCGCTCGATGTACCCACGGTCTTCCTCGGTGATCTCGCGCCGTGCCGGTGCAACGTAGCTGCGATAGACCGCAAAGCACGCGGCAATCTCGCGGATCGCCCGCCGCATCTCGGCTCGCGTGTAATCCCTTTGGTCCCGGTTGGCCTCGCATATTTCGACCAGCAGGGAAGTAAGCCGATTCACGTCGCTACCCAGCGCCTCCTGGCTCGCATTAATCTTCTTTTCGTGAGCAATCGCCACGAAGTCGGTCGGCTCCGCCGTGAACTCCTCATAGATCTCATTCAGCTTCTTCATCCCGTCGCCCGAGACCAGGACGCCCAGCGCTACATTCAGGAAGTCGTATCCACTGGTCCCTTCAATCGGCCAGCTCTCGCGCAGAAATTCGCCGGGCCCCAGAATCTTCTCGCCCACAATCCACGCGTTTGGAGCATGTTCGCGCAGCCGTCGAAAGTACTGTAGCGGATCGCGCAGTCCGTCGGGATGGTCGATGCGCACGCCATCCAATACGCCGCGCCGCAGCCAATCCAGCACCAGCGCATGCGTTTCTTCGAACACATGTTCCCGTTCCACACGCAGTCCGATCAGCGTGCTCACATCGAAGAATCGCCTGTATCCAAGCTGTTGATCCGCGGTCTTCCAATAGGCCAGCCGATAATTCTGCTGATTCAGAAACTCGTCCAGCGCATCCACATCGTCGTTCAGCTCGGCTACGGCCTGGTCGAGCGCATCGGCGATCCCCGGCTCCTCAAGACCGAGCCGAGCCAGCAGTCCCTTCAGCACCACCTTGTCGCGGTGCCGCGCCAGAATCGTTTGCCGGTCCGCATACTCAGGCGACGGTAGCCGCCCGAACGACGCCGCAAGAAAACTCAGCGTGTCCGAATTCGCAAGCTCCGCGGCCCGGTTCAGAATCATCTGGAGCGACTGCGGAGCCGCGGGCAGTTTTACCTCGCCATACTCCACTTGAAAGCTGTTGCCGTGCCGCACCACTTTGATGTCGTTGGCCCGCAGCACCTTGCCATATTGATCTGCCAGCACCGGCACCAGCACTTTGTTGCGCAGCCGCTCTTCGTACGGCCTCCAGTCGATATCGAAGAATGAAGCATAGCGGCTCGATTCGCCGTTCTCCATCACATCCCACCAATATCGGTTTTCCTTGCTCAGCGACATATGATTGGGCACAATATCGAGCACTTGCCCCAGGCCCGCTTCGCGCAGCCGAGTGCAGAAGCGCGCATGACCTTCGGTTCCGCCCAACTCCAGGTTTACGCGCTGATGGTCGACGACATCGTAACCGTGTTTGCTGCCTGGCCCCGCCTCCAGGTAGGGCGAGCAATACACATGCGAGATGCCAAGATCGTGCAGATAGCCCACAATGCTTGAGGCATCGTCAAAGTTGAATCCCTTGTGCAATTGCAGGCGATAGGTCGAGCATGGAATGATTGGCATCGGTCGTGACGGAAATCGTGTGTTAGCAAAGCCTTGTGGGGAAGCCGCCGACGGGAACGCCTCGGCGACGTATCCCTGTTTGGAGCGCTTTGAGCGCGCTTTGGTTGTACCACCGGTGACAACTCTGAGCACCCGATCTTGCATCCTTGCATGCCCCCCAGCGCAATCCATTGCCCGGAAAGCAAATCACACGACTCTTCGGTAAGATGCACAAGGGACCCAGGCAGCCGATGGGGCATCCGACAGGCAATGCAAACTGGTGAATGGATCAAAATGAAACCCGCAGAAGGACGTAAGCGCGTCGTCATCGAAGAGGTCAAGCCCCAGGTCGACTGCGGCCGCTATCCCGCTCGTCGCATTCTCGGCGACCGCATCGACATCACCGCCGCCATCTTTTCCGATGGTCACGACCACGTCGCGGCGCGTCTGCTCTACAAACATGACAGCGAACGCACCTGGCGCTCTACACCCATGACCGCGCTCGTCAATGACATGTGGTCGGCCAGCTTCGTCGTCGACCAACTCGGCTCGTGGGCGTTCACCATTCAAGGGTGGGTCGATCACTTCGACACTTGGACAGCAGATCTCCGCAAACGCCTCGAGGCCCAGCCCGATCCATCCGATCCCGCCAAGCGTGACCTCCCGCCACAGGACATTCCCGTCGCATTCACTATCGGTGCCGCCCTGTTCGACGAGGCGGCCTCGCGCGCCAGGGGAGACGACGCCAAAGAGCTCAAGTCGATCGCTGTATCGCTGCGTGCTTCAGCAGAAATGAAGTCCGCGCTCTACAAGTACCCGCTCACCCCTGAGATTGAGGAACTCGCCGCTCGCTACCCTGACCTCTCCTACGCATCCGACTCCAAAGAGCTGCGCTTCTGGGTCGATCGCGAGCGCGCCCGCTTCTCCAGTTGGTACGAGCTCTTCCCGCGTTCCACCTCTCCCGACCCCACTCGTCACGGCACCCTTGCGGACGTTGCGGCTCTGCTACCGGAGATCGCCGGCATGGGCTTCGACATCCTCTACATGCCGCCCATTCATCCCATCGGGCTGGCTTTCCGCAAAGGCCCCAACAACACCTCCTCCACCAACCCCGACGACGAGGGAAGTCCCTGGGCCATCGGCTCTCCCGAAGGCGGCCACAAGGCGATCAACTCCAAACTCGGCAATTTCGCGGACTTCGATCACCTCGTCGCCACCGCCCGCGACAACGGCATGGAGATCGCGCTCGACATCGCCTTCCAATGCTCCCCCGACCATCCCTGGGTCAAAGAGCACCCCGAGTGGTTCATTCATCGCCCCGACGGCACCATCCAGTACGCCGAGAATCCGCCGAAGAATTATCAGGACATCTACCCGCTTAACTTCGAGTCCTCTGACTGGCAAGGACTCTGGGACGAACTCCGCTCCGTCTTCCAGTTCTGGATTCACCGCGGTGTGCGCGTCTTCCGCGTTGACAACCCGCACACCAAAGCGCTCCCATTCTGGGAGTGGTGCATCGCTGATTTGCGCACCGAAGCCCCGGACGTCATCTTCCTCGCCGAGGCCTTCACCCGTCCGCACGTCATGTACTCGCTCGCCAAGGGCGGCTACACGCAGTCCTACACCTACTTCACATGGCGTACCGGCAAGGACGAGCTACAAGCCTACTTTGAAGAGATCACCAAACCGCCCGTCTCGGACTTTTTCACGCCCAACGTGTGGCCGAATACGCCGGACATCCTCCACGCCTCGCTCCAGAACGGCGGTCGCCCCGCCTTTATGCAGCGCATCATTCTCGCAACTACCCTGGCTGCAAGCTACGGCATCTACGGCCCCGCCTTCGAGCTTGGCGAGAACGTCCCGGTTCGGCAGGGAAGTGAAGAGTACCTCAACAGCGAGAAGTACCAGATCCGCCGATGGGACCGCTCCGCTTCGCACACCATCGCGCCCCTGATCAAGCGCCTCAATCAGATCCGCCGGGCCAACCCTGCCCTCCAGAGCGACCTCTCGCTCCACTTCCACCATGTCGACAACTCGCAGATCATCGCCTATTCCAAGGCAGCTGCAGCGGTCGATGGGGAATCCGCTAACATCATCCTGACCGTCGTCAACCTCGATCCATTCAACGAGCAGGCCGGCTGGATCGACCTCGACCTCAAGGAACTGGGCATCGGCCACGATGAGTACTTCGACGTCGAGGATCTACTTACCGGCGCCCACTACCAGTGGCACGACCGCAGCAACTACGTTGCCCTGCGCCCGAACGTCATGCCCGCGCACGTCCTCCGCGTCACCCACAAATCCCCCAGGTCCAACATGCTCGACGTCACCACCATCTAACTCCGTAGAGCTGGTTGCCATGTCTCGTCCTCCAATTCTTCCGGGAGGCGGTAACTCCCCGTGTAACCTGGCCGGTTACGCGGTCGCCGAAATCCGCATCCAACTGAATTCGGAGAGACCGCACGCGTGAAGAAAGCCGGCAGCGCCACAGACCCCCTTTGGTACAAGGACGCCGTCATCTACGAGCTCCATGTCCGCGCCTTTCAGGACTCTAACGGCGACGGCATCGGAGACTTCCCCGGCTTGTTCTCGCGTCTCGACTACCTTCAGGACCTCGGTGTCACCTG
The DNA here is from genome assembly GCA_036498865.1 of Acidobacteriaceae bacterium. Taxonomy (GTDB): domain Bacteria; phylum Acidobacteriota; class Terriglobia; order Terriglobales; family Acidobacteriaceae; genus Edaphobacter. The sequence goes on along the minus strand of DASYEU010000008.1, from coordinate 15,906 downwards.
CCTCTGGCTCCTCCCCTTTATGCCCTCGCCCCTACGCGACGACGGCTACGACATCTCCAACTATGTCGACGTCAATCCCGCCTATGGCACTCTCGACGACTTCAAGCAGTTCCTCGACGCTGCCCACGAACGCAACATGCAGGTCCTCATCGAGTTGGTCATCAACCATACCTCCGACCAGCACCCCTGGTTCAAGACTGCCCTCCGCGCGCCCAAGGGCTCGCCGGAGCGCGCCATGTACGTCTGGTCCGACACCGACAAGCTCTACGAAGGCGTCCGAATCATCTTCACCGACACTGAAAAATCCAACTGGACCTGGGACGAAACCGCCCAGCAGTTCTACTGGCATCGCTTCTTCTCCCACCAACCTGACCTCAACTTCGACAACCCCCGGGTCATGGACGAGGTCCTCAAAGCCATGCGCTTCTGGCTCGACATGGGCGTCGACGCACTCCGTCTGGATGCCATCCCGTATCTCGTTGAGCGCGATGGCACCAGTTGCGAAAACGTCCCCGAAACCCACGTCAAGATTAAGGAAATCCGCGCCGTCATCGACGCCGAGTATGGCAACCGCACCATCCTCGCCGAGGCCAACATGTGGCCCGCCGACGTCCGCCCCTACTTCGGCGAGGGCGACGAGTGCCACATGGCGTTCCATTTTCCCTTGATGCCGCGTATCTACATGGCCCTCCGCCAGGAGGACCGCCTGCCCATTACCGACATCATGGCGCAGACGCCGCCCATCCCCGACAACTGCCAATGGGGCCTCTTCCTGCGCAACCACGACGAGCTCACCCTCGAAATGGTCACCAACGACGAGCGCGACTACATGTACCTCGCCTACTCCGCCGACCCGCGAATGCGCATCAACGTTGGCATTCGCCGCCGCCTCGCACCTCTGCTCGACAACAATCGCGGTCGCATCGAGCTCCTCAATTCCCTCCTCTTCAGTTTCCCCGGCACTCCGATCCTCTATTACGGCGACGAGATCGGCATGGGCGACAACATCTACCTCGGCGACCGCAACGGCGTGCGCACGCCCATGCAGTGGACCTCTGACCGTAACGCCGGATTCTCGCGTGCCGTTCCCGCCCGACTTTTCGCCCCTCTCATCATGGATCCCATCTGGGGCTATCAGGCCGTAAACGTCGAAGCCCAGCTCAGCGACCAGTCCTCGCTCCTCCACTGGACGCGCAACATGATCGCCCTGCGCAAGCTCTTTAAAGTTTTCGGCCGTGGGACGCTGGAGTTCCTCGCTCCGGAAAACCGCAAAGTCCTCGCCTACCTCCGCGAGTACACCCACGAAGACGGAGTCCCCGAGACCGTCCTCTGCGTTGCCAATCTCTCCCGTTTCGCCCAGCCCGTATCGCTCGACCTCTCTCGTTTCGTCGGTCGTTCGCCGGTCGAGATGCTCGGCTATGTCAGCTTCCCCCAGATTGATAAAGCCCCCTACTCCCTGACCCTCGCGCCGTACTCCTTCCTCTGGCTCGAGCTTCAACCCGCCCCCGAGATTCCAGAACTGCCGACTCCCAAGGCCGAGGAAGCTGCCCTCACGCTCCCGGCCGATTCCTGGCACGATCTGGTGGCTGGCCCCGGCCTCACCCTCATTCAGGAACTCCTCCCCGCCTATCTTGTTCACCAGCGCTGGTTTGGTGCCAAATCCCGTACTATTGCCGCGGCTCGCATCCTCGATTGGGTGGAATTGCCCCATCTCCCCGCAGCCATTGTTTTTATCCAGGTCACCTACGCGGAAGGCGACCCCGACACCTACCAACTCCCCCTTGCCCTCACGACTGGCCTGGAAGCCGCCGAGACCACCGCCAACGCGCCTGCGTCCGTTCTGGCCACCTTTACAACCCCCAATGGTCCGGCCATCCTGCACGACGCCACAGCTCGCGAAGAGATTCGCCAGGCGCTGCTCACTCTCATTGAAACTCAAACCACCCTCACCGCCTCTGCCCCAGGCTCAACCGCGGAGCAGAAACCTGTGAATCTGAGCGAAGGGCGCAGTCCGCAGTCGAAGGACGTTTTGCATGCGGAGCCGGATCTGAAGCCTTCGAACCTCGAACCTCAAACCGCGAGCCTGGCGGGCCACTCCTCATCTGCCTTCGCCGCCGCCCGAGGCACTGGCCCGCTTCCAGCGCGCACCGGTTCGGCCGAGCAGTCCAACACGTCGATCCTGTACGACCAGAAGCTCATCCTCAAACTCTTCCGCCGCCTCCAGCCCGGCGAAAACCCCGATACAGAAATCGGCCGCTTCCTCACAGAGGTCGCCCACTTTCCGCGCATCGCTCCTTTCCTTGGCGACATCCGCGGCAGCAGGGAAGGGAACCGCACTCCGCCTGCCGAGCAAACCACCCTCGCCATGCTGCAGGGGCTGGTCGAAAACGAGGGCGATGGCTGGCAGTTCACACTCGACGAACTCGGCCGCTACTATGAGAGCGTCGCCACGGCTCCGCCACCCACCGACACGGGTGCCGCGCCCTCGTTCCTTGCCGACCCCTCAACCAATCAGATTTCCAGCGAAGCGCAGGGGCACGCCGACCTTTACCTGCATGCCGCAGCCCTTCTCGGCCGCCGCACCGCCGAGATGCACCTTGCGCTTGCCACACCCACCCACGACCCCGCATTCTCCGCCGAGCCGTTCACTTCGGACGCCCTCGTCGCAGACGCCAACCGCATCTCCGTCCAGTTGGCCCGCACCCTCGAAGCTCTCAAGCGTGGTCTGAGCACACTTCCCGATGAGGCAACCACCGACTCCGCGGCCCTCATCCTTTCACGTCGCGTCGATCTCCTCCATCGTTCCCGGGCCATCACGGAGGTCCCGCCCGCCGACGCAGGCCTCCGCATCCGCATCCACGGCGACTACCATCTCGGTCAGCTTCTGCGCGCCCGTGGCGACTACGTCATCCTCGATTTCGAGGGCGAGCCCGCACGCACCCTCGCCGAGCGACGCGCCAAACAATCTCCCCTGCGCGACGTCGCCGGCATGCTCCGCTCCTTCAGCTACGCCGCCTACGCCGCTCTCGATCACTTCACACAGCGCCGCGCCGGCACTACCAGAAGCCTCGAACCCTGGGCCCAGCTTTGGCAAAACGCCGTCTCCACCGAATTCCTCAACGCCTGGCGGACCACCATCGCGCCACCCGGCGCTCCCGCTCCGCATCTCATCCCACAGCCCCTGCAGGCCCATCGCCTGCTCAATGCCTATCTGCTCGAGAAGGCTCTGTATGAGCTTCTCTACGAGCTCAATAACCGGCCAACCTGGGTTCGTATCCCCTTGGCTGGCATTCTCGCCCTACCCGGGGAGCAGTAAAATGTCGTCGATCCTGCCGTTCTCTCGTACCTTGCACCACGCGCCTCGAACCTAATTCATGGCCACCACCTCGCCCATATCCGAGAATGTCCCACCACCCCAACCACCCGCGCCTTCGTCCGGCCTCCTCGTCAGCCTCAGCCCGCTCTCCGCGGACGGTCTCTCCGCCACGCTCGCCAACCTCGCGCTGGCCTTCCCGAACCAGACCATCGAGGTCGCCACACCCGACGTTGTTCCAGCCACCCCTCCCCAGTTTCGCCTTGTTTCCTATTCCCCTGCCACTCCCGCTCCCGGGGGCTGGGTGCTCTCCGCCGCCGACTTCGTCAACACCCACAAGTTGCTGCACGAGAACGCCGCCACGTGCTGTCTGCTGCTTGGTCCCGAGGCTCAGTCACTTGCGCCGGAAGCTCTGCGCGCCCTCGCCGACGCCGTCCTGGCGGGCAAGTCCGACCTCGCCATGCCGCACTACACGCTCGGTCCACGCGACGGCCTCGTCAACTCCGCCATCCTGTACCCAGTCACACGAGCCCTCTTCGCCACGCGCCCGCGCTATCCCCTCGCCGTTGACCTTGCCTTCTCCAGCCGCATGGCAGAGCGCCTCGCCGCCTGCGCGCAAAAGTACGTCTCCACCAACCAGCCCGCAGCCCTTGTCTGGCCTGTTGCGGAGGCAGCCACCGCCGGCTACTCCATTGCCGAGGTGCCCGCCGGTACGCGCGCCCTGCCGCCCCCGGACTTCGCCGACCTTAACACCATCCTTGCCCAGGTAGCCGGCTCGCAGTTCGCCGACCTGGACGCGAAAGCTGCCTTTTGGCAGCGCCCACGCCTCGCCTACTCCGCACGCGGAAATCCCTCCGCCAGCCAGGCCTCCTCGAACCCGGATCCCTCCCACGCAACGTCGGACGCTCCTGACGTACAGCCGATGGTCGATTCCTTCTGCCTCGCCTACATCAACCTGCTGGAGATCTGGTCCCTCGTCCTGCCGCCTAACTCGTTATTGGGATTGAAGAAACTCTCGGTCACGCCCACAGCCAACTTCCGCATGCCCGATTCGCTTTGGGCCCGCATTATCTATGACTTCGTCCTCGCCCATCGCCTCCGCACCATCAACCGCGGCCACCTGCTCGGAGCGCTTACCCCGCTCTATCTCGCCTGGGTCGCATCTCATATCTTGCAGACCAGCGGCACCGCTCCCGACTCCGTCACACCGGAGAAACACATCGAAACCCTCGCTGTCGCATTCGAAACTGACAAGCCTTACCTTGTCTCGCGCTGGCGCTGGCCAGATCGTTTCAACCCGTAGAAATGCCTGACACCAATCGACGCCGACGGGCACCGATCGAAATGCATAAAAGAAATGGAAATCGGACCAAATCTAGAGAAGAAGGGATCCATCCACTTTCGTTCTTGATCGGTTCCATCGGCGTAAATCGGTGTTAAGCCTTGAAGGAGTTCCCATGGGTCAACAAATCGCCTTAGCCCTCAGAGATTCGATGCACCGCGTTCTGGTCAAGCTGGTCAGCTTCCTTCCTGGACTGCTCGCGCTGCTGGTTGCGGTTGTCATCCTCACCGCCATCGGGGCGCTGCTCGCAACCATCCTGCGCCGCATGCTCGTCGCTGCCAAATTTGACGAGCGCTTTGCCCGCACCCAGACCAACGTCGCGGACTGGTCCCCACGTCACTCGCCCACTGTGCTCATCGCGCGCACGGCATTCTGGGCCTGCTTCATCCTGGGCTGCATCATCGGCATCTCCGCCTTTGACGCATCTTACGCTGGCAACTCGCAGATCTCTTCGATCCTCATCCCGTACCTCACGCACTCGGTCGGAGCGGCGCTGATCCTCATCGTCGGCACGGTCATCGCCCGCTTCCTTGCCCGCTCGGTCCTCATCGGCGCGGTCAACCTGCAGATGCAACACGCCCGTTTCCTCTCGCTGGGCATCAAGTGGCTCATCCTCGTCCTCACGGCCGCCATGGTTCTCGACCACCTCGAAATTGGCGGAGTAGTCGCCGAACTTGCCTTCGGGATCCTCTTTGGCGGTATCGTCCTTACCCTTGCCCTCGCCATTGGCCTCGGTTCCCGCGACCTCGTCAGCCGTTCGCTCGAGTCGAAAGTCGACCGCCCCCTGCGCGATGACTTCGACGACACCATGCCTCCGCCGTCCTCCTCCAAGCCGCCCGAAACCTTCCGTCACTTCTAAGTGAGGTGCGAGGCCTAGGTTCGAGGCGGCTCACTCTGAACCCGAGAGAATCGAAGGAGGAAATCGGCATTCGTTCCTTTTGGTTTGTCATTTCCGCACGGAATCCGCTGTTGCCCATTCTCGAACCTCGAACCTGGCCCCGCCTCCAACCCCGAGTACCTAGTACCCTGTACTTATGCAGCTCGCTGACATCTACGCCCAGCTCACCGCTATCTTCCACGACCTCTTCGACGACGACACTCTAGTTCTCACGCCCGAACTCACCGCGGCAGACGTCCCCGAGTGGGACTCCTTCAACCACATCAATCTCATCGTCGCTGTCGAGTCGCGCTTCAAAATCAAGTTCCAGACCGCCGAGCTCGAGGCTCTCCACACAGTAGGTCACCTCGGCGAGCTCATCCAGGCCAAATTGGCCGCCCAAGGCCGCTAAAAACAGTTTTCAGTGTCGAGCCGGAGCTGATCGCACGGGGTTCTGCCTCTGCTTCTAGGTAAGCCAAGCTTTCAGGCTTGGCTTACCTACCGCAGTGCTAGAGCCTCAGGGCTTTAGCCCCTGGAGTATGCCCAACCCTCCAACCGCCTTCAGAATCCCTGCCCGAACTCTGCCGCGATCAACCCGGCGTCCGGATCGGTATTCCCCGGCTTCGGTAGAATCAGCGGCGCGCAGAACCCATACACCGCCACGCCGCCGAAGCAGACCAGTGGGACCAGAAACCCAATCGCCATGCTGCCCGTATGGTCCGCAATCTTCCCCAGCAGCAACGGAAAGAATGCCCCGCCTACAATCGCCATCACCAGGAAGGACCCACCGAGCTTCGTATTCTCGCCCAGCCCCTTGAGTCCAAGCGCGAAGATGGTTGGAAACATGATCCCCAGGAAGAAGCTCGACGCAACAATCGTCCACGCCCCCAGCATCCCCGGCCGCATCACCGTCACCGCCATCAGGAGTACGTTGATCGCTCCGTAGATGCCCAGCAGCTTACTCGGCGCTATATGCTTCATCATCGGGGTTGTGATGAACCGCCCTGCCAACATTGCCACCAGGGAATACACAATGTAGTTCGCCGCCGTCTTTTCATCCACCGCGGTATAGGCCTTCATGTAAAAAATAATGTTGCTCCATACAGAGATCTGCGCGCCCACATTGCATACGTTCGCGGCCACTGCAAACCACAGTTGAGGATAGTGTCGCAGCGCTCCGAAACTGCCATGCCCGCCCGAATCGCCCTCGTGTTCGCTGAGAATCGCCGGGAACCGCATCCTCGACAGAGCAAACGCAAACAGCAGTACGACGGATCCCAACGCGATGTAGGTCGGCACCACTCGCATGATCTCGCCATGCAGATACGCCTCGTACGTTCCAGCCGTTCTCTGCGCGGCCACCTGGTCTTTCGTCAACTCCACCCCTGAAAGAATGAACGCCCGGCCCACCAGCACTCCCAGGATCGTTCCTGGAGGATTGAATGACTGCGCAAAATTCAGCCTCTGCTCGCTCGTCGGAGCCGGTCCGAACTGTGCCACAAAAGGATTCGCCGCCGTCTCCAGAATTGCCAGCGAGCAACCTACGGCAAACAGCGCTACCAGGAACAATGAATACTGGCCGCTTACTGCCGCCGGCCAGAACATCAACAGGCCCACCCCAAACAGGCACAAGCCTGACACCATCCCTACCTTGTAACCCCAGCGTCGCATCACCAGAGCCGCCGGAATCGCCATGCAAGCGTAACCGGTGAAGTTCGCAGTGGATACCAACTGCGCCGAGAACTTCGACAGCTCAAACGACTTCTTGAACTGCTGCACCAGGATGTCAGTCAGGTTGTTCGACATGCCCCACAGGAAGAACAGCACAATCACCATGGCAAATAGCGCCATCTGTCCCACAGGAAAAACCGGCACTCCCTTGCTCTCCTCAGCGCCCTTCGTCCCTAACGATGTCGAAACCTGCATTCGTACGCTCCAGTGGTTGTATTTCACCTGCTAAAACTGCGTTTTTGTCGTCCCGATCATACCAGCCAAAACCTGCGACTTGATACCTTCCAACCCGCCAATAAACCCCTGCGCAGAGTAGACTTAGATCAGCGTTATTTTTCTCCGCAAGGGAGTCCGTTCTACATGCCGATTTCGTTTCGCCGATCTGTCCCCGCTGGACTTGGCCTGCTCGTCCCAGCTCTCCTGCTAAGTCTCAGCCTCTCAGCCTCCCAGGCCATCGGACAGGAAGCCAACCCGGAAGCTACGCCCGAAACCCCGTTAATGAAGCAGCTCGACCGCATCGACTTTGCCATTACGGCGGCCGGCAGCATTGGTACTACCGTCTCCGGTTACGAGCAGCGCGACATCAGCACCTCCCACAGCCTGCTCAAAATCAAACCCAGCACCTCCGTCGGCGAACTCATCACGCTGCGCTACACCGCCAAGCCCTACGTCGGCTTCGAGTTCAACTTCGGTAACGCCCGAATCACGCAGAACTACACCTTCACTCCGCAGCCCAGCCAGAGTCTTCTCTTCAACAACGCGCAGACCGGGGTTCGCGAACTCACCCTTGGCTACGTCGCTCATCTGCCCTACCGTCCCCTTGGCATCACGCCTTATGTCGGAGCGGGCGGCGGCACCATCCGCTTCAAGCCCACCGTCGGCGGTGGCCAGGGACTCCCGCAGCAATATCGCGCCGTCTACTACTACAACGTCGGCCTTGAGGAGAATTTCCCGGGCAGCCACTTCGGCGCACGTGTCGGTTTTCGCCAGCTCATCTACCTCGCGCCCGACTTCCTGCAGAACTATCTCACCGTCACGCGCCGCGTAAGCACCTACGAGCCCAACATCGGCTTCTACGTCCGCTTCTAGCCAAAAGAACCGAATCCGGGTGCCCCATGTCCGACGCCATCTTCATCACGTCGAACATGGGGTTTCCCTTTGGCGCATCACTTCCCGCAGAGGTGGACCTCAAGCCCTAACTCCGCCATCATCGCCGCTTTCGCCGCCAGCAGCTTGTCCGCGGTCTCCGCCGAATCCGCATAGGCCACATTCACATGGTTCGCGTGATGCCGCGCCATGAACTGATCCCGCGAGATCCCGTGCAGCAGCGCGTGCATGATCGGCCATTGGTAGGTCACCGACTTCAGCCTCCGCTCCGTCTCCTCCGCAGGCAGTGAAATCGCCGTCGCGCGTCCCATATCTACGTGCAGCTTGCCACCTTCGGTGAACACTCGGCTCCACACCACATCGCCTGGCTTGGAGATGCCCTTCAGCGTTCCGCCGCCCAACCGGAAGTACATCGGCGGCTGCCGCTCGCTGCTCGCCCCCTTATATCCGCCTATCAGATGCGACGGAGGCACCGCGCCCGAGATCTGAAACACCCACACAAAGTCGTTCACGCCATCGCCTTTGTAGTGCTCGCCCCAGCGCACGTCGTGCAGCGTCGTTGCCGGATCCAGATGCATCGCCGTCAGCAGCCGGTTCGTCACCACCGCATCCAGTCCAGCGCACTCGTCCACCTCGTTGAAGTGTGGCAGCGGCTTGCCCGCATAAAGCTCTTTGCCCGTCGCATCGAACGCAGGAGGCCGATCCGCATTGTTCAGCAGCCCTTCCACCAAATCTGACGCCGGCGCCAGATCCTTTAGCCCCTGCTGATACTGAATCCCAATCGCATCACACCCAAACTCGTCTGCAATCCGCAGCGCCGCAATATACATCTTGCATTGCTCCAGAATCTGCGCATCGGTCAGGTCCGTCTCTTCCTTCGGCCCGGTCAAAAACTTCATGCCAGCCTTGTCCAGCCACGCACGCACCTCCGCGGCCTCCTTGTCCGTCACCGTCCGCATCGCTGCAAACAGCGCGGACTGGCTCAGCCGCTCCTTGAACACGCCCGTCTGGTTCAGCAGATTGTCGTCGATGATCGCATTGAACATGCCCATGCACCCCTCATCGAACACCCCCATGATCGCCTTCCGGCTCTTCAACTCCTTCGCCAGCGCGACGCCCAGTTTCTTCTCCGCCTCCGGCAGTTTCGCAAGATCGAGCCCATGCACATGGCTCATGTCGTGATCGATCTTGCCGTCCTTGATCCACTGCTTCAGCCCGTTCACAAAGAACGCATCGCTGAAGTCCTTGCTCCAGATCGACGAAAACTTCACGCCCGCCTTCGCCAGGCTGCCATTCAGATTCAGCATTCCCACTAGCCCCGGCCACTGTCCCGACCAGTTGGCAACCGTCAAAATCGGCCCGCGATGATTCACCAGCCCCGACAGAATATGGTGGCTGTACTGCCACACAGCTTCCACCACCACCACCGGGGCCGTCGGGTCGATCCCGGTGAACACATCCATGCCCATGCGTTGGTTGTAGATGAACCCATGCTTCAGATCTTCGCGATACGGATGCGCGCGCCGCACCGTCCAGCCCTCGGCCTCAAATGCCTTGGTCACTGCGCGCTCCACCTCGACCTGGGCCGGCCAGCACACCTGGTTCGCCGACAACCGCAAATCGCCGCTCGCAAGCAACACTACTTCGCCGGCCTTCTTTGCGGTCGGGGCCTGAACTTCGGGAATCGTATACGCTGCCATCTTCTTCTCCTCTTTCCGTTTGTGAATCTAGTGTCCTGTTCTTGAACCTAACCCTCTAACCGAGAAACTCGAATCTTCTCTGTGCCTCCGCCCATCCATCGCATTGCCGCGGAGCATATTCCACTAACTCCAGCGACTCACCCACCGAAGCTCGTCCCGCCGCGACATCCTGCAACTCGCCGACGGCCACTGCCTGCAGCATCACGTTTCCCAGTGCCGACGCCTCCGCCGGCCCGCTTATCACCGTGCACCCGCACGCATCCGCCGTCATCTGGCACAGGAACGCATTCAGACATCCGCCGCCCACTACGCGGATCGTGCGTACATCTCGCCCCGTCAAACTCCGCAGCCCTTCCAGCGCACTCCAGTACGCCAGGCTCAAACTCTCGAAGCAGCACCGCGCAAACTCGCCCACCATCTCCGGCACAGCCTGGCCGCTTGCTTTGCAGTATTCGCGAATCGCTTCCAACATATTTGCAGACGCGCCAAACGCTGCTGCATTCGGCGAAATCACGCTGCGGAAGGCTGTCGCCTCCTTCGCCGCCGCAATCACCTCATCCCACCGGCAACTCCGGCCTTCCTTCTCCCACTGCCGCACGCACTCCTGCAGAATCCACAGACCCGTAATATTCCGCATCAGCAGCGTCTTGCCGGCGCACCCACCCTCATTGGTAAAGCCCAGCTCCCGCGCCTGCTCGCTCGTCACCGGCGCATCCAACTCTACGCCCATCAGGCTCCACGTCCCGCTAGAGATAAACGCGCTCGCCTCATCCAGCCCCGGAATCGACGCCACGGCACTAGCCGTATCGTGCGATGCCACTGCGATCACTGGGACCTTCCCAGCAAGTCCACACATCTTCAGCACATCACTGCCTAGATCGCCCAGCACCGTCCCCGGCTGCACCACCCGCGTCAGAATCCGTTCCGGAATACCCACTCTGCGCAGCATCTCCCGATCCCAATCCCCGCTCAGGCCGCCAGATCCCAGCCGGTACATCTGCGTCGTCGATGCTTCCGTGTACTCGACCGCCTTCTCCCCACACAAAAAGTAGTGGTACAGATCCGGGATCATCAGCAGCGTCTCCGCGCACTCCAGCCGTGCATCGCCGGCCATCGAAGCCAGCTGAAACAGCGTGTTGATCTGCATCGTCTGCACGCCTGTTGCCGCAAAAATCTCTGCCTCGCCCACCCGCGCAAACACCTTCTCCGGCACGCCATTCGTCCGAGGGTCGCGATAGCACGTCGGATTCCCCAGCATCCGTCCGTGCTTGTCCAGCAGCCCGAAGTCCACACCCCACGCATCCACTGCAATGCCCGCCGGCGTGTCCCCAAACTTGGCCTTGTACTTCATCAGGCCGCTCTGAATCTCCTGCCACAACCGCAGCACATCCCAGTCGACGCTGCCGCGCACGCTCACGCCGCCATTCGCAAACCTGTGCAACTCCTCCAGCGCAAACCTTCGCCCATCCCAGGCGCCGACCATCAGCCTCCCGCTCGACGCCCCCAGGTCCACCGCCACGAATCTCATCGCATCCGTCATCGCCCGTCCTGCGTCCAGCGTCGGAGGGGTCTTTCTCGGTGCTCTCTCTGTTCCCCTATGATCTCTGTGATTTGTTTTTGTCTTTTCATCCAAAATTCTCCGCCAACCCCGAAGGCCACGTAACATCCTTCACCGGCGCCACCGCTTCCGCAATCTCCGCGATTAATCCTGCGTCCGTCTTCATCTCCAGCGCATTTAAATTCCGCTCCACATGATCGCGCGACGACAAGCCCACCAACGTGCTCGCAACATCCGGATTGTCCAGGCAAAACCGCAGCGCTACCTCTGAAGCATCCATCCCGCGCGCCTTGCATACCGACACAATCCGCTGCCCTGCATCCTTCACCGTCTGCGGAGCTGGATGCCACTCCGGCGCGCCTCGCTCCGTAATGACCCCCATATGCAGCGGCGAAGCGTTGATCACACCGATCTCCTTCGCCTTCGCAAACGGAGCCAGCGTCTTCTCCATATCCGTAATCAACAAGTTGTACCGGCAGTAGCTAAGGATGCTGTCTACCTTCACCTGCGCCGCAATCTCCATCAGGTTCTTCAGGCTATAGCCTGTAATCCCGACGTATCGCACCTTGCCTTGTTCCTGCAGCCTGCGCATCGCCGGCACCGTCTCTTCCACCACCTGCCGCACGTCGCCGAACTCCACATCGTGCGCCTGCAGCAGGTCCAGGTAGTCTGTCCGCAACCGGCCCAGCGACTCCTCCACGCTCGCCGTAATCCGCTTCGCTGAAAAATCGAACTGGTCCATTCCGTAGCGGCCGCACTTGGTCGCCAGCACCACCTTATCCCGGCGGCCTTCCAGCGCCTCGCCCAGTCGAGTCTCCGCCAGCGTCAGCCCGTAGTACGGAGACACATCGAAGAAGTTGATCCCGCGCTCCACCGCCATGTGGACCGCCGCTTTACCCTCCGCAGGGTCCGTCTCGTGGAACGCGTTCCCCAACGGCGAAGCTCCGAACCCCAAAATTGACAGGCGTAGCTCCGTCTCGCCCAGTTGCCTGTATTCCATGCGCCTCTCGATCCCCCTCGCCCTTTTGTCCTGGTCAGTCCCGAAGGGAATCTGCTTTTTTGCCCGCGACCGCTGCCATTGCCCGTCATCCCCGAGCGCAAGTATAGCGCTTACCCATCAACTTCTATCGCGCTTCAGCCTAGGGCAGCCTGCCAGTCGCCAACCAGTCTACCGTTTCGTATATAAAAAAGACAATTCATTTGTGAATGGAGTAACCCCGTACTGCCCCCTTGTGGAATCACTGAGGGCACCTTTTCGGGGGGTAGCGTCGAGTCTCAAACCGGCGAGCATCGTTTCAACGAGCGCCCTAGGGGCGAGTTCCCAGCGTATTGTTCTTCACTCCGGCCGCCAGCGGTGTCACAACCGGCGTCCCTGCACCCACCATCTCCACTACGGTTGTTCCCATCGAACCGCCCGGCGCCAGGCTGATTGGAAACCACACGTTGCCTGAACCGTCGATCGCAATACCCCCCGGCGATCCCCAGTTTTGACCCCCATAGCCTGTCGTCGGAGACACTGCTGCACCCGTGCTCGACAGTTCGGACACAAGCGAACCCGAGTCCGCAACCCACACATTGTTGGCTCCGTCGATTGCAATCGCATGCGCCCCGTTGATACCACCGCCCGTGTAACCCGACCCTGAAAGAATCGACCCGTTCTGCGCAACTGCAACCACAGCCGTCGCACCGGTCGCCCACGCATTTCCATTTGCGTCGATCGCAATTGAATTGTAGTTGCCGCCTCCCTGCGCCTTGTATCCCATCGAACCCGAAACAATGACACCCGCACTCGTAAACTCAGCGATGGCCGGGCCGCCAACCCAGACATTTCCATTTCCGTCGATCGCAACCGTTCCCGGCAGAAATACTCCAGTGGTGAGGTACGGGCCGGAGTATGAGTTCTCCGCGCTCGATATCGCCGTAACACTCCCCGTTCCACCTGTGTATTGGAACGATGTAATCCACGCATTGCCCGTGCCGTCGATGGCAATTCCATTCGGCTCGACCGGGCCGTTATTCGAAATGGGAATGTAAGGATTGCCGCCGTAGGCTACGCCGGCGCTCGACAGCTTGACCACGCTGGTCAACGGGAATATCTGCCCTATACCGCCATGAACTCCGTTTGCAATCCATGCATTCCCCGCCATGTCTATCGCAATCTGGTGGACCATGGCAAGGCCGCCCCCCGTATAACCTCCTGCCCCCGAGAGGGCCAGACCCGAACTCGCAAGCTCCGTGACGCTGCCCACGACGCCGTCGTTGTAGTTGCTCACCCACACGTTGCCTCTGGCATCAATCGCAATCCCCACTGGCGTACTTAACCCTCCGCTCGTAAACGCCAGTTCGACCGTAAAGTCATTCGGCGCGCTCGTCAGTCCGGGTGCGAAGGGGGGAGTCCCACTCGCCAGCGCATACAAAGTCGCGACATTCGCCCCCGGATTGTGCGCAATATTGATCGCGGCAGTTGCCGTATCGGCAGGCTGCGCTCCGGTCGTCCCTGCCGGCAGAGCATTCGCCAGCACGGTCGAACACGCACTCGACCCCGGTCCGGTCGAATTCACACAGGCCGCCAGCACATTGGCTAGCGTATTGATCTCCGTTTGCGGCACTGTCCCATTCCCCGCCGGGGTCGTGACCAGCGCGGCCCCCGTGCTCAGAGTCTCCAGGTTTGCCGCATTCGCAAATGCATTTGCAATCCCCGTTGATGCCAGTGCCGTCCCCGAACTCCCCACATGGGTGGCGTCCGTCGCAAATCCTGCTAGCGCATACGCCGCCGCCACCGTCGAAACCTCATTCACCACAACGTACAGGGAAGAGGGGAAGCTCCCCGCAGCCGGACAGCTCCCCAGTACTGCCATCAGCCCCGCTGCCGTGTTCAACCCCGATCCCGGATCTCCACCCAGGGCATACAGATACACCTGCGCGCCCGTCGTGCAGATGTAGCTCCCCGTGATACTAAAACTTCCATTCCCATCCGTCGTAGCGTAGTAATCGCCATTCGTCGCCCCGCCGTCCCCGTCCAGCGTCGTCCCCATCCCGCTCGTCAGCAGCGACACCGAAGCATTTGCTGCCGAAGCGGCTGTCCCCGCCCCACCATATCCCGCCGTACCAGCCGCAAACAAATAGACATGCGCGCCCACGATCGGCTGCTGCCCGCCCCGAACCAACCCGTTCAACCTCGCTCCGGGCTGCCGGGTACCCATCCCATCTGGCCCGGGCGTCAACCCGCCGGAGCACCCCGCCAAGCCCAGTAAGCAACACGCTGCCACCACAAATCCACTCCGCATCGGGCCCTCCGCGAATTACCAACCATGCTACCCCGGCTCGTCGCGCGCCCGAAACAATTTACAATCACTGCGGCTGCTGATCTCGCCCCAGCCGGAAAGCCTGAGCCCTATGCCGTTCCTCATCGCCCTCGCCATAATCGTCCTGTACGTCCTCAACTCCATCAAAATCCTGAAGGAGTACGAGCGTGGCGTTGTCTTCAACCTAGGCCGAGTCAGCCAGGGAGCTGTCGGTCCCGGCGTCATCCTCGTCTTCCGCCCCATCCAGCAAATCGTCCGCGTCTCCCTCCGCCAGGAGGCCATGGAAGTCCCGCCGCAGGACATCATCACCCGCGACAACGTTACCCTCAAAGTCAACGCAGTCATTACACTCCGCGTTGTCGATCCCACCAAGGCCGTTATCGAAGTTTCGAACTACATCTACCAGACCTCGCAGTTCGCCCAGACAACGCTTCGTTCCGTCCTCGGCGAAGTCGACCTTGACGAGCTTCTCGCCCATCGCGACCGCCTCAATCAACGCATTCAGACCATCATCGATGGCCATACCTCGCCCTTCGGCGTCAAAGTCATCTCCGTCGAAGTTAAACAGGTCGACATGCCGGAAAACATGCTCCGCGCCATGGCCAAGCAGGCTGAGGCCGAGCGGGAACGCCGCGCCAAGATCATTCATGCCGAAGGTGAGTTCAACGCTGCCGCGAAACTCGTCGAAGCCGCAGCACTCATGGCAACCCAGCCCATGACCCTGCAATTGCGCTATCTTCAGACCTTGACCGAGATCGGCGTCGAAAAGAACACCACCATCGTCTTTCCATTGCCGATGGAACTGATGAACCTGCTCAACCGTACCTTAGCCCCAGAAGCCAACATTCACCCGAAGGACTAAGCCGTGAGACACAATAACGACCTGCGCGACGACCCCCAGGAAAGAGAGATCTCGCTCGGCACAGCCACCATTCTCGGCATCTTTCTCGCGCTGGCCTTGGTGTGTGCCGCC
>DASYEU010000007.1:0-4540 GCA_036498865.1 Acidobacteriaceae bacterium | reverse complement strand
CTCCGCGGAGCAGGATAAAGTTCATCGGGGAAGACGCTTACGGCAGTCGGGACGGTGACCCCTTTGACGGCGAAGAACGATGCGCCTTTGTTCTCCCAATACAGCCGGGCGCCGGAGAGCGCAGTATTGGTCAACCAGGTCAGCGTGATGTTGTCGAGGACGTCGTCCCGGGTGAGGCCTTCGCCGCCTCCGGCAAACACCCGCGAGATCATCTCATAGCTGCGTGCGTCGTGATCGAGGAAGTAGGCGGCAAGACCGACGGGCGAATCTGCGTGAGTTTCCGGCAAGGCTGCGTGACTGTGGGTGAGGATGGCTGATAGCGTGTGCTGAGGGCGGGAGGCTCCAGGACATGGCGTCAGAATCATCGGGCCATCGCGAGGATGTAGAGCGGCTGCAGCGGCGATTTGTGGAGTTTCGCCAAACGCATGCGGCACGGTCGCGGTTACCGAAGCAGTTGTGGGGGGCGGCGGCGAAGCTGGCGCGGCGGGACGGGATCGCGGTTACGGCGCGGGTGCTGGGCGTAGACCGGCCAAGTCTTCAGAAGTGGACGGATCGATTGGAGCCTCGCGACTTCCCAAACTCAGCGACGCAGAAGTCTCCGCGCCGGAATCGGCGGGACGGGATCACCGCGCCGGCCTTCGTGGAGCTGCTGACGGCGAGCACGGCAACGGCAACCAGTTGTGTTGTGGAAGTCGAATCCCGCAGCGGCGGCAAGCTGCGATTGGACCTAAAAGCCATCGGACCCAGCCAACTGGCTGAGCTGATTCGCGCGTTTGCGGCGTCCTAGGCATGCTAGCCCTTACCCCGCAGATGCGGATTCTGGTGGCGGTGGAGGCGGTCGACTTCCGCAAGGGGATCGACTCCTTAGCCGAGTTGTGCCGCGCCAAGCTCGATGTCGATCCGTTTTCGGGCAGCGTGTTTGTGTTCCGCAGCCGGCGTGCGACCTCGATCAAGATCCTGGTGTACGACGGGCAGGGGTTCTGGTTGGCGACCAAGCGTTTGTCGAAGGGACGCTTTCGCTGGTGGCCGCGGGGCGCAGGAGAAAGCGCGGAACCGGCGCGGACGCTACGCGTGCATCAAGCGCAGGTACTATTCGCGGCGGGCAACCCAGACATCGACGCGGCACCGGTGTGGCGCAAGGTGAGCTGATTCATTTTTTACTTGCGTTCCGAAACGCTTTCTGGCACACTGCGGATGAGATGATCATACAGCGCTATCGTGGACGCAGCGTCACGAGCGAAGAGATCAGCTTCATCCGTCAGCTGATCGCGGATCATCCGCAGCTGAGCCGCTGGAAACTATCCCGGCAGTTGTGTGAAGCCTGGCAGTGGAAGCAAACCAACGGGGCGTTGCGAGACATGGTGTGCCGTGGCTTGCTTTTGATGCTGGATCGCGCAGGCGAGATTCAACTGCCTCCGGTGAAGCGCGTGGTGCGGAATCGTTTGGCCCGACGGGAACGGCCCGCGCCAGTGATTCCCGATAATCGTCCGGTGCGGGGATCGCTCCGCGATCTTCAACCACTGGAGTTTGTGCAAGTACGCCACACAGCGGAAGAGCCGCTCTTCAATAGCCTGGTGGAGCAGTATCACTATTTAGGTTACGAGCAGCCGGTGGGCGAGCACCTGAAGTATCTGGTGAAGGCCGGCGGGCAAGTCATTGCGTGCCTGGCCTGGTCGAGCGCACCGCGCCACTTGAAGCTGCGCGATGGTTATTTGGGATGGAGCGAGGATACGCGCCAACGCAACGTGCACCTGCTGGCTTACAACACGCGCTTCCTGATTCTGCCGTGGGTGCGAGTGCCGCACCTGGCTTCGCATGTTCTGGGGCACATGGCCAAGCTGGTTCCCCAAGACTGGCAGCAGCGGTACGCGCATCCTATTTATTGGTTGGAGACGTTCGTCGATACTTCACGGTTCGCGGGCACCTGTTATCGCGCCGCCAACTGGCAGGAGATCGGCACGACACAGGGACGCGGCCATCGCGCGCCGACCCGGGAGCAAACCCGTCCGGTGAAACGAATGCTGGGCTTACCGCTCCATCGCAAGTTTCGGGAGCTGCTCCAACGATGAAGCGCCCGCGCCTGGACCTGAATCTGGAAGAGTTGGACCAGATCATCGACCGGGGCACGCACTCGCCTTTGAGCGAGTCGGAAGGTCAAAAGCTCAAAGGTGCGCTGCATGCTCTGGCCGGCATGCTTCCGCAACCACGCTCCACGGAAAAGACCAGCGCTGTGCTTCCGCCGCCCGAAACCCCTGCCCCTGAAAATGATTCTGAGCCCGGCTCTTTACCCAACCCCAAGGGTCACGGCCGCAACCGCGCTTCGTCCTACACCGGCGCCAAGACAATCGCGGTGCCGCATCCCACACTGCATGCCGGCGATGCTTGTCCAGGCTGCGAAAAGGGCAAGGTTTATCCGCAGAAAGAGCCGCGGACGCTGGTGCGCATCGTGGGGCAGGCGCCGTTGGCGGCAACGGTGTATGCGCTGGACCGCCTGCGCTGCAATCTGTGCGGGGAAGTGTTCACGGCCCCGGAACCGGAAGGCATCGGCCCCGAAAAATACGACGAGACTACAACGGCGATGATCGCCCTGCTCAAGTACGGCAGCGGAATGCCATTTTACAGATTAGAGAAGTTGGAACATTCACTCGGCATTCCACTGGCGGCCTCCACGCAATGGGAGATCGCCGAAGAAGGCGCGGAGACTCTCAAAGCCGCACGCGATGAACTGATCCGGCAAGCGGCCCAAGGCGAGGTTCTTCACAACGACGACACATCCATGCGTGTGCTGCGCCTGGTGCGCGAGCCCTTCGATGACCGCACCGGCGTGTTCACTTCCGGTATCGTCTCGACGCAACAGGGACGCAGGATCGCGTTGTACTTGACCGGCCGCCAGCATGCGGGCGAGAACTTGCGGGATGTGCTCGATCATCGCGCCGCAGAACTCACCGCGCCGCTGCAGATGTGCGACGCGTTATCGCGCAACACCCCCAAACTGACGGACGGCGCGGAGATCCTGCTGGCCCACTGTCTGGCGCACGGCCGCCGACAGTTCGTGGAAGTCGCCGCCAACTTCCCCGCTGCCTGCCGGTATGTCCTGGAGACGCTGGGCGACGTCTATAAATATGATGCCGAGGCGCGCGAGCGAAAGCTGTCCCCAGGCCAGCGGCTCCAGTTTCACCAGCAGCACAGCCAGCCGGTCATGGAGAGGCTGCACGACTGGTTGGAAGTGCAGTTCGCCCAGAAGCAGGTGGAGCCCAACTCGGGCCTGGGCAAAGCGATCACCTATTTCCTGCGGCATTGGAAAGGCCTGACCGCGTACCTGCGCGAAGCGGGCGCGCCGCTGGATAACAACCTCTGCGAACGAGCGCTCAAGCGCGCCGTGCTGCATCGCAAGAATGCCTTGTTCTATCGCACGCTGCACGGCTCCGAAGTCGGCGACCTGTTTATGAGCCTGATCCACACTTGCGAACTGGCCGGCGCCAATGCCTTCGACTACCTCAGCCAGTTGCAACGCCACGCCGTCGAACTGGCAGCCAACCCCGCGGCGTGGATGCCCTGGAATTACCAGCAGCGCCTGGCCTAAAACGATAGCATCCGGCCATCCCTCGCTACACTCCGGAAATGCCCACAAAACGGATGCTTCCGAAGTCAGATTCCAAGAAGGTTTTTGGCCACCCCCTGCGGGTTGGCTTGTACGCCCGCGTTTCCACCTATGATCAGAAGACTCTTCCCTTGCAAATCCGCGCCATGCGCGAATACGCCGGCAGACGAGACTGGACCATCACCCAGCAAGTCAAAGAAGTGGGCTCCGGTGCTTCCCAGCGCGAGTTGCGGGAAACCCTGATCGCGCACGCCCGACGCCGCGAAATCGATGTGGTGCTGGTTTGGAGGCTGGACCGTTGGGGCCGATCGGTGGCGGACTTATTGGCAACGCTTCAGGAACTGCAACAGCTCGGGGTTGGTTTCGTGTCTCTCACCGAGGCACTCGATCTGACCACGTCCACTGGCCGCGCCATGGCCGGCCTCCTAGCAGTGTTCGCTGAGTTCGAAAGAGAGATCCTGCGCGAGCGAGTGCGGGCTGGTCTGGCCCATGCACGCCAGCAGGGCAAGCGGCTCGGCCGGCCACCCTCGGCCGCGCACAAAGCGGTCCAAGCTCAGAACCTATTCCGCCAAGGCGTCAGCAAATCCGAAATCGCCCGACAGCTGGAAATCGCCAGAACCTCTGTCCGCCGCATCTTGTCCCCAAAGAAATACTAGCTTACGCAGCCTTGCCGGAAGGACACGATGAACGCGGATCTGCACATGGCAGGCGACCTGAAGAACACCGGCAAGGGGAACTTGTTCGTGATCTTCGGCGAGCCGGACATCGACATCCAGCCGGTGGATGGCGGACAGATCCGGGTGCAGGTCAAGGGCGTGGACGTGTTCCACCCCAACACCGGCGAGGTCCGCAGCGACGGGCCGGAGGGCATCGCCTGCTGGTTCATCGATACCGACTACAACGAAGAGAGCTTCTTCGTCCGGCAGGCTTACTTCCTTG
>DASYEU010000006.1:0-14714 GCA_036498865.1 Acidobacteriaceae bacterium | reverse complement strand
GACCACCACATTCCCGAACGGCTGCACGTGGCCGCCTACGATCCGTGGATCTCGTACGCCGCGACGCTGGCGCTGGCGGTAGCCGCCATGTACTTTGTGGAGCGGCCCGCGCGCAAGGCGATCCTGCAGCGACGGACCGTGGCGGCACGGTAGGTCAGCCGATTATTTTTTGACGGCATACGGCCCGACTTCGGGCTTGCCCTGCGTATCTTTCAGCGGTCCGAGCTCGTCGGCGACGCCACGCTGAATGGCCACGATCTCGCTGGCATTCTGGAAGCAAGTGAAGTCGGGGCGATCGCGCCAGGCGAACGGACCGCAGAGGCGTTTGTGCCCGGCGAGCGCTGCGTCGTGGACGACGTTGATCAGGCGCTCGTAGTCCGGCGTACCCATTTTGTAACCGGAGAAGTTGCCTAAATCGCCGCTCGCCGCAAAGATCGCGGTGACGCCGGGAATGGCCGCGATCTTGCGCGCGTCCATGACACCTTCGATGGTTTCGATCATCTCGATGAGCACGACGTTCTTGTTGATGGTGTTGCGATAGCCGCCGGGGACGCTGCCCCACATCTCGGGATCGAAGGCCTGGCCGCCTCCAAGCGAGCGCTTGCCGAGGGGCGGAAACATGGTCCAATCACGGGCCGCGGTGCCCTCTGCCACCGAGCGGACCGTGGGGATGACGATGACGAGTGCGCCTGCATCCATAGCGTGCTGGATCTCGCGCTCGTCGGTGTACGCAACGCGGACGCCGGGGACGGCCTTGGCGTGGGGGCAGGCCTTCCACATGCGGGCAACGGCCTCCCAGTCGCGCGTGTTGTGCTGCATCTCGGTCCAGATGAAGTCGTAGCCGGCGTTGGCCATGGCGCAGTAGGTGGCGGGCGTGTCGGTGGAGAAGACGGTGCCGGCGGTCACCTTCTCGCCCTTCATCATCTTCAGCATCACCGGATTCCAGATGCCGGCGTCGGCGGGTGCGTCGTAGTTGGGCCCGTACTTCCACGTAGCTGGATCGAGCGGGCCCTGGTTGACGGCTCCCGGAGGCGCCGTCTGAATGGCGCCGGAATCCTTGCCGGCGGGCGCGGCGAGCTGGAACTGAAGCTTGCCGGCGTCGGGGTTGTTGGCGTACGGATCGGCGCTGGGAGCAGGCGTCTGGGCGGCGGCCTGGAGAGCCGTGAGTCCGAGCGCTGCCATCAGCAACGCTCTCGAGAATCGAAGCATCGTCGAAACTCCCTTCTCGTGCTCGGGTCGGATGTGCGTCCCTAGGGTGTATATCACGCGGAGCTAACGATGATCTCGCCTGACGCCGGGAATGCCGCGGTGCCCGGGCCGCTCACAAACGAACGAAAGCCCCCGCGTGGGGGGCTCTCGTTGCTGTGGAACTGACTGCGGAACTAGGGAGTAATGATCTGCGAGGCGTGCGCGCCATTCGGCACCACGGTCAGGCAGGTTGGCTGGCCGCTGGCCGGGAATGGCGAGTTCTGCACCGCCGCGAGCCCTCCGGTTTCAGGAGTCAGGCGTTCGGCCGTAACGGTGTTGTCCAGGATGTCCGAAGTGTAGAGGAAGGTGCCCAGCGCCGGGTCGATGGCCACACAATTCGGGCCCGCGCCAGTCGCCGTAGCGAACGCACCGACTGCGCCCGAAGGCGTGCCAGTCGCGAGATCGATGGCGTAACCCTGCACTGTGTTCGCGTTGTAGTTGACGACGTAGAGCAGCTTGCCGGTGGGGTCCGTGGTGATGGCGACTGGGAACAGCCCGGTCTGGAACGGTCCGTTGATCATCGGTACCAGCGAGCCATTGGGCTGCACGTTGTAGCCGATGAGCTGATTGGCAGCCTGATCGGTGACGTACACAAAGCGCGCGGTCAGGTCTTCGGTGATGGCGCTGGGTACGACTCCGGACGCGTAGCCGGTGGTGACCGTGCTTGCGCCCGAACCGGTGACGGTGGTGCCGGGCAAGGGCGTCAGCGCGCCGGTGGTGGTGTTCTGCGAGAAGCCCAGGATCTTGGCGTTGGGCGAAGCTTCCTGGTCCAGCACGTAGACGAAGTGGTTGAAGAAGCTGACCGAGATGCCAACCGGATTGTTGCCGACGGGCTGCGTGATCGCGGTGCCCAGCGAGTTATCCGCGTTGACCGGGAAGATCGAGACGCCGCCTGGTCCGGAGCTGCCGCTCTGGAAACTGAACGTGACGTAGATGAACTTGCCCTGCGGATCGATCGCCAGTGCAGTGGGCACGTTTCCGGTGGAGTAGCTGTTTTTGGAGGAGAGGGTACCGTCAGCCTGCACGGCAAACTCGGTGATCTTCGAATCGCCCTGGCTGATCACGTAGACGAACTTGCCGTTGGGCGAAGAGAGGAGCCGGACCGGGTTGTTGCCTGCGGCGACCGGGGTGCCAATGGAGGTCAGCGCACCCGACTGGAAGTCGATGGAGTACTGATTGATGACGCCGGGACTGGCCTTGCTGGTCGTCACGTAGACGTAGCCGACAACGTAGTCGAGAGTGCAGGACGAGAGTCCCAGTACCATCGCCAGGGTCACGACTGAGGCCTTCGCCAAACGGCTGACTGTATGCAAATTCATGTGCTTCCTTCGTCCCGGCAGCTTCAAAGCCGCCTGCTGAAAATCGTGTGCCGCGTATTGCTCGATCTTTCCGCTCATCGCAGCGGCAGAGCCGGCACGGTGACGACGCATGTAGGCAGAGCGCTGCCTCCAAACGGCGAGCCCTGGAGCTGAGCCAGGCTGCCGTCGGACCGGTTAACCTGCTCGCCCGTAAGATTGTTGCTCAGCGCGTTGGATGTGTACAGATACTCCGCGTGGCTTGGATTGGCGTTGCTGGGAGCACCGCTGACGCTGACGCAGGTGGGGCCAGTCCCGGCCTGGATGGTGCCTCCCGAGCTGAACCGCACCGGCAACCCGCTCGAGTTGAGCGTAAACCCGTTGATTGCGTTTGCTGTGTTCGCCACTACATAAAGATACTTGCCGCTGAGGTCGAACGCCATGCCCATCGGCCCGCCGTCGGTCGGCGTGGTACCAGCCAGGGTAGGAACTCCGTTGGCGATGGTATAGGTCGCCACCTGGTTCAGCGTCTGGTCGGTGAGGTAAAGATGGGTGCCCGTCTTATCCTCCAGCAGGCTGATCGGGGTCGGGCCGCTGGCGAAGCCGGTCGAGGGCAGGTTGCCGGCGTTGATGGTCACGCCCGCCATCGGCTTCAGTACGCCGTTGGAGTCCTCGGTGAAGCCCAGCAGGTTGGCGGAACTCGCCGAATCCTGCTCGATGACATACACGTAGTTGCCGGTCGTGCTGGTGGCAATGCCCACCGGGTTGCGGCCCACGTTGAAGGTCGTCGGCGTGCCCAGGGAGTAGTCGGACTTGATGGGGAAGATGCTGATTCCGCCCGGCCCGGGGTTCGCCGGAGTGTAGGACACGGGCGTGTTCTGGTAGGTGAAGGTAACGAACAGGAACTTGCCGGCCGCATCGACCGCAGCTGCCGTGGGCAGGCTGCCGGAGATGTTGAAGGTGTTCTGCGGATAGAGCTTGCCGTCGGTACCGATGTCGAACTGCACTACGTTGGAGTCGAAATTATTGACTGTGTAGAGGTGCAGATTGTCCGGCGTGACGACGATGCCCACCGTATTTCGCCCGCCCGCGTCGATTGGCGAGTCGGCCAGAGGCCGCAGGAATCCGTTCTGGTAATCGATCTGGTAGCCGTTGATCAGGCCGTGCGGCAGCGACTTGGACGTCGTCATGTAGACGTACGACACCGTGTAGTCATTGCTGCACGCTGTGACGCCAAGCGCCAATGCCAGGGACAACATCGAGGCCTTGATCACCCGGCCTGCCGGTTTCAACGTCATGCGATTCAATTGATTCAACATCCCCTGGGCGATTCCTTTCCCGCCCTTATCCCGTTCGGAAGCAGGCCAGCAGCGCCTTGCCTCCGAACGTCTCAATCTTCAAACCCAGACCGCGCTCCCCTGGAATTCGAAGGCCGACGGCCAACAGGCCGCAGCTCTAATCGACATTTCCGCTAACGCCCAGACACGTGGCCTGACCTGAGGCCTGGAATACGGAGCCTCGCGCCAGATTGGAGAGCTGACCGGTATTCGAGTTAATGAACTTGCCAGTTACGCTCCCGTCATTGAAGTTGGACGTGTACACGTATTGGTTCGAAGGATCTTCCACCATGCACGTGGGCCCGTTGCCGACCGGGTACGGATTGCTGGGATCGGAGATGGGAACCAGGGCACCGGTCGATTCAATGACAAACGCCGAGATGGTGCTGTTGGAGTTGTTGCTCGCACCGTTGCCGTGATTCAGCACGTACAGGAACTTGTTCTTCGAATCGGTCATGGTGTAGACCGGGTTCGTTGTGGTCGGCAGGTTCGTCACCACGCCGCCAACCTGGGTGCTAAGGCTGCACTGCGATCCCGAGGTGTACGGCAGAATCTGGTTGGTGCCCGCATCCGTGAGGTAGATGTTGCTGCCGCTCACGTTGATCGACGTGATGTTGGTCCCGTTGGTGTGGGTGAAGGAGTTGGCCTCGACCGTCAACTGGCCATTGCCGCCCAGTCCGTAGGAGTAGATCGTCTGGTCGCCGGAGTCGAGGGTGTAGAGACACTGGCCGCCGACGCGCAGCATGGTGGGAACCTTGCCCACCTCAAAGTAGTTCAGCTGCTGCCCCTGGTTGTTCTTGATCAGCTGATTGGGCACCAGTTGCAGCCGGCCCGTGCTGCCATCGACCGCGAAGACCGTAATGTCGCCATTGCCGGTGGTGGCGAAGTCCGGAGCCTGTGCGTCCAGCACGTAAAGGAAGCTTCCCGTGCCGTCGCCCGAAGCCCACACCGGAGTATTCCCCGCCGTGGCGTAGCTGGCCTGGAAGGTCAGGATGCCGTCCTCGCCCACCGCGAACACGGAGACGTTGCCGTCCCCATTGCTGGCGCCCTTGGAATTGACCGTGCCCTTGTTGACGACGAACACAAAGTTCCCGCCAACGCGAACAGCGAGCGAGACCGGGTTCGTGCCCCCGGACGGATACGGCGAGTTCACCATGTTGGTGAGGTTGCCCGTATAGTCGTCGATCTTGAAGCCGGATATCTGGTTAAATTGCGAGCCCAGAACCCACATGAAACCGACCGTGTAGCCACCGCACGCCGACATGCCCAGCACTACCGCCATGGATACTACGAAGGCCTTGGAGATCCGGCCAATCCTGCTCAACGTCATGCGCTTCCTTAATCCTCGCCGGCGGCCTCAATGCGACACGCCATCTGCTGCGAGCAATTCTATGGAGATACGAATCCTACCGCTTATTGTAGAAGCTACCGCGACTTTGCGCCACTTTCGGGAGAAATACAGTTCCGAGATTCGAGGGTGTTCGGGAATGTAGTTGGACTGGTCCCAACGCCGATTCGTTATCGTGATTAACGGCACACCGATGGGCAGCGGATTCGGGCACAGGCCAGACCGTTTCCAACCAGCATCTCGTGCCGAGTGCGTTACCACACCCGGCAGGAGTTCACTGGCATCATCGGTTGGCCCACCTTGCAGCTAAAGGCCTTGCCGAATTCAGGAAAGTTCTCCACTGCGCCCTTGATTCGCCACTCGCCGGCGCTGTGAGGATCTGTCCGTGCCAGCACGCGAGCATTGGCCTCGCGCACGTTTTCACACCATATCTGCGCGTAGCCCAGGAAGTAGCGCTGCTCCGGCGTGTATCCGTCGCGCTTGCCATCGACGTAGCCGGGCTCGGCGGCTGCGCCGTCCCGCGCAAGCGTCTCTTCGAGCGCGCGGAACGCTATGCGCAGACCGCCGTTGTCGGCAGTGTTTTCTCCCAGGGTCAGGCGGCCGTTGAGGTTCTGCCCGGGCGCGACAGTAAATCCCGAGTACTCATCCGCGATGCACTTGGTGCGCTCGTTGAACTGCGCGAGATCCGCCGGAGTGAACCAGTCATGCACGTTGCCGTTGAGATCGAACTTGGCGCCCTGATCGTCGAAGCCATGCGTCATCTCGTGCCCGATGACGACGCCGATGCCCCCGAAATTTACTGCCGGATCCACCTTGTCGTCGTAGAACGGGGGCTGCAGAATCCCGGCCGGGAAGTTGATGTTCACCTGCTGGCCGGCGTAGTAGGCGTTGACCGTAGGCGGCGTCATGTCCCACTCGGTCTTGTCGACCGGCTTGCCCAGCTTGGCCAGGTCGCGATTCCGTTCGAAGCGGGCCGCCCGTTGCGCATTGCCGACCGCGTCGTCGCGTTGCACGGTGAGCGCTGAATAGTCACGCCAGGTATCGGGATAGCCGATCTTGCGTTGGATGGCACGCAGCTTAGCCTCTGCTTGCGCCTTGGTCGCGTCGCTCATCCACGGCAGCGTCTGGATGTCCGCGGCCAGCGCAGTGTTCAGCGCGGTCACCAGCTTGTCCATGTTGGCCTTGGCGGAGGGTGGGAAGTTGTCCTTCACCCAATCCTGGCCCACGGCCTCGCCCAGCGCGGAGTCGGTGGCCCGGGTGCAGCGCTTCCAGCGCGGAGTCTGCTGGAGCTGGCCGTTGAGCGTGGCCTGGAAGAAGTTGAAGTTCTCCGCGACAAAATCGTCCGACAGCAGACCGGCCGCGCCGTGCAACGCGCGCCAACGCATCAAGTGCTTCAGCGCGTCGAGCGGTTCCTTCTCGATCTCCGCATTTACCGCCTTCACGAAGCCGGGCGAGATAACATCCAGCGTGGGCACCGAGCCGAATCCCTGGCCTTCGAGGAACTGCTTCCAGTTGTAGCCGGGCGAGAGAGCCTGCAGCTCGTCGACCTTCAGGATGTGGTAGCGCAGCGCTGGGTCGCGCATCTCGACGCGGCTCAGCGAGCCCTGGGCCAGCGCTGTCTCGATGCGCAGCACGTCGGCGGCCTCGGCTGCGGCCTGCTCGGGCGTGTCGTGCAGCAGCTCGAACATCTTGATGATGTGGGCGACGTACTGCACGCGAATCTGCTTGCTGCGGTCGTCCTCGTTTATGTAGTAGTCGCGGTCCGGAAGCGAGAGTCCACCCTGATTGGTGCCGAGAATCTGCTTGCTGGAGTCGACCTGGTCCTGCAACACATCGATGTGGAAGGTGAGCGGGCCCGTGAACCGGCGGTTAGCATCGAGATCGAATGCGGCGAGCTGCTTTTTGTCCGTAAGGGCCGCAATCGCATCCAGCTCCGGCTGAATCGGTTTGACGCCGAGCTTGTTTGCGGCGTCGGCGTTCATGCAGGCGGCGAAATAATTGCCGTACTTGGTCTGCAGCGGCGTCTTTGGCGCATCGGCCGCAGCCTTCAGATCGAGATAGAGAAGATAGTCGTTCCGGTCGCGCAGCAGATCAAACTGGCCCCAGCGAACCTTGTCCGCGGGGATTGGGTTGGCCTTCTTCCAGTTGCCGCAGGCGTACTGGGCAAAGTCGACGCAGGGATCGGCGGAAAGATCGATGGACGAGGGATCGAAGCTGATGACCCGCTTCGGAGGTGCTGGCGCGGCAGAATTGTCGTCGAGAACAATCGATTGAGCGTGGCAGAGGAAGGCAGAAAACAGAAGGGCAACAACGAGATTCAGATGGCGCATAGTACTCCCCGGGGATATGCATCCTAGCGTACAGCCGTCCCCGGGACAATGCGATCAGAAAATCTTCATGTGGATGGTCAAATACTTCTTCGGGTCCTTGCGGATGGCCGTCACCAGGTCGTTGGAACTGACCAGCAAGTTGTTGATATTGGTGTTCATGCTGTCGTCGGTGGCCAGCTTGCCAAGCGTGCCCTTGCCCTGGTTGATGTTGGTCACCAGCTCGTCGGCCTGGGTGAACGTATCGTTCAGTTTCCGGGCAAAGGTCGGATCCTTCAGCAGCATGCCGGCGCTGCCCTTGCCCGCTTCGGCGTCAGCCAGAATGGCGTTGAGATTTGCCAATGACTTGTTCAGGTTATTGAACATCGTCTCGTCGGTCAGCAGCTTGCCGGCGGATCCCTTACCCGATTGCAGGTCCTTGGTGATGGAGTCGACGCGGCTGAGAGCGTCGTTCACCGAGTCATAGGCCTGGCCGTTGTCGTTCAGCAGCTTGCCGATGCTGTTGTCGTTGCGGTTCAGCTTCACGGTGATCTGATGGATGTCGTCCGCCGTGGCTACGAACTTGTTGTAGAGATCGGGATTGGTCAGCAACTGGCCGAAGGAGCCCTTGCCCGACTGCAGATTGTCCACCAACGTGTTCAGCTTCGAGAGGATCGTGTTCAGATTCTCAATCGTCCCCTGGCTCTGCTTGACCACATCGTTGATGCTCGGTGTCTCGGTCGTGTTCAGCACCGCGCCGTCCTGCAGCATCGGTCCGGTCGCGACCTGGCTGTTGATATCGACCACAGCGTCGCCCAGAACGCCGATGGTGGTCAGGGCAGCCGTCGAGTCAGTGTGCATGCTGGGCTGATACTTGGTGTCCAGCCTCATCACCACCTGCACCGGCGTAAGTTTGCGGTCGGGCGCGGAGGTGACGGAGATGCTCTTGACCGCGCCGATGGTGACGCCGTTCAGATTCACAGCCGCGCCCTCTTTCAGGCCGGCGGAGTTCTCAAAGTAGGTGGTAACGGTCAGCTTGCGCGAGAACAGTCCCAGGCCGGACGCGCTGGTCATGAGGAACAGCAGCGTCGTCAGAATGACAGCCGACACCAGCACGATCACCCCGACCTTGAGCTGCGACCATCGGACCTCCTGCTGGCTGGGCATAAACCTCCTCGAACCCTAATGATGAAGCTGGTGCGGTTACAACACTTCCGGGCAATGCAGAGCTTGATGAGAGGGTACCATCCCCGTGCCCGGATCCGCACTCCGTACCCGTCCCGCCGCACCGCATTATGAGACCGTATAACAATGGATGCAGAAACTTGCGCGCCGGCTTCGAAAAGGCGAGCTTCGGAAAGGCTGGAATGGTCGTCGGCGTCGGTACGGACCTGATGGAGATCGCGCGCATCCGCCAGAGCATGGAGCGGTTCGGCGACCGCTTTCTGGCGCGAGTCTTCACCCCGCGCGAAATTGCCTACTGCCAGCGCAAGAAGAATGCCGCGGAGAGCTTCGCCGCACGCTTTGCCGCCAAAGAGGCGGGAGCCAAAGCGCTGGGCACCGGAATCAGCCACGGCGTGGGGTGGCTGGAGCTCGAGGTAACCCGCGAGCCAAGCGGCAAACCGCAACTGGAGTTGACCGGCCGCGCCGCAGAATGGGCCAGGCATCTGGGCGTGACCCGCACCTCCCTCTCCCTGACGCACAGCCGGGATGTTGCGCTGGCGGTCGTGGTGATGGAGAAATAAGCGCGGCCTCCGCTGGTCAATCCGTTGACGAGACGATATCGAACATCGCACACAGGGTTGACCCCGTGGCTGCGAAGACTGAGAATCGTTGGTGACATTCTTTTCCTCTCCGCGCGGTTGCCGCGCCCACACACTCGTTTCAGAGGTTCCCATGTTCGCCTATTTCGCCCTTCTGCTCGCCGTTCTCAGCCGCATCCTCCCCCACGCCTTCCACGCAGCTTCGTGGAACTTCACCGCACTGGGTGGCGGTCTACTCTTCTTCGGCTCCAGAATGGGCACCTCCGGTTCGGGATTCGACCGCCGCAGCGCCATTAAGCTTGGCTCCGCAATGGCGCTGCTGATGGCGACCGACTACTACCTGACCACCTTCGTCTATCAATTCCCGTTCCATGCGAGCGCCTACGTGGTGACATGGCTCTGGTACGCGGCGGTCTGCCTGATCGGCATGGGCCTGCTGCAGAAACCCACCCTGCTGCGTGTCGCCGCCGGCGCATTCGCCACGTCAACCTCGTTCTTCCTGATCTCGAACTTCATGGTCTGGGTGGGCGCCGCTTCCGGCGGCATGTATCCGAAGACGCTCTCCGGACTGGCCGCCTGCTACACGCTGGGGCTGCCGTTCTACCGCAACGACATCGCCTCCACCGCAATCACCGCCGGCGTGCTGTTCGGCCTGCCGGTGCTGGCCGCAAAGCTGGCCGAGAGCATGGAAGCTGCGCACAACCAGCCGCTTGCCTAGGGACTGACCAGAGCTGCTGTCTTCTACCAGACCTTCGCGGAAATAAAAGGGGCTGCCACAATTGGCAGCCCTTCTTACTGCAACAAATCCAGTTGCGAACCCAGGCCCTACGTAATCAGAGTTGGGTCGTCGGTCTCGACGATGGTTTCCTTTTCGGTGTCGTCTTCCAGCGGGAACTGCGTCCCGCGCCGCGCGAACAGCTTGCGCAGAACGAAGATAAAGATCACCAGCACCAGCGCTCCAACTACTGCGAGCACGGGTCCCAGGTGCTCATGCAGGACGTGCCGGCCGGCCTGGGCAATCTCCGGGCCGTAGAACACCGTGATCAGCGCGCACACCAGGAACTGAACAAACTTGCCTGCGAAGATTGCCGTCGCAAACAGCGCCGGCTTCATCTCGAAGACTCCGGCTGCAAATTCAAACAGCTTGATCGGCATCGGCGGAGGCATCATGGCGGGCACCATGATGGCCATGAACTCCTGGCGCTCGAAGCGGTCGCGCAGGCCCTCGTACCGCTCGCGGTTGATGCGCTTCAGCAGAAACAGCTCGCCGCCGGCGCGGCCCACGTAGTAGGGAATCAGGCTGCCAAGGGCCGACGCCGCCGCTGCCATGACGACATAAAGCAGGAACTTCCCGTGGTTGGTTGCCACGTATCCGATCACCACGCCGTCCATCGTCGTCGGTAGGGGAAACAGGCCCGAATCGATGAAAGCCAGACCGCCCAGACCCCAGATTCCCAGCGGCTTGAGCGTCGCCATTAAGACAGCGTTGATCTTATGCAGCATAACTACAGGGTGAAGTCTCACAACCTGTGATTCTACGTGGTCGACAGGCAGTTGTCAGTTGCGGGACCGTCAATTGCCGGTCAGTGTCCCGTCCGTCCGGCGAGCAGGTCGACGCTATGCGGAAGCAGCCCCAGAATGGCCCCCAGGGACGTCGTAGCCCCTGCCGGAGACCCCGGCAGGTTGACCACCAGCGTCGCGTTTCCCGTTGCATGCGACATCGTCCCACAGACGCCTCGGCTGAGCGCGGCCAGCGGAGTCTGCCGCAAGCCTTCGGCCCGCATCCGCTCGGCAAGCCCTTCCACCAGCCGGTCGCACACCAGCCGCGTCGCCTCCGGAGTCACATCCCGCGCAGCCAGCCCGGTACCGCCGGTGGTCACAATCAGCGCCGAGTTTGCGGCGTACCGTCGCAGTGCCTCAGCAATCAGCTCGATCTCGTCGGGCAGCGTTTCCGTTACCACCGCGGCCGCGCCTGCTGCTTCCAGCATCTCTACCACCGCCGGGCCGGAGCGGTCCTGTTGCGTGCCGCGCGCGCAGCCGTCGCTGATGGTCAGCACCACCACTCGCGTATCCGCAGGAAACTTCGCCGGCGTCTTTGCACTCTTCTTCGATCCCGTCATGATCCAGCCAGTGTACGACCTGCCGGAACCGGCAGGCAGCCGCTACCTGGCCTGGAAGGAGCTGCTTACCACGCCCTGCCCGGCGTACGCGTCCGGCACCCAGGCGCTCATCGGATGCTGCTCGCGGCAGTCGAGGCACATGGTGATGGGATACGCTGCGCTGCAATGCGGACAAACGCCCCGCGTCTCAAAGGTGTCGAACTGCTGGTGGCAGTTGCCGCAATTCCAGAAGGCTCCCAGCGGCGGAGCGGTGTGGCAACCGGGACAGGCCAGCCCCTGACGGCGCGGCAACTTCGCCAGGCGCAGCAGCACCCGCGCGCGCTGCAACCCGCTCCAGCAATTCAGCACAATGAACACGCAGATCGCGGCGGTCCAAATGGAGCGCTGCCATACTGCGAGCGCGATCAATCCAGCCGCTCCCACAAAGCCGAGCACCGTCGCCACCATCAGACTGCGGGCGCGGCCGATCACAAACCAAAGCAGCGAGCGCAGAATCTGGCCACCATCCAGCGGGTAGATGGGCAGCATGTTGAAGACGAACAGTCCGACGTCGATCACCAGCACCGCGACGATGAACCGATAGAAGTCGGGTACCGTCCGCGGCCAGCCCAGCGAACGCCCAATCAAGACAGCGCCAATCAGCAGCGGCGCCAGCGCCACATTCACCAGAGGTCCGGCGGCGATGCTCCACAGTGTCGCGCCCGGGCGTTGCGGCGGGCTCACATACGCCACCCCGCCGAAAGGCCACAGCAGGATCTGTTCCGCCTTGCCGCCCACCGAGCGGCAGGCCATGGCATGTCCGAACTCGTGCATCAGCACAATCGCGAACAGTGCCAGATATTCGGCCACACTCCACGCAATCGACGTGTAGCGGCTGTCCTTGCCCTGGATTTCGTAGATGGCGACCAGGAACCACGACCAGTGCAGATACAGATCCACGCCCGCAAGACGAAAAAGATGGATGGAACCCTGGCGTCCACTCGGCATTGGAGAAGCTTACCCGATTCCGGTCAGCGGCCTGGGAAAAAGATCGCACAGCATGGATGGCGGCTGTCGGCTGCGGAACCCTCGCCAATCGTCCCCCGAGGGAACCTCCATCGTTCTCAATTCTTACGGAGCCAGGCCCTGCGCCGCGGCTTCGTCACCTAAACGGCGCTGCAAAAGATGAGAAAATAGAACTGGCGCGAAGCTCCCGGCGGTTTTTCGGGTCTCTATTGAAACAGGGACTGGAACTTTTATTGCGCCGCGACGATTTCAGGCCGTCCAACGTACTACCACTTATCGCCGATGCCGATCCTGCAGGTGCCGCCCAATCCGTCCCGCATGCCCAACCGGAGCAACGAAGGGGGCGATCCCGATCCATCCGGCGATCAAGGTGCGCGGCCGATTAAAGTTCGCACCGGGCGGTTCGGCGAGTTGGAGGAGCACGAGCTCATCCACCTGATCGATTCGCTGGACGACGAGCGCTCCCGCGCCCGCTTCCGCGAATCCATCTACATCTCCGTCATCATCTGGCTGGTCATCGGCTGGTTCCTCTTCTATGGTCCGCGCGTATTGTTCCACCAGCCCGTGCTGCGCGACCCCATCGCACTGATGAAGCAGCACGACAAGGAGAACCTGACCTACATCAATCCTCCGGCACCGGTCGTCAAGGTAGCGCCGAAGATCGACACAAAGACCATGGAACGGCTGCAGAAGCAGGCGCGCGAGGCTCCGCCGACGCCCGCGCCCCCCGCGCCGCAGGCAGCACCTCCGCCGCCACCGCCGGAGCAGGCGCACAACACCGCACCTCCCGTCCCGCAGCCGGCCTTGCCGCTGCCCGCAGCGCCCAAGCCTTCACCGTCGGTAGAGGCCCCACTCCCTGCCGCTCCCCGGCCCAGCATCGCCCAGAACAACCAGAGTGCCCGCAGCGCGCTGCAGGAGGCCATGCGCGGCGCGATGAGCGGACGCGGCGGCGGCGGCATCAGCGCCCCAGGCTCCAGCGGCCCGCTGCAAGCCGGCGCGCAGATCCTCTCCGACATCGGCGACTGGGATCCCAGCGCCTACATGCGTCGTCTGCATAACGACATCCAGCGCAACTGGGATCCGCTGATTCCCGAAGAAGTCCAGGCGCCGCTGCTGAAGAAGGGCATCGTCGGCATCCGCTTCATCATCCTGCGCGACGGTCAGATCGGCGACATCAAGCTCGAGACCGCCTCCGGCGACGTCGCGCTGGACAAGGCCGCCTGGTATGCCATTACCAGCGAAGGCCAGTTCCCGCCGCTGCCCAAGGAGTACCACGGCCAGCAGCTCGAGCTGCGCGTCGGCTTCTTCTACAACAGCCCAATCCAGCAATGAAGCTGAGGTACAGCGATGGCGAAGAAGCTCTACATGGTGGTCGAACACTTCAAGAACAAAGATGCAGTCCCCATCTATCGCCGCTTTCGCGAGCGCGGCCGCATGATGCCGGATGGGCTGACTTACGTATCAAGCTGGATCGACGAGCGGCTCGAGCGCTGCTACCAGGTGATGGAATCCACCGACCCCGCTCGGCTGGACGAATGGATCGCGAACTGGAACGACATCGTGGACTTTGAGGTCTATCCTGTTCTCACCTCCAAAGACGCTGCCGAGAAGATTGCGCCTCTGCTGTAGCCGCCCGCTCTCATGCCCGACCACCCAACTCCCGAAGCTCCTGAACAGATCGAACGCCGGCGCCAGGTCCGCGGACTGCTTCTGCTTGCCGTCGCCGCAATCGTCTTCGCTATCCTCCGCGCGGGCATATCCAACGTCTTCACCCGCGGATGGTGGCGCCTTTGGTAGAGCACGCTCGGCCGCTGATCGTCGTCGCTGGCCCAACCGCCAGCGGCAAGACTGCCTTGGCGCTCGCGCTCGCGGAGGAGTTCTCCGGCGAGATCATCAGTTGTGACTCGGTCGCCGTCTACCGCGGCATGGAGATCGGCACCGCCAAGCCCACGCTCGAGGAGCGCGCCCGAGTCCCGCACCACCTCATCGACGTCTTCTCGCCCGATGAACCGTGTACCGCCGGCGACTACTCACGCCTTGCCCGCGAAGCCATCGCAGGCATCGCCCAGCGCGGCCGCCTGCCGATCGTCGCCGGAGGCACAGGCCTGTACCTGCGCGCGCTGCTCGACGGCCTCTTCCCGGCGCCGCAACGCAATGAGCCGCTGCGCGACAAGCTCCGCGCGCTCATCCAGACGCGCAGTCCGGGCCATCTGCACCGCATCCTCGCGCGGCTCGACCCCGCTGCCGCCGCGCTCATCCACGCCAACGACAAGCCCAAGGTCATCCGCGCCA
>DASYEU010000005.1:0-12705 GCA_036498865.1 Acidobacteriaceae bacterium | reverse complement strand
CTTGCCGGGGGCCAGGGCAGGAGGGGTTTGGGAGGTGCCGGAGGAGGCACTTTCGGCATGAGGTCGATGGCCGGGCGGGACTAGTGTCCGGAGCGCTCCGCGTGTATGCTTAGGGAGTGCGGTAGGTGCTGGACGGCGGATCGCTGTCGAGCATGTTGCCCGGGCGCATAACTCAGCGGTAGAGTGCCACCTTCACACGGTGGAAGTCGTAGGTTCGAATCCTGCTGTGCCCACCATCAAATCAATCACTTAGAGTAGTTGGAGATTCGGTTTGGTGCCATTCGGTGCCAAAATCACCCGATGGCACCAACTCTGCTGGATACCAACCCACAGAAGGCACAGTATGGTCGCGGTTGATGGCGCCATTGAAGCGCGATTTGGTGCGTGAGCAGGCGATTATCGCCCAATCCGCAGTCGAATTGGACAACAAACCTCTCGACAGCGGATTATCAAATGCTGAATCTAAAACCACTCGACCTTGCCCCCAATCCTAAGGATCTGCTGAATGTCTATCGAGCTCTACTCCCGCCGCAGCTTCAACTCCCTCATTGCCTCCGCTCCTCTCTGGCCGCTCGCCGCGAAAGCCTTCGCAGCGCCTACTCGCGAGCTCCTCATTACCAAGTCCGGCGCAGTCGCCGACGACTCCACCGTCAACACCAAGGCCATCCAGGCTGCCATCGATCAGCTCGCCGCCAAGGGCGGAGGCACCGTTGTCGTCCCGAAGGGCATCTTCGTCTCTGGCGCGCTCTTCTTCAAACCGAAGGTCAATCTGCGCCTCACTGAGGGCGCAGTGCTCAAGTGTTCCACCGACCTCTCGAACTTCCCCGCGCAACGCACCCGCATTGAAGGCCATTTCATGGAGAACTTCACCCCCGCCTTCATCAACGCGAAGAACTGCAACGGGTTCCAACTCACCGGCGAAGGCACGCTCGACGGTGCGGGCATGCCCATCTGGGAACTCTTCTGGAAAAATCGCGCCGAAATCAAAGGTTTTGCAAACACTGGTATGCCGCGCGCCCGGCTCGCGCTTATCGAAGGCTCGAAAGACGTCAAGATCGAAGGGATTACCTTCAAGGATTCGCAGTTCTGGAACCTGCATCTCTACAACAACGACGGCGTCCTCGTGCATAACGTCCACTTCCAGGTGCCCGACGACTACCGGCAGGCGCCCAGCACCGACGGCATCGACATCGACAGCTCGCGCAACGTGACCGTCGATGGCTGTGTATTCTCCGTGACGGATGACTGCATCGCCTGCAAAGGCTCCAAGGGGCCGCACGCGATGGAGGACAAGGACAGTCCTGCCGTCGAGCACATCCGCGTCCGCAACTGCACCTTCAAGCGCGGCGGCGGCGTTCTCACCTGCGGCAGCGAGGCCACCATTGTCCGCGACGTCATCGCGGAGGACTGCAAGATCACCGGCGGTGTCCGCGTGGCAACCCTTAAGCTGCGCCCCGACACTCCGCAGCACTACGAGGACATCACCTTCAGAAACATCACCTCCGAAGGCACTTCCAGCGGCATCATCAACATGGCGCCGTGGACGCAGTACTTCGATCTCCAGGGCATGGAGCCGCCGAAATCCATCGTCAAGAACCTGAACTTCATCGGTATCAAAGGAACCTACACTTCATTCGGTAGCATCCGGCCTAACGCCGGACAGACCGATATCAGCGACGTGCTCTTGAAAGATTTTGACGTAACCATCAAGAGCGACAGGCCCAACTCCGATAAGCTCAACACCTCCGGCGTCACCGACCTCAAGCTCGAAAACGTCGTCGTCAACGGGAAGCCCTACACCGTCTAGGCCAAGCCAATACCGGGGCATGGGCTGATCGCGCGGTCAGCTCATGCCGATTGGCTGGAAACGTTGATGCCAGTGCTTAACGCTGCCTTTCTTTGCGCCCACCTCCGAGATCAGGGTCTTCAGGGGGCTACTCCTGTTGTTGGCCGGAGCGAGCGAAATCCAGTTAGCGGAATCAGGCTGGCGATCAGTTTTCATTCTGGTTTGCAATTTTCACTGCGGTGACTGACAATCTCGCGTGGCTTGTCGGACCACTTCAGACGTTCTGAAGATCGGCGGGCGCTCTGCGGATGGGACAGCTTGGTCCCTGTGCGGACAATCAATCGGAAACCTGGGGTGCTCACCGCTATGCGATTTCTGCGTCTGTCGTCATGTTTTGTCCTGCTGATGGGGGTTGTTCTGGCGCTCCCAACCTATGCCCAGGATCCGACTTTACAGGTGAGCGGGACGCCGGCACCGTCGAAGGAGCCGGGGCTGTTGTTCTACCTCTCGGGCGATCACGGATTCAACGCTGACTACGCGGCTGGAGGAATCACGGCCCCCAACTACCTTTCGGACGTGAAGATTCTCCCGGGCGGCGCGAAGGGGTCCTACCTGCAATGCGGAAACAGCCAGCTGCTCTCGTACTGGGCACCGGGGAACATCTATGCGCAGCGAGGGACGCTCTCGTTCTATTGGAGGTCGCGTGAGGCTGTGGACGAAACGGCGTTTCCTATCTTCCGGGTGGGATACTCGGACCACTCCAGCTGGGACCAGGTGTGGTTACGTATTGACTACAACGGGCATGGGTTCGACGCATTTGTGACTGATGTGAACCTGGGCCGGACGCGCGTGTCGTATGACATGAAGAACTTCCCCAAGCCCGACCAGTGGGTGCATCTGACGTTGACGTGGGACGAGACGACCGGCATCCGCTTCTATGTCGACGACAAGATGGTGGCGGAGAAGGCTGCGACGGGGATGTTCGATGCGGGACTGGACCAGTTTGGGCCGCACTCGCGGATCATTGGACCGACGGGCGTGGAGAGCAGCTACAGCTATGACCGCGCGGGTGACATCGACGAGTTGCGGATTTATGACCGGGCACTCTCGGATGACAACGTGGCTTCGCTCGCGAAAGGCGAGGTGCCGCAGAATATTCCGGCAGTGGCGATGCGGAGCCTGGCGAACGCCGAGACTCAGAAGGAGTGGTTCTTCCGCTATGGGTGGAACCGCCCGGGCGATGTTCCCACGCCGCTAACGACCGCCTCGACGGTCGTGCGCAAGGTTCAGATCAACGACGCCTACGATGTGGGGCGGTGGTGGTACCGCGGCATTGATGGCCTTCGCGAGACGACTTGGCCGGGAGTCTATAACCGGTCGCGCCTGATAGGGCGGTTGGATTATTTTCAGTTACCAGACTGGGATTGCTATGCCATCTCTGGGAAGACAGTGACGTTCCTCTTGCCGAAGGAGCCGTGGAACCACTTGGAATTCAGCGGCGGGGCTTTCGGCAAGATCGACCTGCTGACGCCGGGGGTGTCGGAAGATGCGGTGCGTCGGGCCGGGCTGGACGGAAAGATGTTGCCGGCAAAGACATTGTTTGAACGGCCAAGCGGGCAAGAGACCACGTTCCACGACGTTGCGGCTCCGGTGACGGGGGGCGAACTTCGCTTTACGAACGTCGAGCAGGAGACACCGATTGGGGAGTTCTCCGCCTACTACGTGCACCCGGGGAATCCGCCGGAAGGAACCGTTCAGTTGCGGTACCGGCTCTCAGCGAGCGGCTCGGCGAGCGACAATCCGAGCCTGATGGAGTTGGCAAACTTTGTGCGCGATCGCTATCCGGCCGACGAACGCTCGATTGTGCTGGCGACGCCCGGTGCAGGCGGCGGTGGAGGCGGTGGAGGGCGTCGTGCTGGTGGACGCGCGAGGTCGGCGGGTAACAGTGCGGAGGTTGCTGCGGGACTTCCAATTGTGCACGTCATGATTCCGGCGGACTTTCGTGGGCTGTCAGCCACAACGACCCATGTGCCTTCCTACACGTGGGAAGACATAAATGCTGGACTCGACGGGATTGCGATTGATCTGCCCGCGATAAATGTGAAGCCGACGCATGGCGAGTATGTGCCGATGAATATCGAGGTGCGGGATCCGCTGTGGCCTCTGCGCGACATGCTGAATTTCACCTTCTCGGTGAAGCCGGGTGAGGCGCATACGTTGTGGCTGGACACGCGCGATCGAATTCTGCCGAATGACAAGAGCCTGCTGATTACCATCGCTTCTGCCAGCCCGGAGTTCAACGCGAGTTCCCTGGAGGGCGCGACCGTGCGGCTGATCTTTAAGCCGTACAAAGATGCGGTTGCGGAGCACGTGGCCGACCGGTTGGCGGAGGTGCGAGACAACTTCTCCAACATGACGGAGGAGCACGTCAATACCAAGCACCTGAATACGTACAACCGCTTCTACGCGGATATCACAGACCTGCTACGGGTTGATCCGCAGAATGATCTTGGTCGCAAGTACTGGCACGAGTGGAATCCCGAAACGGTGGAGCCTGCCTATACGTCGCCAAAGGTGCCAACGGGGACACCAGCCTGGGCATATCTGCAGGCAAAGGATGTGGACTACTTCACTCGCATCGCGAATTTCTTTATCGACAAGCGCCAGGCCTGGGATGGCGAGTTTGGCGGCGGCCTCGGCGACGACAGCGACTTTACGAATCTTTTCCCGTCGGTCGCAATGATGGGGATCGAGTCGGACAAATTGAAGACATCGCTCTCACGAGAACTCGAGGCGATGTATGAGAACAAGATGTGGACGAACGGGCTCGCTACCGGGCAATTCGATGAACTGCACGCGTACGAGGATGGCCTGAATGTTCTGGGACAGTCGATGCTGTTGGACTTCGGCAATCCAAAGGACATTGAGCGGGCTATGGTAACGGCCAAGCGGCTGGAATGGCTGACGGGAGTCAACGCGGCGGGGCATCGGCACGTGCGGTCGGCGTATTACAGCGGCTCGAAGATGTCCGAGGGCGGCGTCTGGGGCTGGACGAAACCTCGGTCGTACATGGTGTTCCACCCGGCGCTGGAACTGGTGCTGTACAACGGCATGCCGGAGACGCGCAAGATGGTGCTGGAGACCGTGGACGGCATGCTGGCACATCGCAAGCAGGAAGCGGACGGGCGGTTTGTGACGCGGACGGAGATCAACTTCAAGATGGATGCTGACCTGCCGGGAGGCGATGCGACGCCGGACTTTATGTATTGGGCGGCATACCGGTGGACTGCCGACAAGAAGTATCTGACGCCGTTTATGGA
The DNA here is from genome assembly GCA_036498865.1 of Acidobacteriaceae bacterium. GTDB lineage: Bacteria > Acidobacteriota > Terriglobia > Terriglobales > Acidobacteriaceae > Edaphobacter. The sequence continues at coordinate 7,599 of DASYEU010000005.1, read as the reverse complement.
TGCGGGACAGTCGTCATTGGTGAATATCAACTCCGACGCGCTGGACATGCTGAAGCTGCGTGACACGTGGGGCAAGCAGGTGGTTGCGTCCGCGGCTGCGCCCCCGCCGATCGGCGAAGTGGAGACGGCTTCGCATTCGACGGCCGGAGCGGCCGATACGTTTGCATGGCAAGTGACGGGAGATACCAGGTACCTGAACCGTCTGTACGGTCAGCAACTGGAGGATGAGTCCAATCGGGAGTGGATCAATACCGAGGGCAGCCTGTGGATCGATCGTGTAACCGACTCGGCCGGACCGATGTTCGTCAATACGGAGTTGCAGCGCGCACGCTTTGGTGGGATCGCTCTGGTTCGGAACAAGATCTATCCGGGCAACGCAGTGAGCTGGAAATTCGCGGCGCCGGCAAAGGCCGACAGCGTCGGGATTCTGATTCCGGAGGCCACGCCGGACCACTTGAAGATCATGGTGTACAACCTGGACGCAGTTCCGGTGAAGGCGCAGATGACTGGGTGGGAAGTCGATCCCGGCAAGTGGGAGATCACGCAGGGGCTGCAAGGGGCGGAGAAGGGTTCAGCCCTTACCGGCATAAAGAAGTGGAGCGCAGAGTTCGAGCGGAGCAAGGATGTGACGCTGACGTTTGCGCCACATGCGACGACTGTGATCGAGATGAATCTGGTCGACAAGGGCGTACCGTATTGGTCCAGGCCCGATCTCGGGATCAGCTCGGATGACGTGAAGGTCGAGGGAAACCGCATGAGCGTAACGGTGCACAGCCTCGGCTCTGTGGATGCTCCAGTGGCGAAGGTGGTGCTGAAGGATCATGCGGGCAAGGTGATCGCGACGGCCGATGCTGCGGCGCTGAAGGCTCCACTGGACCTGGTGCCGAAGACAGAGGATGTTTCGCTCTCGATTCCGGCCGGCGCAGTTTGGAAAGGCGGAAGCGTTAACATAGAGATGAGCGGCGATCTGCCCGAGATCACCCAAATGAACAACCGAGTGCAGTTCTAAGCGCAGGATCCAACAGAATTTAGGAGTGTTATGTCGTCGATCGTAATTGAAGTGATTCCTTCGAAGCCGGATGAAATGTCCACGCCGGAGCCAGGACTGCGGCGGCAGGTAATGTCGTATAGCCCGGCCATGATGCTGGTGCGGCACACGATGAAGAAGGGCTGGGTGGGAACGCGGCACAGCCATCCTCACGAGCAGATGGTGTACATCGTTAGCGGACGCATCCGTTTCGAGTATCCGGATGGGACGTTCGAGGTGGGGCCGGGGGATTGTTTCCTGGTGCCGGGCAACGTCGAGCATCAGGCGTCGGCCCTGGACGACTGCGAGGTGCTGGACATCTTTACCCCATTGCGCGAGGACTACGCGCGGCCCTAGGGTAGCAGTTAGACAAAGCCGAGGTTGGCCGTCGGGAAGAGGCCAATGTTGGGGAAGACCGACGTCATCTGCGATGGGCTGACGCCGAACCACGAGGCGAGCGTGGCGGCATACTGCACGCTGCCGGTGGTGGGGACCCATCGTCCGTTGGTGCCGGAATCGTCGGGGCCATTGAGGGAAAGGGTGGGGAAGGTGCCGTACATCTGGCCACCTTTGACCGCACCGCCCATGACGATGTGATGCGAGCCCCAGGCATGATCGCTTCCTGTGTTGGAATTCGGCTGGAAGGTGCGGCTGAAATCGGACATGGTGAACGAGGTGACGTTCTTCTGCACACCCAACTCCACCGTGGCGTTGTAGAAGGCTCCGAGGGCCGGACTGATGCTGGCGAGCAGCGCATTTTGCAGTGCGATCTGGTTGGAGTGCGTGTCGAAGTTTCCTACGCTGCAGAAGAAGATCTGGCGTGACACCCCAAGTGCGGCGCGCACCTGGATGATCTGTGCGATTTGCTGAAGTTGAGAGCCGAACGAACTGGTTGGGAAAACAGTCTTCAAGGGCGAGACGGATTGCACTGCAGCGGTGAGTGTCTTCGCGTAGGAATAGGCGTTCGAGGTGATGGTGTTGTCGGCCTGTACCAGGGTGAGGCCGGAGTCGAAGCTGAGCAGTGCCTGTGCGGTAGCCAGTTGCGCGGCACACTCGGTGGTGCCTTCGGAACACTGTGCGCCGCCCAGATTCCCAGGGGTGACGCTGACGGGCGTGCTTGAGTTGCCGTTACAGAAGAGAGTGTCGCCGGCAACTGAGGTGATCATGGGAACGGTTGCGCCGGTGTTGTAAGCCGCACTGAGTTGGTCGGCGATGCGCCCAGCCCAACCGGTGGAAGTTGAACCGCTTTGCGAGGCATTCTGCCACTCCAGCTGTTGGTCCGGATGGGAGAAGAGATTGGTGGGCAAGCCACTGCCGGCTTTGTATTGCGCTTTCGTGGTGGGTTCGATAAGTGTTCCGACGTTGACCACGAATGCGGCATTGTTATTGTCGAACAGGGTTTGGATATCAGGCAGATTCGGATTGAGCGCAAAATTTGGTGCGGCGGTGAGTGGCAGAAGCTGACCCTGAGGGATCGCAAGGGGGCCACGGACCGTCGAGTAGTTCGCGTATCCGGTGGTATCGAACTGGATGAGAGTGTTGTTCGCGTCGTTGCCGCCGAAGAGAAAGACGCAGACGAGCGCCTTGTAGTCGGTTGCCCCTTGAGCCATGGCATTCAACGCGCCGAAGGGACGTAGCGCGGCGGCGTTTCCGGCAGCAGCCAGCGATGCATACTTGATAAAGCTTCGACGATTCACCCTCATGGTATGTACCAACCTTTCGGAAAGGGGCAGCACGAATTATGGCGACCGGCTTTAGTGTTCGACCTTGTAATGCGAACTTGTGATGACGAGGTATACCGCGACGCGAACACGCTGAGAGATGTTGGTCAGCGTTGCGATGTGGTTGACGATATCCGTTTGCATCTGGGCGGGCATCTGTCCGTGCATGAAGATGTTGGAGAGAGCGTTGACGAGGTTGGTGCTGTCCGTGGTGGCGTTGCCGGTGGCTGACGCCATGATGCCGAGCGGACTGGTCGCGCTGAGGTCGACCTTAAAGTCACTGATGCGGTTGTAGACGAGGTTGTCCGCGAGCGTAAGGCGCAGGATCGATGAGGCGGTGTTCTCGATGCTGAACTCGGGCGCATTGGTGGTGGTCTCGGGGATGACGTAGCTTGGCGGGAAGAAATTGAAGACGGAGCCGGACGCGTATGGCTTTTCACTGAGCAAGGTCGTGGAGTTGCCCGGGGTGTAGTAATACTCGACGCCGGTCCCGGCGCCTGCCCCGACAAACGTGAAGCTGAGGCCGCGCATCACGTTCGTCATGTACAGCATGGGCTCTCGCAAGTGACCGCCGTTGAAGCCCGGATTCGAGTCGCCGGACCTGGCTTCGGTATCGAGCAGGATTGCCTGGACGACGGCCTTGAGATTGCCGCGTGTGCCGGTGCCGTCGTTGGCAAAAACGGCTGAGATGCGCGAAACGTAGGCGGGGCTCGGGTTGCTGGTGACGAGGTGCTGGATGAGTTGGCGGCAAACGAACGGACCGACGTTCGGGTGGTTGAAGATGTTGGTGAGAGCAGCGGTGAGATCCTGGCTGGACGATTGCCCGGCAGGCAGTGTGGTGCCGTTGAGCAGCGTCTTCGAGTTCATGTCGTGCTGGCTCTCGACGGCGGCCATTGGTGCGTCGTAGTTCGGCGTGCCGTTGGGGTACTTCGTAGGAATTCCGCCCGTCGCGGTGGCGTACGTCCAACCGGTGTAGACGCGTGCGAACGCCTGAATCTGGGCTTCGGTGTATGTCGGGGTTGTGTTGCCATTGGTGTCCAATTGTGGAGTTCCGTCCGGATTCAACATGACGAGCCCGATACTGAAGAGCTGCATCAGCTCACGAGCGTAGTTTTCGTTCGCAATTTGCGGGACGCCGTTGATCGTGGCGGGCTTCGCGCTGTTCAACATATTCAGGTATGCGCCCATCCCAGGAGAGAGCGTGACGTCCTGCATCATGGTGTAGAAGTTGCCAAAGGCATCGTTGAGCATGATGTTCTGGTATGTCGTAACCGCGCGAGCGTTGACCGAGTTGCTGGAGATGACGAACATCTCGCTCATGGCGAATGCGACGCGTTGCCGCAGCTGATCGGGCGCCGTGAGGGCTGCTTGCCACCATTCCGCCTGTTGGCAGGGAATCGTGTTGGTGGCGCACAGCGTGGGAGGCGGAGTCGCGATGTCCGGCTCCGTTGTTGCGGGCATCGCGAATTGTTCGTTGAGATAGCCCTGCAATCCCACCGTTTGCGTGTGCTGGATGTCTGTGAGTGTTGGACCGAATGTTGCCTGGTCTAGCAGTCGTGCTGCGGATTGCAGGGACGCTTGAACCTGTGCATTGGCCGTGGGGGATGATACTGCGCCTGGATTTGGATTGGCGACTGCCACGGAGAGCGCGGTGCCGACCGAACTGCCGTTCAGACCAGTAGCCGTTCCTTGAAGTTGCGTGGAAGAGAGAAAGGTGGTCGCGACGGATACACCAGAGACCTGAAGTTGCGCACCTGAGACGAACCCAGTGCCAGTGACCGTCAGGGTTCCGGTAGTCGCGCCATAGTTCTGCGCCACAGTTGCGGACGTGATGGCTGGCTGTGGATTCCAGATCGTCTCCGTCATCGCTCCAACGAGCGTTGGCGCAGCGACGCTGATCGCGGTGATCGTCACAGGGTTAGTGGATGGGATGGAAGATGGTGGGGTATAGAGGCCGGTGGCAGAGATGGTTCCAAAGGCTGCGGACCCGCTGATAACTCCGTTCACGGCCCATGTAACGGACGTGTTCGTCTCGTTGGTTACTGTAGCGGCAAGTTGCACAGCTGAGCCGATGCGGACCTGCGGGGTTCCGCTGACCGTTACTTGTGGAGTTGTGTTTACTGGGGCCGGACCCGAAGTGGAACCGGCGCAGCCGCCGCTTGCGATGAGAAGAGCAAGGCTGACAGCCTGGATCACGAAGCCACGCGAGTCCAGTGAGTACGAGGGAGAAATATCCAATCGACGAGCCATGAAGCCCTCCATCAGGCGCGGTTATCCCCGATGAGATTTTCGATGAGCCCTCTGCACTGGTCGAAGCAGGGCGACAACTCCTCTAACATTGCGCCGCAGACTTAGTTGCGAAAATATTTCGAAATCTTGAGTCTTCCTGCGATTTCAATCGTCTTTGCGCCGACCACAGTACTCGTTCGGACGAGGGGGATGCAAGTCCCCGCCCATGAGGCGATGGAGGGTACTCTTGCAGATCACATCCGGTGGCTCGAGGGTGGTTGGTCCAGTGGCGGGCTCTCAGACACGCCGGAAACGCAGGGCCTGCAAGGGACGCCCACTGAGCTTGATCCTGGTTCGACCGGTGAATGTGCCTGGCAACGAAGTCACCTTCATCTCCCACGGGTCGATTAGCTCCGCGGTGAACGATCCTTCCGGTAGCGGGAAGTCGTAGTAGATGGGTTGGTGATAGTCCATGAAGTAGAGGATCTCTGCCGTTGCTTTGCCGGTTCCATCCAGTGCGGAGGCGTTCAAGTAGTATGCGGCCGGCTGCGCTTCAAGACCGGTGCGCGTCGCTCCCGTTCCGGCCGTGGAAGCGGTCTCTTCCAGCAATTTGCGCAAGAACGCGATGCGTGCGGGACTGGTGCCGTGGAGTTTGCCACCGTGTGCCCACCAGATCGTCGGCGTGGAGTTTTCGTCGAGGGGCTGGTTGGGATCGAGGTAGGTTTCGCCATGGGTGACGTATGTGCCTGCGATGACACCGAGCCAGAAGCGCCGCATCATCTCCTCCCCGGAGAGATTACCCCAGCGGCTGTTCAGGTTGCCCTCGTACTGGACCTCGTCGAAGCATATGGGTTTCTGCCACGCCTTCAGCCAATCTTCAGCCGACTCGAATTTCGCGGTCTGCAGGCTGGCGTGCGTTACCCAGGGATGGGAGTAGTCGTACATGGTGTGCGAGTAATGGACGGAGCGCAGGTGGCTGGCCGCGTCGTGTTGTTGCACGATATGGAAGAAGCGGTCGAAGTCCTGCGCGGATTTCGCTTTCATCAGGTCCCATTCATTGGCGAGAGACCACCAGATGTTCCGGTACGCTGACAGGCGCGCGAGCACATAGCGGAGATATCGATCGTCGGCTTCGGCGGGCATCGTTGAATATCCCCAACGATCATAGGGATGAAAGAGAATCAGATCGGCTTCGATGCCCATGGCGCGCAGGTCGGCGATGCGTTGCTCGATGTGTGCGAAGAACGCTGGGTTCAAATGCGTGAAATCGCTCTTGCCGGCTGCGTCGCGCTCGAAGGGATAAAACGGCGGCTCGTTGTGGTTGTACTGGTAGCTCTTCGGGAAGACGCACATGCGGATCTTATTGAAAGGCCCAGTGCGGAGCGACTCCAGGGTCTGGTGCTGCAGATCGTCGCTCTGGTGCATCCACGCGTAGCAAGTGGTGCCGAAAGGGAAGAACGGGGTGCCGTCGGCGTAGGCGAAGTGGTGCGTGTTGCGCACGCCGACCGGCCCATGCACTCCGGATAGCGGAACCGTACAGCCGAATGTGCCCGTCTTGCCCTCGAGTGGTGCGGAGTTACTTGAGGTGCGGTAACTCCATTGACCCTCCGCGTCCGGCATGAAGCGGAGCTTGTAGACGCCGCCGCCATCGTAGAAGCCATCGACGTTCACCGTGCGGTGACCCAGCGTAAAGGCCGCTGATAACTGCACGTCAACGAAGGGGTTTCCGGACGAAGGGCCGGCGAGAGTGAGTTCGAACACTTCCCATCGAGGGACGGAATTGTGTGTGGTGTCGGACCGCTGGGCGGCGCCAGATGCGGCGGGAGCCAGGGCGGCGAGGGTAGCGGAGGCAGCCTTCAACATTTCGCGGCGATTCATTTGCGCATCATTGTATCCAACGACTGCGAGGTCGTGTACAAAGGTAGCGCCGGAGAGGCAAAGCTACCCCAGGAGCGGCGAAAAGGCCTGATGAATGCAACTCAGTCAGAAGAACTGTCGGTACTCGAAGAGCATCTGCGCAAGGCTTCGAGAACGGTGCGAATTAACTCGTTCAAGATGGTGCACCATGCGAAGCTGGGTCATCCCGGCGGCGACTTCTCGTCTGCGGATGTGCTGGTAACGCTCTATCTCGCCGTAATGCGCATCGACGCGAAAAACCCCGCCTGGCCTGAGCGCGACCGATTCATCATGAGCAAGGGGCACTGCTCGGCGGCGCTCTACGCGACGTTTGCCGCGGCCGGGATACTCGACGAAAATGCGCTCGCGACGTTCATGGATCCACTGTCGAAACTGAATGGTCATCCGGATCGAAACAAGGTTCCGGGGGTGGAAGCGAACACCGGTCCGCTGGGACATGGGCTGCCGATTGCGGTGGGCTGCGCGCTGGCGGGGAAGATGCAGGGTTCCGCGTGGCGGACTTTCGTGCTGACCGGGGATGGCGAGTTGCAGGAGGGAAGCAACTGGGAGGCAGCAATGACAGCTGCGCAATACGGGCTGGACAACCTGGTGCTGATCGTAGATCGCAATCGGATTCAGCAGGGTGACTTTACGGAGAGCACCATCAACATGAACCCGCTGGGAGACAAGTGGCGCGCGTTCGGTTGGAGCGTGGTGGAGGTGGAT
>DASYEU010000004.1:0-10892 GCA_036498865.1 Acidobacteriaceae bacterium | reverse complement strand
GGCCGGCGCTGCGCTGTTTATGCTCCTCGGGCTGCTGGATGAGCGCTACGGAACCTACGAGATGCGGCAATACGGAGGCCTGGCCGCGAAGTTCCCCTGGATGGTCACCCTGTTCGTTCTCACTGCCCTCTCGCTTGTCGGGCTGCCCATGCTGAACAGCTTTGTCGGCGAGTTCCTCATCCTTTCCGGCGCGATGCAGTCTACGGGCGCGCATCATCATTTCTGGACTGCTCTGGCCACCACCGGGGTCATTCTGAGTGCGGCATACATGCTGGGTATGATCCAGCGGATCTTCTATGCGGACCTAGGCCCCAAGGCGCAGACAGTTGCCGCGTCGGATCTCGATGCGCGTGAGCATCTGGCGCTCTGGCCGCTGATGGTGCTGTTCCTTGTTATGGGCGTCGCCTCTCCAATATGGATGCGGACCATTGATACGTTCGGCGTGCCGACCGCTAGCGCTCGGCCAGCAATCGCCGCTCCACCATGCGACGACATGCGCCCCTGCCGCATGGTGGGCAGCGTGAGCCTCGCTGCGAAGGAGGTCCGCTGATGCCTGCCAACGTTCTTGCCTTGCTGCCTGAGTACCTTCTAATCGCGACCGGCGTGCTGGTGATGCTGGTGGAAGCCATCCTGAAGCCCGGCTCCAGCCGCAAGCCGCTTGGCTGGCTTGCCATTCTTGGCACCGCCGCGGCGGGCATCGCGAGCTACTATCAACTTCACCTTGGCGTGCTCACTGCTTTTAGTGGCATGATCCAGGTTGATGCATTCAGTGTCTTCTTCCACCTGCTGATCGCAGCCGTCGTATTTGCAACTCTGCTGGGCTCGCTGGACTACTTCGAAGGCAACGCGGGCCATGCCGGCGAATACTTTGCGCTCGTCCTGTTTGGCGCTTCGGGCATGATGTTCATGACGTGCTCAGTCGAGCTGCTGATGGTCTTCATCGGGCTCGAGATCTCGTCGATATCCACGTACATCATGGCCGGCTTCCGCAAGTCGCAGGCCTCGGCCTCCGAGTCCTCGATCAAGTACTTCCTGCTCGGGTCGTTCGCAACCGCGTTCTTCCTGTACGGCATTGCGCTCGCTTTCGGGGCGACAGGCTCGACCAGCATCTCTGCCATTGCCGCGGGCCTGAGCACCAGCGCTACGCCGCATATGGCCTTGCTGGCCCTTGCGATGATGATCATCGGCCTGGGCTTCAAGGTGTCGGCTGCACCCTTCCATGTGTGGACTCCGGACGTGTACCAGGGAGCGCCAGCGCCCATCGTCGGCCTGATGTCGACCGCGCCCAAGGCCGCAGCGTTTGCGGTCCTGCTGCGCATTACGTTCTCGGGCTTCCCCGCAATCCAGCACGAGTGGAGCTTGCTTATCTGGGTGTTGGCTGCGCTTTCCATGACCATCGGCAACCTAGGCGCGCTCAAGCAAACCGACGTCAAGCGAATGCTGGCGTACTCGAGCATCGCTCACGCTGGATACTTGCTGGTCGCCTTCACTGCGCTGCCGCAGGCGGGAATCGCTGCGGCCTGCTTCTACACCGCCTCGTACGCCGCGATGAACGTCGGCGCGTTTGCCATCGTTACCCAAGTCGGCGGCTACAACGAGACGCTGCGCACTGTGGACGACTATCAGGGCCTCGCAACGCGACGGCCGATCCTGGCGGCGCTCTTCGCGCTGTTTCTTCTGTCGCTGATCGGCATTCCGTTCACCGGCGGGTTCTTCGGTAAGTTCTACGTGTTCACCGCCGCTCTTCAGGCCGGACACGTCTGGCTCGCAGTGATCGGCTTGCTGAACAGTGGCGTTGCCTGCTTCTACTACCTCAGGCTGCTTTCCTCCATCTACTCGAAGCCCGAAGAGTCGGCGGCGGCGCCTGCGCAGTCAACGGTTAGCGCTCCGTCCGGCATCGCACTCGCGCTGGCCGGTGCGGCTACGCTGCTGCTGTTCCTGCTGCCCGGCCGCATTCTCGATCTGGCGAATTACGCTGGCTCGACGCTGACTGCGATTCCGAGCGTCTCCGCCGAAGCACCGACTGCTCCTGCGTCGCTGGTCCTCAAGTAGGAAAAGCGTTGCGCGGATTCGGTTGGGATTCGATGCTGAGTCGGCGGAATGGCGCCCCTTGAAAGTCACGCGGAAACTGGTAGCAACTCAGGATGATGAAGTGGAAGTGCCGGGTCTGCTGTTACCTCTCGATGCGGCTCGGCATGGATCTTGGTGCGGCCGTAGGGTGGTGAGTCGAAGCACACGGTCACTCGGCAAGGCGGCGCTCAACCTGAAGTGCCCCACCCTGCCGCCGAAAGAGGGCGACGAGGATGGGGCACACGGATGCTTTTGCTGAGATTGAGGGACTGAGTATTCGAAACGGGTTGTGGCCTACGTTCGCGTGCGCGCTGAGTCGCTCTGGCCCCGCACGCCGGACTCGGTTTCTCCGGCATGCGGGATTGGCGGTTCGCGGTGAGAGTCTAGAAGTTGAACTTCATTCCAAACTCCATTGTACGGTTTTCCGAGACTACAGAAGAGATCACTCCGAAGGTGGAGGGGTTGGTAATTGTAGCTCCAGGGGCGCCGAAATTCGGATGATTGAAGGCATTGAACGCTTCGGCGCGAAGCTGAACCCGGTACTCCCTCCAGATTGTCGTGTTCTTGGTGAGGTTCAGGTCCCAGTTCTGGTAACTGGGTCCGCGGAGCATGTTGTATCCGGATGTCCCATAGGTGTAGAAGGCAGGCGCAGCGAACGCAGCAGTATTGAACCACTTTGCCTTTGTTTTGCTGGCCGGATAGAGCGGGACTCCGGGGATGACGTTCGCGCGACCGCTGACAAGGCCCAGCGGACTGCCAGGCGCGGTATAGCTCACCGAAAATGGTGTGCCCTCTTGCACTGCCGTGATTCCGGATAGCTGCCAGCCACTCACGATCCTGTCCACAAATTCGGTGGTGTTGCCGAGCAACAGATGCCCCTTGCCGAACGGCAATCCATAGGAGTAGCTGAACCTGAACGTGACTGGAGCGATATTGCCGATGGGGCCGTGCGAATCGCCAATGTTCGCTGGGTTCTCGAACGTCTCCAGACCGAGCATTCTTTCCCACTGAAATTCGGCGTTGACCATGAACCCGTTGCTGTAGCGTTTATGAACTCCAACCTGAAGAGAGTTCATGTTGGTGTGATACATCGGCTCGAATCCATAGGTGATTGCGGCAAACGGCTGAACCGGACGACGTTGTTGAACAGCACCGGGACCCGGAGGCGGTTGGTTGATATCTCGACTCGGAGAACCGCCCGAGTTGTTCAAGTGGACGTTGTGCTGGCCGACGTAACCGACACGCAGATCCAGGCCCTTTGCAAATTGGTGTTCCACAGCCAGGTTGTACTGCTCCTCATAAGGGGCAACTGTGGAGTGTTGCGCATTCACGGAAGGGTTCGCGCCGAAGGCTCCAGTGCTGGAAAACGGTGCGTACATCGAAAACGCAGGAACGCTGCTGCTCGGTTGCGAAAACGTCTGCGAGCTCGTAAACGGATAGCCGTTGAATGCCCCGCCCTCAACATATTGCGATGGAATCAGGTTATAGAAGAGACCCGCTGCGCCGCGAAGCACGGTGTTCGGGAACGCCTGATAGGCGAAGCCGAAACGTGGAGCGATATTCGTCTTTGCTTGTCCCAGGTAGCTGAAGACATTTGTCGGAAGGCCAGCCGATGATGCGAGAACCGTGTTGGGAATGAAGGCAGGGATCACCGACGAGGGATAAGACTTGGCGAAGACGACGACCTTCTGGACACTGGGAACGTAGAGGGAATTTTGACCGTAGGGATTGGCTTGAAACACCTGCAGGTCATAGCGAACACCCGCGTTGAGCGTCAGCCTGGGCATCAGTTTGAAGTCATCCTGAATGTACATGCCGTACTGGCTGGAGTTGTTTCTGGAGACGGTGTAATTGGGCACTGATTCTCCCGTTGAATTGGGGTACCCAAGGAGGAAATCCGCGTAGGCGTTGCCTGAGTACCGGCCCGCGAATGAGAAGCTTCCGACGCTTCCGCCCGCACTGTAGTTGGTGTCGTAGAGATAGGAGAAGCCTGCCTTAACCGTGTGCTTCGGAAAAACCTTGGTCACCGCAGTATTGATCTGCTCGTCCTGCTCGAGTTGCACTCCTCCTCCGCTCTCTCCCGGCGAGGCAATATTGGTGATGGAGATTCCAGGAGCTCCCTGGCCCAGCGAATAAGGAAGGGTCGGAATGACCGCGCCCCAGTTGGTCTTGTTGTTCTGAGGATTGCGGTAGATCGGAAGATGGAAGTAGGACGCGTAGGTGTCAACCAGCAGGCTGGGAGAGATGATATGGGTCCAGCCAACGATGAAGTTGGTGTTGTGTTCCCCGTCCTGCGAAAACCCACCGGCCTTGCTTGAAGTGCCTACGTCTGCATTTGGACCGTAGTTCGCTTTCAGGAACGTGCCGCGAATCTGATCCTTGCTGCCGATCCTGTGATCGAGGCGCAGAGAGAAGCGAGTGACGTTATCGGTAAACGGCACAAGCTCCACCGTATTGAGCCCGATTCCGGGTTTGGTGGGAAGCGGGTAGAGGAGGTTCTGAAGCTGAAGATCCACCGTGCTCAACATGTTCTGTGGAATAGTATTGTTCGAAAATGGCTGCCCGGTTAAAGGATTGAGGATCGGCGTCGTGACTTCGGTGAAGATGCCTTGCCTCTCCAGCAACGTTGGCTGCTGACTGCTGATGGTGGCAGATTGTTGCAGCCTATATCCTTCGTATCCAAAGAAGAAGAACGAGCGATTTCGGCCGTCATAGAGCTTTGGAATATAAATGGGGCCGTTCACGTTCCCGCCATATTCATTCCGTTGGTATGCCGGCCGCGGTTGCGCTCCGGCAAAGTAGCTCTTCGCAGCCGTGCCCTTGCTTCGGTTGAATTCGAGGAGTTCCCCGTGCAACTGATTGCTACCGCTCTTGCTGACGACGATGACCTGAGCACCCTGGCCGAACTCGGCGGTACCGCCCGAGGTGACCATCTTGAACTCGGAGATTGCATCCAGTGGGGGCACCTCACCCTCGCCGCGCTGGAGGGCCACGTCGGTGTTGGTAACACCGTCCAGAGTGAAGCCGACACCGCCGTAGGAATTGCGCTGCGCACCGCCGATGGAGAACGTAACGCCCCGAACAGGAAGCGTGTCCTGTGCTGTCGCTGAGATCGCTTGAACTCCGGGGATAAGCTGCAGCAGACCAACGATGCTGAGATGGCTATTCAGCGGCGTATTCTGCAGCGTCTGGCTATCGATCACCACGCCGATCGACGATGCCTCGGTCTGGATCACCGAAGCATCGCCGCTGACATTAACGGTCTGTGAATCGGAGCCTACTTCCAGCTTCGCATCCATCTGCGCGACCTGGTCAATGACCAGAATAATATCGTTTCGTTGAAACACTTTGAATCCGGCCTTGTCGACCTTGACGCTATACGTGCCGGGCGCCAGCTGCGTGACGGTAAACGTTCCTGCACTGGAGGATGTAACTACGCGGGTTGCATTCGTGTCCGTCTCGCGCACTGTGACGGATGCTCCGCCGACGGTTGCGCCGCTGGCGTCGGTCACCGTGCCGACGATCGATGCGGTGATGCCCTGGCTGTACGCATTCGCGGTCAGCAGCATTGCACAGGCGATGCTCACCAATAAGACCGCGAACCGGTGCAGCCGCTTCAGAACAATTGAGGAGTGCATTCTGGTGCACCTCGGCATCTCCAGCAGAGAGTGGGTCATTGTTTCTCCTTTTCTGTCGTGCGCATGTCAACAAGTGATCGGATAAAGCGACTATCTCCGCCGCTGGAAAATGCCACAAGGTGTTTTCACGGTGTACAGATTTCCCACCCGTTCTGCGTGGAGCCTTAAAATGTCTGTAATCATGGACTTCTCTTGAATGTGCTGGTGCGGTGTGTGGCCTGCTCCGGCGGCCGGTGTAAATGCAGATTCATATGCGGTTCACCGAACCCGACTAGTCTTTTGAGAAGTGATTGATCCGCAGGGCTTCTTCACTCCCAATTTCACTTATGCGAAATGTTGAGAGCATCGCCCGGCGATCCCGCGATCTGCCGGTCCTGCGGATGGCATCGGAGACGGACCTGCGCGCGGACCTCGACGACCCTCGCTGGCGACTCGCGCAGCGGATTGCGGTCAGTCGAAGCATCGGGCGTTCTCCCCTGCTCTCGGAGTTTCTCCTGTATGTGTGCGACAAGCACATCCAGGACAAGCCCGCCGATCTTACGGAGCAGCGCATCGGGGTGAATGTTTTTGGCCGCAACGAGGGCTACAACTCCAACGATGACAATATCGTTCGCAACTATGCGCGCACCCTGCGGAAACGAATTGAGGACTACTTTGCTACTGAAGGCAGGCATGAGGACCTAAGGCTGGACATCCCACGTGGCGGATACGTACCTGTTTTCATCTCGCGGCCTTCAGAGAAGCGGAGTCAACACGGAGAGTTCCGAATATTAGAGACGTCGTCCGGATCTGTCGTCGACGGGAACCCACGAAGAGAGACCTCCGCTCTGTCCATCTCGGCGGAGCGCACCCGGGTGGAGCAGTCACAACTTCCGATGGAAGATTCGATCCGAGGCGCGCTTCGCCGATCACCGCCGAACCTATATCTGATTGGCGCGCTGTGCATTGTTCTGATCGCAATTGCCTCCGACTTAGGCGCTCGATACCTCGCACATAAATGGCGCATCCACGCGACGGAAGTGTCGGCGCCGCCCAGCACTCTCAGCGATGCTTTGTGGGGCCAGGTGTTTCAGAGCAATCGCGACACCTTCGTCGTGCCGGCCGATACTGGCTTAGTGATTATGCAGCGACTCACCGGCAATCCTGTCGCTCTTGGAGACTATGTCAGCGGCAACTACCGCTTCGAGGCGACTGCCTCTGCGGGAATCCCTTCCGCTTATGTCCGTGAGCTCGGGTCGCGGCGCTATACCAGCATCGTCGATCTCAACGTTGTCCTTCGCCTCTCGCGGCTCAAAGAGGTTGTTCCGGAGCGCATGTTGACGCGATATGCTCGTGATCTCCGCATGGATGATCTTCGTTCTGGCAATGCCATCTTGTTGGGGTCGGTTGACTCCAACCCGTGGGCGGGGCTCTTCCAGCAGCAGCTCAACTTTCGCTTCTCCTACAACTCGAAGAGCGATACTCACCCGGTCATTAGTAACGCACATCCTCTTCCAGGTGAGAAACCTGTCTACGTCAACGACTATTTGGGTTCTTCGTACAACACCTACGCGACGATTGCCTATCAACCCAACCTTGATGGTACCGGCCATGTCCTGCTGGTCGGCGGGCTCAGCATGGCGGGCACCCAGGCGGCTGCAGATTTTCTTCTGAACCCAAGTTTGATGCAGCCTGTGCTCGAGCGCGCCAAGGGGCCCAATGGAACTATTCGGCCATTTGAGATTTTGATCGAGACCGGCACGGTCGCATCAAACGCGTCCCGGCCCCATGTGGTAAGTGAGCGGATTGCGTCAGGTGAACCGCCACCTCGTATCAATGCACGATGAATCTTGGGCGTTTGGCGGCTCGTACACGGGTGTAAGAACCCATACAAGTGATTGGGATCCTGTGCTTATCGGCGAGTTCAAAAAAACACGTTTCGTCGGCCTACCTTCTACTGCACCATTGGGAGTACCTTGTAGACGTTCACTCGAACAACCTGAAACATGCTCGGATCAGGCCAACATTCCAGCCGCCGCTGAGGCAGAAGAAAGAAGCCCATGAAGACCTTCGACACACCGAAATACGCTCTTGCCCCCCTGGCTGTCGTCTTCTACCTACTTTCCATCGGAGCAAGTGCCGCCACGGGTCAGAAGGCGGAATCGCAACCGCATTCACAGCCAGCACCGGTTGGTTCGGAGAACACGAAGGCTGACCCCAGCGAAACGCAGCGACGGAGCATCGGTCAGCCGACAAAGCAAAAGCCGAAGTACATTCCGGGAGGGTTCGATCTTCCCAACGGGTGGCGCATTACCCCCGCGGGCAAGACTGTCGATAGCCTCGGCGATCTCACGCTCGATGCCAGCACCTCGCCCGACGGGCGCATCGTGGTCGCCAGCCACTCCGGGTACCAGCCGCACGGCATCGTCGTTATCGACACCGCGACACAAAAGGAGATTCAGAGCATTCCGCTCAAGACGGTGTGGCTTGGCATGACCTGGTCGCCTGACGGCCATACGCTCTTTATTCCTGGCGGCAATGCCACGGGTGCCAAGAACATTGCCGGAACTGCTGCGCCAATCTATGAGTTTCGCTACGAAAATGGCCGCCTTGATGAGAAGCCCAAAACGGACCTGGTTGAGACGATCGATCCGAAGCTTGTCTGGTGGTCTGGCGCTGCCTATCTCCCGAGCCGGCATCTTCTTTACGCCGCGAATCGTGGCACGGGCTACGGGCCAAGCAACGTTGTCGTTTTTGACACGAAGAGCCGCTCCATCGTCACGCGTATTCCGGTCGACATCAACCCTAGCGCTGCTGTGCTTACCCCCGACGGGAAACGCCTCTTCGTCTCAAACTGGTCCAGTGAATCGGTCAGTGTGATCGACACAGCGACCAATAAGGTGATCCGCACACTCCACGTTGGCATGAACCCGAATGACCTGAAGATCTCTGCCGATGGACGCCTCTTTGTCGCATGTTCCAACGACAATACCGTTCATGTGATTGACACCAAGACCCTCCAGATCCTTGAGCGCATCTCCACGACGCTTACTCCATTGGCTCCAGAGGGTTCCACTCCTGACTCGTTGCTCATCGACGATAAGCGCAAGCTTGTGTACGTTGCGAACGCCGATAACAACTCAATCGCTGTGATTCGTATTTCGAACCGCGAGCACAGTTCCGTTCGCGGGTTCATTCCAACGGGCTGGTATCCCTCTGCGATGACTCTCGCCGACCACGGCGACACCCTTTATATAGGCAACAGTAAAGGCGATGAGGGCCATCCCGACCGAAAGGGTCCAGGCAGCCCACTCGCTTCCAAGTGGAATGGCGACGAGACCATCAAGACAATTCAGAAGAGCAGCATCGAAACCGTCTCTCTCACAAATATCCAACAAGACCTGCTGCACTGGACCACACAGGTCATGGAAAATACGCCGTACAATGATTCGCTATTGTCCGAAGCCCGCCCGCCACTTTCCCCAACACTGATTCCAAGCGGCGTTGGCGTCCCCACCGAGATCAAGCACGTCATCTACATCATTAAAGAGAACCGCACCTATGACCAGGTCTTCGGCGATATCAAAGGAGCCAATGGAGATCCCGCTTTAACGATATTTGGTGAAGACGTCACCCCGAATCAGCATGCCCTTGTCCGCAAATATGTGACGCTCGATAATCTGTACTGCGACGGCGAGGTCTCGGTAGATGGCCACTCCTGGTCTGACTCAGCCTACGCGACCGACTTCAACGAACGCTACTGGCCCTCGAACTATGCGGGCCGAAGCGACACTGCCCGCAGCCGTGCTTATGTTCCTTCCGCCGGCCATCTCTGGGATCTTGCCGAGCGTAAGGGGCTTACCTTCCGTTCCTACGGAGAATACGCCGTGCGCGCCAGCACGGGTGACGGCTCCGTTGCTGCGCCGGGTGCGGGAGCGCTGGCCGGCCACGTATCTTCCCACTATGGCGGCAAGCGAGATACCGAGAATATTGCGATCTTCCTCAACGAGTTTCGCGAGTATGAAAAGAACTACGATAGTCCGGACGCCAACAAGCGCTTTCCTAACTTCGTCATTATGAGCATGCCCGAGGACCATACGAAGGGCACAGCACTCGGGGCATTTACTCCGCAAGCCATGGTCGCGAACAACGACTATGCGATCGGGCAACTGGTTGATGCCGTAACGCACAGCCGCTACTGGCCCAACACTGCCATCTTTATCATCGAAGACGACGCCCAGGATGGGCCCGACCATGTGGACGCGCGGCGCACTGTCGGCTTGGTGATCAGCCCGTACGTCAAGCGCGGGATGGTCGATTCGACTCTCTACTCCACAAGTTCGTTCGTCCGGTCGATCGAGTTGCTTCTGGGGATGCCGCCGATGAGTCAGTACGATGCTGCCGCCATGCCTCTTTATGCCTCCTTTGGCACCGAGGCGAAGACTGATCCATTCGACGTCATCGCACCGAAGATCGACGTGAACGCGAAAAACAACAAGAACTCCTATGGCGCCGAGGAGAGCAGCAAAATGGACTTCTCCGATGTGGACCGCGCACCGATGCACGCGCTCAACGCGATTATCTGGAGGAGCGTCAAAGGTGCCGATGCGCCTGTGCCGACACCGGTCCATCGCTTTCGGCCATTGATCGACGCGAGCGATGTGAAAGAGAAGGACAAAGATTAGCCCTGGACCAATGCGCAACCAAGCTGAGAGGGCTCAGATTGAATTCCGGTCTGAGTTCTTCGGCCATCCCCAGTACGGATTGCCGCAGGCGGCGTTTGGCGTCCAAGGCTTCGCCAGTCTCACCCAGACGGTGAACACCACAACGCCGATAAGCCCCATCGGCTCGGGCACGCCACGCGAGATTCAGTTCGCTTTGACGTTGAAGTTTTGAGTGGGATCAGCGGAGAACCCGGAACACACCGTCTCTCAGGTGGTGCCGCAATTTGAACTTAGGATTCCGCCTCTGGCGGCGATTTGAAGTGGTGCGCCCGGAGCGATTCGAACGCCCGACCTACTGGTTCGTAGCCAGTTGCTCTATCCACTGAGCTACGGGCGCACATTGCATTGAATACAACCTGTACAGGATACAGGATATCGCGGGCGTGCCGCAAATCCAGTGATGGAAACTAGCTTGCCGCGGGTTGCGGCTCGGGTGCGGGTTGCGGTGGGATGAGCGAGACGCGCTCGACGATGTCGAGAC
>DASYEU010000003.1:0-17368 GCA_036498865.1 Acidobacteriaceae bacterium | reverse complement strand
CCAAACTGCGTTCCCGAGGCAACTTCGCGGATCACGCCAGTCTCGGTGTCGCCGGTGAAGAGGTCGGCGAAGGAATCGACCGATACGCCGAAGATGCCGGGGCCAGGCAGTGTTGTCGAGGCGAAGTTACCGGTTCCGCTGGAACCGAACTTCGCCTGAAGCGCTGGGCAGCCATCTCCAAGGCTGTCGGTCGCAGCCGAGCAGACGGTGGCTGCTCCACCTGCCACTACATACATGGTGTGGCCCGCCGACCCGTCAACCCGCCAGATGAACCCGCTGCTGGCATCCGTAATGTAGAGGTTGGTGTTGGCGTCGCTCGCGATGCCAAAGTCGCTACCGATGCCGAAGCTGCCGGCCGGACCGCGAGTATTCTTCTTGGCGGCTGTGTTCTCAATGCCGGCAAAGTTCGTGAGGATATTGGCTGGCGTAATCAGCCCCACATCATTCACGAACTCATTCGCGAAATAGACATTCCCCGCAGCATCCACAGTCAAGCTGTATGCGGAGTCGAGGTTCGAGATGTTGGCCGCGGTCCCATTGGTGAATGAACCGAAGTAGCAGCCGCCGCGAGCGCTGGTGGAAACGAAGTCCGGACAGTCGCCGCTCTGGGCTGTCTTGGCGGCCAGGTTTCCAAAGCCGGCAAACTTCGCGATGGTGCCTGCAGGCACGGTCATACCTTGGATGGTTTCGCTCGCAGCGGTTAGGTTAATGACCTCAAGCGCCTGGTTGCCTTCGTCGGCGACGTAGAGGTTGCCGGCGGTATCGAACGCAATACCGTAGGGGAAGTTGAGGTACGACTGAGTCGCAGCGATGACCGGACCGGTTGTGGAGGTGTTGTTCACGTTGTAGCCGAAGGTAGAGCCACCGGCGATATTCGTGATGATGCCGGTGGTTGTGATCAGGCCGCCCGTTGCGGCGATTTTGCGAATGTCGTCGAAGCCGTTATCGGTGAAGTAAAGATCGCCGGAGGCCGAAAAGACCAACCCCATGGGTTTCGAGAGCTTGACTGCAGTTCCCAGGCAACCGTCTCCATCTGAGCTGGTGGATGTAAACGCTCCGCATGCAGTACCTGACGAAGGACTCGATGCGGCACCGCCGGCGACCGCTGTCACGATGCCGGTGACGGGATCAACACGCCGCACCAGCCCGTTCGTTGCGTCGGAGAAGAATACGGCTCCTGTCCTGTCTGCCACGGCGTAACGCGGCCCGGTGCCCGAGGTCGAGGTCGGGGCGATCATGATTTCCGTGGCCAGGCATCCATCGCCGAAGGCGTCGGCAGCGATGAACCCGGAAACGGGACATGCTGCACCCTTTGCAATGGCAACCGTGCCTCCGCCTGCGATCAGCTTGACGGTGTACGGCAGCAGTTGGGGCGCGGTCTGCGCAAAAGCATTCCCACCGAGGCCAACCAAGGTAAGCGCAACCGACAGCAAGGCCCAACGACGATTGAAAGAACCGAAACCACACCTCGAAATAGACACCTGGGGATGCTCCTTGACGCAATACGGATTCTTGGCTCGGACGAGAAACACTCGCTCCAGCTCAGCCGATAGGTGACGAGCTGAAATCTTCGGCACATATCGAGGACTTCTTTGGATGTAAGCAAGATACCACTCCCGACGCAGAATCGTATGAAAAGAATCCGAACAGGGGAGGGAGGCGGCAGGCGGACTGGTGAATGGGGAAATTCACACACAGAGGGCGGCGAGAAGCACTTATACCCGAGCATGCTGGAAGGGCTTCCTGAAGCTGCGATCGGTAGCGTAATCAGTTAGTTATGGTGCTGCTTGGTGTCAGTTTGCTCCTCCATATGGAGTCGTGGCGAGACAGCACAGCCCATTGCGTTCAACCAGAACGGTCGGGTGCAATGGGCTGTCAGATTGGGGCAGGTTCTGCTGTGGCTGTTTTCAGGCTCGGTCTGTAATCCAGACCCGTGACTGAATAGTGCGAGTGCGGCCACGCCGGGGGGCGCCAGCTGCAGTGGGATTTGAAGCGTTGCCGGTGGTGCTTCCGGGAGCGTAGTTGACGGTCGCGTCACCAGCCGTCTGTTCCTTTTGCGGCTCGACGCGATTCATACGCGCGTAGTTCGGCACGGCAAGCATCGGCGATCCATCCTGCCACTTGCCGGTCATCGCCATTACGCCGCCCAGCAAATCGGGTCTCCACTCCATCTTCAGTGGATCGCTGCTCAGGGTTTGTTCGATGTTGTGTTGGTCCGCTGTCTCGACGTTGTAGATCAACGGTCCATACCGCAGGGCAACTGTATCCACATCGGCCTTGATGCGGCTGTCTGCCTTGACCCGCTGCGGTTCCATTGGCAACTCCAGGTCGATGTGGTCGCCGGCTTTCCATTCTCGCGTGATGACGGCGTAGCCCTTCTCGATACGCGGCTTTACCGCCTGGCCGTTGACTGCGAAGCTCTTGAGCCCGCTGACAGCCGGCGTTCCCGTGTAGAGCTTGCTAGTGGTGCGGTTGGGAATGCGCACATATAAGGAGAAGGTCTTCGCCGCTTCAGGGTTGACGGTGATGTTGATCTTGCCGCTCCACGGGTAGTTGGTTTTCTGCACCATTTCGACATGCGTCCCCGCTACTTTGCCGACGTGGATACGGCTGCCAACGAACATGTTGACGTAAAGCGCGTTCGGAGCCTTCACGTAGCTCCAGGTCGGCATCATGAGCAGCGTGCGCGGAATGTTGCCGACACAGCAGGGGCAAGTATGCCAAGCGGTTCGCTGCGTGTTGACGAGCGGGTTGGTGTAGGCGAAGTTCCTGCCTTCCAAATCCACGCCACCCAGTAGCGCGTTGTACGTCGTCTGCTCGTAAAGGTCAGCGTACTTGGCGTCGTGATATGCGAGGTTGAGCTTGTACTGGAAGAAGATGAGGCCGCAGCTGGAGCAGGACTCGCAGTAGGCTTCGTTGCGAAGGGAATAGTTGGGGCCGAATCCTTCGGATGTTTCGCCGCTGCCGATGCCTCCGGTGAGATAGTACTTCTTGTTGACCATGTTGTCCCAGAGAGAGACCACGGCACTCTGGTAGTCCTTGTCGCCGGTTTCGGCGGCGATATCGGCCATGCCCGAATAAAAGTAAGCTGCGCGCACTGCGTGGCCGACGGCCTCGTATTGCTGGCCAGGCGGGAGATGGCTCTGGTCGTACTCCTGCCCGCCGCGGCGAGAGTCCAGAAGGAACTTGGCCAGCTTGATGTACGCGTCGCCGCGTCCATTGCCTTCCATGTCGTTGGCGAAACGCCCGAAGCGAACCAGTGCCTGCTCCATTTCCTGGTGGCCGTCGAACCACTCCTTCTTGCCGGGGCCAATGTTTGCGACCCAGCAATCGGCTAGCTTCTTGGCGGCGTCGTACAGGCGCAGATCCTTGCCGTCGGTCAGCGTGTAGTGATTGATGGCGGATTCGATAAAGTAGCCGGAGACGTATCCTTCATGGTTGCCACGCTGAGCCGGCGACCAGCGCTCCGGCCAGCGCTTGCGATCCGCGAGAGTGTAGGCCGTTTGCAAATAGCCGTCGGGCTCGCGCGCGGCGAGGATGATGGGAATCCACTTCTCCAGCGTCTCCTTCATCTTGGCCTGAGCCGCAAGGATGTCGGGATCGCCTTGCGCATCGACCATCTGTGCGATGCACATGGATTCCACTGTCTGATGCACCCACGCGTTCGAAAAGACGTAGCCTTTATGCCGACCGTGGGGTTCGCCACGCAATGCCTTAGCAGCTTCGATGAAATTGTCGAGGCCACCTTCTCCCTGCGTCAGGTCCGTGCGTTCACACTGCGCGATGCAATGAGGGATCCAATCGACGATGAGCGTTTTGGCGCGTGCATTCCAGAGCGGGCTGTCGATTGCGTATTTCGTGGTGTAGACCACGTCGAGCCGATCCTTGGGTGGTGCGGTCTCCGCGTGCACGCTGAGCGTGGACGAGGTGGCTTGCTTGTCGTCTCCGCTGGCGGTCAGCTTCAGCACGTAGTCTCCCGGAACGGAAAAGGCTGCCGATGTGACTGGGGCAGCAGCGTCCGCGAAGAGAACGTGGCCGGGGCCGGATTCTTTGCTCCAGCGGGCGACGTTGCTGCGGCCGGGCTTGAGCCATTCCGCCTTGCCGGACAGGTAGGTCTCTCCCCCGAGCACGACGGTGCGATCAATGCCTGCGTCCACCGTTGGCGGGAAGGAGGGGACAGGGCCTGAATTGAGAACCTGCCACTCGAGGATGCCGGTGGAGTGCGTTCCGTCCGAGGCGATTTCCAGCCGCAGCTTGTCGGTGTGCACCTCGTCGAAGCTGGTGGTGTTGAATGCGTTTCCGGAGACTCCCAGGCCACTGGCATTCACGACTGGGACAAAAGCGGTACCGTTCCAGTAGAGAATCCGATATGACGCGGGCGCGGCGACGCCTCCGCGATCCATCCACCAATAGACGTTGACCTTGTTGGTGGTGATTGGCTTGCTCCAGTCGTATTGCACCCACTGCGTGTCGACTCGTGGCCAGTTGCCATACGCGCCGCCTTCGCGATCGTGAGAACTCGCGGGAGTTTTGCCGTCGTTCAGTGCGGATATCTTGGTGTCGCCAGACGCGTAGAGGCTGGAGGGCGTGGCCACCTTCGCCAGGTTGATCGATCCGTCGGTCGGATCAGCGAGTGCCTGGCTGGGAGCGACTGCGGAGAGAAGTGCAGTTCCCGCCACTGCGCCCAGAAAGTTTCGCCTGTTCAAAGCGGACTCGCCGGCGCCAACCTGCACGGCGGAACAAAGGCTTCGGACATCCTTGGCGGCGAGGCGTTGCTTCACTGAACTGATGGAGAGTTTCCGGGACATAGAAAGATTCCTTCCTGGTGATCAGAAGCATCGTGTAGTTGGGTAGACCGAACAACTCATCTTAGGGTCTCAATTTCGGGGGGACCGCTTTCGGCGATGAGTATACGTTATTGTATACATATTAGGAAAGCTCGAAGCCGCAAAATCGCCGAGGAGATTTGAATTCATGGACAGACGGGACTTCATCAAGAATGTGGCGGCCAGTACAGCAGTCCTGCACACTCTCAACGCCCAGCGCACGGCTTCCGCCCCGATGGCGGCTGGCGTTGGGACGATTCCTGCCGCGAAGGCATCCGTAGAGGGCCACAGCAAGCTGGCCAGTTTTACCCGTAAAGGGGAAACCTGGACGGTCTACGAAGACCTGCGCGTTCGCGATGGCGTGATCACGTTTGTCTCGTCTGCCGGCACGGCACGCATTCTGGCCAAGACGGCCGAAGCGACTTTCGCCGACGACGGACCGCAGCATCTTGGGCTCGATATCAAGGACATTGGCATGTCTGGGCCGGACCTTCTGGCGGACAAACTGCTCGCCAGCGGCGATCCTCTGGAGGACGAAGTGCGCCGTGCAGCGCCGCCGATGAACTCCGCACACCGTGAGGGCAACAATCCGAACTATCGCCCCACGTGGAACACCTTCGTCGGCACGCGCGAGTGCAGCGATACGATGCCGGTGTATCCCAGCGGCAACACGCGGACGTATCACCCGGTTCAATACTTCAGAGAGTTGACGCAGCAGCGTGCCGATCAGCGTCACGAAGGGCTGGTGGGCGGATGGATGCCGGCCGTTCGCAAAGTCCTGCCCGGCGATAACGGTTCGCATTACGAGATCGTTGTGTTCGGCGATGTGCTGGCGAAGGACCGCTTCATTGTGCAGACGTGGCATCGCACTTCGCACATTGAAAACGGCAAGGTCACCAAGGTTGAGTTCGGATACAGCTATCCGGCGTACACGCGCCGACGGCAGGAGCCCAAGGCGGAGCGGTTCTATCGTGCGCTGCTGGAGTTTGCGGAGTACTGGGAGCGGCAGACACACGACCTGACGCCAATCAGCCTGCCCGACACAAGCTGGAGCGACATGGTTCGCTACGCGTTCGTGAAGGAGCAGATGGTGCGGCCCGGCGGTGTCTATCCCAAGTATGGTGCGGTGGACCGCGACTACTATGGGTCGGAGTACGACGGGTTTCAGGACATCTTTACGATGGCCCTCTACGCCAATCTCGAGTGTGGACGCTTCGCGTTGGCGCGCGATATCTTCGACAACTACTTCTCCGACTTCACCGACGAGAAGGGCATGATCAACATGCGCGGACCGGAGACGGCCCAGTTTGGCCTGACGCTCTTCCTGATTGCGCGGTACTACCGGTTGACCGGGGACAAATCGCTCCTGATCAAACATCGGGAGAAGATTGAGGCCACTGCGGCACTGCTTGCGGAATTGCAGGATGAGTCCTTGAAGTTGCCTGCCAGCGATCCCGGTTACGGCCTGGTGCATGGCTGGTGCGAATCGGATTCGTGCCTGATGGCGGACCCTTCTATCTGGGACAAGCCCTACTTTGCGAACAGCGCTTTTACCGTCCGAGGCTGGCGCGACATCGCGGCTACATGGCGCAAGCTCAAGTTCAGCGGAGGCGAGGCCTTGGCTGCCGATTGGACGCGACGCAGCGAGCAGCTTCAATCGGTGTTGACCAAGAGCATCGAGGCGAACACTCGCCACGAGATGAAGCCCGCCTACATCGGGCCGATGCCGGGCGTAAAACTTACGTTCCTCGAGTCGATTGAACAGGAGCGCCCAAGCGAGCAGGGGTGGTCGCATCGCTGCTATGCGGAACTTCTGCAGCCCGATGTGCTGCCGGCAGCGCAGGCGAATACTGTCATCGACTGCATGCGCGCGTACGGCGCGACGACGGCGGGTGTGGTCGCCAATGTTGGCCGAGCTAATCCCAATGGCCGCGCAATTCTGGGGTTTATCTCGTACGGATATGCGGCGGCGCTGCTTCGCCTGAATCGCATCGAGGAGTACATCCTCTTTGTGTATTCGCACCGGTATCACGACCACTCACGCGGCAGCTGGACCGCTGGCGAAGTCTCCGGGATCACCGGTGGGGGAGCAATCTTCTGCATTCCCGCGCAGCAGACGATTCCACTCCTGGTCCGCTGGATGATGGTCTTTGAAGACTCCGACGAGGATCGGCTCCACTTCGGTCGAGCGCTACCGCGCGAATGGGTGGCAACCGGGAAGCCCATTGGCATCGTGGGCGCACCCACGCGCTGGGGCCGAGTGGATTATCGCCTGGAAAGCCATGGCCCCAACACGATCACGGCAACGATTGTCCTGCCTCCCCAGGGCGATCTGCCCAAGGAACTTCACGTCAGCTTTCGAGCAGGCAAAGGCCGCACTCTCAGCAGTGCCACAGTTAATGGGAAGCCAGCACAATTTGGGGGGCCACATTCCGACGCCGTGGTTATTGTCCCAGGGATCCAGCGTAGATTTGAGGTGGTGTCGCAACTTGTCTAGGTGCGACTTGTGTTGCTGAAGCAGCTGACCCCGGGCCACACTCTGCCAAGAGTCTATCCATCTTGTGGCGCGGCAATAAAATGGTCGGGGCGGTCAGATTCGAACTGACGACCCTCTGCTCCCAAAGCAGATGCGCTACCAGGCTGCGCTACGCCCCGACTCCTTCAATCTTACCGCAACTTGCGGTGGCGCTAGCCCGGGTTCAACGCGGCCATTGCGTGCAGCAGGTAGGCAGAGAGCCAGCCGAAGAGCAGCATCGGGAGCACCAGCAGCACGGCGAAGACCAGGCATAGCACGGCGAAGAAGAGCCAACTCCGCCGTTTGACGCCTTGTGGATCGGCGAGGCTGCTGGTCAGCAGGGTATAGTTCCGGCGATTCGCCTTCCATGCGATATCGAACAGGTTGCCGAGCACCGGAACCGCGCCGAGCAGCACTTCGATTCCCCAGTTAGCCAGCATCCGCGCCAGAACAACGTACGAGACGCCGCGCATCCATGCCGCGACAATAATGATGCAGGACGCAATGCCGGCAATCGCGTCGCCGACGCCGGGAATGAAGCCGATGATGCCGTCGAGCCCGAAGCGAATCGTGGTTCCGGGGATGCGGAAGCAATCATCGAGCAGGTGGGACAGCAGATCGAGGTTCTCGTCGTCGAAGGCTTTGCCGCCGCGGCGGGTGCGGGGGGAGAGGATCTCTGGCCGGGTAGTCAGCTCCATCGGACTCTCCTTCTCCTGGCCGCCGCTTGCGGTTCGCGCCAGCGGATCCCAATGCTATAATTACGAGTATACGGCGGCTATAGTTCAGTGGCAGAACGCCGCTCTGTGGCAGCGGATGTCGTGGGTTCGACCCCCACTAGCCGCCCCAATCCTTACTCGATCGAACGCTCGACGCCGTACGAGCTCTGCTTCCGAGCCCACCTTGCCCCACCCTCCCAAGCCCGCGCAGCCGCTGGATGCGACCGCCTTAGAGCCGGACGCACCGAAGGCTGCTTCGGCTGCTGCATCCATGCCGGAACACATCTATGCCGGGACCTCCGGCTGGGCTTACCCGCTGTGGAAGCCCGTCTTTTATCCCGCGAAATTACCGGCCAAACGCTTTCTCGAGCACTATGCGACGCAGCTGAACTCGGTCGAAGTGAACTACACGTTTCGCGCCTTCCCCACGGCCTCGGCGTTGGCCGGATGGCTCGCCGCGACGCCTGAAACCTTCCGCTTCAGTTTTAAAGCGCCGCAGCGCATCACGCACTTCAGTCGCCTGCGAGATTGTCACGAGTCTGTGGGCCGGTTCGTCGACGTGCTCGAGCCGATGCGTGGCGCAGGAAAATTGGGACCGCTGCTCTTCCAGCTTCCGCCAAACTTCAAGGCCGATACGACACTGCTTGCAGACTTTCTCTCGGCCCCGGCGTTGACTGGCCCGACAGCACCGAGGGTCGCGTTCGAGTTTCGCCACGAATCCTGGTTCGCCGAAGAGACGTATGCTGTCCTGCGGCTGCACAATGCGGCGGTGTGCATTGCTGAAAGCGACGACCTGCATACTCCGGAGGTCCAATGCGCCCGCACCCACGCCTGTTATCGTCTGCGCCGGACCAACGGGTACAGCGAGCAGGAGGTGGCCGAACTCGCAGAGAGACTCTCAGCGCTGGCCCCGGACCGCGACGTATTTGTCTACTTCAAGCACGAGGATGAACCGACCGGCGCGCTGAACGCGGTGTCTTTCCTAAAGGCGTGCGCCGAGCGGGCAGGGACGCGATGAGCGAGGGAAGGTCAATCGCCTTGCCTACGGGTACGGGCGAGCTGAGCACGGCCGGAGCTGCTCGAAATGCTTTTGAAGCGCGGGCATTTGTGCCACGACGTTTCCTGGGAAATGGCCACGTGCAGACCATCGCCGGCAATTTCCTGCCGCGGCCGAATCATCTTCCGGCAGCGGAGTCCGTGCTGGTGGAAGTTTCTCCTGCGCACGAGGCTCAGATTGCGACTCAGATCTTATGTGAGTGCCACTGGCAGCCGGCGCAAGTGCGTGCGCTGCGCCCCACCGCGATTGTGGTTCATGGGCTGGAGGGATCCTCCGAGTCGCAATATGTTGTGGGCAATGCAAACAAGTTTTGGCGCGCAGGCGCGAACGTCATCCGCATGAACATGCGCAACTGTGGCGGCCGCGACTACGAGATGGCGCGCCGCTCGTCAACGCTCTACCACTCCGGCCTGTCCGGCGATGTGGACGCGGTGATGCGCTTCTTCCTCGAGCGCGAACGTCTTGAGAGCATTGCACTGATCGGTTATTCGATGGGCGGCAACCTGGTGCTCAAGCTCGCCGGCGAACTGGGTGAAAACGCTCCGCCCCAGCTTCGCTCGGTCGTCGGAGTGTCACCGGCAATCGATCTCGGGCCTTCGGCGGCGGCGTTGCATCGACCGGAGAATCGACTCTACGAGCGGCGTTTTCTGCGGAACCTGTTGAAGCGATTTCGCCATAAGGTGCGACTCTTTCCGCGCGCGTTCGACCCGAACCGGGCCGTTGGAATCAATTCGCTGCGTGACTTCGACGACCGCATCACAGCGCTCTATTCCGGTTTCGCATCTGCGGAGGACTACTACGATCGGGCGGCCGCTGCTCGCGTGGTGAACCGCATTGCCGTGCCTACGCTGATCCTTCATTCACTGGACGACCCCTTCGTCACGATTACGCCGGAGACGCTTGAGAAGGTTCGAGCGAACGCCAACGTCACTCTGGTGCAGACCACGCACGGTGGCCACTGCGCGTTCCTTGCAAAATCCGAACAGGCAAGCGGCGACGACGGCTACTGGGCCGAGACCACGCTGCTGCGTTTTGTCCTGAATCACGCCCAGGCCTGAGATAATCAAGTATGCTCGCCGAGTGGTCCGCTGAATGCACCGCCGAGGACCACGTCCTCGTTGTTCCGTGGAACGACCCATCCGGTAAGGCAGCGTTCGTCGACCTGCGCGCGAATCCGTATGACTTCGACGCTATTCCGGAAGCGGAGCATTACCCCCCTCTGATGCAGGCACTGCGCGCGTTGAATGCAACACGTTCGCCTGTGTTCAGCGCCAAGTGCGATGCGTGGCCAATGGATAGCGAAGAGGTGCAGCATCTTCAAGCAAACCTCGACGTCAGTGCTCCTGGGGACTTGCCCTTCGGCTTTGCCAGTTACATCGACCTGGTGGCGCGAGAGCGCTCGCTGTTCACTTCATTTCCAAAACACGAGCAGCTGCTTTTGCGGCTTACTCGTCTGGCTGCTCCGTTGGACTATCCGTCGTCCGCGCTCGATTGTGTGCTGCGGCCGGCGCTCCTCGATCTTGAGGGGCCACAGCAGGGCTACGCGTTCAGCCTGTATGTAAAGGCGCTCGGTGGCGATCCACAAGAAGCGATGCGCGAGTGGGGCACGGCTCTCGAGGCAGCCGTGGCTCTGATTCGCAGCAAGGACTTCTCACGCTAGCGAATCTAGGCGATGGCCCGGGCGGGCTCGGCGTTGCGCTGGATAGAGATCAACCGCGCTGCCTCGCGTACCATACCGGCGGGCACTGCCTTGCCGAAGTAGAAGCCCTGCGCTTCGTCGCATCGGCGACGCAGCAGGAAGTTCAGCTGACCATTCGTCTCCACGCCTTCGGCAACCACCTTCAGATTGAGGCCGTGTGCCATCGAGATAATCGCGCGCACGATTGCCGCTGCATTGGGATCTTCCGCCGACCGGTTCACGAAGCTGCGATCGATCTTGAGGCGGTCGACCTCGTACTGAAGCAGGTACGAGAAGCTGGAGAAGCCTGTGCCAAAGTCGTCGATGGCAATCTTCACGCCCAACTGGCGCAGTTTCATCAACGTCTCGTTGGTGGTTGCGGAGTTGGACATCAGGGTCTGTTCCGTGATCTCGATCTCCAGGCTGCGTGCGGGCAGACCCGACTCACGTAATGCCATTCCCACCTGCGCCGTCAGGTTTTTCTGACGGAACTGGCGCGGCGAGAGGTTGACAGCGACCACCAACTCGCGGCCCAGTGCATCCTGCAATTCTTTGCCCTCGTGACACGCCGTGCGAATCGCCCACTCGCCGATGGGCACGATCAGCCCGGTGGCCTCCGCCAGCGGAATGAATTGCGACGGCGGAATAGATCCTCGTCGCGGGTGATTCCATCGCAGCAGAGCTTCGACGCCGATCACCTCGCCAGTCACGCACGATACCTGCGGCTGATAGTTGAGCGAGAGTTCGCCGTTGACTAGCGCGTGGCGTAGATCGTGCTCGAACTCCAGCTTATCTGCGGTGGCGACCACCATGCCCTGGTTGAAGACGTGAAACGCATTGCGGCCACTCTCTTTTGCCTCGTACAGCGCGGCATCTGCGTTCTTCAGCAGGCTGTCGGCGTCGTGGGCGCAGTCCGGGAAGATGCACAGCCCAACGCTGACCGTGACATTGACCTCGCGGTTGGCGAGCATGGTCGGCGTCGAGACTTTCTGGATGATGGCTTCGGCGCAGCGCTCTGCATCTTTCTCGTCGCGGAACTCCGGCATCACGATCACGAATTCGTCCCCTCCCATGCGAGCCACGGTGTCTGTCTGCCGCACCGCAGAGCACAGCTTCTTCGCAATCGCATCCAACAGGCTGTCGCCGGCTGAATGGCCCAGCGAATCGTTGATGCGCTTGAAGTAGTCGACGTCCACCATTAACACGGCGACTTTGTGACGATTGCGCTTTGCCCGCTGGATGGCCTGCCGCATGCGGTCGTCCAGCAGCACCCGGTTGGGCAGTCCGGTCAACTGGTCGTGATGCGCCAGGTGGTTGACGTACTCAGTCAGCTTCTTCCGCTCGGTGATGTCGAAGGCAATGCCGAGATATCCAGCGATCTTCTCACCCTGCGTCTTGAGTGCTGTCATGGCCAGGTTAACCCAGATGCGAGAGCCATCTTTACGGACGTAGGTCCACTCGTGCTCGTCGGTCTCTCCCTGGCGCGGCCTGGCGATCAGCGAGTTGAATCCTGCCTGTACCGGCTCATTCAGGTCCTTGCTCAATTGCACCGCCCGGGCGCTCATCTCGGCCGGATCATGCAGCACGACCATGGAGTGCTGCCCAATCAACTCATGTTTGCGGTAGAAAGTCAGGCTCTCAGCAGCCGGGTTCATCGCCGTCACCGTTCCCGCCGGATCGGTTGCGATGATGCTGAACGGAGCGTTTTCAATCATCGACTGAGTAAACTCGTTCAGATCTGCGATCTGGTGCTGGCGTGCGCGCTCTTCGGTGACGTCGCGGTTGGTGACGGCAACGCCGTCGCCCAGTTTTACTACCTGCATCACGATCCAGTACGACTCCAGTCCCTCGCGCTTCACCTGATGCTCGTCCATGAAAGGCACGCCAGTGAGTACTACTTCCTTGAATCGGTCCAGCAGATTCGCGGTCACCAGGTAGGGAAGCACTTCACTCAGGTTCCGCCCCAGCAGCTCTTCGCGCGACTTCCCGAAGCGCTGCTCTCCATTCGCATTAACGTAGGAGAGACGGAAATCCACGATCTGCTTCGCTTCATTCCGAACGCTGTCCATTATGTAGAACGCGTCTAGGCTGCTTTCCGTAGCCACCACGAACTTCTCGTGATCCTTATTCGCGGAGACGACCATCTTGATCATGGTGCGGACATACGGAAACAACACTGCGACTGCCATCGCGACGACCACAACGGCAATCGAACGAATCATGAGTAGCTCGCGACCGCGTCCTGCCAGCGGGCTCCACAAGGTGGCATAGCCGACTAGCCGGAGCAGGGCAAAGAACACCAGGAACACACCTAGAATGTATGCCGTTAGCGTGAAGGGAACGCTGTCGCGGAGACGATAGGCCAGTCGGCCAATCAATACGCACGCGGTTAGGCATGTCAGCCAGGCCAGAACGTCGGAGGCAATCGAGAACAGCAACTCGTGATGCCCCATCGGCGCGGCGGCGGACAGGTCTTTTCCTGCGAAATACCGGATGATTGCGGAGGGCCCTGGTCCGGTGAGAATGAGCAGCCCCGCTGTCGCATACAACGCAAACGACAGAATCAGCCTAGTTCGCGAGGACATCGTTGGCTTGCTGGTTACCAATCGAACTCCAGATGTCACCGGTTTCTACAGCTAAACCGTAGCATTCCCCGGGAGCCATTCCCCAAACATACTGGTTTCTCTCCCGGTCTGACCAGTATTTCCTTGAGAAAATTACAGGGGGATTAACCTGTATCGTCAACCGCACCTGTAAATCGTTCAAGGCTCAACGGATACTACGATACCGCGCCATCTGGAATGTTGTTCAAAACCTTTAGTAACTTCCCGCAAAAATAGCCTTTAACTTCGCTCGCAGACCCTGCTCTTCGCTTGCGCGGCGGACCTGGGTGCGGTGCGTATAGAGCAACATTCCGATGGCAACGGAGAACTCCGGCCGCGCAAGCTCCGCAGGCATCCTCGAAAGCGGTACAGGCGATCCCACCCGGGTTGGTACCCGCAGCAGGCTTTCGGCATTGTCCAGCAGTCCGGCCAGCATCGATCCGCCTCCGGTCAGAACGCAACCGGCACCCAGAGCTTCCAGCACTCCGCCCTGGCGCAGATTGTCGCGCAGCATGGTGAATAGTTCCCGAGCTCGCGGCTCCAGAATCTCCGCCAGGAAGCGTTGCCGTACCAGCCGCGTCGTCTGCTCCCCCGCGCTCAGCGATCCGGCCGCGAGATTTCCGCCCACCTCGATCTCGTTGCCTTGTGGCACAGCGGTCACCACGCAGTTGCCGTAGATCCGCTTCAACTCCTCGGCCTCATCCACCGAGACATGCAGGCCCACGGCAAGGTCGTTGGTAAAGTGGTCGCCCCCAATTGGCAGCACTGCCGTGTGGGCAATCGACCCCTCGAAGAACACCGCCAACTCGGTGGTGCTCGATCCGATGTCCACAACGCAAACGCCCAGCTCGCGCTCGTCGGCCGACAGCACCGATTCCGCCGCAGCGATTCCCTCGTAGATTGTGTCGCCGACTTCCAGCCCGGCGCGGTTTGCGCAAGTGACCACGCTCTGCGCCACACCGCCGGAACAGGTTGAAAGGTGCAGGTTCACTTCCAGTTTGTTGCCCACCATCCCGATGGGGTCATGAATGCCGGCCTGATCGTCGAGGATGAACTCCTGTGGCAGCAGATGCAGCACCTCGCGGTCCGGTGGCAGCGCCACGGAGCGTGCCCGGTCGACCGCCGCTCGCACTTCCTCGCGGGTGATTTCGCGCATGCGGCTGCCCATCGAGATGCCTCCGCGACTGTTTACGCCGCGCACATGCGTTCCACCGATGCCCACTACGGCAGTCTCAATCGTTCCGCGCGCCACGCGCTCCGCCGTCAGTGCGGCCCGGTTGATGGCTTCCGCCGCCGGGGTGAGTTCTGCGATCAGCCCCTTGCGCATGCCGCGCGCCGCTTCGATGCCGTGTCCGCGATACCGCAGCACGCCATCGTGAAGCTCCGCGACCAGGACGCAAATCTTGCTGCTGCCCGCGTCGACCACCGTGATCAGATTCTCTTGTTTCGCGTTCATCGCGGCGCCCCCTGCGCAGTGGCGCCCTGGATCTGTCCGTGGCCAGCCGTCTTCTTGCGTGCGATCGCGGCCTGTTTGCGCTTTGGTTTCGTCGCGGGTTTCTTAGCTTTCACCGGAGCAACATGGGGGGCGGCGGTCTTCGGAGCTACAGGCTTTGCCTTCGCGGCTGGCACAGGTTCGATAGGCGCGCCGGCTGGCGGAGGATTGACCACCGTTGCCGTGGTAGCCGCTCCCGCACTCGCTCCCGGCTGCATCTCCAGCACAACCTGCTTTTCATACCGCATGTCTACGGAGCCAAGCTTCGGATACTGCGTGCGCCACTCTGCCAGGTGCTGCTGATATTGGTGATAGCGCTCCAGGTACTTTTCTTCCCCGAAGTGGACGAGGATGTCTGTCCCATTGGCGTCCGGAATCAGCGCCTTGACATCCTCGGGGTTCGACAGGTCAACCTCGCTCAGCTTGTGTGAAATTCCCTCGCCGGTGGCGTCCAACGCGGCCATGAATCCCAGGTAGATATTCATCCGCGCCGCCCGCGTCGAGAGCGGGTCCGCCGCGGCAATGCCGCTCAGGACCGGGAACGAGTATTGGGTCTGCGCCTTCTGCGCTACGCCGCTCGCCTCCTCCATGTCCGGGGTAGGCAGGTCGAACAACACGCCATTCGCGTCCACCAGACCGATTCGCGAACCCTGGCGTACAAAGGCCACGGGACTGCGTTCCACGATCGCAATCCGTATCCGGTTTGGCAGCAGCCGCATCACCGTCGCGTGAGCCACCCAGGGCAGGCTCTCCAACTCCATCCGCCTCTCCGTCAGCGGGATGTTGAAGATATTGCGGTCCACATCCTCTCCGAAGACGCTCAGAAGTTGCGGGCGCGTGAGATGGCTATTACCCGCAATCTGGATCGACTCCGAACTGGGCACAAGGAAATGGTCGTCATGCAGCAGGTAACTTCGCACCCACAGGATCGAGGCAATTCCCGCACCGGCCACCAGCAGGAAACCGGCTCCGGTGGCAATCCGGCCCCACAGGGTTTTCGGTAACATGGCGGCGCGGATACTGACCCGCAAAGCCGGCTTGCGATTGCGTGGAGCAAACTCCGGATCGGAGTCATAGCTGTCGGAATAGTCATCGGGATAGGCAGGGTCGCGGCGCAGCGGCATCTCCGTCACCGCGGCCCCACGCTTGAAGCCAGCGGAACGCGATGTCGTGGAGGCGCGGCCCGGTGTTGGCGCATCCAGCACCGCCGAGTCACGCTTCGAAAAAAGATTGCCTGTTCGCAAGGCCCTGAGCAAAGGTCGCGAGGAATCGCCACGCTCATGATATCGCGCGGGTTCTCGCTTTTCAGCCACGGAAGCGGGGGGGTACCCACTCAGCAACCCACCTGTAACATTGGCCCGCCCACGGAATGGGGCTAATTTTCTGTCGGCCACTCAACATGGTCGACCACAAGAACGTCCCGGGGAGCTTTAGCAGGGCGCAACTGCAGCCCGAGTTGCCGGGCCAGCGCGTCGTACAACGTGGTCGCCTGCGAGTCGGACTCAGCGTCCGGTCCCGATGGCTCAGGCAAGCTCGACTCCGGAGTGAACTCAAGAGAGAAGTCGTATCGCCCTGGCAACCCTGTCGCGTCCACCACAGGCCGATCCAATTCACCGATGGACGGAAGATAGGTTGCGATCATGGCCACCGTCGTGTTTCGCGTACCGGTCAACTTCACGCGGTTTGGCCGGGGAATGGTCA
Organism: Acidobacteriaceae bacterium; assembly: GCA_036498865.1. GTDB lineage: Bacteria > Acidobacteriota > Terriglobia > Terriglobales > Acidobacteriaceae > Edaphobacter. Next base: position 780 of record DASYEU010000003.1, on the reverse strand, counting down.
TCAGCGCCTGGTCCAGGCAGGGCGGGGGGAACACTCCCGGCCCGTTCTTCGCGGCCACGAAGGCATCGCATATGTTGGTATGTGGGCGCAGCCTTGGCCCCAGTTTTCCTGGCTTGATCATGGTCAGCACGAACACCGGAAGCTGGCGGTTCTCGAAGTGGACCTTCAACCCGAAGCGCTCAGCCAGCAGCGACTGCATCATCAGGCGCATCTGGTCCTTGGTTGGTTTGACTGCTGCCTGCGCATGGATCTCGTACGGGTCGGAGACCACCCACTTCGGGAGGTTCGCGTACAGAATGCGCGTTTCCTCCGGGGTCAGCCACAGCTTGTACGCAAACTGGATGTACACCATCAAGGGAAAGTCGGCGGAAAACGTGCCGTCGTGCGGAGGCAGACCGTCGTCGGCGCTCAACGGAAAATTGGGTGTCTTGAGCTTGCCGGACACATCCTTCCGAATCGAGGAGCTTGCGAATTCCATCTTGCCGCCTGCGTCAATTTGCCACTTCGGCAATGACGCCGATTGAACCGGAGCCGCGAGGGTCTCCGTGGATTGCGCCTCAAGCGATAGCGGTGCCAGGCTGACAAGTAGAAGCGCACCGGCCCTCCACACGCAGCCCATCGTGAACACCGGCATCATGCGTCAATCCTCCCGTGCATGCGGCCGCCTAACCAGACGAGCGCTCCAGCGCCTCCAGCAACAGGGGACCGGCCTGCGAGACACTGCCTGCACCGAGTGTCAGGATCACGTCGCCCTTCTGCGCAACTCGCGCCAGCGCGTCG
>DASYEU010000002.1:0-25849 GCA_036498865.1 Acidobacteriaceae bacterium | reverse complement strand
TACGATGAGCCAGCCGGGGCGTACTTCTCGCTCGACGGAACCACGGCGTACATCCTGAATTGTGGTCCGGAGTGCGGCGGCAAGACGGCCAGCATCACTCTGCTGCAGCAGGGGCCGCTGAACAATAACGTCATCCCCACGTCGCCGACGCAGCCCAACCCACAGATCGCCAATATCCCCGTACCGGGCGGAGTGACCGTAGCCCTCTCCAACGGCACAACGCTTTACATGGCAGGGCAGAAATTGATGCCCGACGGTCTGTTCGCCGGCGTTCTTTCCACCATGAATATGGCCACGAACACCATCACCGGCCAATACTCCATCTCCGACGGCAACCACTCCAAGATGCTGTTCGCGGATGACAACACGCTTTGGATCGGTGCGCAATACTGCGCCACAGGCGAACGCCAGGCGCACGGTGTGAACTACAACTGCCTGACGCGGGTGGTTCTGGGTGGAGCTACGCTGACTCCGCAGGTTCTGCCGAACGTCACGCCGGGATCCGCAACCGCGGTGGTTCCCTACCCCAACCAGAACAACAACCAGTACTACTATGGGAACCTCACCGGCCTGTGCTGGGTGCAGAACTTTAACAAGATCTACACCGCGTACGGTGGCCAGGTGCACATCTTCAAGACTGCGGACGGATCCGAACTCGACAATGAGTTCGTCACGGTCCAGGGCACGGCACTCGACGTGACCTACATGGACGCCCTGACCGACGACGCAAACTAATCCTTTGGGCGGACCGGCAACTCCAGCCGGTCCGCAACAAATGCGACCAGCGCAGCAGAGCTGTAGTCCGGCGGAGCGACTTGAAACTTCGTCGCGTGCTTCAGCTGTTCGGACACACCGCCACTCCATTCAGTTTCCTCAAGCGGGCCCGACGTGAGGACAATTGCGTCTGCGCGATCAAGAAAACCGAGCGCTGAAGCCTTGAAGTCCGCAATGCGTGCGTCCAGAACGCTGATGTAAATCTCAGGCTGCAGAAACGCAAGAACGCTGTTCGACTCGAGAAGCACGTTCTCTGCCTGCGCAATCACATCGCGGATCATAGGCATCGCCTGGGCGAGCTGCTCTCTTCGCGTGCGCACCCAAATCGATCGCACTGCCCCGGCAGCGAGATAGCGCGACGAATCCGTCTTCGCTTCGGCGTTACGTTCCTCGGAGATCGCGATCAGCTGCCCTGCAAGCTCACAGTCGCAGGAAGTTCCATCGTGCTTGCATTGCGTGATCTTGATGGCAGTCCAGCGCCGCTCAGGCATCGCCGCAATCAGCGCGCAGGCTACGCTGGTTTTGCCGATGTTCCGCGAGTGTCCGCCAATCACGACGATCGCCATGATCCGTCAACCTCAGCGGCGACTCAGACGGGCGAGGTCGCGCAGATACTGCTTCAGCGGGCGCGCCGGCCTGCCCCAGAAGACTTCGCCCGGACCGCGGACCTTCTTGTGGCTCAGCACGCCTGCTCCGCCGCCGAGAATCACGCCAGGACCGACCTGCGCGTGCTCGCCCAATCCAACTTGACCACCGAGAATGGCGCCGTCCTCGATGATGCTGGACCCCGAGATTCCTGTCTGCGCGGCAATGATGACGTTGCGGCCAAGAACGCAGTTGTGCGCGATGTGAACGAGATTGTCGATCTTCGTTCCCGAACCAATCCGCGTTTCTCCCAGGGCACCGCGATCGATCGTCGTGTTTGCCCCGATCTCTACGTCGTTCTCGATGATCAGCGTCCCCTGTTGAGGAAAGGCGAGATACTCTCCCGTAGCCGAATTGCGGGCATAGCCAAATCCCGTCGATCCAAGCACCGCACCCGACTGCACGATGACGCGATCCCCCAGAATCGCGCCCGTGTAGATGGTCACGTTCGCCAGGATCTCGCAGTCGTCCCCCAGAATCACTCCGTCGCCGAGCACTGTATGCGGGCCGATGCTGGTCCGCCTGCCAAGCTGCACGTTGCGGCCCAGAACGGCCGTGGGATGCACAACCGGCGCGGCGTTCCACCCCATGGATTCGCCCAGCGCGGCCGCCTCGCGAGCCCGCAGAAAGCGTGCCGCAAGAGCGAATGCATACCGCGGATCCGCAACCGGCAGAAGCCTTGGATCCGCCGGGTCGATTCCCGGCGTGGACGCCTCGGGGGCCAGCAGCGCAGGCCGGGTAAGAATCGCACCCGCAGGCGAGTTCAGCGCCGCGGCCAAGGTGGCGGCATCGGTTGCAAAAACGAGTGCAACCGGTGTTGCGGACTCGATGCTGGAGACACGGAGAATCTCGTACTGAGCCGCCGGAGTGGGTGCTCCGACCAAGTCCGCGATGTCGCTGATGGCTGCCAACGGCTCTCCCTTGCAGTACTTAGCATGGCACATTTGCGTTCGCACCGTCGCGCGGTCGATTTTGCTTTCTCGCGGGAGGGACGGAATACGAAAACTGGAAGACAGCAAATTAAAAATACAATTTTTCGAGATTCCATTAGCGAAACATCGCCATATGCCGCATAATGGCTTTCGAAGCTTGGTAAACCCCTTATGACTCTGCGTAAATCCCGACGTCTCTACCTCATCCCAGTTCTGTCCAAAGCGCTCGATATTCTGGAACTTCTCCAGGCGGAAAACCAGCCGATGACGCTGGAGGCAATTCACCGGCAAACAAAGATTTCGAAAACCACTGTTTATCGGGTCTTAAAGACATACGTGCATCGCGGGTATCTCGCCCAGTCGCCCGACGGGCTATATCGCCAGGTGTCGCGCCCCAAGAAGCTGCGCTTTGGCTTCGGCGGTCAGAGCGTGGACATGCCCTTCTCGGTCGAGGTGACGGAAAGTCTGAAGTCGGCTGCAGCCTCGGTTGGCGTGGACCTTATGGTGCTGGACAACTGCTATGACGCTGCGACCGCAATGCGGAATGCGGAAGAGTTCGTCAAGAACCGGGTCGACCTGGTCATTGAATTCCAGATCGAACAGGAGGCGGCGCCGGTCATCGCGGACAAGATTGCAGCAGCGAAGATTCCCATGATCGCGATCGATATCCCTCATCCCCACGCAACCTACTTCGGCGTGGACAACTATCGCGTTGGCTTTGAGGCAGGCGAAGTCCTGGCAGCCCACGCGCTGAAGGCCTGGGAAGGCAAGGTGGACTGGGTGCTCGGCCTCGATCTCCCAGAGGCGGGCCTGTTGGTGCAAAGCCGTATTACGGGAGCCTTCGAAGGCGTTCGCGCCGGCGTTCCCGATCTGCCCGTGGAGTGTTTCGTACGGATCGACTGTCGCGGTATGCGCGACCGCAGCCGCAAGCTGATCTCTGACTTCCTGGATCGCCATCCACGCGAGAAGCGTATCCTGATTGCCGCCGCCACAGACACCAGTGCTCTCGGCGCGCTCGATGCGGTGCGCGACCGCAAGCGAGAGAAGCACGTCGCGATCGTCGGGCAGGACTGCATTGCCGAAGCGATGGATGAAATGAAGAATGGCTCGTCGCCGCTGATCGGGTCAGTCTCGCACGAGGCTGGTTCGTATGGACCAAGCCTGGTGCATCTCGGCCTGTCAATCCTTCGCGGCCAGACCGTACCTCCCTACAACTACGTGGCTCACAAGATGGTGACTCCGGAGAGCCTGGCGACCCCGTAGAACCCGCGCCCAATTGAGCGTCACGCCGTAAGTTGTTGGGAAGATGGTGGCCCGGGCAGGAGTCCAACCTGCGACCTTCGCGTTAGGAGTGCGCTGCTCTATGCAACTGAGCTACCGGGCCTTCCAGTTAGTGTAACTGGTAAACTAGAGGCGGAGAACTTATGCCTCAAATAGAGCGTCGTCGCGCAGTTTCAGTCAAAGTTGGCTCAGTGGTGGTGGGTTCGGACGCGCCCGTTGTGGTGCAGTCTATGACCAACACGGACACTGCGGATGTCGAATCGACCGTACAGCAGGTCGCTGCGCTGGCCCGGGCCGGCTCCGAGATGGTGCGTGTAACGGTGAACACTGAGGCGGCCGCCAAGGCCGTGCCGGCGATTGTAGAAGGCCTCCGAGCCAAGGGCTGGGAGACGCCGATCATCGGGGACTTCCACTACAACGGGCACCTGTTGCTGACCAAGTACCCCGAGGCGGCGCGCGCGCTGGCGAAGTACCGCATCAATCCGGGTAATGTCTCGATCGGGCGCAAGGACGACGACAACTTCCGCACCATGGTGGAGGTTGCAGTCGAGTACCAGAAGCCGGTGCGGATTGGTGTGAACTGGGGCTCGCTGGACCAGGCGTTGCTGACCAAGATGATGGACGAGAATTCGAAGTCCGCCAATCCTCTGCCCGCGCGCGACGTAATGATGGAGGCGATGGTGGTCTCCGCACTGGACAACGCGGCGGCCGCAGAACGCTACGGATTGCGACGCGACCAGATCATTCTGAGCGCGAAGGTGTCCGGTGTGCGAGATCTGATTGACGTGTACACAGAACTCGCCCGGCGCTGCGACTATGCGCTGCACCTTGGGTTGACCGAGGCAGGCATGGGCATGAAGGGCGTAGTGGCTTCGACTGCGGGATTGTCGCCGTTGCTCCTCGCGGGTATCGGGGATACCATCCGCGTGAGCCTGACGCCGACACCCGGCGGCGATCGCAGCGAAGAGGTGCGCTGTGGCCAGCAGATTCTGCAATCGCTCGGGATCCGCAGCTTCATGCCCCAGGTGACGAGCTGCCCAGGATGCGGCCGCACGACTTCGACCTACTTCCAGGAGCTGGCGGAACGCATCCAGGCGTACCTGGTGGAGCAGATGCCGGAGTGGAAGAAGCAGTATGCCGGCGTAGAAGAGTTGAAGCTCGCGGTGATGGGGTGCGTGGTGAATGGGCCGGGCGAATCCAAGCACGCGAATATCGGCATCTCGCTGCCCGGAACCTTCGAAGAGCCAAAAGCCCCCGTCTACGTCGATGGCAAGCTGTTCACTACGCTGAAGGGCGACCGTATCGTCGAGGAGTTTCAGGTGATCCTGGACGAGTATGTCGAGAAGCGCTACGGGCGCCAGTTGGTCGGAGCTTAGTCCGCGCGCCTCTGACGCCTGATTGTCTGGTTGAGTTGCGCAAAATGCTGGATCAGCGAGCGACTGGCTCGATCGATTCCGTAGCAGGAGTCGCTCGAACAGCGTTCAGACCCCTCATATTCTTTGGCGCGGCGCGCAAGCCCAGAATCTGGAAGTCCTTCAGCTTGTTCTTGAGGACGTAGATCAGCCAGTTGTTCCCTTCCGGATCAATGGGCGACATGTAGAAACCGGGGTGAACCACGTAGCTCTGGTCGTTGCCGATCAATCCCTCGATGACCTCGCCGTCGTGAAACGTCACGCGCACCCACAGGCACTCCGGCGCAGGCAGATGATCATGGAAGCGGAGGTCGTCGTGCCACTTGCCTTCGAACGATTTGACGAAGAAGATCGCCTTGACTCCGTCGAGCGGAATCTTCTCCATCGTGTCTGAGCCAAGGCGCCGAAAGGTGGGGGGCGCTACGTGGAAGTTCAGGTCTTCTCCGGGCTGCCATTGGCTGCGCTCGGCGTATCCCTTCACCGTGCGGTCCCCGAACTGGATGACCAGCATATCGAGTTCCGAGGTGTCGTCGGTGGAGCTGGGTTTCATGCCGACCTGGGGCTCAGATCGTACTGCTTGATCTTGTACAGCAGGGCCTTGTAGCTGATCTGCAGGTCGTTTGCGGCGGCCTTTCGGTTCCATCCTGTCTCCTCTAATACGCCGGCAATGACGGAGGATTCAGTTTCACCCTTCAGACCCCGCACCAGCTTTTTGAGCCCACCCGCTTCCACGTGATCCGTCGCCTTGTCCGATGACGAGGAGGGCGTGACTTTTGCCTGATCCAGCTCGGCGATCACGGTCTTCTCGTCCTGCAGGATCAAGTATCGGTTGATAACGTTTTCGAGCTCGCGAAGATTTCCCGGCCAGGTATATTCACCAAGAGCCGCCAGCAGCGCAGCCGAGATGGGGAGAGGCTGCAGATCGTACTTCTTTGCGCCCTTGCGCATGAAATAGGCGGCCATCGCAGGAATCTCATCGAGCCGTTCCCGCAGCGGCGGCAGCACCAGCGAGAGACCGTTCAGGCGGTAGTAAAGGTCCTCGCGGAACGTCTTGCCGGCCATCGCCTCTTTCATATTGACGTTCGTTGCGGCGATGACGCGAACATCCGTCTTGGTCGGACCGCGACTGCCCAGGCGCGAGAAGGTGCCGTCCTGGAGGACGTGCAGCAGCTTGGCCTGCAGCGCCGGTGGCATCTCACCGATTTCGTCGAGGAAGATAGTTCCTCCATCGCAGGTTTCGAACTTGCCGGGCTTGCTCTTGGTGGCGCCGGTAAATGCGCCCTGTTCGTATCCGAAAAGTTCGCTCTCCAGCAGGTCAGCCGGCATGGCCGCGCAGTTGACCTTGAGGAACATCCGGTTGGCGCGGCGCGACATCTGGTGGGTGTACATCGCGACGATTTCCTTGCCAGTGCCACTTTCACCCAGGATAAGGACCGGGATATCGGACTTGGCAACGAGCTGCGCCTGGGCCTCCACCTCGCGCATGCGCTTGCTGGAACGGACAAAGGAATGGCCGCCTTCGAGCCGAATCTCCTTCGGCTCGGCGGGCTCCTCTTTTTGCACCAGCAGGTGCTTCGCGATGGCGACTTCAAGCGCGTCATCCACAAAGGGCTTTAGCACGACGCCGCTGGCACCAAGGCGCGCAAATACCTCATAATCGGCCATTTCAGCCGACGTAGCGAGGATCAGGACAGGGATTTCGGGACGGGTCGCGCGGACGCGGGAGAACAGGGGCATGGATTGCGAAATGCCATCCCATGCCAGAAGGACCAGGCTCGGCTTCTGCATGGCTTCCAGATCGTTCAGGAAGGGCTGATCTTCCGAAAACAGGCGCAGATCGTACAGCGCCGAGAACGTACGCTTCAGGTAGTTGAGAACCCTGAGGTTCGACTCGAACACAAAAATGCATGGCCGGCAGGCCGATACTGACTTGGATTGGGGGGAGGAAGGATGAGCCGCCATAATTTGACTCCATTGCGCCGACACCGGTCATGCCGGTATCTGATATATGTGTGGCAGACGTTCGATCCGAAGGACTGACCCGCCCGGCGTTGTATTCTACCGATAGGGGTTTCTACCCGGCACTTACCGCCGGTACAGCGGATTGACAGTCAGGACCCGAGAACCAAGACGTCAGACACTTTTCAGACTTTTTCCCTAAAGTGGTAATAAACTTCCTACCATTGTGCAGAAAGTTTACATGAGGTTGGGAAAAAAAAACCATGAAATAGTGAATAAGTTTTTTCGGAGGCAGTTGGAAGGGCAGAAATGTCCTCGAAGAGAGGGGTATTTGGTACCCAACGTGCTTAATCGCAGGTTACCCCAGGTGTAGTACGTACGTTGCCCGGCGGATCGATTGCCCGGTTTCGGGAGACGACGCGAGCAATCGGTGACAGGAAAATATGACTACCGTTCGGTTTTCTGAGCACGAAACACAGCTCGATCTCCCCCCTGTCGAGGTCTTTTTCGGCAGGTCGGCCGAGATGCAGGTCATCCGGCGCAAGCTGGAGATGGTCGCCAAGACCAATGTCGCAGTGCTGGTGCAAGGCGAAAGCGGTACCGGCAAGGAACTATGCGCGCGTCTGATTCACGGGACCTCGGAGCGGCTCTCAGGGGAGCTTGTGAAGGTGAGCTGTCCTGCGATTCCGGCTGGACTGATCGAAACCGAGCTCTTTGGATATGAGAAAGGCGCCTTTACCGGGGCGCATTCCACAAAACGCGGCCGGCTTGAACAGGCCCATGGTGGAACCCTGTTTCTGGACGAGGTAGGCAGCCTGGACATCGGTGTCCAGTCGAAACTGCTGCAAGTCCTGCAGGACGGCTCCTACATGCGCGTGGGCGGGCACGAAACGCGGACGATCCAGGCCAGAATCGTCTCAGTGGCCAACCGCGATCTTCGTGAACAAGTCGCCGACGGAACCTTCCGCCTCGATTTCCTCTACCGCATCAACGCGGTGACCATTCAGCTGCCTCCTTTGCGGCGCCGGCCGGAGGACATCCCCCAGTTGGTCGACTATTTTGTCGCCCAGCATGCGCGCGCATTCCGTGTGAACCCCGCTCCCATATCGCGCAACGTGATCCGGTTGATGCAGCGGTATGAGTGGCCCGGCAACGTTCGCCAGCTGGACAACCTCATTCGAAGCTACGTCCTGATGGGCAGCGAAGATGCGCTCGTCGCGGAATTGGTGGAAGAGGAGCGGCCCGCCTCCAAGGCAGTAGCCGATGTGGATGTAAGCCAGCCGATCTCGCTCAAGATGGTGACCAAGAAGGCCACCCATGAGCTCGAGCGTCAGATCATCCTGAAGGTTCTGAAGGCTCACAACTGGAACCGGCAGAAGACGGCAAAGTGGCTGAAGATCAGCTACCGTTCCCTGCTCTACAAGCTGAACGACGTGAGCGCTGCGGCGGCTGCGGAACTTGGCGGTGGAAACGTGCGCGCCAAACCTCAGGCACGCACAGCCCTCTCAAGCACAAACGAGCCCACCAACTTGATTCAGTGAAGCTGGTTACTGCGCGCCTCGGCGGCGAACGATCGTCTTGATCGTTTCGAACATGATGAGCAGGTCGAGCCCCAGGGACATATGCTTGATGTAGTAGAGATCGTATTCAAGCTTTTCCTTGGTCTCGGCGAGAGTCGCCCCATACCCATAGCGAACCTGTGCCCAACCGGTTAGGCCGGGGCGAATAAGCGTCCGCAGGTAGTAAAACGGGAGCTCGTCGCTGAGCCACTGAACGAATTCCGGCCGCTCCGGCCTGGGGCCGACGAAGCCCATATCGCCGCGCAACACGTTCCAGAGCTGCGGGATCTCATCAATGCGGGTCTTGCGCAGGAACATGCCTACCTTGGTCACACGCGGATCGTTCTTGGTAGCCCACTTGGCGCCACCCTTTTCTGCGTCGGTGAACATGGTCCGAAACTTGATGACGTCGAAGTTGCGCCCGCCCATGCCGACACGAGTCTGGCGGAAGAAAAGAGGTCCCTTCGAAGAAAGCTTCACCGCCAGCACGACGAACGGGAAGAACGGCAAAAACACCAGAAGTCCGAACGCCGCAGCGCAGATGGAGACGACCTGACGGGTGAATTGCTGCGAAGCCCGGATGCGGAATCCTTCGCTATAGAGGAAGTTCGACGGACGCAGTCCATCCAGCTGAATCTTCCCGTAGAGCCGCTCGCGCAGCGTGCCGTCCTCTTCCACGGTGATGCCCTGAAAGCGCAGGGTCAACAGCTCCTGCACCGGCAGTTCGCCGCGACGGCTCTCCATGGCGACGATGATGCGATGCACCGGCATCTCGGCCTTGCCGATTCTTTCCAACGTCTCTACCCAAACCTTCTTGCGTTCGGCCGGCTCAAGCTGGAGGTCTTGCCAATCCACCACCTCCATACCAAGGTCCGACCGCGACCGAATGGTGTCGACGATCGAGCGCGCGTAATCTCCCGCTCCGAGAACGTAAATGCGCTCACGAAACACTTTTTGGCCGATCACCCACTCATAGCCTCTCCGCATCAGAATGAGCGCCGGAGCGAGAAGCGCGAAGCCGAGTACATAAACGTACGAACCAATCGTGACGTCGGGATCAAAAACAAGGAAGGCTGAAAGGATGAAGCAGTCGAAGCCAAGCACCAGCAGGATGCGAAAGTAAATCTGCATCCGTCCGGAGACGATGGTGGGCTCGTACAGATCGAAGTAGTAAGAGAGGATAAGGCTGACGACAGTGATCGCAGCTATCTTGATGAATCCATCGTGCAACTGCAGCTCAAAGATCGCCTGGTCACGAAGCATAATCCAAGTAGCGGCCAGAAAGCATCCGCTGACAACAATGGCCTCGCAACACAGAAGCACAACGGTCCGCGTCGGGTAATAAACATTCAAAAACCGGATCATTGCGCTTGTCGCCCCTGGTTACCCTTCTAGCTTGTCGTATCCATCGTAACCGTAGTAGCCTCCGGCAACGGGCGGGTTCTTAACTGCGTTGAGCACAAATCCAAGTACTTTGGAGGCCTTGAGCTCTGCAACCGCACGCTGTGCAACCTCGTACTTCGTTACGCCGCCGCGAGCAACCAATAGAACAGCGTCGCAGGCGCGCGCAAGGTTGACTCCGTCGGAGACCAGATTCACGGGAGATGAATCGACGATGATCCAGTCGAAGTATGGGGATGCCGCAGCAATCAACTTGTCAAAGCGGCGATTGCCGGACAAGTCCGCAGCCTTGTCGTACTGCATGCCGGCTGGAATGAAGGTCAGCGAGACAAGGCCGGCGGGGACCGGGTGTGCCGTGTCCTCGGTATTCGGACGCTGCATCACCTCCATGATGGAGGCCGCTCCCGAGAGATACTCGGTAAGTCCAGGGCCCTGAGGAGCCCCGAGAAGATCGTGCAGCGTGGCACGGCGCATATCTCCATCAATCAGCAGAACGCGGCCAGCCTTGTGGCGCGCGAACGAGATGGCGAGATTGGCCGTCACAAAGCTCTTGCCTTCTTGCGGCAGTCCGCTGGAAACCAACAAAGACTTGAGCGTATTGAGGTCGCGAAACTCCTGCATACGCGACCGCAGGCTTCGGAACTGTTCGACAGCCGCCCCTCGATCCTCGAGGGCAGGAAGCTGGATGAGCGAAGGCTTCCAGGCGAAGTGACGAATCGCCGTGAGATCGATGTTCGAAGCGCCGGAGGCATCGCCTGCCAGTTCACCCGTCAGGTCCGTTGCACGCGTGACCAGCGTCCTGTCGCTCAGAGCGTTGGCAATGGGCGTAACCGTAGCTACCGGTCGTCCCGTCGGAGCTGCGAGAGCGTAATCCTGCTCGCGGTCGCCAAGGGCATGTGCGATGGTGGACTGCTTGACTCCATTGTCGGTTTCAGGTGCTCCGTTCTTGGCCCGGTCCTGCTCGGCCTGGCGAAGCGCTTCGTATATTTTGCTCATCTCTCTTCCCTTCCTGGGTGCTTCTGCGATGGAAGCGTGGAGTTCGTGGAAAATCCGCTGTGAGTCGTCGAGACCATAAAGGGCTGCGGGTCGAGATCAAGATCGCCGGCGACCGCATGAATCAAGGCTTCAGGCACCTGGTGCAGTTGTTCAACATAAGCCAGGATGAGAGCGTGCTCACAGATGAGGTTAATGATGCGTGGAATGCCTCGGCTGGCACGGTGAATGGCTGCGACGGACTCATCGGAGAAAATCTTCTCTGACGAGCCGGCAATGAGCAGCCGCTGGGAAATATAGTTGGCGGTTTGTTCTGCGGTGATGGCGTGAGTGCGGGCCCATAGAGCAATTCTCTGGCGCAGTTGACGAACATCCGGAGCGCGCAATCTCTCCTCCAACTCGGGCTGGCCGGAGAGGACAATCTGAACAAGCTTCTCGGTCGTAGTCTCCAGATTGGTGAGGAGCCGGATCTCTTCCAGAAGCTCCCACTCGAGGTTCTGAGCTTCGTCAACGATGATGACGCAGGTTTCTTCGCGGCGGTACCGCTCAATGAGCCATCGGTTGAGCTGAATCAACATTCCGGACTTGGTGCGGGACTGCGGCGTAATGCCAAAGTCCGCGAGGATGAACTCGAGGAAGTCGAGTACATCGAGGCGCGGATTGAAGACAAACGAACTGAAGACGCGGCTCTGGTCCAGCGACGCGAGAGCCCGGCGCAGCAGAGTTGTCTTGCCGGTCCCGACCTCGCCTGTGAGCACGATGAAGCCCTTGTGCGCCGAAATGCCGTACTCCAGCGTCGCGAGGGCCTCGCGCGTGTGCGGCATCATGTACAGAAACCGGGGATCCGGACTGCCGGCGAACGGGTTGGACTGCAGATGGAAAAAGCTCTTATACATGTTTACCCCGAGGCGTCCGCAAGCATGTCCTTAGATTTTCGACTGAACAGCCGCTTCATCAAGCTCGGCTTCTTGTTATCCGCTGCATCGCCCGACCAGGCGATCACCGCCAGCGTTGGAAGCTGAGTAAACTCCCACACGTCGCGCTCGCCCTGTAAGGCGGTGTCCTTGTACTCAAGGAGGCCGGCGATCAGCAGTCCCAGCGCAAGGCCTCCGCCCAGTCCGCCCATCGCAAAGACGCTCTGCTTCGGCCAGGATGGGTCCACGGGAAGGCTTGCCGGATCGAGAACAGTGAAGGTCTCGCCCTGCATCCGGTGCTCAAGATCGGTGGTCATCTGCGACGAATTCTTCTTCTGCAGCAGTTGGTTGTAGAAGGCCGACGCGGTGTCGTAGTCGCGGGTCAACTGTTTGAATTGAGCCGCAACCTCGGGGCCTGCCTGAACGCGACCTTGGTAGCCGCGAATCTCTCCCTGCAGCTGATCCTGTTCCTTGTGCTTGGACTGGATCATCTGATCGATGCCGCGCAACTGCGCGCGAAGGCTCACCACGTTCGCCGGCTCAGGACGATTCGCCGGGACCGGGGCAGCCGGAGCCGGTGGAGGCGCCGATTCCGCCTTGGCAATCTCCCGGCGTTTGTCTGCAATCTTGCGCGCGATAGCCTTCACATCCGGATGTTCCGGGGTGTACTCCGCATTAAGCACGGACTGCTGGGCTAACAGATCGTCGAGTTCTTTCTGCAGAACCTGAGGCTGCTGGGATACCGCAGCCGCGGCCGGCGCATTGTCGACTTGCTGCGACAGCAGCGTTTGCGCAACGGACTTGTTCTGCTCCAGTGTCTGCAACTGCGCAGTGGTCGCCTCAAGACGAGAGGTCAAACTGGTGATGATGTTCATGCTGCTGCCTTCGTCTTCAGGAAGGCTGCCGGAATGCTGCTGCTGAAACGCCGAGATTTTGGTATCCAGGTCATCCAGGTTTCGCTTGGCTCCGTCCAGCTCTTCCTGGAGGTACTCTGTTGTCTCCTCCGCGGAACCCTGGCGCTGTTGCAGATTGGCTTTGGTGAAGAGTCCCGTAACCTGGGCGCACACTTGTTGCGCGGTGTGCGGGTCTTTCGCGGTAAACAGGATCTTGAAGCCTGGAAGTCCATTCGACCGCGCGATGTCTGATTGCACGGGCGCAATGGAAATCGCCTTGCGTGTAAGGTCGACTCGCGCATCCATGGACAGATGCTGATCGCCATACAGGTTGTATTGATTGATGATCGGCTCGATGCTACTCCGGCTGAGAATCTGCTCGGTCATGTATGCGAGGCGGCTATCCAGCGCTTCGGTGACCACCGGCTGGACGAATCCGGTCGGCACCTTCTGCTGGTCAATCAGCACGAGCGTCTGCGACTCATACCGCGGCGTCACAAAATAAGTCGCGCCAATCGCAATCACCGGGACAATCGCCGCGGGGATCGCTAGGATCCACCAGCGCCGCTTGAGTATGGCGAGATAGTCATCTACATTGAGTGATCGGTGGCCAAGCATACCTTCTCCTTATTGGTGTCCCAGGCGCAACGAAGTGGGGGAATAGGTCAGGCCGAAGCCGACCACCTGAGAGATACCGGAAAACACATCAATTGCCTTGGAGCCTGAACTCGACTGGTCTTCGAACGTGTAGCTGGCGTAGCCAGACAGATTCCGCGCAATAGCTCGCGAAATCTGAAGCCCTTCGACAGCGGTGTTGACGCTATACGGAGCAACACTTCCCAGCCCCAACGTCGAGGTGTGGGTGTAGTTCGAATTCAGCGAGACATTCCATACCACCGCAAATTTGCGGCTGAAGCCGAACGTCGCGCTGTCAGAGATTGCGCCCGCCAGTGCTCCGAATCCGCTGTTGGTGCTTCGCGTGTAAAACAACGTGGTGCCATACGACTTCGCGTTGTAGGTGAGGGACACATCCGCAAACGCGCTGAGCAAGTTTCCCCCGCTGGAGCCAACGGTAGTCCATTGGGGCCCGGCAGCCGCGCTCATCGAAAGCTTGCGGGTGAACTGATGCGTGTACACGCCGCTGGCTGTCTGGCTCACGAAGTTTGGAGTGGAGACCCCAAAATCGTTGCCTGAATAAACGAAGTTGGAATATGCGTAATTGACGCCCAGCGAATTGCGCGCATTCATCTGGTGGCTAATGCCCGCCCCACCTGACGCAGTCGAGCTGTCCAAACCTGCGTTGCTAGCATTGGCAGAACCATTCGTTTCATCAATAAAACGCAGGAGGGTATAGGAGCCGGAAGCATTAATCGAAGTTTTGCCTGTAATCTGGCGCTGAACGCTACCTGCAACGACATTGCTAATCCGGTTGGAGAAGTTAGTCAGCACTCCCTGGCCTGCATCGCCACCTATCTGCACCGGATTCACTCCAAGGTCACCGACACCTGGAACCCCGGCAAGTCCGCTGGTGGGCGTGCCCGGCAGGTAGCTGATGTTATCCGAGAGAATGATGTTCCATCTCCCCACATTCGCAACCTGGGAGAATCCGAGATTCAGATAGCTGTAGCTCGCCTGACCGGATTCGCTGAACGAATGGCCTCCGGCGAAGACCAGGCTGAACGGGTATTGCTTGCTGTTCGAGAGGTAAGCTACATCGCCGGTCAGGTTCGTCGTGTACGCCGCACCTGAATTACCGTAATAGCCCCAGATGAGGTTTTGAGACGCGCTCACGGCATACTGCAGCGAGCCCAGCGATGTCGGCAATGCAAAGCCAGTCGAGACCGGCGAAGCTTCCGCAGCAGGCAATGCCTGGCCGAACGCGGCACGACCGCTGACAAGCGCAACCAGAACGACACAGATCAGCACGGGGAGCAAAACGAATTGGATTCTCTTTGTCATGGGACCACTACAGTGTCGCCGGGAAGCAGCGTAACGCCCTGCATGTCCCCCGTCTTCATTGCCTTCGTGTAATCAAAGGGAATCTTCTGCTGCTTGTTGGACTCCCCACGCAGGATGTACATGTGCTTCTTGTTTCCGTAGGGCGTGGGGCCTCCGGCCGTAGAGATAGCCTGGAGGATCGTCATGCCGGGAGTCAGATCAAGGGGTCCCGGACGTCCGATCTCACCGGTCATAAAGATGCGCTTGCTCTTGACCGCGAGAACGCTGACGCTCACCACCGGGTCGGTGATGAACTTCTGGAGCCTGGTCGTAATGTCCTTGGCAAGCTCCATCGGGGTATACCCGGCAGCCATGATGTCGTTGATCAAGGGCAGGGAGATTTTTCCGTCCGGACGCACAGTCAGGCTGGCCGACAACTGCGAATCCTTCC
This sequence comes from Acidobacteriaceae bacterium, assembly GCA_036498865.1. GTDB lineage: Bacteria > Acidobacteriota > Terriglobia > Terriglobales > Acidobacteriaceae > Edaphobacter. Next base: position 10,697 of record DASYEU010000002.1, on the reverse strand, counting down.
ATACGGTGACCTGGAGGGAATCATCTGCACCAATGATGTAGTTGGGTGAAACATCCACCGGCCCGGAAGTAGCGGGCGCAGCAGTCTCTGCGGGAGCAGGCGCAGGGGTTGTGGCAGCGGGTTGAGCGCTCAACACCGGCTTAGTCCCCGGCTGCTGGGCTTCACCAGTAGCAAGGGCCGGGAGAAGCGCTATCGAAATAAGGGCACAGCGAAGAAGGTTCATATGCCTACCAATTCGTGATATCGGCCGTGGTGCGAATCTTGATATGGGAGGAGCCGGAGGGAACTGTATAGCAGAAAAAGACTTCCGGCAGACTGCCCACGAATGGAGTAACCGTTAGCCGTAGGTTGGATTCCAAGACCTCTTAAGCGGGTTTCCTTGTTCCAAAATCAATGGTTACGATTCGCCCCCGGACGTTAGAGACGCAATGCTGTGATTTTACACCTCTACACTCAATATTCAGGCCATGGAACACGTTGGTAAATGGGTACTGCAGGACAAGGGAAAAAGTGATAAATTTTCCCATCCCCAGGCAACCTTATTCCATCTACCGCATTGTCGTTATTCCACTTAAGTGTGCCCGGTTGATCAACTTTAGTCCGGCCGGTGGACGACCTCGGCCATTCCCCCCATGCGATAATCCGTTAGGTCTTGAAACTGCATCGAAAGTCACGCCTATGCAACAGACTACTGCGGTTCCCGTAGCCTCCTCGGATCCCGGGCCCCTGCATAACCCGCAAGGTTCCTCGTTGGGCGGCGATATCGATCTCCCGGGCGGGGGAACGGATGCCCAGTGGTCGATCGCCTGGGGCCCCTGGATCTTGGTCGGTGCGCTGGCCATCGCCCTCTATTACAAAATAGCCATCAAGCTGGTCACGGACTGGTATGAGATTCCCGACTTTTCTCACGGGTTCCTGATTCCCTTCTTCGCCGCATTTCTAGTTTGGGACAACCGAGGGAAGCTACTCCGTACCCCACTTGCTCCAACCTGGAGCGGAACGTGGCTGGTCATTCTCGGCCTCGTCGAGCTACTGATCGGCGTCTTTGGCGCGGACCTGTTTCTACAGCGGACTTCGTTTATCCTGCTCGCCGCCGGTCTGGTGTGGACTCTGCTCGGCAAGGCGATGCTCGGCCGCTTGAAGTTTGTATTTTTCGTGCTGCTGCTCGCCATTCCCATTCCCACCATTGTCTTCAACCAAATTACGTTTCCGTTACAACTGCTCGCTTCGCGCCTGGCTAGCGACCTGCTCCAGCTGGCGTATGTGCCGGTGCTGCAGGATGGGAACATCATTCAGCTACCCGCCACGCCCCTTGAGGTTGCCCAGGCCTGCAGCGGCATTCGGTCCTTGATGAGCCTGTTCACCGTCGCGGTGATCTACGGCTACTTTCTGGAGCGGAGCAACTGGCGGCGCGTTGTGCTGGCGCTATCGAGTATTCCGATTGCCGTAACCGCGAACGTGGCTCGAATCTTCGGCACAGGCCTCTGCGTCCAGTACTGGGATCCCGTGAAAGCCATGGGGTTCTTCCATGAGTTTTCCGGCTGGCTGATGTTCCTGGTTTCCCTCGGGTGCCTCTACATCGTCCACCTGACGATGGAGTTGGTCACTCGTAAACGGGGGAAACCCGCATGAAGTCGCCACGTCTCTGGTGTATCGCATTGCTGATGTCCTTTACCGCGCTGGTGCTGCACATGCGCGGAGATGTGGACAAGGTGTTGCCGAGTCGCCCTCTCACCGAATTCCCAACCACCGTGGGATCGCAGTCCTCCATCGACATCCCGATCGACGACGAAACCCTCGCAATTCTGGGCAAAGGCGACTTCCTCAGCCGCGTATACATCCGGACCAGTGCGGGCATGACCGATCCTTCGCAGATAGGACTCTACGTCGCCTACTTTGCCACCCAACGCACAGGACAAGCCGTTCATTCTCCCCAGAACTGTCTGCCTGGAGCTGGATGGACCTTCGTCTCGTCGGATGTCACCGACTTCACGGACTCGACGGGAAAGAAGTACAGCGTTGGAGACTACCTGATTACCAACGGAGCGGCGACCGAAGAGGCTCTGTACTGGTACCAACTGCACGGACGCAGTATTGCGAGTGACTACAAGGCGAAGATCTACACTCTTGCGGACTCGATCCGGCTTGGCCGCTCCGATGAGGCGCTCGTCCGGATCATCACGCCAGTCAATGCAGGCGAAGATCGAGCGGCTGCGCGCAGCCGTGCAATAGCTTTCGCGCAACGGATCACTCCCCTTCTGCCTGAGTTTGTACCGAACTAGGCTCCGGGGGCTATTTCGGGCCGGCGAAACTCTGCACGGTCGCTGCCCGGTCATTAATAAGAACGCTTGAACAACTTTGCAGAATAAGAACGACCACCGATGAGGAAATTGTCCATGTTCGAACGACGCCAAGTGAAGATCGCCATACTGCTCGCTACGTCCCTCACGCTCGCTTTCACAATCGGCTGCAACCGCGACCCCAACGTGCGCAAGCAGAAGTATCTGGAGAGTGGCAAGCGGTACGCGGCCAGCGGCAAGTACAAGGAAGCCGCCATCCAGTTCTCGAACGCGATCAAGCTGGATAAAGGCTTCGCTCCGGCGCATTACGAATTGGCGAAGGCGTACATCAAGATGAACACGCTGGCACCGGCGTTTGGGGAACTGCTAGTTACGGTCGACAAGGATCCCTCGAACGTAGAGGCCCGCATCAGCCTCGGAAACATGTTGCTCGAAGGGCAAGCCTACGACCGTGCTGAGGCGCAGGGGAAGGCTGTTCTGGCGTTGAATCCGAACTACGCGGACGCATACGCCCTGCTCGCAGGCGTCGCGGAGAGAAAGGGTGACAAGGCGGAAGCTCTGAAGAACCTTCAGCACGCTATGGCACTCGATCCTAACCGCGCTGGCTTCCATAGCGCCCTCGGTCTGCTGGAAGCGGCCGATCCAAGTCAGGAGAATGAGGCGGAACAGGAACTGCGCAAGGCCGCCTCCCTCGACACGAAGAGCCCAACGCCACACATTTTGCTCGCGGCACTGCTCGAGAAAAAAGGCGATCTGCAGGGAGCGGAGCACGAATACACCACCGCAGTCAGCGCAGCCCCTACGGACCTCCGGGCTCGGCAGGCGCTCGCGGCGCTTTACATCCGCCAGAAGGATACCGGCAAGGCGGAACAAACGCTGCACCAGGCAGTCGAAGACCTCCCAGATAACGAAGCGGCCGCGTCGTTGCTCGCTGGCTACTATGGGCGGTCGGGACAACTCGATCGCGCGGAGACGGTGTTCGCGGATTTGGCCTCCAGGCACCCAAAGAGTTTTGGCGTCAAGCTGACCTACGCCCGAGTTCTCTTCGACAGGAAGGAGTACGACAAGGCCACAACGATCGCGACTCAACTGGCCAAGAGCGACGCCGGCAACGCGGAGGTGCAAACGCTGAATGCGCTTCTGCTCCTGAACACGGGCAAGGTTGATGACGCGTGGACGCTGCTGAAAAAGTCCGTCAAGGACAATCCGAACGATGCGACAACCCAGCTTCTGCTGGCTCGTGTTGCGATGACCAAGGGCGACGTCTCTGGCGCCGAGGGGAACTATCGCCAGGCAGCCAAGTTGAGCCCCGGAAACCTTGAGGCTGCAGCCGGCCTGGCTCAAATCGCAATCGGACGCCAGGATGCAGGCATGCTCTCCGAGGTCGCCGACAAGACAATCCAGATGCATCCGAACTTCGCGCCGGCTTATCTGTGGCGTGGAGCATCCTGGGCCAGCCGAGGCAAGTATGATCGCGCGGAAGCCGACTATCAGACCGTGCTGAAGAACAGCCCGGACAATGCCGCCGCATATCTGGAAATGGGCCAACTCAAGATCGCCGAAGGGCATGCTCCGGAAGCCAAGGCTCTCTTCGAGAAGGCGCTCGAAAAGGATCCGAACTCCACTCGCGCCTTAGGCATGCTGTTGAACTATGACCTGCAGTCGAAGGACACCGCCAAGGCCATCGCACGAGTCCAGGCGCAGATTGTCAAGGAGCCGAACAACGGCGGCTTCTACGATCAACTCGCCTACCTTCAACTGCAAACCAAGGACATCAAGGGCGCGCTCGACAACTCGCGCAAAGCGATGCAGCTTGCTCCCGGCAGTTCCAGTGCGCTCGAAACCTATACCCAGGCAGTAACGGCTAGCGGAGACCTCGACTCCGCGGTATCGCTCTGGCAAAACTGGATGACCTCGCATCCGAACGACGTGAACGCGACCAATACCCTCGCGTCGCTCTACGAGGCAAAGGGTGACCAGGCGAAGGCCGCGGACTACTACAAGAAGACGCTCCAGTTCGACAGCGGCAATGCAGTCGCAGCCAACAACCTGGCCTACCTGATGGTCGAGACAGGACAGAACGTCGACGTAGCCCTGAACTACGCTCAGACCGCACGCCGCAAGATGCCGGATGCACCCCAGACTGCGGATACTCTGGCCTGGGTCTTCTACTACAAGCAAAGCTACTCGGCAGCAAAGGATCTGCTGACGACGGCTCTGAGGGCCTCCCCGAACAATGCGTCGATGCACTATCACCTGGGAATGACCTACTCCAAGCTGAACGACAAGGCAAACGCGACGACGGAGCTGAAGAAGGCGATCTCCCTGGCCCCGGGCAGCAAGGCGGCCAAGGATTCACAGACTACATTGGACCAGCTCAAGTAGCCGTCTCTCACGCGCCCGTCGAGCCTTCAGCGTCAACCCGTTCGTGCCTTAGCGTGAGCTCAGAACTTCAGGGGACAGTGCGGGACATCTCCTACTTTGCCCCGCGAGTTCCCTGCCCTTCCTCTTGGCCGGGATGGTGCGGATCCGTGTAGATTGGATGCTTTGAGGGCTGTGTGGCAACGCCGATGTTTGCGAGAAGCAGATGATGAATGCTCTGATCTTGACCGAATACAAGCGGCTGCACGTTGAGCAAGTGCCGGTCCCCATTTGCGGGCCAACGGACGTGCTCATCCAGGTAGCCGCATGCGGCATCTGCGGCAGCGATGTGCATGGGTATGACGGCAGCTCCGGACGGCGCATTCCGCCCATCGTCATGGGCCACGAAGCGGCCGGAATAGTAACAGCAGTCGGCTCAGAGGTCAGTTCGGTTGCACCAGGCGACCGCGTCACATTCGACTCGACCGTGTACTGCGCCAAGTGCGACTACTGCCTCCGCGGCGAGGTGAACCTCTGCGAGAATCGGCAGGTGGTTGGCGTCTCCTGCGGCGACTATCGCAGGGCTGGCGCGTTTGCAGAGTACATCACCGTGCCGGAGTACATCGTGTATCGCCTGCCGGAATCTCTTCCGTTTGCCGAGGCCGCAATGCTGGAAGCGGTTTCAGTGGCGTTGCACGCGGTCAAGGTATCGCAGGTCGATGGAGGCGAGACTGCACTGGTCATTGGAGCCGGCATGATCGGCCTGTTGATCCTGCAGGCAGCCCGTGCCGCAGGTTGTTCGCGAGTGTTCGTCGCGGATGTGGACACAACCCGACTGGAGATGGCCGCAGCTCTGGGTGCGGATGTAACCATCCTCGTGTCCAGCGCCGACCTTCCGGCCAGAGTCATGCGGCTGACCAATGGACGCGGCGTGGATCTCGCGCTGGAAGCAGTAGGGCGCAACGAAACCGTAACCTCAGCGATCGACTGTGTGCGCAAGGGCGGCACCGTAACCCTGGTGGGCAACATTGAAGCGCGCGTCGACCTTCCATTGCAGAAGGTCGTCACGCGGCAGATCCGGCTGCAGGGATCGTGCGCATCCGCGGGTGAGTATCCCGAGGCCATCGAGATGGTCGCAAACGGTACCATCCAGGTCGCCCCCATGATTTCGGCGATCGCACCACTGCACGACGGACCCGCGTGGTTTGAACGGCTCTACGCGAGAGAGCCAAACCTGATGAAGGTGATCCTCGATCCCAGGAAGGCAGGCCTAACCAAGTGAGCAAGAGACTCTTCGATTTGAGCGGGCAGACGGCGCTGATCACTGGCGCGAGCCGTGGACTGGGGCAGACCTTTGCTCGAGCTCTCGCCCAGGCGGGTGCGGATTTGATTTTGACCAGCCGCAAACGCGAGGACCTGTCGGCCTTCATCGCAGAGATCGAGGTGATGGGCCGCAAGGCAATCCCACTAGCGCTCGACGTCCGCGACCACGCGAGCATCGAGCGTATGGCGGCGGAGGCAGAGTCGGCCTGCGAGCGCATTCATATCCTTGTGAACAACGCCGGTTGCAACGTGCGCAAGCCTGCACTGGACGTCACGTGGGACGACTGGAACCTGATCCTCGATACCAACCTGCGCGGCAGTTTTTTTGTGGCCCAGCAGATTGCGCGGCGGATGGTTCCCTTCAACTACGGCCGGATCATCAATGTGGGCTCCGTCACCAGCGTCTTCGGATATCCGGGGCTCGCTCCGTACGGTGCAAGCCGTGGAGGCATTCGACAACTCACCATGAGTCTCGCCGCCGACTGGGGCAAGCACGGCATCACAGTCAACTGCCTCGCGCCTGGCTGGTTTCGCACGGCCCAGAACGATGTGCTCTACCGCGATCCGGGTTGGGTGGACTACTTGGTCGAACGGATTCCGCTCAAGCGTCCAGGCGAGCCGTTGGATCTCGAAGGGCCAATCGTGTTCCTCGCATCCGAGGCCAGCCGTTACATGACTGGACAAACCGTTCTGATCGATGGCGGAATCTCGACAGGCACAACCCGCGCAACCATCGATTCCGCGCGCTAGGCAGCAACCGAGGGCTCAGGAACCTGCTCGATGCGTCCGAGCAGAAAGATGTAGCTCGCGATGCCAATAAGCAGATAAATCGAAGCGATCCCAAAGGCCCAAGCGTAGGACCGGGTAGCTGTAATCACATAGCCGGTGATGATGGGCGCGGCAATTCCAGAGAGCTGATTCGAGAAGTTAATGATGCCTCCGACGGTGCCGACACTCCCGCGCGGCGCGATCATCGAGGGCACGGACCATCCTACAGGCGAGGCCGCGGAGAGCCCCCCAATCGACATGCTGATCCAGAAGAGCGCAGGCCCAGCTGAGTGGGCGTGCGCCGCGCCCAGGATGCCAAGTCCAAAGGCTGTTCCGCAGACTATGATCGCCTTGCGCACGCGGCTGGCGTCGTAGCCACGATGGATCAGCGAGTCGGCGAGCCACCCGCCGCCAAGGTCAGTGCATGTCGCGAAAAGCCACGGCACACCTGTATACAGAAACGAGTGCATCAGATCGATATGCAGCGCCGCCGCGAAGTAACTGGGTAGCCAGGTCAGCAGCAGGTAGAAGACGTAGTTATAGGAGCCGAAGCCGATCGCGAGCCCCAGCACCTTGCGCTGACGCAACAGATAGCTAAGCGAAACGGAGCGCCGGGCAGTTCCCTGCGGATCGGGCGCGATATGTTCGATGTGGTCGCGTTCCACGTCGGTCAGCAGCGGATCGTCGCCCGGATCGCGATAGACTCCCCAGAACAGCACGAAATAGGCGAGACTGATGAAGCCAGTGGCCGCAAAGCTCCAGCGCCAACCGACCTTGATCAGGATGATTCCGATGAGAGGAACGCCGATCGCGGAAGCAAACTTCGCAGCCGAGTCAAAGATAGCAGTGGCAAAGCTCCGCTCGCGCGATGGAAACCAGTGGCCGATCGCCTTGGCGTTGGCCGGAAACGTTGGAGCTTCGCCGACTCCGAGCAGAAACCGCGCAGCAAAGAAGCCTCCGAGGTTCGGTGTGATCGCCGCACCGAAAGAAGCCAGACTCCAGATAAATGTACTGATGCGGCCAATCCGTCGAATCCCGAAGCGGTCCAGTAGAACGCCAATCGGAAGCTGGCACAGCGCGTACGTGTAGTTGTATGCGCTCGACAGATATCCAAACGTGATGTTGGAGATCCCGAACGTGGCATACAAAGCGGCGTGGGAAACCGACAGGTTCACGCGGTCGAAATAGTTGACCAGAACGCCGAGCGACAGCAGCCACGCGATGCGCCAGCGGCGCTGTGACGGCCGAAATGGATTGGCGGAGATCAAGAAAAAGGACAGGCAGGCGGGCCTGGGCAGACCGCGTATGCTGCCCAGCCAGTCTATCTGGAATAACCGTCCAAGGCTGGATTCATGTTGTTGATTCTTTGGTGGAGTTGACCGGGATCGAACCGCTGACATCCTCATTGCTAAAGGGCTGGGATATCCTTTTTCAGCAACTTAGCCGCATCAACAAGAGGCATGACAACCGATACACACACAAATCGGACCGAGGTTTGGAGGCTTAAGATTGAACCGTAAACCTCAACTCAGCATGGCGGACGATCCAGCACTCACAGGGTAAAACCCTAAGATTTTCAGTTTGTTTTTTGCGCTCGCCAGCTTCTCGCCGCCAGGCTGCATATCGGATGTTCACCCGCATAGCTCCATTCCGGCCATGGTCTGACCGCCGCCTACTGATTCGTTGTCCGCAATCAACGCCTGCGCAGCAATGGCGTAATTTTCCTTGAGTTCGGGATGACCCACTAGATATTCGCTCGCAAACGGACACACTATACGAAGACGAGAAGAATCACGTGAGGCCAATTGGACGGCCTCTTCTACGAGCTTTCCCGCAACCCCCATGTGTTCCAGCGATGGTGGGACCTCGGTGTGCCAGATCGTCATCTGGTTGTTGTCGTCAATGGAGTAGCTTAGAAAGGCGACGGAGTCTCCAACATGCTCTTCGAGACGCTGAATTCTCACCTTATTTCGAGTCTTGGTTTTGATTGAGGTTTGCATTTCGTCGATCCTCATCACATAGCCCTCATTTTTTTGAACGTAGCTGCTTCCCTAGCGCCACGCGTTCCAGAATTGAGTCAAGAATCTGGTTTTCTAGCCTATTAGGACTCGGTTCCCGCTCCTGTGCCCAATATTGTTGCGACGTGGACGGCTCCAGCTCTGAACTTTGTTCAGGTCTTGCTGAGTGTTCGTGAAGGCCCCTGGAAGCTCGTACTAAATAGCTCGTAGGACCCCCTATTGCATTCGCCTGTCGCGTTACGTTCAGCGCCAGAAGACGACGTTCGAGATTACGCGTCTGTCCTGTGAGGCGAGCATCCTCTGGCTCGGCCTTCATTGGGGATCGTCGTGATATCCGACGATTCATCATTCTTTAGCCTGCCTTCGTCTGGAAATGCGCCAGTCTAACTTGGACGGCGTCGAACAGTTGTATGCTAACCATCAACTCAGACAAACTGGCTGACCTTCTGAGTAGCCGAAGGCCTGACGTTTTCTATAGGAGTGTCGCTCTGCTCTCTATTCAAGTTCAAAGAGGCCACGTCGAAAGCCGATCGTTACAGCGTGGGTCCGGTCATTCGCCTGGAGCTTTTCGACGATGTTCCTGATATGGAAATTGACCGTCGTTTCAGAAATTCCTAAGTGCGGGCCAATCTGTTTGTTCCGATAACCATCCCGTATCAGGCTCAAGACTGAGATCTCTCGTGGAGAAAGCTCCTCCTGTCCCAGATACTCTGCGATCGTGCGCGCCACCTCGGAAGGTATGTGTCGACGGCCTTCAGAGACCCAACGGATCACGCGCAGCATCTCTGCTTTGGGTGTGTTCTTCAAAACATAGGCGGCAGCCCCCGCATTAAGCGCACGACGCACTTCCATATCTCGTTTCGAAGTAGTTACCATCATCACGATCGCGCGAGGGCTCTCCTTCCGAATGGCAACTAGCGCATCGGTACCGCTACCGTCCGGAAGTCTTTGACCCATAATCGTCACGTTTGGGCGGAGGTGACGAAACAGCGAAAGAGCACACTCCGCGTTCTCGGCCTGGCCGACAAGAACTAAATCAGATTGCGATTGGATGACCATGCTCAACCCCTCTCGAAAGATCGGATGGTCATCGACTAGCAATATCCGCACGGGCTTCGGTGGTGGCATACCGCACCTCCAATCAAATTAAGCTATAGATCTCTCAATCGAATGACAGCAAACCGACTAACCGATCTTGTGTGGCTGATACTCACCTGGGATCTTGCGGAAACCGATTGCAAGTCGATTCCAACCATTGATCGTGATGATTGCCAATGAGAGGTTGACCAGTTCCTCTTCGCCAAACTCCTTCCGGACTTCGGTATAGACTTCATCCGGCGCGCGGCCATCCGTGATAAGGGTTAGCGCCTCGGTCCATGCGAGAGCAGCGCGTTCGCGGTTGGTAAAGAAGCTCGTTTCTCGCCATGCGGACAAGGTGTAGAGACGCTGCTCCGTCTCACCATTCACACGCGCGTCCTTGGAATGCATATCAATGGAGAAGGCACACCCGTTGATCTGGGAGGCTCTCATCTTGACCAGGTCCAAGAGAGATACCTCAAGCTTCGATGACTTATTTACGAAGCTCTCTAATCCGAGCATCGCATGGTAAGCCGCGGGTGAAACCTTCGCCGGCTCCAATCTCATCTTCACGACGTATTCTCCTCCACAGTCAGGCTATATTGAAATGGAATAGCTGGATGGTCCATAATCGCCGAGATGAATAGTCCATGATAGATACCTAAAACAGTGCCGAAGAGGGTGGCAACGTCGATCTGTCCCAATTTCATATTGCGTATCAAAGAAAATTGCGGGAGAGCCGACGCGGACCTCGGTCCTATCAGACGAGCGGTTGCTGCTTCACAGAGGAATTGACCGGACCGATCTTGAAACTTCGGCCATCCATAACTTGCCATTTGGAGCTTCGGCG
>DASYEU010000001.1:0-45987 GCA_036498865.1 Acidobacteriaceae bacterium | reverse complement strand
ATGCCGACCGACGAGAGGGCGTCACCGTTCTGTGTCGTAAGGTTGGTCAGATTGTTGGTGAACTGGTAGAGCCAGTCGACGCCGGGACCGGCTTGCAGGAAAAGCGCAAGGGAGGCCATAGGATGAGGGGTCATTTTGTGGATACTCCCTTGTGTAGAAGTGGGCTAATGCTGCAATTACCGTTGTGGCGCGGTAGCCGCTTTCTGAGCGTTTCGTTCGCGAATCTTCTGAATGGCAGCTTTGTCATCGCGGTCAATCTGCTCTGCCTTCTCTCGCTCGTCCGCGAGTTTGTGTACCTCTACGGCTGTCTGGTGGTTGGCACGAAGCTGGTGGACGAGAAGGACACAGAGAGCGACTACGGCGGCCAGAATCCCGATCAAGAGCTTCGTCCTGAGTGTTTGTTGCATCGTTCCTCCTTAACTAATTAAGGCAAATATGTTTGCCAAGTTCCAGAGCTATTTGCGGGTGCAGAGGAATACACCGCTCGTTGCTGTTGGACGAACGCCGCATTGTTGATCTCGTCCGCCGCCGCAGTACGTTGCGCCATATTTTGTACAGCGGCCTGAGCTGCCTGACAGGCATGGAGCGCCCCTTGTGCTTGGGTCTCGTTCAGATTGTGCGCACCGCCCATATTCATGAGATTGAGTTGCTGAAGTTCGGTGGAGGTGAAAGCAGAAGTGTCAAACTGCGACTGGGTAAGAGAGCCCTGAGGCTGCAGATTGTTATTTCGCTGCCAGTTGTAGTCACCAACCGAGTTCAGGCATTGACTCGATACACCATCCATCGCTTCCATACGTGTGAGCGTTGCGAGGGCGTGGCTGCTGCCAAGCACTTGGCTGCTCAGAAACGATGATGATGTTGAGTTCAGGCCCAGGTTCATGAGCTTCCATAGAGACTCCTAAGCAGGAGGTACACATCGTCATCACACATGTCGATGAATTACCCCCAGACATGCGCAGTGCCGTGCCCGACGCGGAACGTGGTGTTTCGGTTTCTCGTGTGACTCGACCGACAGCCGAGGATCGGACCCCAACGATGGTTTTCTATGACGACCATCTTCTTGAGAGCTTCAAGTTTGAGGACGGCGAAGCCTCAGGCCTTCTTGTTCTACTGCTCATGACTTTGAGCGAGGTCTGCCATCAGCTATTCATGGGTGAGGTTGACGAGGCGCAGCTCAAACCGAAGATCGTGAAACTCCTCCGTAGAGCTTTTCGGTAGCGGCCCGTCATTCACCACATCAAGAGGATCACGCGACGAGACCTGCGAGTTCACCGCTGTTAACCTTGTGAGCTGCGTCCTTTGACCGGATGCCTTTGAGGTAGACCATCGTTGATTTGATATCGCGGTGGCCCATCCACGACTGCACCGTGCGGATGTCTACGCCATCGCGGAGATGATTGGTCGCGAAGGTGTGCCGGAACTTGTGAAGGAAGAAGTTCTGGCAATAGGGGCCATCGATGCATTTGTTGCCGTGTTCGGTGACACAGTGACCGCAGTTGAGGCTGGCACGCTCCGCGACACGTTTCACCACCATGTCCATCTCGCTATCGGGTTTGCCCTTGGTGTTGCCGAAGACGAGATCGTGCGGCCGCGCCTTCTTCCGCTCCATCCGTCTTTTCAGACGTTCCATCAATCCGTGGGGAAGGGGCACAACACGCTCCTCCCAGTTCTTCGGAGTAAAGTCCCACCTCGGCTTCGCCGTGACTCTCGCGAGATCGTGACGGAAGTCGAGATCCACGTATTCGACGAACCGATGTTCCTGGTCACGGAAGCCAGAGCCGAGCAGGAACTTCAGCATGTCATTTTCGTCTTCTGTCGCTACGCTGAACATAGCCGTGAGTTCTTCAGGCTCGTAGATGGGGCGGATGGTCTCCACGAACTTCGGCCAATCGCCCTTCTCCATGAGTCCGGTACGTCCATGCCGCTTGAAGAGCTGAAGTACGGTCACGACCTTGTCGTACACCGTGCGCGGTCCGAGCCCTTTCTCATAGCAGTACGTCATGAAGTCGATCGCATCTTCGCGGGTCGCGTCTTCGACGAATTCTTTCTGGTAGGAGGCGCGGAGCAGAACATCGAGTGTGTAGCGATAGGTTAGATGGGTGCGGCTCTTGCGCTGCATCTTCACGTAGCGCAGATAGGCGTCGATGGCAGCACCGATTTGGGTCTTCGCCGTCTTCTCTTCGACCACCGGCTCTGGTGCCGCAATCAGGCCATCGCGGATGGCCTGCAGTTCGACCGCTTTCTTGCGAGCTTCGGCCACAGCGTCTTCGCGGGGGACGGAAACGCGACAGCGTTTGCCGCGCTCTCGCCACTCGATGTAGTAAGCGCCTTCGGCATGGGTTTCGATCTGGCCGTTGACGCGCACCTTGTCCTTGAGCCGCCCATTGGGCTCAGGAACGACAGGCGCAAAACGCCATGCGTTATCGACCTTGATTTTCTTGATGAGGTTCACGCGATCCGCATAATCGGGAGCGTTTAGAAGGGAGCTGCGAGTCTTGGGCGAAGGCACCTTGGAGTCTCCTCCTATCAGGGCCTTCAGCGTATCAGAACGGACACCAAACTGGACACCAAGGAGGTAAGTGCTTTATTTTCTTGGTTCCAGTTAGAAGGCAGCGCTCTAACCAACTGAGCTACGTCCCCACTTGCCTTTCAACCACTTACGCGCAAGTGTAACAACATGCTGTCTTTTCTTGCTGTCTATCGTCTCGCCCGCATCCATCGCTTCCACAGAATCTAACCGAATTCCTGTAAGTAATGGACAGCATGGACAGCATGAAACTTAGCTGTCTATACCGTCGCCGCGGGCGATCCGCGCCCCAGAGCATCTGTCCATACCCCGTGAATGAATTGTATCAAATAAACTTGTCAATGCTTCGACTTCCCTGCCCCCAACCGCCACGAATCTCCTTCCCTGGGAGTACTCGGCTCTTCTAGGGGCGTGTGAAACTGAAATGCGAGACGCGGACTAATTCTCAATCGACCGCATGCCTTGCTCGCGACGACCTGTGGTCGGCCAAGCTAGCCATGATGGAACCGATTTGCTTGTCGCAGAGTTGATAACACCAAAAGGATGAGATAGCCCCGAAGCGAGAGCTTGAATTCGACATCCGCACGATTGTGGCCGGTTCTCAACCACCGCCTACGCCTCATCGAGATTCCGGGATGACGGACTTTGTGTGATACCCAGCCCCGTACTGCCCGGCGGAGGCTCGCAGTCCAGCACTGTGGCGAGGTGTACTCCCCCAAGCGCACCGGTAATCGTTGGGCATATCCACTTTGCGATTGGGTACAGGAAGGCCAACCTGACCAAGTTCACATCGTAAGCTTCGATCAGTGGTTCAAATTTGGAGCAACTATTTCATCTTCCCCGCCTCAAGCCTGCATTACGGTAAGAGTTCGAATGCTCCGGTGACTGAGAACTGCATGAAGTCCTTCGGCAGAGGCTGCGAACCCGCGATCGCGATGCGATATTCGCCCGGTGAGACGAATCGTTTGCCAGCTTGATCGACCACGGAAAGCTGTCGGGGCGTGAGCGCAAACGTCAGATGCCGTGATTCGCCCGGCTGCAAATGGATGCGTTGGAAGGCCTGCAGGGCAACGGTGGGAGAGACGGCGGTTTGAGGCGGTGTGATGTAGAGTTCTGCTACCTCGTCGCCCGCACGAGTACCGGTGTTTCGAACGTCCACTTCTGCGGTGAGGGTGGCGCCTGCGTTGATGCGATTGCTGGAGAGTTCGACAGTTGAGTAAGCGAAGGCGGTATAGCTTAGTCCGAATCCAAACGCATAGAGAGGCGCGCCCTTGAAGTAGCGATAGGTGCGGTTTGACATGGAATAGTCGTCAAAAGACGGCAGTTGATCAAGCGAAGAGTAAAAGGTAATCGGCAAACGACCTGCGGGATTGTTGCGCCCAGAGAGTGTCTCTGCGATGGCCTGAGCGCCAGATTCGCCGGGGTACCAGGCCTCGAGGATCGCGGCGGCAGATTGCTGCACCGCGGGTATGGCGAGGGCACTCCCGTTCATGAGGACAACTACGAGCGGCTTACCAGTGGCCGAGAGCGCATGCAAGAGCTGCTCCTGTACCGCTGGGAGTGTGATGTCTGTCCGGTCTCCACGATAGAAGCCAGAGACTTCGACGGGCATCTCCTCGCCTTCCAGTTCGGGGGATAGACCGGCGAAGGCGATGACGATGTCGGCTTTCGCTGCGGCTTCCAGGGCAATATCACGCAGGGCAGCGACGGGAGGAATCCAACTGAGGTTGAGACCACCACCGAAAAGATCGGAACGATGCGCGTATTCGAAACAGAACTGATGTGGCTTTGCATCGTCGAAGTGCAGGGTAAAAACAGGTGTCTGAGTAGAACGGTACTTCTCTCCTGTGGTGGCGAATTGGGCGATTTGCTTGCCATCGAAGATGACGGAGAGTTTTTCAGAGTCGTTGCAGGGGAAGCAGTGCGCAAGGTTCACGGTGAATCGATAGTCGCCGGGTGCGGGAACGCTGAGCGCGCCGGTCCAGCGTACGGAGAAAGCCTTTGCGGGAATACCGGCGGCAGGGCTTGCGGAGTTCCAGTCGAAGTCAATCTGCGGATCGATCTTTACGACGGTGGGCTTGCCCTGAAAGTTTGCATTTGCAAAATACTCGGCGCGGAGACCGTCGCGAGCATCCGTGAGCGATGGGTGAAACTGCGTGCGCGGTACGGGGAGCGGCACATTCTCCACAAAGGGTGAACCCTGGGTGTAGAGAATCTTTGCGGCTGGAAAGCTTTTGCGGATGCCATCCACGGGAAGGACTGGATCTTTCGAAATAGCGTTGTAGTTCCCCTCAATGCTAGCCAGGTTGGCGGCATTGGGGCCAATAACGGCGATCGTTTTGACTGCGGGACCGAGCGGAAGGGTGTGATTCGCGTTCTTCAGGAGCACCATCGATTCGCTGGCTGCTCGCAATGCGAGGGCGCGGTGCGAAGGGGCAACAACTTCGCTGAATGGTATATGCGCGTAAGGCACCTCGCGCGGCGGATCGAATAGGCCCAGTTGAAAGCGGGCGTGAAAGAGGCGATGGAGCGGCACGTTCAGCTCGGGTTCTGCGATAAGGCCCTTCTTTACGGCGGAGACGAGGGCGAGATAGGTCTGGCCGCAGTTGGTGTCCGTACCGACCCGGATGGCGGCTACTGCAGCGTGCTCGGCGTCGGTGGAGAAGTTGTGGCCGTGCTTCTGGTAGAAGTCGTCGATAGCGCCGCAGTCGGAAGTGACGTAGCCTTTGAAGCCCCAGTCTCGGCGCAGCACTTCACCTAATAGGAACCGACTGGCGCAGGCAGGTTCGCCATGAAGTGCGTTGTAGGCGCACATGGTGGAACCCGCTTCGCCATCAACGATGGTGGCGCGAAATGCGGGGAGATAAGTGTCCCAGAGATCGTGTGCCGTGGGTTGGACGTCAAGACTGTGGCGTGTGGCCTCAGGACCGCTGTGCACGGCGAAGTGCTTCGGCGTGGCGATGGCGCGGAGGTAGCGCGGGTTGTCTCCCTGCAGGCCGTGAACAAACGCGACACCGAGTTGTGATGTGAGCACCGGGTCTTCGCCGTAAGTCTCCTGGCCGCGACCCCAACGGGGATCGCGAAAGATATTGATATTTGGCGACCAGATGGTGAGACCGTAGAAAATGCTGTGGACATTGTCTCGTATGGCTTGGTTGTACTTGGAGCGGGCCTCGATGGAAATGACGGAGGACTCGCGAAAGACCAGCGGAAAATCCCATGTTGCCGCCATGCCGATGGCCTGCGGAAAGAGTGTCGCATAGCCTGAGAATGCCATGCCGTGTAGGCCTTCGCTCCACCAGTCATACGCGGGGACGTGCAGGCGCGGAATAGCCGGTGAGGTGTTGATGAGTTGCGAAACTTTCTCGTCGAGCGTCATGCGCGCAATAAGGTCGTCCACGCGCTGGTCGATGGGAAGAGACGCGTTCTGATACGGAAAAACGGCGGATGGGGGTTTCAGGGTAGGCTTATGCGCATCGGAGGCAACGCCTGCGATAGAGACGCAGAACATGGCGAAGAGCAGCGCAAGCGATTGAGAATGTGACCTCATCGAGGGCGTGCTGTCCGAACATACTCATGGTCGATGACCGGCTTTCCGTAACACTTCAACTCAATTACGGTGATTGGCTCATCCGGGGAAGCAACAGCCAGGCCGCTGATTCGCAACGTGATGTCATCTTGCGTGAACTGCAACGGCTGCTTCGTCTTCATCAGGCGTATCGATTCTACTTTTGTGTGAAGGCCACCAATTGCGAAGACTACAGGAGGCTTGTAAAAACTCAACGAGTTCTCGGCCGCCGTGTGTCCCGGCCACGCAAAAACGCACATAAAGAGCGTATTCCCTTTCACGGTATACGTTGCGTAGGGATGCCAGGGAGCGTTGGTGAGTTTGTCTGCCCCATAGATGACGCCGCCATTCTGACGCATCCATTGGCCAACAGACTCTAAAACGCTCACCGATTGTAAAGGGATGGAGCCGTCTGGCTTGGGACCGATGTTGAGAAGGTAGTTCCCTCCGCCCTTGGCGCAGTCCAGAAGGTTGCGGATAACCGTTGCGGGCGATTTCCAGTCTTGATCTCCTTTTGAATAGCCCCAGCTTCCGTTCAGGGTCATACAGGATTCCCACGCGATGTTGTCTGCCATCGATTCAATTTTCTGTTCCGGAGTTTGAAAATCGCCGTCCAAACCATTGCGGTTGTTGACGATGATATCGGGCTGCAGCGAGAAAACCATCTCGTTCATGGCCTTTGATTCCCATTGCACCGCGTTTAGCGGCCAGTCAACGTCATACCAAAGGATGTCAATCTTGCCGTAGTTCGTCATCAGCTCACGTATGACGCCGTGGGTGTACGCCACGAATCTCTTGCGCGCCTCCTCGTCCGTGGCACAGCGTGCACCATCGGGATGATGCCAGTCCATCAGAGAGTAATAGAACCCAACGCGAAGTCCTTCTGCGCGCGCTGCATCCACGAACTCGCGCACCAGATCGCGTTTGCATGCAGATTTCGGCGCACAGTAGTCGGTAAGCTTGCTGTCGAAAAGGCAGAATCCTTCGTGATGCTTCGTCGTCATCACCATGTACTTCTGGCCGGCTTTGCGGGCGAGCCGCGCCCATTCCCGAGCAACGTTTGGCACTGGCAGAAACTGATCGGCAAGAAGTTCATACTGACGGACGGGGATGCCTTCCATCTCCATGATCCATTCTTCGCGGCCGATCACGCTGTAAAGACCCCAGTGAATGAACATGCCGAACTTCGCTTCGTGCCACCATCCCATACGCATTGCGCGGGAGGCCGTCGCAGCCGGTGTCTCTACCGGCTTCGTATCCAGCGTCGCAGCCGTAAGTTCACGAGGAGTGGCCGCGGCAACGCCAGTGGCGACGGCGGATAGAATCAACTGCCTACGGGAAACGTTTTCTCTCTGCATTTCAGACCCTTTGAGCATCGTGACGAGGCATCACGGTTGGAAGATGTACTTTTTGTATAAGGGATCCGCGTGTGCGTCCGGATTGAGCAGTAGCACGGGTGTGCTCACAAGCGTGCGAGCCAGATCGGATGCGCGCACTTCTCGGGTGCCTGACTGCCACTGCAGGCTGAAACTAAAATCCATCTCACCCATTGCATTACCTACAAAGTTCGTGTGCCAGAGATTATTGAATACCATGGCCTGCACGATGTTGGTTCTTGCCGGAGCCTCGGTCGCCTTCTCGAGAAGAGTACCCTCGCCAAATGTCACGAGCGGCGCATCCTTTGTAGCCCATATCCAGTGGCCGGTCGTCGTTTCATAGTCGACCCAGCCATCGATGGCAAAGTAGTCCTTACAACTGCCGGGCACCTGCTCCTGATACGGCTTGAATGGGACGCCCGCATTGCTTACCACCGGCGGCGTGTTACCAACGGGAAGTGGGAAGGAAATGAAGAATGCTTCCGGCAATTCGGAGGAGCGCCGGTACAGCTTGAAGTCGAGGACGATGCGTGGCTCCGATTTCCAAATTTCAAGCCGCCGGACTGCCCAGCCTAGACTCGGATGCCTGAGCGACTGTGTGTAGATGATTGTCTTGCCGGTATCTTCTTTTGTCGCTACTTCCTCTTCGACGGCTGCTATTGTCCGGAGTACAGAGTCGCGCAGTTCATTCCTCTTTTCTGCGGTGCTTGCACCCCAAATTTCATGCACTTTGGCGCGAGGCGCAAAGCCGTCGACTGCAACCGAATGAAACCCTCCAAAGCCAGGCAGTATCAGCGAAGACGACATTCCAGGCCATTCCAGCGAACTGGGCCATGATTTTTCGTCGAGCATAATCACAGGATTGGAAACGGCTGAATCGAGCGCTGTGGCGGGACAAGGCGAGGTGGAAAGTTTTAATCGCCTGAAAGCATTTCCCGGCAGATCCTGAATCCAGATGCGCGCGATCTGCTTAGAAACATTGTCGGCAAAGGTCTGCGAGTCGTTCTGGGGGGTGATATCGCCTGGCGTCTTGGGATTGGTCCACGGACTGATGCCGTTCTCGAAGGCGACTGCCCCACACACTCCCGTCGCTGCATCAGCTGCAGATTGATACTTGTCGCGGAAGGCAGAGGCGGGAAAACGAATCCAGCCACTCCACGAACCGGGCTCCGTATTGAAGACGTAGAGGCCCTCCCCTTTGTCGACGAATGCGCTACGGACACGCTGGCTGAGAAGAAACTGGGCCTGTGCCATTGCGCCATAGGCGTGCAGGCTCTTCTCGGCAAACTCGCCCTGCGAATCGAGACTATACGGAAGCGCGACACTATTGCCACCACCCCACGAATGCTCGTCAAAAACAACCAATTCGCGCTGTAGTTCGTCAATCTTTGTTTTCGCGTTTGGCTGCAAAGGGCCGAAGAGCGGCGAGGAAATCTGCTGCAAATAGCGTTTAGAACTACGTGAAGCGGCCATGGAAGCAGGCGAAGACATACTTCCATCGGCCCACCAATCGGTGAACTCACCGCTGTATTCGGGAACGCTCTTGCCTGCAATCTCTTCCATCTTGCTGGTTGCCTGAGTCGCCGTGGCAATGCGTAATTTGGGAGTCAACCCAGCCTTATTCCAGGCTGCGACAAAATCCGTCATTGATTCATTTGGGGGATCGTTGTCAAGTCTCCATTGGTTTGTAAAGGGAAGAATGAAGACGGAATATTGATAGCCCCTGGCAACTAATTGCTGCAGCTTACCCACCAGGAAGGCCCGCTGATCGCGCAGCGATGCAGCATCGGCAGGCAACAGCTCATCTTCCAACGGCGGCCGGTAGAGTGTATCGCCGGCCTTAGGAAGCGGACCGTGCCGCCATCCTGACGAATGGAAGTATTGATAGCCCTCAGAGTAGGGAATGTTGAGCCACACAAACATCCTCCTGCCGTCTGGCATCTTCCACCAAAAGCCAGACGGAGCTTGCTGAGGTGCGCCGCCCAGATCATTATTGATACCGGTCCACAGCCGATGCACTCCGCGGTCAAGTAGCATCATCGCGCCGGCCCGGGGAAATCCATTTACATCGTCTTGCACGCCGGTTTGAGGCTGCACCCTTCTCCAGACCAGATCCGGAATCCAGTGAGTCATTTCCTCCCATCCCGCTTGATCGAGATAAGGCGTGGCATTGTCCGCTAGCGCGCCAACATCCAACTGGCCAGCTTTCACCATTGCGAGAAACTTGTTCCTGCGAAGATTGCTTGCCGACCTCCACCAATCGTCAAATGAGTATTGTGACTCGAGGGTCCAGCGAAATCGAGCGGCTTCCGGTAGGTTGCGCGTCCTGAGGGTGGCGTCGAGCGCTATGTCGATATACCGGCGATGCAACTCGCGCGTGACACTTGGCTGATCAGTGAAGCCGAAGTCTGTATGGGCCAAAGGGACGATCCACACTTCCTTGATCGCAAGATCCTGGGCCTTCGCCCAAAAGGTGAAGGCGAGAATAGCTGTGAAGATTAAAGCGCTTCTCCGCCCTGGTTCGGGACAAAGAAGCGCGCCGCTGAAAGCGGTAACCAGCTTAGCCACGTGGTTTTCTCATCAGATCTCCGGCTTCTAGAAATTCAGGCTTAGCCCAACTTGTATCTGCCGCGACGGGTTGTTGTTTGTGTTGGAATATGCAATGGCTGTGATCGTTCCTGTAGCGGCAGAACCGATTGTGCTATTGGGCTGTGCGAAGTTCGGATGGTTCAAGAGGTTATAGAAATCGCCCCTTAAGTCCATGTGATACCGTTCTTCGTTGCCGATTGGTAAGGCGAATTTCTTGCTCATCGATGCATCCCAGTCCCAGAACTTGGGTCCCCGAAGCATATCGCGTTTGGAGTTGCCGAACGTATATGAAGCCGGATTGGAGAAGGCGCTTACATTGAACCAATGTGCCTTCGTTGGATTAGCAACAGTTGGACTTCCGGTCACATTGGCAAAGAGGCTTCCGCTCAACGCCGGGTTACTGGTACTGGCGAAGACAGTAAACGGAGCGCCCGTGTTCGCGCTGAAGCTCTCTGACGCCGTCCATCCGCCCACAATGGCTTTTACGAAGCCATTCGCGTTTTCCATATACGTGCGTCCCGTTCCGAACGGTAGATCGTACGAACCAGCCACGACTACTCGGTGTGCCTGGTCGAATTGCGACAACCCATAGGCTGCAGCCGGCGCGTTGGCATTCTGATATTCGCAACCTCCGCCCGTCGTCAGGTCCAGGGAGCAATCGTCCAGTGACTTCGACCAGGTGTAGTTCGCCAGGATTGTCAGCCCCGGGGCTACGTGGCGATTGACCTGCAACTGGAGCGCGTCATAGTTCGAGTAAGAATCGTTGAAAGTGGTCGTAATGCTCGAATACTGAGTGTAGGGGCGGACTAGCTGCAGATTCCCAGGTCCCAGAAGGTTCTGCGGCACTTGGTTTAGGTCACGAGGAAAGAGAAGATTCGATCCCTTGGTCCCGACGTAAGAAACTTCCATAACCGTTGAAGCTGAAAGCTGCCGCTGCACGCTCAGATGCCACTGCTGCATGTAACCCTGGGGTGCGGAGACAGGATAGTAGTTGATTGATTGCCCATTCTGAATCGCCGACGTTCTGCTGGATGCTGCCGGATAAGAGTACGGCTGAGGGCCGGTCTGAAGCTGGAAGATCGGCGTTGGGCTCGTAAGATTTGTGACCTGTTGCGATTGTGTTATGGCATATCCAGGAGGGGTCGAATTGTAGTTTCGCTGCGCGCTGATTGGAATGAAGAATATGCCATAGCTGCCGCGAACCACCCACGCCTGCCTCGGGTTCCAGGCAAACCCCACGCGAGGCGCAATCAGGCTGAAGTGACTTCCTTGCAAATTTCTGTTGCCCTCCCCGGCAAACACAACTGCCCCCAGCGTGCCTGTTCCAGTATTTGTGGCAGTCGGGCTAAAGTTCGAGAGCCGGTTCTGGACTTCGTCGAAACCACCCTGCCCCTCATACCGTAGTCCGATGTTCAGGGTCAGGGACTTCATCAGGTGGAAGTCATCCTGTACATACGTCGCAAATGCTACCCGGCGCGCTCCGATCGTATTGGGCTGTGCACTCAGCGAATATGTATTGGGCAGGCCGAGGAGGAAGTCCGCAAAACCCACATTGCTGAAGACCCCACTGAAGCCGAACGTTCCGGAGTCCCACGTCTTGAGGACGTTATATTGGAACCGGTCAAGCTCACCGCCAAATTTGATGGAGTGCCGGCCCGCGATCCAGGTAAAGCTGTCCGCATAAGAGAAAACAGTCTGTGCGCCGCCCGAATGTTGTCCTGGGCCAATTGACGTGGGAACAGCACCGCCAACGCTGAAGTAGGGGAAGTAATTGGGAGGTACGGTTGTAAGCCCGAGCGCTGTTGGCAATGCCTTATCTTGGTTAGGTGTGAGCTGATTGAAGTACTGCCGCGTAAGGTTGAATCGAGCTTCGTTAATCTTGTTCGCGCTCAGAATCCAACGCTCTGATATTGTAAATTGCTTGCTATGCGAAACCTGTTGACCGCAGCGCTCGGATTTGTCGAAGCATGCCGGACCTGGAATGGAACCCGTGTGGTTGTTGGTCAATTCATAGTCGTGTCCGGCAAAAGTCAATGAATGACTATGGTTGATTTGAAAGTCGATTCTGCCGTCGTAAATTGGCGTCGTCAGATCTTGCCGCCCTGCAAAATAGAAATTGTTGACGTTGCCTGACTGGTTCGGGGTTGGCCAGTAGGCCAGCACCTTTTGCGCGACAGGATCGATCCGATTGCCTGGGATCTTATTGTTGGCAAACGGTAGTCCCGTATTCGGATCCTTGATCGTGGGAAGACCAGTAAAATCACCGCCGGCTACTGCCGCTGTAGGAACCGTTTTCGTTGTGATCGTCGTGGAAGGATTTAGCGTGTTCTGGTAGCTCAGGAAGAAGAACACCTTGTTGTGCAGAACCGGGCCGCCGAATGTCCCGCCAGGTTGGTTGTAGCGAAGAGGAGTGGCGCTCTTTGCAAAGTAGTTCAGAGCGTTCAGGTAGTCGTTTTCAAAGTACTCGAAGATGCTGCCATGGAACTGATTCGTTCCGCTCTTGGTTACGATATTCAGTACCGAAGTACCTGTGGCATACTCCGCCGTAAAGTTGTTCTCAATCACGTTGAATTCGCCGACCGCCCCAAGCGCTGGCACCAAAGTCACAAAATTGTCGCTGTTGGGCAGCACCCCTGAGCCGCCGTTCACAGTTGCGGAAATTCCAAATGCACGGCTTCCGTTCACGCTTCTGCGGCCAGGGTCCACCCCGGAGACACCGCTCTGCGCCGTGGAAGTACCGGGAGCCAACAGCGCAAGATAGGATGCATCGCGGCCAACGGTGGGAAGCGTCGCGACCAGCGTGCTGTTAAAGTTAGTGCCGCGTTGCGAGTCGTCCGTATCGAGAATAGGTGCGCCCCCATTCACCGTCACGACCTCGGTGATGGACCCGATTTTCATGCGGCCATCAACTCGGGCAACCTGGTCCAGTTGTAAGTTGATTCCACTGCGCACAAACCGGTCAAAGCCGCTTGCCTGAAACTCAACCGTGTAGAGCCCGGGATCCAGGAATGGCATGTCGTAATCGCCTTTCGAACTCGTAACGATCTGCGCGATGGTGCCAGTCTTTACGTTTGTAATCTTCACTGATACGGTTGGCAATAGAGCGCCTGTGGGGTCGGTTACCGTGCCGACAATCTCCGCCGTGCTACGATTCTGCGCCCGGAGTTGCACGCTGACGAAGAAGACCAGCACGAAGCAAAGTTGCCCAAGAACCTTTGCATATTGGGATGGCACGTTCCACCTTTTCTGATTGGTCACGATCTTCGCCTCCTTAGATTGGTACTTCTATTGCTTTGCGGCCCCAGCCGGGCAAGATGCGGACGCGTTGACCGAAAGGGAGGGCGTTGCGCTCAACAAGACTGCCGTATCAGGGTCGTACTTGTAGATCTCAACCGGTCTTGCATCGACGGCTACCTTGAGAACACCTGCCTCAATGTCGTCGGAAGCAGACACCGAGAATGACTGGCCCGTCGTACATTCAACTCGCGCCCCACTTGCGAAACCGCCGTCGCCTGCTTTCAGCGGCTGAAGTAGGCACGAGCCGACGGCCGGCCTACGCAAAGTCAACGATCCATCCGCGTTCTCTGCGGCGTCATAGAGCACGTCGCCCAAGTAGTCGACTGCAGGCACCGGCGCACCCTGAGGAAAGGATGTCTCGGCTATCTGCGGCAAACCATCAATCGTGACCTTTACGTCGCCCTTCAACAGGCCAGCATCCGACAGATAGAAATGCGGAGCTTGCGAGCCCGCAAAGTGCGGCCAGCGCAGAATGATGTGGATGTGGGGTGGAGAATCCTCGTGCCCCAGAGGATCGTTCGTGTCGAAGCCCATCAGATGGACTCTTCCAAGGCCGTGTTCGCAAACTTCGCGATCCAATCCCAGACTGCGAATCGCTTCGCGCAGGCCAAACTCCAGATTTAGTGCGGCGCGCCGCTGAACCGCTGGCCACGGCCCAGTTGCATAAGTGCCCGCACGGCGGTCCTCAAAGGCGTGCTCGACACGTAAGGTAATACCCGGCCAATCCAGGCTCGTCTGAAGTTCGAGGGTTGAAGACCGCTCACGTGGCTGAATGGGCATATCAAAAGTGATGTCGCGTCCACTTCGATGAATCGCCAAGTAGGATTTCTCGACGACTACTGCCCGGATTTTCAGATCTCCCACGTCTACACTTATCCCCTTCAGCACAGCCTTCGAAACCGGAACTTTGAGATAGAAGAAAACCTCCCGGGCGTTTTGGCCCTCGTAAAAGGGTCCATGCAAAACGACGCATTCGGCGCAATCGGCAGGGGTGACTATTTTTAGGGGTCGGGCGAGTGCACCGTGATCAGCCTTCAGGAGCTTGACTCCCACGATGGTGTCGTTGCCAGCAGCTTTCGATAATGCCACATCACTCGTGGAGGGTGCCGTGCCCATCTGGCCATAGGCTACTGAAGCCGAGAGCAGGAACGCACCCAATACAGCCGCGCTTGATCTCGCAGGCCGTATTCGCGACATCCTCTCGACCATACGATTCACCGACTGCTTTCCGCACTAGTTTTTGGCTGCAAACCAAATCTAGATTTAACTTTCTAATTGTGTCAAGAAGAAAATGATATATTTCGTATGTAATGATTACGAAACATAAATTTGTTCTAATTTTGATATTACGATCATTACGGAGCCGGCATATGTTTGATGCTGAAAGGCCGGCAGCTAAGATGCTTTGTCCCGGTCCTTTGTAAATAGCTATGAGCAATAGGCTTATTCGGCCTAAGACGGAGCAACGAATGAGAGCCCTGGCAATTGATCTTGGTGGAACACACGCCAACTGCGCCATCGTAGATGGCGGGAAAATCATCCGCTCGCAGATAACCGCGACCAATGGGAGTACAGATTTGGTACCCCTACTCCCCTCTCTGGTCGAGATATTGAAAGGTCTGGCGGAACGAGAAAATATTCCGCTCGATTGCTTCGCGGGCCTGGCCTTTGGGTTCTGCGGTCTCGTAAATGGGGCGGAATGCAGGGTGATCTCAACAAACGCAAAGTATCAAGACGCCCCGAATCTGGACTTGCAAACTTGGACTCGCGAGCAATTCAACCTGCCGCTGTACATCGAGAACGATGCGCGCATGGCTCTGTTGGGTGAGCGGTACGCAGGTGCGGCGGTCGGCTTCGATGACGTCGTTATGGTGACGTTGGGCACGGGAATCGGTGGCGCAGCAATGATAGGAGGGCAACTCCTAATTGGAAAGCACTTCCAAGCGGGTTGTTTGGGGGGTCATCTTCCCGTCCGACTAGAAGGAAGGCGGTGTACATGTGGTGGAGGCGGTTGCGCCGAATCAGAAGCTGCCGGATGGTCGCTACCGGAGCTTTGCCGAACTTGGATGGCGTTCGACTCCAGCGCGCTCGCACAGGAAGAGATCAATTTCGAGACACTCTTTCGTTGTGCCGACGCCGGCGACGTAGTGTCCAAAGCCATATGTAACCACTGCCGGAAGGTGTGGGCGACAAACGCGATAGCACTCATCCACGCGTATGATCCTGAGCTCCTTGTCTATGGTGGTGGCGTGATGTGCGGGGGCGATCACATCGTGACCTACTTACAGGATTACGTGGCGCACAACGCCTGGACACCATGGGGCAAGGTGCAAGTTCGTGCCTCGCAGCTTGGCAATGACGCCGCTCTGCTTGGAGCAATTCCGCTGATTACCGGATCGCAACGGAGCAAGCCCAATGTATGATAAGCGGCCATATATTCCTGTATCATCCTCCAGCGCTGAATGCTCGACTGGCTGGAACGCCATTGGTCAGAGTCTTAGCAACGTATTGATTGGCGATCGACGTATTGTGTGCGTTGAATGCTATCCGGGCGTGTTTGTGAAGGACATCAGCGACCAACTCACGGATTTCCTCAAGCCGTCCCTCGTGATTTCGACTGAGACCCTCCTTTTGCCCTCCACAACAGTGGACAGACGCATAGCACCAATGTTGACTGAAGATCCGGTCTTTGGAGTTATGAACGGCATCGAAATCGAAGACTATCTCGATTGGACGAAGGTGAAGCACGCACAGAGAGAAATCTGCGAGAGGAGCAAGGGGCTGGTGCTTGTCGTCGGCACTGGTGCCGTCAGGATCGCTCCGGATCATGATTTGTTGGTATATGCCGATCTGGCGCGGTGGGAGATTCAGCAACGGCAGCGGCGCGGCGAGATCGGCAACCTGGGTACAAACAATCTGGATGAGTTGGCGTCACTAAAATACAAGCGCGCATTCTTTTTCGATTGGCGTGCCGCCGACCGACTCAAACAACAGTTCCTGTCACAGATTGACTTTGTGCTCGACACGAATGTGCCTGCTACCCCGAAGATGATCTCCGGCGATGCAATGCGCAAAGGACTCGATACTGCGGTCCGGCGGCCATTCCGACTGGTTCCCTTCTTTGACCCCGGTCCGTGGGGTGGCCATTGGATGGAGAAAGTTTGCGATCTGCCAAAGGATGCGCCGAATCATGCCTGGTGCTTCGACTGCGTTCCTGAAGAGAATAGCCTGCTGCTCGGCTTTGGCAGTGAGCGGGTGGAAATTCCCTCCCTCAATCTGGTTTTTGCACAACCTCGCGAATTGCTCGGCGAAGACATCTATTCGCGATTTGGGATGGAGTTTCCCATTAGATTCGACCTTCTCGATACGGTGGGAGGTGGCAATCTGTCGCTTCAGGTACATCCTTTGACGAAGTATATGCGCGAGCGATTTGGCCTGCCCTATACGCAGGATGAGAGCTACTACTTACTGGATGCGGGCGAGGACGCGCACGTTTTCCTGGGACTGAAAGAGGGGATCAAGCCGCAAGCCATGCTAAGCGACCTGAGAGCCGCGAATGATGGCCGCCCTGACTTTGACGCAGAACGCTACGTCAACAAATGGCCTGCCAAGAGGCATGATCACTTCCTAATCCCAGCCGGAACTGTGCACTGCTCTGGTAACAACAGTATGGTGCTAGAGATCAGTGCAACTCCCTACATCTTTACCTTCAAACTCTGGGACTGGGGGCGGATGGGGATGGACGGGCGCCCGCGACCGATCAATCTGGAGCGTGGGGCAGAGAATATTCAGTGGGGCCGCACCACAAGCTGGGTGAGCCGTTATCTGATTAACCATGTGGACCAGGTGGCACAGGGAGATGGCTGGCTTGAGGAAAGAACGGGCTTGCATGAATTGGAATTCATAGAAACTCGGCGGCATTGGTTCACAGGTACCGTGCCACACCAGACCAACGGCACCGTCAACGTCCTCAACTTGGTAGAAGGCGACGAGGCGGTGGTAGAGAGTCCAGAGGGAGCGTTCGATCCGTTCGTAGTGCACTATGCTGAGACGTTCGTAGTGCCAGCGCAAGTGGGAAGATATACGATTCGTCCCTATGGAACCGCCGCAGGCCAGCGATGCGCGACGGTAAAGGCATTTGTCCGAAAGGAAGAAAAGCGACGCGGAGCATAGGACCGGAGCAGCGGGTTACCTACCCTACAGGTTGTAGTGTCACAGATCGAACACCTTCCAAAGTTTCGCAAAACGCGCCGGATCGGAGACCCACTGCACTGACTCTGGATTGCGTGCAAACTGTTCATAGATTGGAACCGACGCACTCAGGCCAAGCTCCGGGTACTCTCGTACGGTCTGGCGTGACAGTGACGATGAATCATATCGCGGGTTCGGTTGCCAGGAGATTTGGCCGAATGCATCGACTATCGGAAACCAGGCTATACCGCCGTGTGCCCGCACTCCATCGTAGACAAACCCGCACTGACGATCGCACAATGCTCCGAAGACCATGCGTAAATCGGGGTTCGCATTGATCACGCAATGTGTCCAACCGGGTGGGACAACCACTTGTTCGCCGGGGCCAGCTTCGATCGCGATGCAGCGGCCTGGATCGTCACCTGCGAATTGCTGCGCATAAACGATGGCGCGGCCTTCCCAAATCTCGAAAAGCTCGGGAGTCGACCAACCGCAGTGCGAGGAGACAACATGCACATGCCCTTGGCTGCGCACAAGCTCGCGCCCAAGACGGCCGGACGCATAAGCCACCACGCCAAATAGGAGCATCCTCCGACGCAGTTCAGACAAATGTTCTTTGCGCCCAACGTCCATCACAATGGCATAGACAGGATCAGGGCCGCTACAGTCGGACTGGTGCAAGCTGCCCCGAATTGCGTCGAGACTCCGGTACTCCGGTTGAGGACCGAAGACGCCATCCCCATACTCGAAGCCCAAAGCATGATCGAGTAGACCAACCGAAAGGCCCGGATCAAAATCCATCATTTTTTAGCATCCATCGTTGTCTACCTCTCGTCCTTGACCGGCATTTACTCTGGCACGAACGTCGCAACTCCGTTGCGCAGCAACACACGGATTCCAAAACTCGCAGCTCCGTCGTAATCGTGTCCGGCATCGCTGGGCCAGGAAGCCCAGAAGATGAGAGGCGAATCGCTGGTATTCACGACCCGATGAGCAGTATGACCAGGGATGTAGTGAAGTGAGCCAGGAGACATTGTTTCGGTCCGGGTCGAACCATCCTGAGTCATAAGAACGAGCACTCCACAGCTTCTTACCGTGCAGTAGTACTCACCGCGGTCACGTATGGCATGAAAGTGACCGCGAGTCATGAAGTATTCGTCACCGACAAGACCAGGTTCAATCGTTGTAGTTCCCCATAACAGCCCTCCTTCAGTGCTCTCAGCAACCGGCGCCCACCACTGTACCTTGTAAACCACTGTTTCAGGATCTGCGGCCTCCCACACTCCCTGATCGCGGAAGACGCCAGGAAGCTCGCCCAGCTTCTTCACCAGTTCCTGGATTTGCACGCCTTGCATGCTACCGGCAAGCCAATCGACACGCGGCACATTTTCGTTTGTCGAATTGTCGAAAGACGTCACACGTAGAGAGTAGTATCATCGACATGCGCTTTACAAGCCAATCGAACGATAGAATCTGCGAATTGCCGTAAAGCAAACACAATATCAGCAAAACGAAAGAAACTATGCGAAGGCTGAACATATCGACAAGTGAGTCGTGTGCCTTTTTCCCTTCAGCTCCGATATCGGAGGATCAATGTTGAACTCGGCAACGGCGCTACCCCAGTCGATACAGAAAGTGCGCCGGACGTATGTATGGATGGTCGCAATCGTCGCTGCCATCTCCGGGTTTCTATTTGGCTTCGATACTGCCGTTATCAACGGGGCCCTGATCTTCCTCCGAAGACAGTTCGGACTGAGCAACCTGCAGACGGAGATCGCTGCCAGCTCCTTGCTGCTGGGATGTCTCATCGGAGCAGCGATTGCCAGTGTATTGAGCGATCGGTTCGGTCGCCGCAAGAGCTTGATGTTCGCGGCAATACTATTTACTGCATCGGCGGCGAGCAGCGCACTTGCAGGAAGTATCATGATCTTCTCGTATGCGCGACTAGCAGGTGGTCTGGCGATCGGCTTGGCCTCGGCGTTGACGCCGATCTACATTTCTGAGATCGCGCCGTACCGCAACCGCGGGCTGTTGGTCTCGCTCAACCAGTTGGCAATCGTAATCGGCATCCTGATCGCATACTTAACAAATTGGCAACTCGCTGGGCTGGATCAGGCAAGCTGGCGCTGGATGTTTGCCGTCGCGGCAATTCCCTCAGTCGCATTTCTGATCGGATTACTATTCATTCCTGAAAGTCCTCGGTGGCTAATCACGCATGGACAGCGTCAGCAAGGCTATGCGGTGCTGGCTAGGATCGTGGGAGAAGACGAAGCGCACACCGAGTTAGTTGCTATTGAATCAGCCGCCGTGGAGGAGAGTGCCAGCGCTGTCGAACTCTTCTCGCCAGGAATGCGGATACGAGTTTATATTGCGGTGTCCCTGGCAGTCCTCTCACAGGTCTCAGGCATCAATACCGTACTCTACTACGGCTCGGTATTATTTACCGAGCATTTTCATGGAGAGTCGGCAAAGGCTGCTATCGGCGCAAATGTAGCTATCGGACTGGTTAACCTCCTCTGCACAGTCGTCGCTATGATCTTCATCGATCGATGGGGTCGCCGTGGACTTCTTCTGGTCTCATCGGGTGGCATGGCTGTTTCGCTCGCAGTACTGTCGGTAGGTCTGCATGAGGCCGTCGTCGCACCAGTTGTCATTTTTGGCAGCGTTCTACTTTATGTGGCGTTCTTCGCCGTAGGCATTGGGCCGGGCGTATGGGTATACACTGCCGAGATCTTTCCGACGCGAATGCGAGGACGCGCAACCTCGTTGGCAACAACCGCATTATGGACCGCATGCCTGGGGGTAACACTCAGCTTTCTCTCCATTGTCCAGGCGCTTGGCGCACCCGCGGCTTTCATGCTCTACGCGATACTATCTTCTGTAACTTTTCTTTTTGTATGGAAATGGGTGCCTGAGACTCGTGGCAGGTCGCTTGAAGCAATTCAACATATGTGGGGTCAATAAGAGTGACTAAACGGACGGAGCCAGTAAGTGCGTTTTCTGGAATGAATGGGACAGACGGCGTGTCCTCCGGAAAACAGCAATCGCGATTGACTGCCATTCTGGAAGCGCTACGAGGGTCGGGAGCGGTGTCAGTGGAATCCCTGAGTGCCGAACTTGGAGTCTCGGTAGTCACCATCCGGCGGGATCTTGACCAACTGGAGCGCGATGGGCTGCTCCAGCGAACTCACGGTGGCGCTGTCTCAATCGAGCCCCTTTTCTATGAACCCTTCAAGAACGACCGCTCGTTTCAAGCTCAGTTGGAGAAACTCGCCGATGAAAAACGACGCATCGGGCGAGCAGCTGCAGCATTAGTGGAGCAGGGAGAGACAATTGCACTGACGGCCGGCACCACTACAACCGAGGTTATTCGCGGGCTTCCTCCTAATCGGAACATCACCGTCGTAACGAATACTGTCAATATCGCGATGGAACTCTCCAAACGCAAGGACTTGGAAGTCTTCGTTACCGGAGGACATCTACGTGGGGACTGGTTTTCGTTGGTGGGACCGACAGCGATTCAGAGTCTACAGCAGATTATGATCCACACTCTATTCATTGGCGCAGATGGGATCGATGGCGCATGGGGAACAAGTTGCTTTAGTTCGGATGAATCCGATCTGAATTCGGCGATGGTCAAGCTTTCGCGTCGACGTATAGCCGTAGTCGATCACAGCAAGTTCGGTATTATCGCAGGCTGGCGAATTTGCCAGACCGCCGATCTAGATATGTTGATCACTGACACGGGTGCAACCGACGAGATGATCGAACCATTTCGTCATGCTGGAATCGAAGTAGTACGCGTGTAAACAACACGAATCCACTTGATGTGCTCAGACCTGTGCTGCCTGCCTTAGCATTTTGTGCCAAGGAGCAGACGTGCCGACTTCCAGGCGATACTCACTTGTCGGTATCAAGTTCATCGGTGGTTGCCGGACGCGAAGTTCGAATTGAGCGGCACGTTCGTTTGCGGCTTCGGCGCGCCGCATGGCTTCCACTCCGTGCCCGCACTCCCACCGAATTGCTAGATGGTCAGCAATTCTCCGCGCAACCTGTACGTCGTGCAGTTGATAGGCCGATGCCGTATGTGACAACAAGGCCAGACCGTCTGCAAATCTTCCTTCGAGAAGAATTGGGACACGAAGTGCCAATAGAAAGGGTATTCAGCAGGGTGTCGAGCATCGCGAAGCTCGACAGCGGATCACGCGACTGCGCCAGCCGATCAGACACAGGCTTTCGACGCCCCCTTGGGCTGAATTATGGCGTGGAGCGTCGATTTCTATCGGAATTTGGCTAAGAAGCCTGGCTGCGGATGTCTCGGTGGTTCCAACGACGAGAGCAGCTTCCAACTTCTGCCGACGTTTCATTAATATGACCTTTGAATGTAGCGCTCAAGGCTATATCCTATTGTTCCTTGAGTAATTTACGGAGCTCCAGATTTGGGTCTCCGATTTGTATACGACGTAGTCATTGGAAACATCACCACTGTAGGGAATGTCGCCGCTCATTAAGATGGCGTCTGGGCGCTCCTGAGCGATCTTCTGGACGAGAAGGCGGCGAGCGACCGGGTTAGTCACTTTGGTGTTCGTCGGATCGGTAAACCTTTGGTCTCCATAGACAATGACCTTTTCCGGCGAAACGAGACTTCTTTGCTCTACCTGGAAGCTGGGTCCCGGATCTCTAATCAACAAATTGGTCGATATCTCGTCAGGTCCAGGACCAGTGTATTTGGCTTCTTGCACCCGCGCGTACGGGAGCCCCATGAAAAGCAGCGTCACTGCAACAAAGCATTTTGCAGACGGAATCATTAGAGCCTCACCTCATTGAATCTTCGTTTAGACTGGAGTCGACTTTGCGGCTGACGTGCAGATTTAGCCGTAATCACAGCTTACTGAGCATGTCCACGGAGAAGACGCGAATGGACGCTGGTGTCGAGGTCGATGAGGGGATTCCCACATAGAGAGTGTGATTCACGAGCAAGCCAGTCTTCGCGCCATTTGCGGTTGGAACACTTCCCGCGGCTTCCATCTTGCTGGAATTCCAATGGTAAACATCGACATGGCCGCTACCTGTAATCAAGTAGGCTCTTCGGGTATCGCGATCTATGAAAAGGTCATCAGCCCCGGCTGAAGAATCAATATCCTGCAACTCCCGGCCGGTCTTCCCATCAACAATAAGCAGCTTCGAGGGAGTGCGGCAGCCAAGCAACAGGGTTCCAGTGATGCGATCATATGCCGCCGGAACGTTGTCCTGGGCACGTAGGAGCTTCCATGTCCCGATTATTTGCTGTTGTCTCGCGTCTATTGTAAGCACTTCTGCGGAGTCGGCGATATTGGCGAAGACACGATCCGAGGTTGGATCAAGCTCTAGCGCCTCCGGATGAGACGATGCCGGCAAATTTTTCAGGAGCTTCAGCGTTATCGCATCGATGATAGCCACTTGACCAGGAGACTTCCCATCGCTACCGCCATGCCCCACGAAGAGCAGCTTGGTTTCAGGGTCGTACACCATATCGTCTGCGTCATCCGAGAGTTGGACGGATTTCACGAGTTCTAGCGGAGACCCCTCGTACACCTTCAGCGCAGCCAGAGCACCATCAGCGACGAAGAGCCGGTGTGTCTCAGAAACCCATGCCAATCCGTGTGGCTTTCCGAGGCCTGTAATGGTTTGGCGCACAGTCCCGTTGGCCGTATCAACTACCTCCACTGTATGGTTCCCCGTCGCAGCCGCAAAGAGCAGTTGTCTCTGTGCGTCAAAGGCAAAATGATCGAACTTACCTGTGACTCCCGGAAGTGGTATATCTTTTGCCCGATCGAGGCGGCTGCCTGATTGAGCCGTTACCATCGCACTCACGCTTACAACCATGAGCAGGGCAGATATGAGTTTTTGCATTAGTCCTCGTGATCTGTTCGAAAAGTGGATCGAGATTCACTGGACTCTTCGATCAGCCCAGTGGGGGTCTCTTCGATCTAGAATTCCAACCGCGCGCTAAACTGCAGACGTCGAGGTGTTCCATAGCCAGTCACTCCGGTATTGAGAATCTCGGTTATCTGGCCGAACTTACTTGCGTTCGACCATGTGACCTGGCCAGTCTTGGAGTTTACTGAATAGCTGCCTAGACTTCCGCTCGGGTTAGAGAACATGGGATGGTTGAGTAGGTTGAACGCTTCCGCGCGGAACATCGCGCCAAGGTGTTCGTGAAGAGGAAACCGCTTTTGGAGGGCCGCGTCGACCTCATAGTTGCCAGGACCCACCATCGCATAGCGCCCCAAGTTGCCCCACGTGTACTTGGTTGGATTCGTAAATGCTGCAATATTGAACCATTGATGCACGGTGGGGCCGCCCGCGAAATAGAGCGACTGACCAGGGACACGGTCTGGACGTTGGTTGGACGTAATACCGTCCAACATCTCACTCGCCTTGCGCGACATGGTAATGTTCACGGGCAAGCCAGTTCGCGCAGCAAATATCCCCGACAACTCCCACCCGCCAACGACTTTGGCGATTACCCCCCGATTCAGTAACCGAGCTCCACGGCCAAAAGGGAGCAGATAGACTGCATTTGCTGTGAAAGTATGACGGACATCCAGATTCGTGTTGCTCCGGTCACACGACAGGCACGAGTTGTTCTGGACGCTCACCGCCTCTCCCGCCCCGATGGATGCGTCGGCAATAGCGTGGGACCACATATACTGCGTCTGCCAAAGGAAGCCATCCTTGAAATTCCGTAGCAGAGAAATCTGGAGAGCATTGAAGTTGCTATTGCCTTCATTGCTCTTCAGACCATAGGTACTGAGCGAAGGTATCTGCCGGTACTGCGCTCCGAGAGGACCGACCAGACCATTGGCTGTCGTTTTGCTGAACAGGCGGTGTCCCTGACTTCCAACGTAACCGATCTGGCCCACAAAACTGGCGGGGAGCTGTTGCTGAATATTGAAGTCCCAGTTCTCGTAGTATGCGTCTTTGCGATTGTAGTCAATCGCCTTGGGGCTAAGATCCGCGACCCCATTGGCGGGATTAGCCAGATCGTAACCGTAATAGAGTTGCAACGGAGGATTTGTCGAAAGATCTGTAGTGGCGGAGTAGCGGGGAGGGACGCTCTCTGTCGGATCGCTAAAGTCATCGTTCTGATTGGCCCCAAAGTAAGTGCCGAAACCCGTGCGAATGACCGTCTTGTCGTGGAATATTTCCGGTGCCCAGGTCAGACCAAGCCTCGGACCGAAGTCAAGAGGTTGCGGCTTGTAGAAAGGCGCGCCCTCTGGACAGAACCCGCCACACGCAAGACTCACGGTTAGAGAACGGCCTTGCGCCTCATGCATTACGCTATAAAACTCGTACCGCAGCCCCGCATTGAGTGTCAGGTTACGACGGATTTTGGCTTCGTCCTGAGCGTAACCCATGTAGAATGTGCGCCTCATTCCCATCAGGCCCATACCTATGTCTTCCGTCATTGAGGACGCCTGATTGGTCTCGAATTCGGGGAAACTATCATATGTAATAGAAGAGCTCGTGATGGCATTGCCCGAGTTATTGAGGCGAATCCGACGGATATCGACGCCAAACTTGAACGTGTTCCAACCGCGGATGACGGTCAGGTTGTCGATCCAAGAGAACGTTGTGCCTGCCTCTTCCTGCTTACTGCTTCCCGTTAGATCGTCGAGGCCGCTTACGCTGACGCTCAAGGGAGCTCTTCCAACCACCACCGGTGTCCAGACAGAGCGGTTGATGCCGAATTTCGCTTCATTGATGCGCTCCGTGCTAAAGACCTTTTGCAAAGCAAAGACAATATTCGATGGATTGATATCAGTCACGTTGACCGCGCCCGCAGCATCTGCGGGCGATGCCTGACGACCAGAGTCTCTATTGCCACGGGCATAGAACGTCGTCGAATCGTTGAACTTGTGATCAATGCGAGCCATCCCGTAATCTTCGTCGGCGGTATCATTACCCGACGGCAAGGTTTTCCAGGTCTGGCCGGACGGATCGTCCGGATTTGGGCCCACCCCCTTTGGATACGCATCGACGATGGGAGCAAGTGCTGGCGATGTAGCAAGGATGGTCGCACGTTCAGAGGGGCTCGGCACAATCGCCGCACTCTGCGTATCACCGAGCGACTGCCTCAAACCTTCGTAGTTGATGTAATAGAAGGTGCGATCTTTGACTATGGGACCACCCAGTGAACCGCCAAACTGATTCATCCGGAGCGGCGGCAAGGGAGTAGGGTCGAAATAGGTCTTACCGTCGAACATGTCATTGCGCAGAAACTCGAAGGCGCTTCCATGAAGCTTATTGGTTCCCGTCTTCGATACGATATTGATCTGCGCACCGCCTGCAGCACCACTTTCGGCTGTATAGTTCGAGGTGCTGACACGAAATTCTGCGATGGAATCAAGCGAGATGTTCAAACGTGTCTCGGCCTTCTGGGCCTGTTCCTGAACGCCGCTGGCGTCAATGCCGTCAAAGGCATAGTTTTCGTCATCGAGCGAACGTCCGTTGAACCGGATCGAATGTTGCTCATCAGTGTTTCCCGCATTGATGGCACCGGGCGCAAGCGCCATCAGACCTGACCAGTTGCGGCCATCCAGAGGGATGTCCTTGATCTGCTCCGATCCGATCACAACACCGACTTCGGCCGAACTGCGGTTTAGAGCCTCGGCTGCCTCCACTTCAACGACTTCAGTGTGTGTTCCCACTTGAAGTTTGGCGTCGATTGTGCGGGTTTGCCCTACCGCGAAGTCGACGTTTGAAAGCACCTCGGGCTTAAAGCCTTCCTTCGACATGGTAATGTCGTAGACCCCCACAGGAAGCGCGGGGACCTGATAGGTACCTCTTGAGCCAGTAACAGTCTCCCGAACAAACCCCGTGGCCACGGATACCAGATCGATTTTCACCTTTGGAATTACAGCGCCGGATCCGTCGGTGACTGTGCCGTTCAGTGTGGCGCGATCATACTGAGCTAGAGTTGCAGAGGTGCCACAGAATACAAGCAGCAAGCTCAGACAAACAGTTCGGGGTCTCCAGACGCGCTTGATGATATTCATCTCTCCGTACTCCTCTCAATCCGGTTCTAATGTCTTGATACTGAACTGATGCTGGCGCGAAGGGGCGAAGCTGCTTTAGAGCAGTCCACGGGTCGCATCATCTGCAATCCATATGAGCGGAACTGTATCGGCAATTGTTGAAGATAAATTAACGGTCCGGTGAAAGAATCTTGAGGTTGAAGTCTTCGTCTTGCGCCGGCACCTCATTCCGTGCAGACTGGGGACGTCCCTTCCTATCGCTATGCATGTTCTTATCGTCGAAGACGAAGACAAGATGCTGATGCTGCTTCAGGCTGGATTGCGCGAACATGGCCACGCTGTCCTGACAGCGTCCAACGGGTTAGAGGGTCTCGACCTAGCTTGTGCCCACCAATTTGATGTGGTTCTGCTCGATATCATGCTACCGAGCATGAACGGCTGCGACGTAGCCCGAAGCCTACGCGGGAGAAACATCCAGAGCGCCATTCTTATGCTTACCGCTTGCGATTCAGAGGATCAGATTATTTCTGGCCTGGATGCCGGGGCGGACGACTACCTCACTAAACCCTTTTCGTTCCGGGAGTTGCTGGCACGGATTCAATCGATCTCACGCAGGATCTGCACCCACACAGCCGAATACGTTACGGTCGGCAACCTTGTTCTGGATCGCATGAAGCACAAAGCCTACCGCAACGGAAGAACCCTTGATCTGACACGTA
Source organism: Acidobacteriaceae bacterium (assembly GCA_036498865.1). Lineage (GTDB taxonomy): Bacteria > Acidobacteriota > Terriglobia > Terriglobales > Acidobacteriaceae > Edaphobacter. The sequence continues at coordinate 18,700 of DASYEU010000001.1, read as the reverse complement.
CCGAGCTGCTTCTGCTCGACTGTCTGATGAGCTCAGATGGTAAACCAGTATCCCGAAAGGCATTGATCGAAACCGTATGGGGTGATGGCCGCCAGATTGGAACTACGACGCTTGACACCTTTATCAACCTGCTTCGCAACAAAGTTGATGCCGCGTCTGAAAGCAAGCTCATCCACACCGTAAGGGGCTTTGGATACGCACTCTACCTCTCGCAAGCAAATGACAAGGCCGTATGAAGGCGCTCCCAATAAGAACGCGGCTTACGCTTTGGTACTTCTGTTTCTTTACGATAGCTGCCTTAATCCTTAGCGTTTCGTCGTGGTTCCTATTGCGGCACAGCCTCACGATGGTGACTGAGCATGAATTAGATGAGCTTCTGGATGACGTAGAGAGCGTGCTCGCCTCACAGCCAGCAGACGCCTCACTCGATCAACTACGCGCCGTTGTCTTCAGAGACTACCACCAAAAGGACGAAGGAAAGTGGTTCCAACTCATCGACCAGGATGGTCATTGGATCTACTGTTCGGCGAGGCAGCGTATCTCTATACCCTTTGTTCCGACTCCTCCTGGAACAGCCGTGCCTTTCACATTTGAGCCTGTGCGCAGACATCATATCCAGGCACTTTCAAGAGAAAGTTATGTCAATGGTAGGCGATATTTCATCGCGATGGCGCTATCAGATGATCAGTCCTACCGCATTCTCTCTGCATTTCGCCTGGACCTGCTCATTACCGTGCCGCTCGTGATCGTAATGGCCGCATGTGCAGGCCACCTTCTCAGCCGAGAGGCCTTGAATCCCGTTGCTGCGATCACAACAGAAGCCCGCCGCATTACTGATCGCAATTTGGCCACTCGCCTCACTGTGGTTGAAAGCGGCGATGAGTTAGAGCATTTGGCCACCACATTGAATCAAATGCTGGAACGCATTGAAGTTGCATTTCGTACTGTCCGTTCGTTCACCTCAAACGCCTCCCATGAATTGAGGACACCGACGGCTCTAATTCGCACGAGGGCCGACGTCGCATTGTGCTTTCCTCGCTCCGCCGAATATTACAAGGACGTTTTGCAACAGATACAACACGATTCAGAACAAGTCACAGCTCTCATTGAGAACCTCTTGGCGTTCGCGCGTGCAGATGGCGGGGCGGAAAAGATGGAATTGCAACCTTTCGATCTCGTCGAGCTCCTCGAGGAGATTCGCAATGAGTGGACCGTCTACGCCGATCAAGCCACATTGAATTTCAACGTGGAAGCAAATTGCCGATCCGCGATCGTGTTGGGGAATCGGCCAGCTGTGCAACGCCTTCTGCGAATTCTGGTTGACAATGCGTGTCAATATACCCCGGCTATGGGGTCAGTTTCTCTGAGTGTTCATTGCGAGACTAGGCACGCAACTGTGTCTGTGTCCGATACAGGAATTGGGATCGCATCGGAACATCTGAGCCGCATTTTCGATCGATTCTACCGCGTCGCCGAAGCGAAGCGTAGAACTGGAAGAGGTGTTGGATTGGGTCTCGCACTTGCTCAGTGGATTGCTGAACAGCACAACACTTCAATTGCAGTGCAAAGTCAACCTCTTGTCGGATCTCAATTCTCGTTCACTCTCCCAACGCCGATGGAGGGCGGCGATTCACTTGAAGGAAGCCAGGCGAAGCTCCCTCACATGCCTGGCCGGGCTCACTCGGAAGATTTTGATTGCCCATGATGTGATTGGGCGAGGATCACTCTATACACGCCAATAGCATGCCAGAAAATGGCGGGATATGATGCAAATGCCTTATTGCTCAACGACGCCAAAAGAGAAGCGCACCTGCCGCTAAGCCGCGACGTGTGCGCTCTTTCAACTTCTTGATCGCAGAATCTACTCTCTGGGCACATCACTGTGAATCATCCGGCGGTAGAAGAGACCCGCGGCACCGAAGATGCCCGTCCCAAACAGCAGCAACGAAGATGGCTCCGGAGCCGGAGAGGGTACCGAACTACCGGCGTAGCCAGAAGCATTGTTTGACGCCATGTGCCCGGCAAAAAAACCGCTCCCGTTTCTACCGCTGGAGTTAACTTCAAAGCCTGCGAGAGAAAGGCTTATGCCTGATACCACAAAGGAGAGGGTACAGCCTGCACTGGGTGTGCCGCTCGTTACGGTGCAGTCTCCGCCACTGGATCCGCCTGCCTTACCGGTTTGGAAGTTATAAGCAAACGATCCCCAACCGGTCGGGACGCTTAGCGGATGCGCATCTGTTCCATCGCGGTTCGGAATCAGTCGAGCTCACTCGCTGTGGCAAGCCGAATGCGAGCTTAGTGGCAGCTGCGTGGGACAACGTGTCGGTGAATCGAACGACAGTTCACCTGAAGCCGATGGATGAAAGCCGCGCTCGAACTGCTCGGCTCGATAGTCGCCTGGCAAGCTGACGCTCACGCCTCTCTGGAGCGTAGCCATGACCTTATTGAAGATAGCGCGCGGCAGTAGGTCGCCAAATGCTCGGTCAAACTGGCCGCAGTTGAGGGCAAACCAGCGCAACGTCTCACGGGCGGACTGCGCCACGAATGTGATCCCCTGGAGTTCTCCTTTGTACTGTCCCGACGCAAACAGCGATGGGATTGCAAATAGTTTGTACCTGGGTGCGAAGTGCTCCATTATGCCCCCTACGAGATGACTGATAACCAACCAGCATCGAGCCTAGCCGATGGCCTGGCGAACCGGTTGTGACGTACATCACATTGGTTGTGTATCGGACTTCCAACGCACAATTCATACCATATGGCCTACTCGCAATCAGCACGAACCAGAAATAGGTGGCTTTTGTCGCGTCGAATACCCGACGGACGCAAGGTTCGCCTCCCTTGAAGGTCGCGCGACTCGTCCCATCTCGCCTGATGTGACGGTAATCACAGCACGCCTACCGCCGCACGCGGCCTTATAGATGGACGTGACCGCCAACCGTACACTCCGCCTCGTTGCCGATGTCGAGGCTTTCATCGCCGCAAAGAACATCGAGGCCTGCAGATTCCAAGCAATCATCGGGTCCGAGAAAGCCTCAGACGAGGACAGGTTTTCGGGCATTTGTGGAGTTCGCCCACCTTGAGCTTGTCGGCAACGCTCACACCCACAATCACGCCGAAGACGCACGGCCTCAGGGTCTCGTATGCCGCCTGCGACAGCCACGCGAGAGTGAGGAACAGATCGTCCCGACGCAGAAGAGCGTAGAGGCATTACTCAAGCCGCCAAGCGGTGTCCGAAAGGCTGCTCAGCACGCTGATGTGAATTGCGACTAATTCGGGTATCGATCGGAGCCGGGTCGTTCAGAACGGTGGTTTGGCATCGGCATTTCGGGTGTGATGTGTCGAGGCGCGGCTGTGGCCACACCGGCAGGCTGACGTGTCAAACGCGAAAATGATTCCCACGAGCATGAAAAATCGGCCCGACTGCAGCCAGGGACGAAGATCGGTACCCTATCTGGAGGGACCTCCAAACTTAGCTGCTTCGCGAACCTCATCTGCTCCACGGTCTGAGTGGTGAAGTAGAGCCTCACCTCATATGCACCTGTTGCTCGAACCTTCCACAATTCGAAAACGACAACGCAGCCAGGGGGCGTATCGTCTCTACGGCCATCGACGATCCAGTTCAGATTGAGCATCCCTGCCATGTTCTCGATATTGGTATCATGCCCGATCATGAACAGGGCGAGGTCTGTCACCCGGCTTGGGGCGCCGACAATCGCATGGTGCGTGACAGCCTGCTCAATCGCTTCGCGAATGTGCTCAAGCAAGCCTGCTGCCTGCAGACTCGCAACCTCCGGGGTGCGCCGCGCAAAGTCCGAGGCAGCGGCATGCAGCGCTATCAGGGACCGCACCGTTGCGCCATCCACGCAGCCCCAGCCAACTTTGGCGGGGTCCATGCCTTCGGTGTACTCCAGCAGGATGTTCTCTGTGAGGGTGGCAGCGGTGTTCAGTGGCCCTTGCAGTTCAACCGCATGATCGTTGTGCCCCACGGAAAGAGTCGCTGGGATGTCCAGGAGTGAGGTGCGCTGCGATTCACCTGCAGGAGCCCGGCCGCAGGTTGCTAGCAGATGGTCGAGGCTAGCCAATTGCGGACGATACGCTTCAGTCAGATTGTTGGGGTTGTTGCCAATACGTCCTGCAATCGCTGCGACCGCTTGAGCTCCACTCAGAGGGATTGTAGATGCTACGGAAGCATGAAACAGTGGATTCGGCGTTCCTTCGGGAAGAGCAGTAACAGGAAGCTGGCACCCTGGAAACAACCCCTTCGCGAGAGCGCTGCCGGATTCGCGGGTACGCTGGTCAGAGTCAGCGTCGATGGTCACCTTACCTGTGTCTGCGCAGCCCTCTGTACTCAGCAGACCCTGCTGAGCCAGTTTATCCCGATCATAACTGCCGAAGAGTTCCATTAGGTGATATCCGTGCGGCGTCAGATAGCCCGGAGGAACATCCCATTCCGGCCACACTCCTGCAGAGTAGCGGTTGTACTGAGCAGCGGCGCCTGTAGGCGATCGCACTCCGTGACGACTGAAGTACACAACAAATTTGAGGTCCGCGTTGGCCACTGCCGGGGCGGCGCCGACGGCCTGGGCGGAGAGCGTGGGGCTTGCGGCAGCGAACACACATATGGCTAAAAGAAAGGTTTTCACAAATTCCTTCTATACAAGATATTGCTTACGGGGCATTTCGGGCCCGGTTGCTCTTCCGGCCTCAATTCCCAAGGAGCAAACCCGGCCCTGCAGCAAATGGCTGGGCGTCAGCGGTTTCTTGAGAAGTTGTACCGCAGGCCGCCAGTGTAAGTGGGCTTGTAATATTCGCGTTGGTTTACGAACTGCGTGCTGCCCTGGTAGTACCCAAATACCTCGTTGTTAAGATTGAGCCCAGACACTACCGCGCTGAAGCCATTCCAAAAACGGTAGCTTGCCTGAGCGTCGACCTGGAAGTGGGTGAGCGTGTAGACGTCCCCGGAGGGTCCCTTTGGGCCGAGCCCGCTGAGGTCGCTGGCCGCGGAGCCAGTGATGACGGGCGATGTGTAGTTATACGAGAAGAGGCTCGCCTCGTTATATGCTAGGCCGACCCGCGCCGAGAAGCGCTTCGTGTCATAAGTGGGGCTGACGTTGAGGGTGTTCGGAGATTGGTCGATCAACGTCGGACTGTCCGAACGCAGTGGCACCCCCTTCTCACGCGAAGCGGTGTAGCTGTAGTTGGCCGAGACGCCCAACCCGCGGAGGGCGCCAGGAAGATAACTAAAATGCTGCTGGAAACTCAGTTCGAGGCCATACAGCCATGCGTTCTCCCCATTCACTGTCTGATTGATCGCATCGCCCGGGTATTGGGCGAGAACGGTCTGGGTTGCCGTCGAGATCGTGCCGGGAGGCAGACTCGAAAGCGTCAGACCGCCAGGAAGGCTGGTCCCGATCTGTGGAGCGGTAAGTTGCTTGAAGAAGAAGCCCGCCTGGATCAGGCCGAGCGGTTGCAGGTAGTCCTCGTACAGCAGATCGTAATTATTGGCGTGCTCGGGGCGCAGCAACGGATTGCCGATGGAGACGGCAATAGGGCTCGCCGTCGAGTCCTCGGTAATGTAAGGCGTCAGTTGATAAGGATCAGGGCGGGCGACGCCGCGGGCATACACGGCCCGCAGGTTGGAGTTTGCAGTAAGCCCATAGCGCACTTGAATACTGGGGAGCACGTCGAGGTAGCTAGGGTTATTGTCAATTCCTACCGCGGTATAGCAGTTGGTCGTTTGGCCGGTGGCACACGGAACCCCGGAAGTGTTGCCCGAGGTTGCAGGCAAGAAGGTGAGGTTGTAACCGAAGGTCATCATGCGTGTGTTCTCGAAGCGTAGACCGGTCTGAATATGCAGCTTGTCAAAGTCGATGGTGTTCATCAGGTAACCCGCGGTGACCTGCTCAACGAAGTGAAAGAGATTTGGGTAAACGTCGGCTACGGTCTTCTGAGCATCCACAAAATTGGCGAAGTTGGTCAGCGTATACTTCGCAACCTGGTTGAAGTCCGAGACGGGACCAAACTTTCCACCGAAGTAGGTACCGTTGAAGTAATCGGTATTGTTAAAATCTCCTTGTAACTGGGCGATCGTGGGCGTCGACGAGCCTGCCTTGGTGGACCATCCGTCATACACCGTTTCCGTCGAATCCTGGCTCTGGTGCGCGTTCGAGAATTTGAATCCCGCTTCAAAGACTCCGTGGTGCCCACCAGACGTATAGTCCCGGGCAAATGCGGTTTGCGCCGTGAGGTTCAACTGGGCGCTAAGCCCTTTCGAGATGGTGATGTCCTTGTAGATGAAATTGTTGGGATTCTGTAGGGGCGAAGCATTGCTCGTATCGCAGCTTCCGAAGTGAGGATGGTAGAGGTCTGTTTGCGCACTAGGCACGTAGTTGCATTGGACGGACGGACCGATCCATGAGAAATCGGCCTTGGGGTTGCCGGCCGAGTCGACCTCATAGGAGCGCGAGGCTGAAACCTGGTAGGTAATCAGGGAATTTGGCTGAACGCTGCGTCCGCCAAGGATGATAGTACCGACCGATGCGTTGGGGCGCTTGCTGGACGTGTAAAACTTTGGACTGGGCGACGCGGCGGTTGAGCCCGGCAGCGCGCCTGTCGAACTGATCGCCGTCGAGATCGGCGAATAGTACCACTTGTCGCCCCAGTCTTTTAGATCGGTATAGAAGCCTCGGGCGTACACGCCGTTGTTATTGTTGAAGCGGTAGTCGGCGCTTCCATCGAATCCATAGCGATAGCGGTAATAGCGATACTCCCGAATGGTGTTGTTGTCGTAAAAGGGTTGAGCAAAAGTGGAGCGTGGATCTAGCGCCGGCTGAAAGTTATCGATACCGCGGCCCTGGTAATCGTAGGCCACGTTACCCAGAACGCCAAACTTTTTGCTCGGGCCGAACCGCTTGCCCAGGGTGCCACCAAAATCATAATTGGCGCGGCCGTTGAGAATGTTGGTATACCCGCCGTCGCTATAGAGACTGATGGTGGGCTGATCGCCCGCCTCCTTGGTGCGCAGGTTAGCTGAACCGCCGATGCCGTTCGCATCCTGACTTGCGGAAAGAGTCTTATTCAGCTCGACCGCATCCACCATTCCGGAAGGGATCACATCGAGACGCACTTGGCGCACAGTAGGTTCAGGAGCTGGTATCGTGATGCCGTCGACCGTGACGTTGGTGAGGCGGGGCTCGGTACCGCGAACTTGGATGTAAACACCCTCGCCTTCGATCCGGTAGAGCGACACTGACGGGAGCCGGCCAATCGCATCGGCGACATTCGCGTTGGGCAGGCTGGTAATAACCTCAGCGGGCAGCACTTGCAAAAGATTGTCCGCGGTGCGGGTCTCATTGATGGCTTCAGCTTCGCCGCGAGGCCGTTCGGCCGAAACAAGGATCTCCTCATCTCGACCGACAACCTTCAGTTGCAGCTTGACTTGTGCGGCATCGCCAGCGCTCACTTCAACTTCCCGCGTGAGAGGAGCGAAGCCGATGTACGACACGGTAAGGGAATACTTACCGGCAGGCACATTGGGGAGCGTAAACGTGCCTTGACTGGTGGTGGCCGCAACTATGTTCGCGGGGGAAAGCCTGACCTCTGCACCGGAGAGAGAGGCTCCTGAGCTGTCGGTTACCGATCCGGAGATGCTTCCATTGCCCGATTGCGCTACAGCCCATGAGGACCAGGTGATCAGCAGTAACCAAATAATTGCTGCTCGTGCGCTTGCGCTGGTACTTGACATAGAGACTCTCTCGAAAGTGGATTGCTGCAAATCGCAGACGTAGGGACAATATGGCAGCGGCATCTGAGCGGAAACCGAGGGAAGACGGTTCTGGTCATGGTATTCACACGAAATTCACGCTAGGCGCCTAGGCTCGTGGATATGCGCATCCTGATCGTGGAAGACAAGAAGAGCCTCGCGGGGCATCTGGGGCGTGCGCTGGAGAGCGAAGGTCACGACGTCACGCTGGCCTACGACGGCGAACAGGGTCTACGCCTGGGCATGACCAATCAGTTTGACCTGCTGCTTCTCGACGTGATGCTTCCCCGCAAGGACGGCTTCAGCGTCATCCGCAAGATGCGGGAGGATCGCCTCCACACCCAGACAATTATTGCTTCGGCGCGCGATTCGATGGAGGACGTTGTCCATGGCCTAGACGCCGGAGCGGACGACTATCTGACCAAGCCCTTTCCCCTCGACGTTCTCCTGGCTAAGGTGCGGGCGGCGGAACGACGGCTTCCCATTCAGTTGCCGCAAGAAGTGAACTTCTGCGATCTGACTCTGAGGCCGCACCGCTACGAATTGCAACGCGGAGATCGCATCGAGGTGCTCACTCGCACCGAATGTGCTCTTCTGGAGATACTGATGCGACGTGCCAATATGGTGGTCTCCCATGGCGTACTTATCGACGAGGGGTGGCATGGGGAAAGCGACGTTAGTTCCGACAGCCTCTACTTCTTCATCCGCGCACTACGGGCAAAGATCACCCATGCCGGTGAGGCTGAGCTTCTCCACACGGTCCGCGGCGTTGGATACTCGCTGCGGTCCGCTGCATGTTGAGCCATCGGCATGTTTCGATTTCGTTGCGCCTTACGATGTGGTTCGGTTGTATCTTCTTTCTCGGCTGTCTACTATTCGGCGCGGCCATGTGGTTCAACCTCAAGCGGACGCTGACCGGAGAACGCTATCAAACGCTTGCCCGCCGCCTTGATCGTCTGCAAGGGTTGCTGCGCGATGACTCCGATCAATCCGAATCTGACCGCTATCAGGACTTCAAGGACTTTGCCCACGCTACCGGTAACGGCCTCTCGGAAGTGATGCGCCCCGATGGTGAGCGGCTTTTTCCTTCCCCATCCCCGGCGGCCGCATCGTTCGCGTGGCCACAGTGTGTGGGCGCGCAGACGGAACAGTTCTTGCACCTGAATTCCGGCGGCCAGTCGTACTGGGTCATCGTGCGACCGTTTTCGCTAAGGGGACAACAGTTAGTCCTCCTCGCAGCCGCTCCGGAAGGCGCAAATCTGATGATCCTCCACAACTTCTGGAGAGGTTTGCTCGCCTCGCTGCCTATCCTCTTACTTATTTCGTCGGCGGGCGGGTATTGGATCAGCCGGCGAGCTTTGCGCCCGGTAGACACCGTCACGGCGAGCGCCAGATCTATAGGTATACGAAGTCTGTCAGAGAGAATCCCAGTGGCCGAAACAGGAGACGAACTGCAACGGTTGGCCGTGACGTACAACGAGATGTTGGAACGGCTGGAAGCAGCGGTGAAACGACTGAAACAATTTACCGCAGACGCATCGCACGAGCTTCGCGGACCGCTGTCGTTCACGCGGACGGTAGCCGAGGTCGCACTCCGCAATCCCCGGCTCGATTCAGAGAGCCGCATCGCCTTTCAAGATATTGTTGATGAGTCGGAAAAGGCTGCGCGTCTGCTGGAGCAAATGCTGACGCTTGCCCGTTCGGATGCCGAGCCGGTCGATCGGCCGCTCGTCCCGCTCAACCTGGTTGACGTCGTCGAAGAGACTTGCGGACTGGCGCAGAGGTTAGCTGCAGAGAAGAGTCTGATGATGAACGTGTCCTACCCTCAGCAGCCTATCGAACGAGTACTGGGGGACTTTGCAAGCATCCGAAGGCTTCTCTGGATACTGCTGGACAACTCGCTCAAATACACGGACGCACCCGGGCAAATTGAGGTCTCTCTCGTAGCAAATGCAGACAACGCTACCATCTGCGTAAGGGACACCGGCGTGGGAATTGCGCCTTCGGATCTGCCTTACATCTTTGATCGCTTCTACCGAGCGGACCCATCGCGAAGCCAAGTTGAAGGCAACGGCCTAGGCCTATCCATTGCAAAATGGATCGCCAACATCCACCATGCGGATATCTCCGTGACAAGTAACTCGGGCGAAGGAACCACCTTCACAGTGATCTTCCCATTATGCTGTCCTTGAGTGAGCCATGATGTCACTCGAGGTGCAGTGGCGAGTCGCCACAAAAAGAAATAACTAAACAACACGGGCTGCCACATGGGTACTTCGGATCGGCCGTCGAGGGTTTGGCGCTGCTCGATAGAGTTGAGGTACTCTTGCCAGATTGTTCAAATGATGAGTTGTTGTGGGGACGTGCGAGGTGGTCACTTTTCCGAGATGCCCGTTTTCCCCCGAATCGATATTACCCTTCATTTTCGCAGTGCCATCAGTACCAACTCAGGGTCGTACACGGTCATGCGCATGGATTTACTCTCTTCCGCGAACCGAATGTGGACTGCGGGAGCTCCCGCCGGATAGAAGACCTGGCCTCCCACGTGGTAGATGGGACGGCCAACCTTGCCTTTGCGGGTCCAGAGCATCTGCCCGTGATCCACAGTTACCTCAACCTGTTCCGTCACATCCGCTCCAAAGGCGCCCAGAGCGACCACCAGGAGGAGGCGCAAGGCACCCACGACAGCAATCTTCCTGGTGTGAGACATCCGCATCGCCGGGACCAAATTAGATTGCCCCAACTCCGTGAGGCGCTCGACAGGTGCGATGAACTGGTAGCCGCGGCGAGGGATGGTGCGGATGTAGACAGGAGTCGTCGAGTCATCGCCCATGGCCGAACGGATCTGAGCGATGCAAAAGTTGAGGCCACGTTCGAAATCGACGAATGTTTCTGCCTCCCACACTGCTTCGTACAGTTCTTCCCGCGAAACTACTTGTCCAGCGCGTGTGACGAGGACCGTGAGCACCTGGGCCGGTTGCGACTGCAGACGTACGAGCATTCCCTCCCGCCGCAACTCTCTGGTTGCGGCATCGAACTCGAGCAGCCCGAACCGATAGCGTTCAGCGCCCATGGATGTGATGGATTATTGCACGATTCGGGGAGCAATCCGCCTGAGGACTGCACTTCGGATCCCAGTAACCGCGGAGAGATCAGGTGCCAGTAAGCCCGTTACAGGGACATTTGCCTACCGCGTTGGCCGTGGGCGGCGGGACGGAAGACCGCTGGCGTTGGTCCATTTGACGCTGGAGCGGGTAGAAGCGTCACCGGATGATCTGGTGATCAATTCGAGCAGCTTTCGCACGTAGCCCACAACCAGGCCTTCAGTCTCCCTAGCCGGGAGCCTCTGTGGCGTTCCGGTTTTGACTCTTTTACCCATCTTGAGGACGGTTTGCGATACATAGTAGCGGTGCCGCTGCCATTCTTGTTGGCATGGGTCGGGTTGAAGAGAGTTCCATCGGCATCATAGATCAGCCCGAGAAGGGGGCCTTGCTCGGCGGATCGAATCCGTTTCCGCTCACTCTGAATGTTCGACTTGAGTTGTTCCTGAACCTTCTCCCAGAGTCTCTGTTCAATGATCCATGGCTGCTGGCCGGGATACGATTCACCTTTGTGCGTGATTTCGCCCAGATAGACCCGGTTTTGCAGCATGAGTTAAAGCGCTCCGCGGGAGAAGACTTTAACCCACAGAGGCATTGCCAGTCTTGCTGAGCCTCTTCTTGCTGTGAATTCCCTGCTGCTCAAGATACTCATGCGACTTCGATACGCAGCGCAATCATTCGAGCCGACCCTCAGGTTCAGGCGATCCTTCTCAACGTACGCAAAGCCTCGAAGTAGAGCTGACAATCGCGCGCCCCAAAGATGGAATGAGCGAGAGATTGTCCAACTACTCAGGCGGCCGGAAACCCACCACTAGACACCTGGAATTTGGCCGTGGCGCCATCCCGATGGGATCGTTCCATCTTGGACTTTATTGCATTGCCGTCGAAGTGATATATGCGGACAACAGGCCTGTGTGGATGACGAGAACTACAGCCCATGAGACAACAATCTACACCCGAGCAATAACCTCTTGTGATGGGATATGCGTGAGGCGCCCACGAACTCGGCGTCGAATCCGACGACTTGGTGGAACTGAGGAGACAGTCTCCCAACGTGATCTGATTCGTTGCAGACTGCGCAGCGACGTAGGCGTCGGTATGGACGCGGATTCGGAGCAGCCCGTCGCCGTGGTCGAGTGTGGCCTAGTTCGAGAGGTTGCCTTAGCCTGTGTTAGACTGTGCCAACATCTGTTACATTCTCTTTGCCCCGTGAACTGCGGTATTCCCGTACGATCCTCGAGGTGATCTGCGTGAAGTTGATATGTGTCTATTCTCTTGTTATTAGCGTAGTTGCGGGCTCGGTGCTTGCGGTGGCGCAGTCGGGTGCAGGTGCTTCGGCGTCAACCGGCCCTTTAGCGTCTACGTATGACCCGCGCGTGACGTTTGCGCCGCTGGTGCTGCCGGACCCGGTGAATGCCTATCGGTCGGGCTCGGGTGCTCCGGGGCCTCAGTACTGGCAGAACGAAGCCGATTACGTGATGCATGCGGGACTTGATCCGAAAAAGAAGGTACTGACGAACGACGAGGTCATTACCTACACCAATAACTCGCCGGACACGTTGACGAGTTTGTGGATTTATCTCGAGCAGAATTCCTATCGCAAAGACTCTCGTTCTCACACGCTTGGTACCGCTCCGGGAGGTTCTAGCGGGCGCGGTGGCGGTGCGCCTGCTGGCGGTCCCGGCGCAGCGGGTGCTCCTGGTGGTGCAGCGGCAACCGGGCGCGGTGGACGCGGAGGGCGAGGCGGTGGTGCTGCAGGAGGTGCGAATGCCCCGGGTGTCGCTGGTTCGGGGGGCCGGGCCGAGAACTATACAGATGGGTTCGAACTGGATTCGGTTGCGCTGCAGGCGGGCTCGGTTGGTACGACGCCAACGCTGAAGGCCGATTACGTCGTCAGCGATACCCGGATGCAGATCCGCCTGGCATCGCCGCTGAAGCCGCACGCGGCGATGCGCGTTCACATCAAATACCACTACACCATTCCGGGGACCTGGGGTGGACGCACGTCATGGGGTACGACGCAGAGCGGCGCGGACATTTACGACATTGCGCAGTGGTATCCGCGCATGTGCGTTTATGACGACTTGCGCGGCTGGGATACCGAGCCATTCATTGGCTCAGAGTTCTATCTCGAGTACGGCCACTTCGAGTACTACGTCACGGTCCCTTCCAGCTACATCGTGGCCGGCACGGGAGAACTGGTCAACTCGAAAGAGGTACTGACCCCAACCGAGATCTCGCGTATCGAGCAGGCGCGCAACAGCGACAAGACGGTTTACATCCGCACGCTGGCCGAGGTACAGGACGCGCTGGCGCATCCGTCGGCTTCCGGCACCAAGATCTGGCACTATCACATGGACCACACGCGCGATGTAGTGTGGAGCACCTCGGCGGCGTTCGTATGGGATGCGGCACGCATTAATCTCCCCTCCGGGAAGAAGGCGTTGGCTGAGAGCGTCTATCCTCCGGAGAGCGTCGGCCCGGATCATTGGGACCGCTCCACCGAGATCACCAAATTCGCGATCGAGTATTTCTCGAAACGCTGGTATGAATTTCCGTGGCCCGTCGCCTTCAGCATCGGAGGCTTTTCAAGTGGCATGGAGTACCCGGGCGCGGTTTTCGACGGCGTCAATTCCAGGATGCCAGGCTTCTTCGGGTTGACCGTTCACGAGTTTGGTCATAGCTGGTTCCCGATGATCGTGGGATCCAACGAGCGCCGCAACGCTTTCATGGACGAGGGCTTCAATACCTTCATCGACATTGCTGTCTCCGATGTCTTTGAGAACGGCAAGTTCGGCCCGAAGCGCGATGGCGAATACTCGGCCGGGGGCGAGCCGCCGGATACGATCTTGAAGGTGATCGACAATCCAGAGGCCGCAGTGTTGCTGAGTCGCGCCGATGCCTATGGTGGGGCATTGACGCATCCAGTCAGCTACTTCAAGGGAGCTTACGGCAATACGCTGCTGCGTGAGCAGATTCTAGGCCCGGAACGCTTCGATGAGGCCTTCCGTAAGTACATCCACGATTGGGCATTCAAGCACCCCAGCCCGTCTGACTTCTTCCGCACGATGGAGAGCGAGGGCGGCGAGGACCTGAGTTACTTCTGGCGCGGCTGGTATATGAACCACTGGCCACTTGACCTCTCGGTGGATGCTGCCAGCTACATCGGCGGAGATGCGAAGAACGGGCTCACCGTCACGGTTTCAAACCGGAGGCAGCTTGTCTTGCCCGCCGCTCTGGAGGTCACCTATTCCGACGGCTCCAAGGAGCGGATCCAGATTCCGGTGGAGGCATGGCTATCTAAGGGGACAGCAATCTTTACGTTCCACAGTGGCAAGACAGCGGTCGCGGCGACAGTCGATCCGGACCATGTACTGCCCGACGATGACCGTGCGAACAATACGTTCAAGTTACCTTGAGAGCGTCGATTCGGAGATTGGCGATTTGGCCGTCTATCGGAAGTTTGACCTGTCGCTGCAAACGTGGCTACGCCTTCTTGCCGTAAACGCGGATTCAGTTAGTGCAAAAGAAAGTTACATGTGTCCGGGCGCTTGTCGTCGCGCCGCTGACTCGCAAGCTGTCTCTCCAACATCCCTGTCGTCCTCACACTCAGATTACTTCGAAAGCGAGAATCCACATGAATCTGCACCGCTTCAAGCAGGCTGCCGTGACGTTCACGGCGTTGTTTATCATGTTATCCGCAACCGCGCAGGAGACAGGAGGGGACAAAGTTGATCTGGATGCGCTGGCCCAAATCAAGAACGAGGCCCTACAGCACTCGCAGGTGATGGAAAATCTGTTCTGGATGTCCGATGTGTATGGCCCACGCGTCACGAATAGCGCCAATCACAAGCTCGCTGCCGAGTGGGCGATGAAGCAGATGAAAGAGTGGGGACTGAAGAACGTTCACCTGGAAAAGTGGCCCTTCGGCTACGGGTGGCAGATCAAGCATTTCTACGCAGCAATGGAGACTCCGGTCTATGCCGCGTTCACAGGTTTCCCGCTGGCATGGACGCCTGGCACGAACGGTCCGATCACGGTCGAGCCGGTGTGGGCGCCCATCCACTCGAAGGCAGATTTCGCCAAATACCATGGCAAACTGAAGGGTAAAGCGCTGTTGATGTTCGACCCGGCTCCTCTGACACTCCACACACGGGCAGACGCGCAGCCTTCCCCAACGGATGAGGAGATTCTCGCACGCGGAGGCGCACGCGGAGGCGGTTTCGGCGGCCGCGGAGCAGCAGGCGGTGCGCCGGGTGCCGGAGGCGCCGAGGGCCGCGGCAGTGCAGCCGATCGCGACCCCAGTGGACGTGGTCGCCCCGGTGAAGGAACATGGGATTACACTCCAACGTCGCTTGCCTTGGCCAATGCTAAGAACGGAGTCCTGCGTAACGAGGTCAATGCGTTCCTGAAGGAAGAGGGTGTCGCGATCTCTATAACGCCGGGTTACAACGGAGATGGGGGTACGATCTTTTCCACGTACGGTGGATCGGAGAATCCTAAGGATCCGATTCCGCCTCCGATCGTCGCCATTGGGGCAGAGCAGTACAACCGCCTCGTTCGCCTGGTGCAACATGGCATCACGCCGAAGCTGACCTTCGACATCGCTGTCGATTATCAGAAGAATGACCAGAACGCATTCAATGTGATCGGCGAGATTCCGGGTACCACCAAGCCGGACGAAGTCGTCATGCTTGGCGGCCATTTCGATAGCTGGCAGGGGGGCACCGGCGCCACTGACAATGGCACTGGCGCATCGGTGGCTATGGAGGCGCTGCGTATTCTCGCTACGCTCCACAAGCCCATGGCACGCACAGTACGGGTTGCCTTGTGGGGCGGCGAGGAGGAAGGCGTCTACGGATCAACCGCTTATGTTCAGCAGCACTTTGCTCAGCGCACCACCATGGTGAAGACGCCCGAGTACGACAAACTTGATGTCTACTTCAATGACGACGGCGGCTCCGGCCGTTTCCGTGGTGTGTCGGCAGGCGGCAGTCCGGAGATGGCAGCCATCTTCAAGTCCTGGATTGAGCCCATCAAGGACCAGCACATCGTTGCAGTCAGTGGCGGAGATCAGTTCAGGCCCACTGCGAATCCCGGTGGCACGGATTCGACTGCATTCTCGTGGATCGGCTTAAACGGCATAGGCTTCCAGCAGGATGGGTTGGAGTATGGCACCCGTACCCACCACTCCAACGCGGACACCTATGACCGCGTACAGAAAGACGATGTGATGCAGGGGGCCATGATCGAAGCATGGTTTGCTTACAACTCAGCCACTCGCAGCAACATGCTCCCACGCATCCCAACCCCAGCCCCTGATCCGAATGCGAAGAGCCACGAGTAAAAGGCAACTCTAACCCGATGACAGAGAGTGAAGTCTGAGGTTCACCGTCTCCATTCTCCGTCATCGCCTGAACCCGTGCGCGCGCCCGCAGACGATCCATTTCAAGGCAAGTGCCTTAGGCGCACCAAATCACAATTGCGTTCCCGTATCGGCCAGAGTGTCCACGCGGGCCGGTGTCTTTTTAGGTTGACATTTGTTCGTGATCTAGTTACGTTAATAATCAACCACGACGACATAGTTCTAATACTAAGCAAGGCTTCATCCTTGCAAGTCCAGTTGCGCTCGTAACTGCTGCGGATCTTGTTGTTTCGTTCGAACCGAATTGTAAAAGCCAACGTTCTTCAGTTTCGGCACCATGCTGAGACTCCGCATTCGTCTACCCCAGGCGAGAGCATCGGTCGCTTTATCTAACAAAGGAGCAAATATTATGCGTGTCGCCCATTGGGTTAGAGGCATAACGATCACGATGCTGATCTTGTTGGTTCCACTGCATCTTACTGCCCAGACGTACCGCGGTGGTATTGGCGGAACGGTAGTTGATCCGCAAGGCGCTACGATTGCCAACGCCAAGGTAGTGCTGATCAGTACCGCAACCGGGGCCACCCGCGAGACAGTGACCACATCTGATGGCGGCTATGTATTTCAAGATCTGCAGCTCGGAACATACTCTCTGGCGATTACTATGCCGGGTTTCGCGAAGGCGACTCTGCAGAACATCTCTGTAAACCCTGGCGCAGTCACTCCGGTCAATGCAAAGTTGTCGATATCCGGAACGCAAGAGACTGTCGATGTGTCAACCGATACAACTTCAGAGATTCAGACCCAGTCTTCGGCAAACAATGCCGTAATCGGCCAGAAGGGTGTATCGGAAATCCCTCTAAACGGACGCAGCTTCACGCAGCTCCTGCAACTGACCCCGGGCATGAACTCCTCGGGCTCGCTCAACGGTGCCCGCAGCAACCAGCTCAACTACCAGATCGACGGTGCGGACAATAACGACATCTGGCAGGGCGGCACCGCTGCAAACCAGGGAGGCGTTGGTTCCATCGCAGGTGTAACTCTTCCCATCGAAGCTATCGACCAGTTCTCTGTCCAGTCTTCGGGCAGTGCGGAAGAGGGGCACAGCTCTGGCGGCCTTGTCTCTTTGGGCCTCAAGACCGGCACCAACAGATTCCACGGCACGGGTTACTTTTATGGCCGCAGCGAGTTCTTCGCGGCGCGCGACTTCTTCTCGCTTGCCAGTGCCCGCAAGCAGAAAGTGCGCAACCAGCAGTTTGGCGGATCGCTCGGTGGCCCCGTCCTGAAGGACAAGCTGTTCTTCTACACCAACTACGAGCGTCAGGTTTACAACATCCAGCTCTCCAGCTCGGCGGACACTGAACCAGGTGCTGCTTACGTCGCTGAAGCCACGCAACTGCTGGCGCGTCATGGCGTCTCTTCGGTGAATCCGCTCTCCACGACTCTGCTCAGCGCGCTGTGGCCGGGAGGAAATGCCGCTTCGCTTGGAGCGAATCTCAGTAACTACGTCGAAACCCACGAGCGGCATGGGTACAGCGACAACGTCGTCGGCAACCTGAACTACATTCTTTCGCCGAAGCAGACCGTCCGTCTCCAGGCGTTCATCGGGACGGGCCGCCAGGCCGAGCCGGGTGGACCGACGTACCCGTACTTCCAGGTCGCTCCGGACATCACCCAGAGTTTCTCGCTATCGCACAACTGGGCGCCAACGGACCACCTCTCCAACCAATTGCTGATCGCGACCGGCATCTTCAATCAGACCTTCAACGACTTGAACCACAGCTTCAACATGCCGGCTCTCGGCCTGAACACCGGCGTTACCAATCCCTCGCTCTTCGGCGCTCCGACCATCACCCTGAGCGGCTTTGATGGTACGGGTGCGACTCAGCCTCTAGGACGCAAGGATTACACTGGCCACATCACCGACTCAGCAACTTGGATCCACGGCAACCACCAGATCCGCTTCGGAGGCGAATTCCGCCGTAGCTATATCGACCTGCAGTACCAGGCCGGCACCCGGGGAAACTTCGCGTTTACAGGATACTCGTCAGGGTCTCCCAGTTTTGTTAAGCCGGCCGGTGCAACTGCGTGGTCCGAATCGACCACGAAGGCGCAGGTCTGCGGAACAACGACGCCGCTTCCGGCGGCTTGCGGTGGCGTCAATGATCTGGCCATCATCGGCTCCCACACTGAGGTCCTTGCGCTTGCGGACTATCTCACCGGCAACTTCAACTCCGCATCGTTCACGAATGGCGTTCTGCGCCGCGATCTTTACCGGACCGACATGGACTTCTTCCTTCAGGACCAGTACAAGCTGGTACCAAGATTGGTCCTCAACTATGGAGTGCGGTACGACTTCTTCGGGGACATTTCCACGACCGGGCCTTGGTCGGTATGGCGTCCAGGCGCTTCGGGAACGGATGCGAACGGCCTGATCCAGGTCGGTACCCCGGGTGCTCCGCCGACTTA